>CANRPO010000004.1 GCA_947632515.1 uncultured Lachnospiraceae bacterium
GATTCGAACCCACGCGCCCTTGCGGACAAACGGTTTTCAAGACCGCCTCGTTATGACCACTTCGATACCTCTCCGGGTATTCCGTACACCTCGCAGAAATCGTCAGATAATATCTGTCACGAAATAAGTTCTGCGGTCAGCGCAAGAAATATTCTAGCAAAAATGATTTTCAGTGTCAACCTATTTGCCAAAAAAATTACACCAAAAATTTACACCAAAATTACTCCCGGACATAAACGTCGATCTCGCTGTCAGACGGCGGTTCAAACAAGCCCGCAAACTTTTCCGCAAGATTGTCGTCGATCAGGTAAGCCTCCGTCTCCCCCGCCGACACCATGCGGTTCCTTCTCTCTACCCGCTCTCTCCAGACGCTGTCGCTTATATCGATATAATGAAACTCACACGCGATATTGCGGCTCTGATAGTACGCTCTCGCGGCGGCCCGTTTCTGTTTCGTCCAGAATCCCCAGTCCAGGATCACGGGGTGGCCGTTTCTGACGATCTCGACAGATTTCGCAAACAAATACTCCTGTATGCGCTCCGTGTATTCGTCATGCCTGTCTCCGGCATACAGTCCGAACATCGCGAGCATGATCTCGTCCACGGACAGCAGGACCGCGTCGTATTCCATGCGCAGACGTTCCGCGTAGGTACTTTTGCCGCTGCAGATCTTACCGCATATCAGAAAAACCTCCGCCGCTTTTTGCCGAGGGTCAGGCGTCTCTCCCAGAAAGGCCTCCGCCACCGCCATATCCTCCGGCGTGGTGACTTTGATGTTCTCATACGAGCCCCGCACCAGTCTGACAGGCGTGTCCGTGAATGCCTCCACCGTCATGGCGTCGTCTGTATACGCCTTTGCAGCTGTGCCCGCCCGCCGCGCCATCATCTTTTCATACGCCTCGATAATCAGGCGCACCTCGAACACCTGCGGCGTCTGGATCTGCCACAGCGTACTTCTGTCGGGCGTCTGTGCGGCGAACCCGCCGCTGTCCGCGATCTTGATGGTGTCCTTCACGGGCATGGCCGCCACACACGCTTTACACTTACGCACTTCTTCGTAGCAGCGCAGCAGTATTTCTTCCGTCAGCAGGGGTCTTGCGCCGTCATGGATGAATACATATCCGTCCCGGTTCGGGACCGTCAGCCCGCCGTCCGCCAGAAACCGCAGCGCCTGATACACGGAATCGCACCGCTCGGCCCCGCCCGCGATCACCGCGTCTACTTTGCCAAAGCCGTACCGTGCCACAATCTTTTCTTTTACATAAGAAATATCCTCCGCCCCGGTGACGAGAATGCAGTCATCCATGACAGAGGACTCTTCGATGGCGTGCAGCGCATACCAGATCAGCGGCCTGTCCCGCAGCTCCATAAACTGTTTTGCCACGTCGCTTTTCATGCGGCTGCCGCTCCCGGCCGCCAACACGATAGCGGTACATCTCTTTTTATCCATGCTTTTTTGATCCATGATTCTTCTGTCTGTCTCGTTTTCTGTTCTGCGCCGTGAAGACCGCGCGGCCCTCTGAGACGACGCCACAAACCGGAGATCGTGGAACGATCTCCTGAAGTTAATCCCGAAGGGATTTACTTCATCTTTCGCCCAGCTTTAGATTCGGCACCGCGTTCAGATCGTAGCCGTGGCGCACGCCTTTGCGATACTCGTAATAGGCCGCCGCGCCGATCATCGCCGCATTGTCGGTACACAGGATGGGCGACGGTCTGTAAAAAGCCACGCCCCGTTTCCCGCACTCTTCGGCAAGTCTCTGTCTGAGCGCCGAGTTGGAGGCCACGCCTCCCGCGATGGCAAATTTCTTCATGCCGCATTCCTGTACCGCCTGCATGGAATGTTCCGCCAGCACATCTACCACCGCCTTCTGAAAGGAGGCCGCCACATCCGCCTGACAGACCTCGATCCCCTTCATCTCACAGGCATTGAGGTAGTTTAAAACCGCCGACTTCAACCCGCTGAAACTGAAATCATAGACTGCATCCGCGACCTTGGCCCTCGGAAATTGAATTGCCTCCGGATCTCCCTCTTTCGATACCTTATCGATCTTAGGTCCGCCGGGATAACCGAGTCCGATGGCTCTGGCCACCTTGTCGAAAGCCTCTCCCGCCGCGTCGTCTCTGGTGCGCCCCAGTATCTCGTATTCGCCGTAGTCCATGACTTTTACCAGATGAGAGTGCCCGCCCGACACGACCAGACAGACAAAGGGCGGCTCCAGCTCTTTGTTTTCGATATAATTGGCGCTGATATGTCCCTCGATATGGTGCACGCCGACCAGCGGAATGCCTGATGCGAAACTGATCGCCTTGGCTGCCGACACGCCCACAAGCAACGCCCCCACAAGCCCCGGTCCGTAAGTTACCGCGACAGCGTCCATATCGCGCAGTGTCATGCCTGCCGCTCCAAGCGCCTCTTCGATTACCTGATTGATCCGCTCGATGTGTTTGCGGGACGCGATCTCAGGCACCACGCCCCCGTAGATCGTGTGCAGATCGATCTGCGAGGATATGATATTGGATAGGACCTCCCTACCGTTTCTCACCACCGCAGCCGCAGTCTCGTCGCAGGAGCTCTCTATGGCAAGTATCCTGATGTCCTTGTTTTCGCACGTCTCTCCCATGTGCCTGTCGTGCCTTTCTCCCCGTTAATTGGCTACCAGCTCCCAGCCGTAGATCTTCCAGTGTTCGTTCTCATCCTTACGCAGTACGAACTCCTGCATGGAGGCCACCGTGCCCGCCGTACCGCGCTTTACATTGAAAGTGCAGTACAGTCTGCTGCAGACATAGCCGTTCTCCACGAACTCTTCCACATCCACGCTGGAGGAGAGCGTATAGCTCGAGATGGTCCAGTTGTCCTCCTTCATACCCGCGATCTCGCTGCGCAGATCGTTCAGATAATCCTCCTGGGATTTATTGGCGATCAGCTCGTCGTCGTAGATGCCCTGAATCTTCTCCGCCAACTGTTCCAGCTGCTCGTCCGAATACTCTTCATTGTAGAAACACTCGGTGATGTCCGCGAAATATTTCACCACTTCCTTGGGCGTGGGGGGATAGTTTCTCTCCAGATCTCTCGACAGGACTTTCTGCACCGCCGTAGACTCCACGTTCTCTTCCGTTTCCGCCTTCAGTCCACGGTGCAGAGATATGCCGAACCACACCACCACCGCCGCAAGGATCACTCCGATCACAACAACACCAATGATATTAGAACGTTTCATAAGCTGTCAGCTCCTCTCCCGCCAGATTTGGAAATCCTTCCGCGCCTCTTTCGCAGTCTTCTAATCTTCAAACGCAAGATCCGTACTTCGACCGTCCTTCGCCGCAACGGCGTTCGGAAAGATCCTGCACACGGCCTGCATGTATTCCTCCGGGCGGATGAGAGAAGGGCTGTAATGCGTCAGCCACAGTTCCCTGACTCCGGCCTTCTTCGCCAGCTCCGCCGCCTCATAGAAAGTCATGTGTTTGTACTCTTTTGCCTTCTTCTGTTTCTCCGGCTCGCCGTACATGCCCTCGCAGATAAAAAGATCCGCGCCCGCCGCGTTCCTCACGATGCTCTCCGTCGGTCTGGTATCCGTGCAGTACGTCACTTTAAGCCCCTTTCGCGGTTCTCCCAACACCATATCAGGCGTAAAAGTCCCCGTTTCCGTCTCTATTATCTCACCTTTTTGCAGCCGATTCCAGTAATTTTTCGGAATTTTGAGTTTTTCCGCTCTGGCGACATCGAATCTGCCGATGCGCTCCACCACGATATTGTACCCGTAACAGAGCACATTGTGGTTGACCTTGTATGCCTCTATGCGAAAACCGTCAAAAGCGACGGACTGTTCAGCCTCCGTCAGCTCCAGACATCTGATCTCAAAGGGCAGCTCCGGCGCGATCACCCGCAGAGCGCTCACCACTTTGACAAGTCCCTTAGGCCCTATGAGCAGCAGAGGCTCCGTCCGCTCCGCATTCCCCATGGTGAGGAGCATGCCGGGCAGTCCACTGATATGATCCGCATGATAATGCGTGAAACAGATAATGTCGATGGGCTTGGGGCTCCATCCCTTCTCCTTCATCGCGATCTGCGTGCCCTCCCCGCAGTCGATCAGTATGCTCGTCCCATTGTACCGCGCCATCAGCGACGTAAGCCATCTGCGCGGCAGCGGCATCATGCCGCCCGTACCCAGTAAACAAATATCTAACATATACGCTCCTAATTTCGGACCGCCGGACCCGCTCAGAGCAGTTCTTTTCTCTCCCACTCCTCCACGGGAACCGCGAAACGTCCGATCATTTTTTGGTAACATTCCTCGCACAGATCAAACCTGTGGCTGAGTCCGTCTCTCGACCCGAAAAAGCCGAAATCATGCTCCACATGAATGCATTCCTCTCTGAGAAATCCGTTTTCTACCAATAAATTTTTCCGACAGCCATTACAAGTTACCTGCATCAGTTCTTTTTGTTCCGAATAAACGCGCATGACAAACCTCCCGCATTGTTACTTATGCCGCTATGTCTCATTTTATCAAACAAAGTGCGTAACAACAGTGGTAATTGTTCCATACACTGCCTGTCTCTTCCAGACGTGCCGGTCATTTCACGCCCTTTTCGGCCGTTTTATCTCTTCCAGAGGATCAGGGCGTCCTCCCTCGGTTTCTCATAGAAACCGGGACGCACCCCCTCCGACACGAATCCCAGTTTCTCATACACATGGATGGCGGCGGCATTGCTCACCCTGACTTCCAGTGTGAACGCCGTCAGCCCCTCCTTCCTGCCCTCTTCCAGAAGATAGGTCAGCATAGCCGTACCGATTCCCTGATTTCTTGCCTCCGACGCGACCACCACGTTGGTGATATTGCCCTCGCCCGCAATCATCAGCACTCCACAGCCGCCAAGGATCTGGCCGTCCCGCTCCGCCACATAGTATCTGGCGTCCGCCTTGCCGATCATCTCCAGAAAATCATCGGCGGACCATGGCATGGAAAACGCCTCCTCCTCCAGCCTGCTGATCACAGGGACATCCTTCGGCGTCATTCTGCGGTATAGGGTTCGCTGCGCCTTTTGCGTCGGCCTTGCCTGCGTCCCGCGATTATTTTCCGCCTGACGCGCCTGCTCCTCATTGCGTTCCCTCTCCGCCTGCGACAGCCGCAGATACTCCGGCACATGCGCCGCGCCGCTCACCGCCCTGCCCTGTCTGTAATAGACACCGCCGAGAACTGCGATACACGCCGCCGACTGTCTGTTGCGATGCGCAGGAGCCAGAATATACGGTGTCCGCATGACCTCGGCCATACGCTCCCGAAAGACAGGGATGCCGTCTCCCACAAAGACGGTCTTTCTTCCTATTCTGTTCAGCTCCTCCGCAATCTCGTCGAAGGAAACGGCGCAAGCCTCCTTTATGACTCGCATGTCATAATCATGCGCCACGCCGTTTCCGTGGTCCGTGAACTCATAGAGGCCCGTGTAGACCTGACTTCTTCTGGCATCCATGATGGGGCAGACAAGCGCATCCGTCCCATACATCTGATAAGCCAGACCGTCCAACGTCGGCACGGGAACGATGGGTTTCTCCAGCGCAAAAGCAAGCCCCTTCGCGGTGGCCGACCCGATCCTGAGTCCCGTGAAGGAACCTGGTCCCGCCGCCACCGCAATCGCGTCCACCGTGGACAGATCAAGCTCTACCATATTCCTGATCTCCTCCAACATAGGCAGGAGCGTCTGGGAATGGGTCTTTTTATATTGTACGGTGTACTCCGCGATCAGAGTATCGTTTTCCGCGACCGCCACGCTTGCTGCCAGCCCGGAGCTGTCCAATGCCAATATCTTCATCTTTTCCACGCCTCACCGTATGCCGCGCGCCCCAGCCTCCTGTGCCGCGCATGTCTTTTCACGCCTGCACTTTTCCGCACTCCTCGACCGTGATCCTGCGGTAGTCGAATCCCTCCCGCAGATCCTTCTCGATGGTGATTCTCTTACGGATCGGCGGCAGAATCTCCCCGATCAGGTTCGCCCACTCGATCATGCAGACGCCGTCCCCATAAAAATAATCCTCGCAGCCGATCTCATCCATCTCTTCTACGTCCCCGATGCGGTACACGTCGAAATGGTAAAAAGGAACCCGGCCCTCGTCATAAATCTGTACAATAGTAAAAGTCGGACTGCTGATCGGTTCCTCTATCCCAAGTCCCGCCGCGAAACCCTGCGTCAGAACGGTCTTGCCCACGCCCAAGTCGCCGACCAGCGTATAGACTTCTCCCGCCCGCGCCCGCTCTCCGAGCTGTCTGCCGAACTCATAAGTCTCGTCGGCGCTGTTCGTCTCTGTCACTTTCATACTGTTCTCCGATTCCTGCGCTTTCCCGCGCAACATCTTCGCGGGTTCTCCACGCGGTCAATCTCCGCGTGTTTTCCGCTCAGACGATCTCCCTGTACGCCGTAGCTGCAGTCAGCCTCTTATCTTCACTTTCTTCGGCGGCATGTGGGTGGAGATGATCTCGATCACCTTGTATCTGCCGTCACCCAGATCTTTCTTCGGAAAGATGCAGGCATTCACAGGCGTCGTATACACCACGATGCTGCCGCGTGTGGAAATGGCCTTCACCATGCCGTCCCAGCCCATGCGTTCCGTCACATCGTCCTGGGACACCTCGATCCCCTCGTCTGACAGGCGGTAGTGCAGCGGCTTGCGGAACGCCGCGTTGTTGAGCGCCTGCTGTCTGGATTTGAGAAAAAGCGTCCACGGCAGATAGAGCAGGATCACCACCCCGATGATCAGACAGACGGGCTGCCTGTTTGATGCGAAGAGTATGAGCATCAGCACTCCCACCAGCGATCCCATAATGCCCGGCAGACTGCTATAAGTATGGTGCAGCATATAATCGTACAATATGTTGGCAGTGATTTTGACATCAAACTCTATTTCCATAAGGAGACAGCTCCCTTCGCGCCGAATCTGTTTCCCATCATATAGAAAACAAAATTCTCATAGTCAACATGGCATAAAAAATAACCTATAAGAAGTAATCGACTATCGTCAAGCTTCTCACAGGCTATTTCCCGCTTTCGCTAAGAAGCCCCACTATCGTATGGCCTCTCTCTTGTATTATATTACTTCTTGCATATAATATTCTTATAAAAGACATAACTATCGTTAAACTTATATAAGAACAGCACCGCAGACAACTATCGTTATCTCTTGTGCAATTTAATCATAATCTATTTTAAATCGCTCGTCAATATATTTCTGCATTTTCCGTCCCGGCTCAGGATTTCCAATCCAAAAATCTCCGGTTTCTCCATCTTCCCGTCATATAGACAACTCACGATCTCCTCTTGGATGGACGTCTGCCTGTTTGGTATCGCATAAGCATATTTCTTTAATGTATTCGGAATGAAATCCGCAATCTGCAAGCCAATATTAAGATCGGCTTTCTGATAAAAATACAGCCCTTGTATCTGCCGTCGCAGCGCAAAATGATTTAAATGCCTGGTCCCTCTTTTCATCAACTGTTCAAAATGATTTCGCAATCTGTTATCCGCCTTGGGATTTTGAGATTCTATGTATACCGTTCCGACGGCATTTTCTTTCTCCAAAAAAAGTGCAAACTTTTCAAGAACCACTTCCAAACACACAAAATAGGCATCGTTTAAGTATGCGCTCTGATACGTTTCTCTGTATTCTTCAGGATTGATAACAGCGGTGAATACAGTAATATCCTGCCGGTCAAACAATGCTCCCATCTTTCTCCAGAACCAATCTCTCTTTTCTTTTCTGCGCATGATCTTATAACCGCCTTTTCCGGCAAGCCTTAAGTCTGTCTCGTGTAAAATAATATCTTCATCGTCAAAAATTTCTTTTTTCATTTCTCGCACATATAGACAAATCTTATTTTGATACACTGTTTCCTCGACAGCGAAACCTCCCAACGCAAAATGTACACTTGGGGGAGTATTCTTTGATTCATCCAGAAATAAATAGTAATCTTTCATAACAGGCAAATCCTCCTCTCACTATCTCCTATCGTCACGCCAATTTCTGCTCATCTGCTGATATCGCGCTATAGAGCTTTGATAATATTCATTCAGTCTTTTATATTCTTCATCCAATGCTTTCTTCTCCAGAATCAGGTCGTCTATTTTTTCGGCAACAATCTGTTTCTTTTCAAACACATAAGCGCTTGGACTGAAGGAGCACGCATTCTGCACGATTTCCTTACAGCTAATCAGATCCGCCAAACCATCTATGGGTTTTCTGTCTCTTATCGCTGCACTAATTTCTTCCATATCTTTAAAATCCACAACGTGGGAACGCGTATTGACAGCTACATGTTTCTTTCCCTCTTTTCCGGAAAGATTCACCATATACACATCATCGCGCTGTCTGCCTTTTCGCAAAACCAGCAAAGCTATCGATGTGTTAGTGCGCCCGAACGTTCCTCCGGGAAACTCGATCACCATATCGATCAGATTTTCTTCTATAAACAATTGTCTGATCTCAGCCTCATTTCCGCCTCTCGACATTGTCCCCAGCGGCATAAATATGTATCCTCTGCCGTTTTTACTCAAAGAAGCTGCTATATGCCTCGCATATATCCACTGATTTGCCTGCCGGTACTCAGGCCACCATGCAATACACTCATTCTTATCATCAAGCCACAGTAACCTCTCTGTCGTCGGAAGCATCTGACGATAAAGTGGTGTAAACGCAAACGCATGGTCACATCTTCCCCGTATTACCGAAGAATCACACGGCACACAAGGCTGCTCAAACCGCGGGAATATATTTCTTCTGTCTGCCTGTGACATGACTTGTATCATCTCTATGGCCGCCACATAATTCTGCCTGTTATAATTGAATATGTTTGTGCATTTTTGTCCCGGCGATATAAACGGCAATAAAACCACGCTATCACAAGTAGCTCCATAACAAATATCCCCTGCTTTTATATCTGTCATCTTCTTTAACAGCATCAAAACTTCTATAGGTATAAGAGCCACGCCGGACAAGCCTGTCCCCGGCATTTCTCCCACCGAAAGAATGAACTGCACAGCTGCGGTAACATAAATAGAAGAAACAGCTTTGCCTGTGGATACAGGCATTCCGGCCAACACATCAAAAACACTTTGCAATATTGTTCTGTCTTTTTCTATTCCGCATTCCACTAATTCCCGGTATATTCGTTCGCCCCATTCAGGATAATAGCAAATTGATCCAAGTGCCTCAAGATAGTCTCTAAGTTGTCCTAACGGCATCTCATTTTGTATTAAATGACACAAAACCTTAAATTGCAGAATATCAGGAATCTCAATCGGCGGATTATCCATTTCACTGAAACATTTTATCATAAGGCTCAATATTCCAAAGGTCACGATTGTCCGAAGATCTTTATCGGGCGCTTGTATATAAATCAGACTATTATACAGCATTTTCCCCATATCAATCCCGACTTCATACGCTTTCCATTCCATATATTCGCTTTTTGTTTCATGCGCCACGTCTTATAACCTCCTGAATAGCCATCTGTATGATCGCGTCACTTGTTCTCTGCTGAACGCGCACATACTCTTCATATATCGCTTTTTTCTGACAGGAATACCAATAGGCGTCTCCAATCAATATCTGTTCTGCCATCGTTGGCAGCAAAAGTTCCAGCGACTGTAATGCATGTTGGCGGATCATCGATGCCGCCGAGGCATTGACGCCCATAAGCAGCTGCTCTCTGACATGATCCGAGTTGAGATATCCAGATAAAAATCTGGGATATACCGTATCTGTTTTAATTCCCCTAAGCAACCCGCAATAGCTTGGGATCAGAAGTCCTTCGTCTTTTTTTTCCAGCAATGCACAGTCATACGGTGATGACAGCTTGATGACAATATCTCCCTCTTTTGTAATTTTATTTTCAAAAGGTTCCTTTTTTAGCACTGCCATCCCTAAATCAGACTGATGCACTACACCTCCTGATATAGCCCCCGGAGTCAACACCGATATACTTCTTTTATTTTCACATTCTTCGTTCTTTGCACAGACAACCCTGTTCATAATCTGGCCTGTCGCAATTTCTTTCACAACATCTTTCATCAATAATCTCATCTGCCCTGTCGTCCCTTCTCCTCACGTCTTTTACCTAATTATATATTGCGCTTTGCACATTGTCAACCTATCTTTATTTATCCCAGATATATTTTATATGTACATTTTATGAATGGGTATAAAAAGGACTGTCGCCTGATTGCAACAGTCCTCTTTACTTAATTATAATGTCATTATATCGAAATCGGTAGAAGTGCAAGGAAAAACAGATATTTCCTGTTTCGCCCTCAATACCCCGACCAGAATCCCGGGACGACCCAGACCTCCCGATTAGCGAAATCCCCATTCCGCATCACAGCGTCATCCGCCTCTCCGTCCGCGTCATGGTCCGGCTCATCCGTCTCCGGGTTCTCCTGCCTCTCATAAGCCCGGTTCTCCTCCGTCGCAAAAGCCTCCGTCGCGCCGTCAAAATTTGCATCGTAGGCGGGAATGCGGACCTGACTGCCGTCCGCAAAGGTATAGACCACGACCGTGTCTCCGCCCGAGCTGCGGTACTCCGGCGTACTCTCGCCGCCCGTCAGATTCAGTATCCACGGCACCGCCGTCTGCGGCTCTCTGTAGACCGCATTGCGGTCCGCGCCGCCCGTTTCCTCATCCTGTGCCGTCTGCTCATTGATCGCCTCCACGAACCCGCGCCGCACATAGTCCGCACAGCCGTACCCTTCCCAGTCCGGCCAATAGTACGCCTCTTTAAACTGCTCCGCCGTGGAGATGCTGTCCAGCCAGGTGAGCTCGCTGTCCGCCGCCCGCCAGCCTTCCTCCGTCTCCTGCAGAGTGAGCCGCTCCTTCCACACCGCGATATGCGGATCGGAAGTCCAGGCATAGTACCAGATGTCCGCCTGCGCGCTGTCCCGTCCGGCCGCCAGCCTTCCGGCTCCCGTATTGCCGCCCTCCTCTATCACAAAACGGTACTCGTCCGGCCACGGGCTGGAAAAGCCGAAAGTATACCCGCCCTCCGTTTTCTCCAACTCTCCGATATTGGCATAAGCCGCCGTCTCATCGGTGTACAATCCCACAAGCGCGTCCCCGTCTCTGGCGCAGAACGCCTCGGCGTACGCCGTGACGAACTGCCTCTGTTCCTCCTCCGCCGCCTCGTCTCTGCGCGCCGGATTCACTGCCAGACCCAACAGGACTGCGCACAAAAGAAGTGACATCAATGTCACCGCAGCGGCCGTCCTCTTTTTACAGTGTAAAAGGTGTCTGATCCTGCCTTTCACCGCGTTCTCCCCGAAAGCAATCGGGCAGCCGCCCCTGTTTACGCCCGCGCAGGAGAGGGATAAAAGCGCCTCGGAATACTCTCTGCGCACCCCGTAGCCGAGCCGTGCCAGCACCGCCTCGTCGCAGGACATCTCCATATCCGCCTCCGCCAGCCTGTATGCCAGCCATACAAAAGGGTTGAACCAGTGCAGACACACAGCGCCCCAGGCCAGCAGTTTCCACAGATAGTCTCTGCGCGTGATGTGAACGCGCTCGTGCGCCAGCACAAGCTGCCGCTCCCCGTCTTCCATTCCCATCGGCAGATAAATGCGCGGCCTGAGAACGCCAAACACAAAAGGTGTGTCGAATCCCGCCGCCTCATAGACACCGTTCCCCGCCAGAACCGCCCGCGACAGCCGTCTGCGAAGACGAAATGCCGACCACAGACTGTACAGCGCGGCCACGGCCACACCAGCAAGCCACAGGATGCCTCCTACCGTAAAGATCTTCCGCACCGTCCACTCCCCCGCCGTATCGTTTTGCGACGGCCGTTCCCTGTCTGCTCCGACCGCGGCCTCCTCTTCCATGATCGTTTCCCCACGCTCCGATTCCGCTCCACTCCACAGCGCGGCAGCTTTCCCGCCATAATCCTGCGTTTCATAGGAAAAGGGCGCGGGATCCACTCTGAGAAGGCTGAAAGCGCCTGTCACCGTGACCGGACACAGAAGACGGAACAGCACGACGCTCCACAGCAGATACGAAAATATCTTAGGCTGTCCGCGCAGCAAAAACCGCAGCAGTACCACCGCCGCAATGCAGTATGTGGCCGTGAGACTCATATTGCAGATCTTCATAAAAATCATACCGATGTTCATCGCTGTTCCTCCGTGAAATTGTCTATCAACTCTTTGATCTCCGCCGCCTGTTTCGGCGACAGCTTTTTCCCGCCCATAAAAGCCGTCAGAAAACGCGGGATCGAACCGCCGAAGGAATCCTCCACGAACTCCCTGCTCTTATGGCCGTAAAATTCCTCCCTTGTGATCAGCGACGTCACCGTGGCATTCTCATTCTGAAAAATCCCCCTGTCGCACAGTTTCTTGAGCACCGTGTAGGTAGTTGACTTCTTCCACGCAAATTCCTTCTCACACAGTTTCACAAGCTCCGGCGAGGCGATCGGTTCTCTCTCCCAGATCAAATCCGCGAAACGCGCCTCCAGCTTGGCCAGTCTGTACTCTTTCATTATACCCTTCCTTTCCAAAACGTCTTTTTGCCCCGTCAGTCTATTGCCGATAGACTCGTGCTCCATATGTAGTCTATCACCTATAGACCGGTATGTCAATAAAAAATCCGCCGACTTGACCATAAATGAACGTGCAGGCACGTCGGCGACGGTCTCCCATTTTATTCAACCGTTTCAATCGACTCAACAATATTCATTTTGCCAATCGAGCGCAGGGGGATTGCCGTTGCAATGAGGCAGGCTGCAATAGAGACAAGGGCAGCTTCGCCAATTGTTACTATCGGGATCTCGACAAGCTGAAGACGGCCCGTATCCGCCGCCCCCACAAATATCACGCAAATATATCCTGCCATCGCACCAATAACAGACGCAAAAATACCCGTAGTACGCCCCTTCCCACAGGAAAGTCTTATACAAGCTCTTTGCGCTCATGCCAATGGCTCTCTGCATACCAATCTCAGAAACACGGGTATGAATGCTGCTGTAAACCGTATTGATAATATTGAGAATGCCAATCACGCCGACAAAGAGGATCAATGAAAGGCACAGCATCCGAATCTGCTCAAAGCTCTCTTCCATCTGCGCGTCAAACATACGGTAAGAAAGCCAATGCGTACCCGGATTATCCGCACACCAATCATCCAGCCAACTTTCAAAAGCCTCCGCATCAACGTTTTCTTTCAGTATTGGATAAATCTCCGAAAAGTTATTGTTGCCGACAATGGAGTTGTAAACACTGTCTACTGCGATAACCTGCACCCCCATTCGTATAGCCGGCATTATTGATCATAACGGGGCCGTCTGCTATCCCGGCCACACGCATTGGGACGCCATTAAAGGTAATCGTATCATTAAGATGTATGACGGTTTGCGGCACTTCCTCATTTCCAACAGAAAACCGGATCGGATTTTTGACAAGACAAGCCGTGCCGGCCGGCAGATCGGCCTTATCCTGCTCTGACAGATCAGAAACACACGAAAGCAGACGGGTTTCATCCAAACCGGCTATTTGCATCGTCTCGTAGGATCGGACAATAAGATCGGTATCAAAGGGCGCCTTATTCAGAGGATGAACAGGTACGCTGCCGTCAAAGTTATCTGCATCTATGTCCATATAGACAGATAATTTCATTGTTGACAGACTTTCTACCAAATCGTTTTCCCGCATAGCATTGACAGCTCTTTCGCTTATTCCTATTGTCTCATTCGTAACGGCATAGTCCCCAATACGGCTATCCCTCATATCGGCGCCGGCGTCAAGCAGTCCCGTAAAACTTTGCAGCGCAACAAAAACGGTAATGCTCATGACCAGGGATAAAATCGTTATAATTGTTCTGCTGCGTCCGCGTTTCAAACTGAGCCGTGCATAATAGGCCTCGAAGTTGCGGATCTTCCTGTTTTTCTTTACTCTCCTCCTGATTTTTACTGCCGGCCCGGACATAGCAACAGTCGGAGATACCCGTGATGCATACCGCGCCGCAGGGAAAGCGGCGGCCATGGCAAAGATCAGTGTGATTGCAGCGCTGATAAGCAGGGACGAAATGCCGCCGGTATCTGCAGCGTTGATTGCCGCATTCAATTCTTCGGCGCTATTTGCCATAAACAGATCCGGGCTTAAGATTCCCGTAGCCGCGATCAACACGCCTTTCGCAGAAAGAGCGCCTGACAATAGTCCAAACGGAATACCGATCCCACATAGAATAAGCAGCTGCAGAGAAACAAGGCGGTAGATCTGCCCCCGCTCTCCACCTATTGCACGTAGCGTACCATATTCTTTGATCCGCCTCGCAATGGATATTTTCAGGATGTTGTAAATAACCAAGCCCGCTGCAAATAGTACCAGCATGCCTACAAGCGCACAGGCGAAGAACATAAACGGGAAACCGCTTGCCGTGTCAGAACTTCCCTCGCCGTTATATGAAATCCCAAGTGCGTCAAGTAATACCCGGTTATACCGGATATAACACTCGTCCAAGTCCGATTGAGCGGCGAGATCATCTATGGTTTTTTGAAAATCGGTTTTACTATGAGTCTTAAAATTGGTTGCGTAACGCAAGTATTCGTCCGGCAGGAGCTTTTCTGCCGTCCCATTGCCAACCATGCCGTCAACAATTCCCGTAGAGTAGCCTAAATAGTTGTCCTCCAAAACACCGGTCAGGATGAAATCAGCGGAATATCCATAGGACGGTACCGAGCCGTCCCTCACGCGCGCAGTAAGGTCAAGCGAAATCCTATCACCGACAGAGGCGTTCAGACCAAGATAGGTCAGTGCCCCCTCCGGCAGCGCAATTTCATTTTCCTTTTCCGGCAAGTTCCCTTCCCGCACCGTTCCCATCTCTGAAAACCATGAGTTCGTCTCACCGTGATATTCCCTCAAATCAAAGACCCCGCAGCAAGCTGACGGGGTATCAAACTTGCAACGCAGCAAGCTGCGGGGTATTTGACCCTCGCGGCATTCGCCAAATGCTCGTGCAAGCACGGCACTTGGCTCATTGCTCGCGGAAATAAAGCGTTAAGCTGCTGTTGCCAAGCGGCATATCCCCAACATTCAGAATATCGCAGACATCATAAAGGCGATCATCCCCATGCAGCTTTTCCGCCTGTTCCAGGGTTAATTGATGAAAGGTTGCGTAACGGTTTCCATTAAGTCCCTCCGCCTGCTCAATTCGAATAGATTGTAAGACACCGATGGACTCGCCGATCACTGTTGTCATAGCGGTGGACATGACAACAGCTATCAAAATAAGGATTGCCGTCAACTTTTGCGCTTTTAACTCTTTCCATGCAAGAGCCGAATAGGATTTCATTTCGCTGTCACCTCCGAAAGAATACCGTCAACGATAGTAAAACGGCAGACTGCCATCTCCGCAATATGCGGATCATGCGTGATGATAACAAGGGTTTTGTTCATTTTTGCCCGCAGACCGCAGAGCATTTCCATCACCTCACCGCCGCTTTTACTGTCGAGGTTTCCGGTCGGCTCGTCGGCAAAAATAATATCCGGCTTTGCGATCAGTGCGCGGGCAATAGCGACACGCTGTTTCTGGCCGCCGGAAAGCTGGTGCGGCAAATGAGTCAATCTTGCGTGTATTCCCAAATAGCCTGTAAGATCATGCAGATAGGATTCGTCGGGCCGCTGCTTGTCCAAAAGTAACGGCATGATGATATTCTCCTGTGCAGAGAGTACCGGGAGCAGATTGAATTGCTGGAAGATAAAACCGATTTTCCTGCGGCGGAAGGCAGATAATTCCCTATCGTTCCCATGGTGAATGTCCGTATCTCCATACAACACCTGCCCGGAAGTAGGGACGTCTAAACCGCTGATAATATGAAGCAGGGTGCTTTTTCCACTGCCGGACGGCCCCATGATAGAGATAAAATCTCCCTCGTTGATTGTAATCGTGGCGCGATTCAGTGCGACAACTTTATTTTCACCCGCACCATAGATTTTTGAAATGTCTTTGACTTGAATGTGCATAAAAAAACGCTCTCCTTAATCCGTATGATAAGAAGAGTGTAGCGGACAAATCTCAAGAAACGCTCAAGATTTATGAAATTTTCAAAATTGCACTGACCGATGCGCCTGACGCACAATTTTTGATTTCCACACAGCCGCCATGCTTTCGACAGAGGAGATCACAGAGATACAGCCCCATGCCAAAATGCTCTGCGTCCTCATTCCCTTTTTGAAAAGGCTGTATTCCGTTTTTTAGAAGTCCGGCCGGAAAATTCGTCATCTGCGATCAAGATTTTTTCATTCATTCAGAACCTCCCTTCGTAAAAAATATTATACCATATCAGCAGGAAATCAAGCGCGAGCAAAGCGAGCATTTGATTTCACCTGATATGGTAACGACAGAATCTTTGAGTGCGCAGCACGACGGCTGCGCAGCAGACGGATTCCGGAGTCTATTATCTCATATAAATCTCAAGAATTTCTCAACTTTTTCAATCGAGCCATAGCTTTTCAGGCTCTCCATTCCTTTGTAAAACTGACTGTAATTCTGATTGATAATGGATAACATATCTGTTTCCTCCCTGTCCCTTTATGTCCCTAATTGGAATAGGCTCCGAACAGAATGCATAACCGTTTCCCAATCAATATCCTCTGCATATGCAAAACTATTTTGATAATTTCTCCAAAGCTGTTTCACAGCCGAATCCTTTTCCACATCATCAAGAATGGCGAGAGCATCGTTGAGCAGTTCCTGCGTTCCGCGCTTTTTTGAGGTGGCTGCCAAAGCATCACGAAGAACAACCGCGTCAACGTTTCCAGCATGAATCTGCTGCAGGATATGAATGTCATAAAAATCTCTCATGCGCGTATTGGCAACATTGCGGCTGACAATGGTTTCAAGCTTTTCGGCAAGCACTGTTTCCAGATTGTAGGCATATAGCTCAATATAGCGGCCTTCCAGCATAAGTTTGAAACTATATCTGATTTCACTTGGAATAATCACATCTCCGGTCGATATGTCAATCTTAAGAGGTGTTCTCACTCCATCAAATAAGGCTTCCATGCTGACTCGGACGCCCGGATATTCTGCCCCATCCATAATTTCGGAAACACTTTTTATCCGAAATTCCACACCGTCCTCCAATGGTACGGATATGATCGAGGTAACAATTTTCTCCACATCCTCTATCGTGACATTGACGCCCTTTACTGTTACATCCAGATCCATTGTAGAACGTGCGTCAAGCCCTACCATTGCCGCCACTAACATACCGCCCTTTAAAATAAAGCTGTCCTTGTAATCGGATGTCGATATGCGTTCCAAAAAGCGCTCCATCATATAGTTTCTCATCAATATCTGCGCATCCGCAGAATTCTTCTTAGAAAGGTTGCGGATCAGGTCTTTTAACTGTCTTGCGGTCTTTATCATTATAAAAGTACCCCCAGATACTGTCTCAGCAGCTTTTCTACATGGAAAAGAGCCGCATACTGCATAAGTTTTCGCAGATCCTTATCTTTCCGTAGGGCATATTGCTTTATTGCGCTTTGAAATGTCTGCATTTCAATGTTACTCCGACTCCGCAAAATATCACAGACTGTCCGTTCCATATCATAAACCGGCACCGTATGGCCAAAGGAAGTTTCTGCGTCAATGATCCCCGTTCCATGCAGCCCCTTTTGGATGGTATAAACCTTAAAACCATCCTCTCGAAGCCGGGTTGGATTATAACCTGTCTTCACAGTAATCGAATATACCATAGGCTCCCGGTCGGTTAAGTCGTGAAGAAATAATGCCGTTTCATGGGAAAAGACAGCCTGACTGCAGCGAAGATGAAGCAGATACATGGCATCCGGCCATGAATCAGAGGAAATATACACGCCATGAGCCGCCCGCTCAAGCTTATGCGTCTGTACATAAGTGTAAAAAGAAGGCTTGCTTATATTAGCTTCTATCACTTGGGAAGTTCGGATAATGCCGCTATTTTGTTGAAGCAACTCGTCGATTTGTTTAAACTTATCCATATAGATTTTCCTTTCATGCTAATATTATAAATCAAATTAGCACGAAAGGAAATAAAATTTATCCAGCCCCATCCGCACGATGATCTTCTGAATCTTGCGATAAACCAACTGCTCGTCCACAGTCAGGATCTTTCTGTGCTCCATAGTCACTTTTCCGTCGATGATAACCGTGTCCACCTCGGAACCGTTGGCGGAGTAGGAGAGCGCCGCGATCAAGTTGTTCTTAGGCGTGAGGGACGGCGTGTTCAGATCGAGGATCGCCAGATCGGCCTTCTTGCCGACCTCGATGCTGCCGATCTCCCGCTCCATTCCGAGAGCCCGCGCGCCATTGATCGTAGCGATACGAAATCCCTCCTTGGCACTGACGCACTGAGGGGTCTTTCCCGTTCCCTTGTGGATCAGCGTAAGCAGGCTCAGCTCGTGGAACATATTCAGGCAGTTGTTGCTGGCCGCGCCGTCCGTGCCGAGACAGACGTTGATCCCCTTTTCCAGCATCCGGCCGACAGGCGCAAAACCGTTGCCGAGTTTCATGTTGCTGGCGGGATTGGTCGCCACGCTGACATTTTTCCTCTTCAAAATATCCATATCCGCCTCGTCGATCTGTACGCAGTGCGCCGCTATTGCGGGCACGTCGAACAGGCCGCATCTCTCCGCCAGCGCGATAGGGCTGCAGCCATACTTCTCACGGATCTGTTCGATCTCGCTCTCGCTCTCCGACAGATGGATGTGAATCCCCATACCGTTCTTCTTCGCCTCATTCGCGACGATTTTCAGGTAAGCCTCGTCACAAGTGTAGGGCGCGTGGGGACCGAGGACGAAGGAAAGTCTGTCGCAGTCTTTGGCGGCGTCCCGCTCCTCATATGCCTGGCGCAGTCTCATCTGTCCCGCCTCGTCGTTGCCGTTTCCCACCAGTCCTCTGCTGATCACGGCGCGCATACCGCTCTCCCTGACCGCCCGGGTGGTCTGGTGAATGTTCATCTGCATATCGTTAAAACAGGTGGTGCCGCTCTTCATCATCTCGATGATCGCGAGATTCGCGCCCCAGTATGTATCCTCGTCTGTCATCTGCTGCTCAATCGGGTCGATGGTGCCGAACAGCCAGTCCATGAAGGAGAGATCGTCCGCCACATTGCGCATAAAGGACATGTAGGAGTGCGTGTGGCAGTTGATCAGCCCCGGTATGACCAGTTTGTCCGTGCCGTCGATCTCCTTATCCGCAAGAAATCCATCGGGTCTCTGTCCGATGCCCGCGATCCTGTCCTTCTCGATATAAATATCAGTCTCCCGTATCACGTCCTCCGCGTCCTGCGGCAGGATCGCCAGAGCGCTCTTAATGATCATTCCCATCTTTTTTCCTCCAACCATAACGGATAAACCGTATCCGCTGTCATATATTTGTCGGCTGCAATATGAACCGTCTCATACATTTTACCATCCTGCCGCTATAAGAGGAAGAAAAAATTTGATAAAACCACAGACGGAATTTCTCACATGATCTTCCTACTCCTCCGACAGCCTGACGGTATCCCCGTTTCCCAGCTCCTTCGTGGAGGAGGAGATCACGCGGCTCTCTCCGTCCAGAGCGCCTTCCACGGCCACCCAACTGTCGTTCTGATCCTGAATCTTGACGTTGATCTGCTCCGCATAGTATTCTTTGCCCAGAATCCCGTCCCGCTCTCTGACGACATAGACATAACTCCTCGCGTTCACCGTGTACACCGCCTGGGAAGTAACGCAGCAGCTATATTTTTCGCCGCTCTCCGCATGGTTCATCGTACCCGACAGGCCCGGCGCGCCGACTCCTTCGGGAAGGGCAATATAGATGTCATAGTTTCCGGGCATGGAATCGCTCTCCGCGAGATAGTCGATCGTCGCGTCCTTCTCCCTGCTGCCGTCCAGCTTGAGGGATACGGCGTCATTCAGGCTCACATATTTTTTCTGCTCCTGAGAGATGACCGCCCTGAAACGGCACGGCACCGTGTCGTCGGAGAGCAGCATGACCGCCGCGTCGGAAGTCCTACCCCCGATAGTTACGGCAATATCCGTAACCAGACCGCCATAGGGCGCACATATCTGTCCTTGTGCGTCCAAGATCTCCTGAAACCGCGCAAGATCTTCCTGCAGAGCGGCCAGTTCCAGTCGGTCGACCGTCAGCGCCGCGTCCTCGCTCTCGGGAGCGGCGGCGTCCTCCACCTTTCTTTCGGCCTCTTTCACGGCGTTATCCCGCTGCCACTCGGCGTCCGCCTCCGCATAGGCCGCCTGCTGCAGCTCCTCAAGCAATGCCTCGTCCACCGGGCTGTCCTCAATATTTTCATCTCCCTCATAGTAATCCTGATCGTCAGTGTACCCGTCCTCGCCGTACTCATCTTCATCGTACTCCTCGCCGCTCTCCGGGTTATTCTCGCGCTCCTTCCTTCTCTTTTCCTCGGCCTCCTTGCGTCTTCTCTCTCTTTCCGCATTGCGCTGTTCGTCTATCTCATACTCGATCCGGCTGTACGCCTCGGCCGCCCTCCCCACAAGCGTGTCTTCACGCTTAGCGACCTCTTCGTAATCCTCTCTGGCGCGCTGTTCCTCCAGCTCCTTCCTCTGCCTTGCCAGCTCCTGATTCTGCACGATCGTGTCGATCTGGGCCTGCAGCTTAGAGATCGCCGTCCGTTTCTCCTCCATAATATCCTGCAGATCTTCCAGATCCACGGTGAAGAGAACTTCTCCCTCCTCCACTCTGTCTCCCTCCTGCACCGCCAGATCCTCGATCCGCAGCCCGCTGAGCGCCGTGACCGGATTCTTGTCCCCCGCCTCCACGATACCGTCCGCCTCCACGATGTGTTCCACATATTTCTGCTCAGGCGACTCAATGCTCACAATGGGGAGTTTCGAGGTGTACACGCTCTTAGAAATTACCGTACACAGCCACATGAACCCAAGGAATACAAAAAACGCCGTCGCTATTTTCTTCTTTCTGTTCGATCCCAATATTTTTTCCTCCACCTGATCCACGCCCGGAAGACGCCTCGCGCTACTCTTTCAACCCCGAAAAGATGATCCCCTGCTCCAGATAATCCTGTCCCCACACGAAGACAAACACCGCCGGGATCAGCGTGATAATCGATGCCGTGAACGCGTTCCCCGCCTGCTGCCATGTGATCTCAGGCAAATACAGGGACAGGGGCCACAACGATTTGTCCTCCAGAAAGGCCATCGGCTGCTCCATCATATTCCAGTATTCCAGAAACCCTAACACCATCGCCGACAGCAGCCCGCTCTTGCCAAGGGGCAGCCCGATGGAGCAGAAGATGCGCCACTCCGCAGCCCCGTCGATCCGCGCTGCCTCGAACAGCTGCATCGGGATCGCGCGGAATCCCCCATAGACGAGAAATACGGGCAGCGTCGAGAACACGGCGGGCAGAATCACCGCCGCGTGAGTATCCAGCATGCGCAGGCGGTTCAGGACAAGATAACTTGAGAGCATCATGACCTGAAAAGGCAGGAGCATCAGCACGATATAGAGCGCGAACAGCGCGCGGCTGCCTTTCACCCGATACACCGCGAAAGCCCATGCCGCAGGAACACCCACCGCCAGCTGCCCCGCCAGTATGATCCCCACCAGTTTGATGGAATTCCAGAACAGCACGAAGAACTGAGGCGTCATAAAAAGGAGTTTTCCGTAATTGCCGAAGGTCGGGTAATCAGGCACGATCTTCCAGTTGATATACTCCGCCCCGTCCGTGAACACCGCCGCCAGATGCTGTCGCAGCTCCCCGTCGCTCATCACGGAGCCTGTCACCAGAAGAAGGATCGGCAGACACACAAGAAGCGTCGGCAGCAAGATCATCGCCAACGCCGCGCCGTGTCGGATCTTCCTCATTCCCACTCTCATATCCCGCATATCCATTCGTCCTGTGATCTGCACGTCCGTTCCTCCCGTAAATCCACTTACTTCCGCCTCCGCGCATACGGCGCGCCACGTATGCTCCGCCGTCTTCCCTGAAATCCGCTGCCCGCCCGCATAAATCCGGTCTGCCGTCCCGTCACATATCCTGCCTGTCCCAGAGCCTCTGCAGCAGCATGATCACTGCGAAGAGAAATCCCCCGACACAGACGGTGGCCGCCGCCATCTTATCAAAATCCAGATTGACAAACCAGTTGTTGAACAGATGCTGCAGCAGATATATGTCCTGCTCCGGGTAGGAACCCGCCACCAGATACGCCTCCCTGTATATCTTAAAGGAATTCAAAAAAGACAGTATCACGATGGTATAGAGACTGCCCTTCAGATTCGGCAGCACCACCTTGAAAAAACACTGCGTCTCGGAGGCGCCATCCACTCTCGCAGCCTCCTGCAGCTCATTCGGCACCCCCAGGATTCCCGCAAGCCAGAGAACGATCGTATAGCCCGCATTTTTCCATATATAGCTGAACACCAGCACCCAAAAAGACGCTCCGGTGCCAAGATAATCCGTGCGCACCTCTCCCCACAGACCGCTCCACTCTCCCAGCCTTGTCAGAAGGAGATTGAAAAATCCCTGTCTGTAAAAGACCATCTTCCATACAATGACGATCGTCGCCGTCGGCATCGCCAGCGGGAAAAGATACAGGGATTTAATGACTCCCGCGCTCTTCATCCTGCTCACCGGCAAGGCGATCATCAGTCCGATCACAACAAGCAGCGGTATGCAGACGAGCGTAAAGCGAAATGTGTTTTTGACCGCCAATCGGAACGCCTGATTCGCAAAGATCGTCCTGTAGTTGTCGAATCCCACAAAACGGCTTGTGACCACCGTCTGAAAGGAACGTCCGAAGACATTCAGAAACGGGAGCAGAACAAACACAAGCACCCCCAGCATACTGGGCGCTAAGAACACGAAAAAGGCCCGCGTATCTTTGCGCCGTCTTGCGCCGAACCTTCGTTTTTTCAATCTTCTCCTCCTCCGGTTTACGGGCCCCGCGCCCGTACTGTCTGCCTGTATTTAGGTATGGTTCTATCATAGCAATCTTTTCTCTAAAGAATCTCTAAAACGTGTCTCACGGCTCGTCATAAGGAGCGCTCTCTGCGCGCAAAAGGCCCTCGCCGCGGTGATCTGCGGTGAGAGCCTTTCGTCTCATATAGATACTGCTATGCGCGCGAACTCACGATCTGTCCCGTCTACTGTGCGACGTTCGTGCCCGCGCCGTCCGATGCCTGTCGCCTCGCGGGCATCTGCGCGCTCTTGATGATCGGACTCAAGGGCTTGTAGATCAGCAGCGTGACAACCGACGCCGCCACACTCTTGATGATGTTGATAGGCGCCACCGCAAAGCACACGAAAGTCGTAACGTCATGGATATTGCCGTTGATCTCTGAACCCATGGCGAGGATCGCGTCCAGCGGCATACCAAACAGCGCCGAGAAAGCAGGCAGCAGATAGACGCCGTTGAAGGCCGTGCCAAACACTGTCATAAGCACTGAACCTGCCACGCAGGAAAGCACCGCTCTCTTTTTCGTCTTCTTAAACATATAAATGATCGACGCTGGAAGAACCAGGCTGCACCCGATCACAAAATTCGCCAGATCACCCACGAACGCCGTGCTGGTGCCCTTGATGACCAGTTTCAAAAAGATCTTGCACAGCTCGATCATCACGCCCGCCACCGGACCAAACGCAAATGCGCCGACCAGCGCGGGGATCTCGCTGAAATCCAGCTTATAGAAACCAGGCGCCAGAAAGACAATAGGAAAATCAAAGATATGCAGCACCACTGCGATGGCTGAAAACAGACCGATCATCGCGATCTTTCTGGTGCTTAAAATGCGCTCCCTAACGCCGTCCCGCTTATACACATACTTCTCCGCCGCATAGGCGATCAGGAACAGCCCCACCGCCACGACCAGACACACCAGCACAAAAATCAGGTTGTCCTTGACACTTTGCCATAATCCGTTACTCATGTTACTCTTTTCCTCCATTCCGAGGCGTCTTGTATGTGACGCCTCTTACATAAATTGTCGGAAAAAGTTCTCGATCTTTTGTCGTACCGCATATTCCTATACGACAAAAAAGCCCCGAAAATCTCTCGGGGCATTCCTGCAAAAGAAACAGATCCCGTGTACCCTGCACACGAAATACTGTCGTTTCTTCTCTCATCCAGACTGTACTGTCGGTTTTGGAATCTCACCAAATCAGCCGCGCAGCTGCCGATGTGTTTAAACCTATGCGGTCATGCTGCTGCGGGTCGCGGACTATACCGCCGGTAGGGAATTGCACCCGACCCCGAAGAACTTTTTCTTATATAAGGGAGTATACATCCTGACGGCGAATTATGCAAGAGGTGTTTTGTGCTCTCTCCCCTCATCCTTTTTGCTGTGAATCAAATACCCCGCAGCAAGCTGACGGGGTATCAAACTTGCAACGCAGCAAGCTGCGGGGTATTTGACCCTCGCGGCATTCGCCAAATGCTCGTGCAAGCACGGCACTTGGCTCATTGCTCGCGGGAATAAATTCCGAGAAGGACAGGATCATGTCTTTTTCATCTGCGGATGAGGCATCCCACAAGTTGTTCAGGCGCTCCGCCTTGGCCTGCGCCGTTGAGCCTTCAGGATTTTCCCTCAACAACGAATCGATCGGCACATGAAAGCACTGAGCCAAAAGCTCCAGTTTCTCCAGTGTGACGGCCCGCTCACCGCGCTCGATAAATCCGACGTAGGTGGTGGATACGTCGATATACGCCGCGACCTGTTCCTGAGTCATTCTATGTCGTATACGTTCCTCTCTGATCCGTCTTCCAAGTACCTTCCTATCTATCAATACCGATCATTCCTTTCGCCATCGTATCTCTGTTTTTTACATTATTTTTCAAATGCCTGCTTTTCCCCTGATCCTTATCGCTAACAGAATCGCAAATATAAAAGCCAGCCCGCTGACCAGTATCGTATAAACCCAAGAGGCGCCGGCAATTCCCCACCGCCGTACAAATAAGGGCGACAGCAGAAAAGCCGGGACCGCTATCAGGGAATATCCTCCTATCAAGTCCTGCTGGCATCGCAGTATCGTCAGCAAAATATTGATAAAGCCGGCCAGAGCCAACATACCGCTCCCGACAAGCAGTATCAGCAGCTCTGTCTTAAAGGATCGCAGATCCGTGTGATACAGCAGCGACAAAAACGGTATGCCAAGCAGATACGCACCGATCAAAACGGCCCCTGTGATCGCAAATATAAGAAATATCTGTCTGAGCGCACGGCGAATAAACAATTCATGACGCCCTTCGTTCCAATCCGCTGCGAGAGACGGCAGAATCGGCTGATACAGGAAACTGTTGAGCATCCCGGCCAGTGTATTCCATTTATAGCTGTTCTTTCGAATATCTGTTTCAGAGGTGAGCAGAAATCTTTTCAAGCCGTCAGCCAAACTCCATTTCATGTGTTTTTCCAATCCCTATCCGATCATCCTGCTCATCGATATACGACGCAGATCATGCATTTCTACTATCTCCTTCGCCAATATAATCTGAAAATCGCTTATACACAAAATTCCCAACGTAAGACTATTTCATATCTTACATTGGGAATTTATCGAATTACTGTTTTATTTTCCGTTTCACATTCTCTGCACTGCTATATTCTCTCTAGCCTTGCATTTGCTGCAGCGTCTCGCTGTGGTTGGAAACAACACTTTTCAAAACAACAATATCCGCCGCCATCTCATCTATCTGCTCCGTTCGCTTTATATATCTTTCAGAAGTATCCAGATAACACGCCTCAATCGTATTCAGTTTCGGTATCACGCCATTCTCAAGCTGTACGACTCTGACATAACGCATATCCCCTTCCAGATTATCCAGTCGCGGCAGTACGTTATTCTCAAGCTGCTCTACCCTGACGCAACGCATATCCCCTTCCAGGTTATCCAGACGCGGCAGTACGCTATTCTCAAGCTGCTCCACCCTGACATAACGCATATCCCCTTCCAGATTATCCAGACGTGGCAGTACGCTATTCTCAAGCTGCTCCACTCTGACGTAACGCATATCCTCTTCCAGATTGTCCAGCCGCGGCAGTACGTTATTCTCAAGCTGCTCCACTCTGACGTAATGCATATCCCCTTCCAGATTATCCAGCCGCGGCAGTACGCTATTCTCAAGCTGCTCCACTCTGACGTAATGCATATCCCCTTCCAGATTATCCAGCCGCGGCAGTACGCTATTCTCAAGCTGCTCCACCCTGACGTAATGCATATCCTCTTCCAGATTATCCAGACGCGGCAGTACGTTATTCTCAAGCTGCTCTACCCTGACGTAATGCATATCCTCTTCCAGATTATCCAGCCTGTCATAAATCGGCTGCAGTTTCTCATCAAACTTCTGCTCCAGTTTTTCTTCCAGTTTCTCTTCCAATTTCTCTTCCAGTTTCTCATCCAGCAAATCCGATATTGCCGAAAGCATTTCTTGGTCTACCATCTTTTCCCTCCTTTGATGTGACGCCGACGGAAAGGACCGCTCTCCGCCGTATATACAATAGTATCATGAAATTTTGGCGAAAAGCCGGACACCGATATGATCGGTGCATCGCACTCGAATTTAAGAATTTACTGTGCGAGAATCAATTTCATGCTCCTACTCTATCACGTCAGGAAGAAAAATGCAAGTTAAATTTAAATTTAGTCAAAACGTTTTTTCGTTTATCTCGAAATTCCGCCGTAAGATATGAAATTGTCAAGGTGCAATGCAGCTACTATTGTTCTGCCTCCGGTTTTACATACAGCATATCCACTGGTAATCTGCGTCAGCCATGATACTATGTTGATCACCGAATCGCATTCAGAACATCCGTCGGACGTGCCAGACATACCAGTTCGAAACCGGCATCTTCCGAGTACAGATAAACCCTGGGCAAATCTCTGCTAAGGAACAGATACATGGATTCTGTCTCGGAATATGCGCCAATATCATGGAAAGCCAGCACATCTCCAAGCCGCACATCTGTAAGAGGGAACTGCTTTAACAAAAGATCTCCCGTCGTACAAAGCGCGCCGCAAACCATGTATTTATCCGTTTCACCACTTCTCTCCGGCAGATGTTCAACTCGAGGAGTGCGCATAATTTTATCCTAAAAAAATTGCTACCCTATTTTAAAAAGAGAATTGTATATGATGGAAAAAAAATTTATGATTACGATATAGGTAAGCGAATTGCTTATTTCAGAACACAGAAAGATTATTCCGTTAACAGACTGGCAAATCTTTCAGGTATTTCGCAGAGTTTTCTCAGAGATGTGGAACTCGGCAAGAAAAACATTACCGTCGAGTATCTTTCCTATATTTGTTACGCTTTAGATATTCCTCTTGCAGATTTTTTCAGCGACAGTCTGAAAGATCAGTTATCCGTCGACCCCATCATGTCTAAAATCTTTCAGCTCACAGATAAACAGCGCAGCACTTTACTTGCCTTTCCGGATTCCATGACCGAGTAAAGTGCTGCGCGTCCCTATGACCGTAGTTTAAAAACATCTTGTCGCGAAAAAGAACTTCTCCCCTTTTCCAAAATACGCGGAATTTTATACGACAACGGGATCGTCCCGGATCATCTCTAGGCAGATCTCATTCTCATTCTTATTCTTACTCTTATCTCATCGTATCGGCGTGAAATGTCAGCGTGTACTCGATCTCATGAGGCGTGCTCATCGCCACCGTGTCGCCGATCACGGTCAACTCCGTATCCAACGCCGCCACGGGGATCTCAAACACGGAATCGCCGCCCTTGTTGACGGGCAGATACTTCTCTCCATCCACGAGCATATAGTCATAGTTGGGGCTGTTCCACTCCACTCTGGCCGTCATCTTACCATCCTTCACGGTGACAGTGGCGGGCGACAGGATCTGCGCCTTGCCGCTGCCGCCCTCGAAGGTAAGTTCCACACTGTAAGTACCGTCCCCGAGATCGTCCCCGGCGCCCGCGCTTTGCCCCGGCATCGGCTTTTCTGCGCTGTCTGACTCGGAAACTGCCGAGACGCTGACCTTGTGATCGTACCATTTGCCCTTCTTGCCGAGGATCGCCAGATCGAACTCCGCATCGAGCGCGGGCACGGGCACATCGAACCCGTACACTTCCTCCGTCGTGCCGTCCGCGTAGGTGACCTTGTCCGTCGTGGGATCTAAGACCGCCGCGCCCTCCTTCTCCGCATCCGCCGCCAGACCGGGATAGAGGTTTACGATATTTTTGGAACTGAGCGAGATATGGAGCGTCATCTCCCCATTCTTCACCGTCAGCGTGCCCTTGCCGTCACAGGCCTCGTTCACCTTAAACATACTGCTGTCCGTCGTGAAAGTCGCCGTGTAGACGCCATCCTCCACCGCAGTGCCCGGCAGTTTTGACTGCTGCCCCTGCAGTTCGGATGCCGCCGCCGTGTGCGCCACATAGATGTCCTGTATCGCAGGGATGGCTCCCAGACCAGAGATCTGCGTCTCCACGCTGTCAAAATGCCCGCTCGCCTCAAACATGCTCGCCCAGGAGTCCGCCTCCTCCCCCGCCATATCGTTGTTGGCGTGGTCGCCTGCCACCACCATCAGAGGACGGAGTATCACCTTGGTGCAGCCCGCCTGCGCCACCTCGTCGATCACCGCCTCGCAGGAAGTCTCCTCCGGCTCCCCCTCCACCGTGCCGATAAACACGTTGGTATAGCCCAGATCGATCATCTGTGCCTGCATCTGACTGTATGAGATCTTGGCAGCATGGGACGTGCCATGTCCCATAAACACGAATGCCGCGCCGCTCTCCTGCGCCTCCGCAAGACTTCCATAGCCCGCGGCCTCCACTGCGGCCTCCGTGATCGCCTGCGCCACCGCCTCCTTGTCCGCGTTGACCTCGGCCGCGTCCGCGCCCACTTCACCCAGCAGCGGTTCCGCGATCTTCACCGACTCGAACCGATCCGAATAGGCCGTCAGCGCGTCCATCAGCTCGTCGTACTCCGCGCCGTGCATCAGATGCGTGGGCTGCACCACCAGATTCTTCACGCCGTTTGCCGCCGCGCGCTCCAACGCCTGCTCCATATTGTCAATGCGCTCGCCGTCTCTGGCCTGTATGTGGTTGATGATGATCTGCGCCGTAAAAGCCCGTCTGACGGACCAGTCGGGATTTGCCGCCGCCACCGCATCCTCGATGCCCTTAATATCTCTGACACGGCTGTCATTAAAAGAGGTGCCGAAACTTACGACCAGAATCTCATTCTCGCCGATACCATCCTGATTGCGGGGATCGTCCAGAGAGGCGTCGCCCGTGTCCCTGCCGAAATAATCCAGATCTGCGAACTCGCCCGACACCAGCTCCTTCTGAGCGTCCGTCAGCGCGTCCCACGCCTCCTTCGCGCGGGCGCACTGTTCGTCCGTCTCCTCCGTTCTCCTCTGCACATAGATCGCGTCGATCAGCGCCGCCACTTCGTCAGCCGCCTCCTGATCGCTCTGCTCTTCTGTCTCGTCAGCGGCGGAGCCGTTCTCCTCCTGCGCGGCGCTCTCTTCCTGCGTCGGACCGCTCTCTTTTGTCTGCACTGCATCCGCAGCAGTCTCCTCGCTGCCGCCGCACCCTGTAAACAGCACGGAGCATGTCATGACGCCGCCAAGCAGCGCAGCCATCCATCTTTTTCTCATTTTCTCTTCTCCTTTTCCGTCTCTTCGTCAAAAAAATCCTTCGCCGCAGTTCTCACACCACTCCGGCAAAGGATTTACATACACAAAATACACAGAAGTTTTCCGCAAGGATCGCGGAACTTCTGCGGTTTCAAACGTACAACCAATGACTCGTGGCCTGAGACTGCCGTCTCTGTACCGGTTCCCGGCAGGTTTCCTGACTTACAGATCGTTGCATGCCGTCGCCTTCCCACGAAGTAAATTTGCTGCGCAGATTTCCTTCGCAGTGGCTGTGTTTTCCACACAGACGACACGCTCCCTGCTTACAGTGACGAGTTCGTACAGGACTTCCACCTGTTTCCCTTTTACCCGCTATCCCCGAAAAGAAAACTTCGGTATAGCGGCACCGATTACCGTATTCAGTTGTCAGTTATCTTAGCACAGGCAAAAAGTCTTGTCAATCCGTCCTGCGCGCCATCTCGGTAACGCCCCGGATATGCGCCATCACATACTCATAGCCGCCCTCGCCGTGGGGGATCGCACACTCCGTGCAGTCCTTGACGCCCTTGTCCGTGTAGCGGAAATTGCCGCCGCACCGGCTGCCCAGCGCGTAGAGCGGACAGTAACAGAACAGACAGTTAAAATCATCGGTATTCTCCGCCTTATGGCAGGGAAAATATTGACACGCTCTGTTGCTGAAATATTTTGCGCTGCTTTCTTTCATGATACCATCTCCGCCCGCACAGACGCCGTCCGTGCCTGCCTGCGTTCTGTCCCTACGGCGTCACTTCCTGTTTGATCTTCATGGTCAGACCGATGCGCTTTTTCGCCATATCCACAGTGAGCACCTGCACGTCCACCACATCGCCGACGCTGACCGCCTCCAACGGATGCCTGATATATCTGTCCGTGATCTGGGAAATATGCACCAAACCGTCCTGATGCACGCCGATGTCCACGAACACACCGAAATCTATGACGTTGCGCACCGTGCCCTTCAGGATCATGCCGGGTTTTAAGTCCTTCATGTCAAGCACATCGCTCCGAAGGATCGGCGCCGGCATATCGTCGCGGGGATCGCGGGCGGGTTTCTCCAGCTCTTTCAGAATGTCGGTCAGCGTGATCTCGCCGATGCCCAGCTCTTCCGCCAGTTTTTTCCTGTCCTTGATCTTCTTCTCCAGGCTGCTGACCGTCATGTCCGGCCTGTCCGCCGCATTCTTCGCAGAACCGCCCGCCTTGTCAGGCGCATTCTCCAATGTCACGTTATCCATAGCCGCCGCCAGCGCCTTTCCCATGGCGGTGTTCGTATTGCGGATGACGATCTTCTGCTGCGGTTTCTTCTTCTCTCTTGCGGCCTTCTCCTTCACGCCCGCCGCCTTCTGCGCCGCCGCTTTCTTCTGCGCCTCCTTCACATCCTCCATGGTGAGTCCCAGCCTGTCCAGAAGTTTCTTTGCGGCCTCGTAGGATTCGGGATGCACGCTGGTCGCGTCCAACGGGTTATCGCCGTCCGTGATACGCAGAAAGCCCGCGCATTGTTCATATGCTTTCGGCCCCAACTTCGCCACCTTGAGGAGCTGTGCACGGTTGGTGAATCTGCCGTTTTTCTCCCGGTAGTCCACGATATTTCTGGCGATCACCTTCGTCACACCGGAAACGTATTCCAGAAGGGACGCGGAGGCGGTGTTCAGATCCACGCCCACCCTGTTCACAGTGTCCTCCACCACGCCGCCGAGCGCCTCGCTCAGTTTCTTCTGGTTCATATCGTGCTGATACTGCCCGACGCCGATGGATCTCGGATCGATCTTCACCAACTCCGCCAGCGGATCCTGCAGCCGTCTCGCAATGGACGCCGCGCTCCTCTGTCCCACGTCAAAATTCGGGAACTCCTCTGTCGCCAGTTTGCTCGCAGAGTACACTGACGCCCCCGCCTCGTTGACGATGACATACTGTACGGGGGTGTCCAGTTCCTTTATCAGCTCCACAATGACCTGCTCGGACTCTCTGGAGGCCGTGCCGTTCCCCACGGAGATGAGAGACACATGGTACTTTTTGATCAGTCTTTTCAGCTCCGCCTTGGCCTCCGCCACCTTATTCTGCGGCGCGGTGGGATAGATCACCTTCGTGTCGAGTACCTTGCCCGTCTCGTCTACCACCGCCAGCTTACAGCCCGTGCGGAAAGCAGGATCCCATCCGAGTACGACCCTGCCCGCGATAGGCGGCTGCATGAGCAGCTGCTCCAGATTTCTGCCGAACACGGCGATCGCGCCGTCCTCCGCCTTCTCCGTCATATCGTTCCTGATCTCCCGCTCGATGGCGGGCGCGATCAGCCTGTCGTAGCTGTCGGCAATCGTTTCCTCCAGAATCGGCGTTGTGACAGGATTGTCGTTTTTTATAACCTTCTTGCGCAGATACTGCAAAATGCGCTCTGTGGGCGCCTCGATCTTTACCGTCAGGAACTTCTCGTTCTCGCCGCGGTTGATCGCCAGGATCCTGTGACCCGCCGCCTTTTTGATCGGCTCCTCATACTGGTAGTACATCTCGTAAACGCTCTGCGCCTTCTCATCCCTAGCCGCGCTTACAAGCCTTCCCTCCTCCGCGGTAATGCTGCGGATATAGATGCGGTGATCCGCCTCGTCGGAGATCTGCTCCGCGATGATGTCCTTCGCGCCCTGCAGCGCCTCCGCCGCTGTCCGCACAGCCTTCGACTCGTCCTCATCCTCGCGGACATACCTGGCCGCCTCATTCTCGATGGGCTCTGTCGTCTCCTGCGCCAGAATAAACTGCGCCAGACCGTCCAACCCCTTCTCCTTCGCCACGCTGGCCCTCGTCTTCCGCTTAGGACGGTAAGGACGGTACAGATCCTCCACCACGACCATCGTCTCTGCCGCCACAATGCGCTCCCGCAGTTCATCGGTCAGTTTTCCCTGCTCCTCAATGCTCTTTAAGACCTGTTCCTTCTTTTCTTCCAGATTGCGCAGATAGGTCAGCCGCTCGTCCAGGTCGCGCAGCGTCTCATCGTTGAGAGAGCCCGTCGCCTCTTTTCGGTATCTGGCAATAAAAGGGATCGTGTTTCCCTCGTCGATCAGTTTCACGGCGGCCTCCACCTGCCACTTCTCCACATGCAGTTCTTCTTTTAATCTCTGTGCAATGTCCATACAGCCCTCTTTTCCGGTCGTCCCATACGTTTCGCTCCAACCCGTATTTCTATACTGTCTTCATTATAACAGAATATGAAGATCAGGCAATAGACCTCTTTTGCGATAAATACTGCACCTTGGAAAAACCCGTGACGCCACACGATTTTGACTGGTATTTTCAAAGGGCTGATGGTATAATAGACTCCAGAATCCGTCTGCTGCGCAGCCGCCGTGCTGCGCACTCAAAGATTCTGTCGTTACCATATCAGGTGAAATCAAATGCTCGCTTTGCTCGCGCTTGATTTCCTGCTGATATGGTATAATATCCGCAAGAGCAATAAGCCTTGTGAAGACAGCGTTCCGCGCTTATGAATGGATACGGCATACGGGGGAAAGATCGGTATGATGAACGGACTCGGCAGTTTCTATGACAATTACACATCCGGCAGAATGCCGGAAAGCTATGCGGCTGAAACCGGATACGGGATTGCGGGCGCGCATCCGGACGAATCTTCTGCGGAAAGGCCCGAAATCATCCGCAATCCGGGCGAATCCACGAAAAAGCAGGCCGGGCGCAAGTCCTCCCCCGCAGAGTGCGAGACTTGTAAAAACCGCAAATATCAGGACGGTTCCGACGAGAACGTGTCCTTCAAGGCAGCCGCCCATATCGACCCGGACGCCGCCGCCTCCCGCGTGCGGGGACACGAGCAGGAGCATGTGCGCAACGCTTACAAGGACGCCGCGCAGAACAACGGCAAGGTGATCTCCTGCAATGTGGCGATCCGCACGGCTGTCTGCCCCGAGTGCGGGCGCACCTATGTGTCGGGCGGCACGACCTCCACGCAGATCCGGTATTTCAACGAGGATAACCCTTACCAGAAGGACATGAAGGCCTCAGACGCGGTCAGTAAATACCGCGGCAGGAATCTGGACACAGCGTTTTGACGGCATATCCGTACAGGGTACAAAAAAGTCAGGCTTTTGGGCCTGACTTTTCTTATTTGTACACTTGTACACAATATACGGTCTGAACCGTCTCCGTTCATGTGTTGATCCAACGCAGATAGGCGTTGATAAAGGGATCGATCTCCCCGTCCAGCACGGCGTTCACATTGCCGCTCTCCTCCTCCGTCCTGTGATCCTTCACCATGGTGTAGGGCTGCAGCACATAGGAGCGGATCTGGTTCCCCCAGCCGATCTCTTTCACGTCCCCTCTGATGCCGGACAGTTTCTCGGCATTCTCCTCCTGTCTGAGCATGTACAGTTTCGCCTTTAACATCTGCATGGCCTTGTCCTTGTTCTGGAACTGGCTCCGCTCGTTCTGGCACGTCACCACAATGCCCGTGGGAAAATGGGTGATGCGGATCGCCGAGGAGGTCTTGTTGATATGCTGGCCGCCCGCGCCGCTGCTGCGGTAGGTGTCGATGCGGATGTCCTCGTCCCTGATCTCCACATCCAAGTCTTCCTCAATATCCGGCATAACGTCCAAGGACACGAAGGAGGTCTGCCGTTTCCCCTGCGCGTTGAAAGGAGAGATGCGCACCAGTCTGTGCACGCCCTTCTCGGACTTCAGATAACCGTAGGCGTTCTCGCCGTTGACCTGAAACGTCACTGATTTAATGCCGGCCTCGTCGCCGTCCAGATAATCGATCACATCCACCGTAAACCCTTTGCGTTCCGCCCATCTGGTATACATGCGGTACAGCATGCCGCACCAGTCGCAGCTTTCCGTGCCGCCCGCTCCGGCGTTCAGTTTCAGAATGGCATTATTCTTGTCGTACTCTCCCGACAGCAGCGTGCTGATGCGGATATTCTCGAAAGTCTCCTTAAATTCCCGCAGTTCTTCCTCGATGTCCGGTATGATGGCAGGATCGTTGTCCTCGTACCCCATCTCGATCAGCGTCAGAATGTCGTCATACTGCTGTGTGAGGGCATTCATCGTATCTACCGTATCTTTCAGGTTCTTGGACTCCCGCATTTTCTGGTTGGACTTCTCAGGATCGTCCCAGAAACCGGGCGCCTGCATCTCCATCTCCAACTCTTCGATCCGCTTTGCCTTATCAGCTAAGTCAAAGTGAATCCCTCACTTCCGCTAATGGTGTTTCGTATGCCTGTAATTCAGACTTCATGTTGTCCAGTTCTACCACTTAACGTCACCTTCTTTCCTGATTTTTTAATATATCTGCCGCCCGCGGCAGCATTGTGAAATTCATATAGATCATCTATTTCCGGCCGCAGCAGTTCTTATACTTCTTGCCGCTGCCGCAGGGGCAGGGATCGTTGGGGTAGATCTTCGCCTCCATGCGCTTGACAGGACCCTTCTGCACGGTGTCGTCCTTGTTCGTCCCCGTGACCTTCGCCACCTGCTCGCGCTCCACCTTCTGCTCGATGCGGACGTGGAAGAGCAGCCGCACCGTCTCCTCCTTGATGTTCTGCGTCATCTCGTCGAACATCTCATAGCCGCTCAGCTTGTACTCCACAAGCGGATCTTTCTGCCCGTATGCCTGCAGGCCCGCGCCCTGTCTGAGCTGATCCATGTCGTCGATGTGATCCATCCACTTCCTGTCGATGACTTTCAGAAGGATCACGCGCTCGATCTCGCGGATCGCCTCCGGCTCCGGGAACTCCGCCTCCTTGCTCTCGTAGAGTTTGACTGCCTCCTCCTTGAGCTGCTGTTTTAAGCTGTTCTTCTTCGGTTTCAGCACGCGGTCCGCCTTGACAGGCTGCAGCGGAACCGTAGGCAAAAGCAGCGTGTTCAGCTCATTGTAATCCCAATCCTCGAAGTCGGTGTCGTCGCCGATGCAGATGTCCACGCAGTTCTCCGTGATGTCCGTGATCATCTTGTAGATCGCGTCGCGCATACTCTCGCCGTTTAAGACGCGCCTTCTCTCCTCGTAGATGATCTCCCTCTGCTCGTTCATGACCTGATCGTACTCCAGCAGATTCTTACGGATGCCGAAGTTGTTGTTCTCGATCTTCTTCTGGGCCGACTCGATGGCCTTCGTCAAAGCGCTGTGCTCGATCTCCTGCCCCTCCGGAATGCCGAGGGCGTTGAACATGGCGATCATCCTGTCAGAGCCGAACAGCCGCATCAGATCGTCCTCCAGCGAGATATAGAATTTGGATTCGCCCGGATCTCCCTGACGACCGGAACGGCCGCGCAGCTGATTGTCGATACGTCTGGACTCGTGGCGCTCCGTGCCGATGATCATAAGCCCTCCGGCGGCTCTCGCCTCCTCGTCCAGCTTGATGTCCGTACCACGGCCCGCCATGTTGGTGGCGATGGTCACAGCCCCGTGGATTCCGGCGTCCGCCACGATCTCCGCCTCCATCTCATGAAACTTCGCGTTCAGCACCTTGTGTTCGATGCCGTTCTTTTTCAGCAGGCCGCTGAGCTCCTCGGAGGCGTCGATGTTGATCGTGCCGACCAGAACGGGCTGCCCCTTGGCGTGCGCCGCCTTGACTGCCTCCACGATGGCGTGCAGTTTTTCCCGTTTCGTCTTGTACACTGCGTCCTGCCTGTCGATACGCGCGACCGGCAGATTGGTCGGGATCTCCACCACGTCCATCCCGTAGATGTCGCGGAATTCCTTCTCCTCCGTCAGCGCCGTACCTGTCATACCCGCCTTTTTCTCGAATTTATTAAAAAAGTTCTGGAAGGTGATGGTGGCGAGCGTCTTGCTCTCTCTCTTCACCTTCACATGCTCTTTCGCCTCGATCGCCTGGTGCAGGCCGTCGGAGTAACGGCGTCCCGGCATGATACGTCCCGTAAATTCATCGACGATCAAAACCTGATCGTCCTTCACCACGTAATCCTGGTCGCGGAACATCAGATTGTGCGCGCGCAGCGCGAGGATGATGTTGTGCTGGATCTCCAGATTCTCGGGATCGGCCAGATTCTCGATCTGGAAGAACCGCTCCACCTTGGAGACGCCCTGTGCGGTCAGGTTTACCACCTTATCCTTCTCATTTACGATGAAATCGCCCGTCTCCTCGCGCTCGATCCCCATGATGGCGTCCATCTTGGACAGCTCCTCCATGTCCTCGCCCCGGGTCAGCTGTCTTGCCAGAATATCGCAGGCCTCGTACAGTTTGGTGGACTTGCCGCTCTGTCCCGATATGATAAGCGGCGTTCTGGCCTCGTCGATCAGCACGGAGTCCACCTCGTCGATGATGGCGTAGTGGAGATCCCTGAGCACCAGCTGCTCCTTGTAGATCACCATGTTGTCCCGCAGATAGTCAAAACCCAGTTCGTTGTTCGTGACATACGTGATATCGCAGTTGTACGCCTCTCTTCTCTCCTCCGACTTCATATCGTTGAGGACAACGCCCACGGTGAGTCCTAAGAATTCGTGTACCTGCCCCATCCACTCCGCGTCACGTTTCGCCAGATAGTCGTTGACGGTGACAACGTGCACGCCTTTACCTTCCAGTGCGTTCAGATACGCCGGCAGGAGACAGGTCTGCGTCTTACCTTCGCCGGTCTTCATCTCGGCGATACGCCCCTGATGCAGGATGATGCCGCCCATCAGCTGTACCCGGTAGTGCTCCGTGTTGAGGACTCTCCTCGCCGCCTCCCGCACCGTGGCGTATGCCTCCGGCAAAAGATCGTCCAGCGTCTCTCCCTCCGTCAGCCTTTTCTTATACTCCTTCGTCTTGTCCCGGAGCTGTCCGTCCGACAGCTCCATCATCGCAGGCCGCAGCTCCTCTATTTTTTTCACCAGTCCGTCGATACGCTTCAGCTCTCTCTCGCTGTGCGTACCAAAAACCTTCTGTACTAAACCCATGCTATTCTCTATTCTCCATTCCGGAGCGTTCGCGCGGCGGGGCGACGCAAGTACCCCCGATCCGCGTCTGCCGTCAGAGGAATCTGTGACGCTCCGGCACAGATCCCCGTGCACCAGTAAGTACACGCATTCTATTGTAGCAGACTTATCCCGTAAATTCAACTGCCATGAATCATTTGCTTTTTGAACCCGGAAGTGTTACCATTTGGAATAGAAATATAAAAATACGAAGTGTTGTGATAATGCACTTTGGAATGGAGGACAAAATGAGCAAGAGTTTTGATGACCTGTTATCGAAAGTGTCCGAGTGCAGCGTGAAGAAAGTGGCCGTTGCGGTGGCGCAGGACAGCGCCGTACTGGAGGCTGTAGCGGCGGCAAAGAAACGCGGTATCGCCGAGGCGATCCTGGTGGGCGATGCGGACAAGATCAAGGAAGTGGCGGCAGCCGACCATGTTGACATAAGCGGCTTTGAGATCATCGACGAGAAGGACAACTACACGGCGGCCTTAAAAGCCGTGGAACTGGTGCACACCGGCAAGGCGGACATGTACATGAAGGGCCTGATCGACACCAAATCCTTCCTAAAGAGCGTGCTGGACAAAGAAGTGGGCCTCAGAACCGGCAAGACCCTGTCCCATGTGTGCGTGTTTGAGATCGAGGGCATCGACCATCTGCTGTTTTTGTCCGACGTGGCGTTCATGACCTACCCCACGCTGGAAGACAAAGTACATATCATCGAAAATACAGTGGAGATCTGCCACGCTTGCGGCATTCCGAATCCCAAGGTCGCGCCGCTTGCGGCTGTGGAGGTAGTCAATCCCAAGATGCCCGTCACCCTGGAGGCGGAAGAATTGACCAAAATGTGCGCCGAAGGCAAGATCACCGGCTGCGTTGTGGACGGTCCCCTTTCCCTGGATCTGGCCATCGATCCGGAGGCCGCGAAACACAAGGGCGCGGAGGGCAGAAAGATCGTGGGCGACGCCGACGTGCTCCTCTTCCCCGACATCCACGCGGGCAATCTGGTGTACAAATGCCTGGTACACACGGCCAAAGTCAAGAACGGCAACATTCTGACCGGCACGAAGGCTCCGGTCATCCTGACGTCCCGCTCCGACGATTTCGAGACGAAAGTAAATTCCATTGCACTGGGCGCAGTCGTCGCAGAGGCAATGTCCAAGATGAATTGAGATAGGAGGCATCACATTATGGCAGTCAAAAGTTTGATCATCAATCCCGGTTCCACATCCACGAAGATCGGCGTATTCGAGGACGAGACTCTCTTGTTTGAGGAGACTTTAAGGCACTCCACGGAGGAGATCGGAAAGTACGCATCTATCGTAGACCAGAAGGATTTCCGCAAGGATATTATCGTAAATCTTTTAAAAGAGAAGAATTTCGACATCCATTCCCTGAATATGGTGGTCGGCCGCGGCGGTATGTTAAAACCCATTCCTGGAGGCACTTATGAAGTGAGCGACGATCTGCTTGAAGATCTGAAGATCGGCAGACAGGGACAGCACGCCTCCAACTTAGGCGGCATTCTCGCCAGAGAGATCGCGGATTCCATCGGCGTTCCCTCCTACATCGTAGACCCCGTGGTCGTGGACGAGTTAGAGCCGATCTCCCGCTATTCCGGCGTGCCCGAGCTGCCGAGGACCAGCGTGTTCCACGCGCTGAACCAGAAGGCGGTGGCCAAACGCTACGCCAAGGAAAACGGCAAAGATTACAATGCCCTGAACCTGATCGTGGTGCATATGGGCGGCGGCGTTTCCGTGGGCGCGCACAGAAAAGGCAAAGTTGTGGACGTGTTCAACGCTCTCGACGGCGACGGCGCGTTCTCCCCTGAACGGGCGGGCGCGGTTCCCAGCGGCGCGCTGATCAAGCTGTGTTTCTCCGGCAAGTATACCGAGAAGGAAGTCTACAAGAAGGTGGTCGGCGGCGGCGGATTCAACGCTTACTGCGGCACCAACGATATGCGGGACGTAGACAAGATGGTGGAAAACGGCGACGAGAAAGCGAAAGAAGTGCGCGACGCCTTCATCAGACAGGTAGCCAAGGACATCGGCTCCATGGCCTGCGTTCTGGAAGGCCGGGTAGATCAGATCGTTGTGACCGGCGGTATAGCCTACGACAAATTTGTGGTTGACGGGCTAAAGGCCCAGGCAGGCTGGATCGCCCCCATGACCGTCTATCCCGGCGAGGATGAACTGTTAGCCTTGGTACAGGGCGGTCTGCGCGTGTTAAACGGCGAAGAGAAGGCGATGACCTACTGAGATAACGTGAAAAGTGAAAATTTACAGTATACCCCCGGCACATTGACAGTTGTGCCAGGGGTTTTATCTACCGTTGACTGTCTGTCCGACAGGCGTACCCGCGCCCGCGCCGGACAGAACTAGTGATGGAACAGCCTGATGCCCGTAAAGCACATCGTCATGCCGTACTTGTTGCAGATCTCGATGACGTTGTCGTCGCGCACCGAACCGCCCGGCTGCGCCACATACCGGACGCCGCTCTTATGCGCGCGCTCGATATTGTCCCCGAAGGGGAAGAAAGCGTCGGAGCCCAGCGACACGCCGCTCATCTGATCCAGCCATGCCCGTTTCTCCTGCGCGGCAAACACCTCCGGCTTTACTTTGAAGATCTTCTGCCATGCGCCCTCGGCGAGCACGTCCCTATAATCTTCCCCGATATACAGATCGATGGCATTATCCCTGTCGGCGCGTCCGATGCCGTCCACAAACTGCAGGCCGAGTACCTTGGGCGACTGCCGCAGGAACCAGTTGTCCGCTTTAGAGCCCGCCAGTCTGGTACAGTGGATGCGGGACTGCTGCCCTGCGCCGATACCGATGGCCTGTCCGCCCTTCACATAGCACACGGAATTGGACTGCGTGTATTTTAAGGTGATCATGGCAATGGCCAGATCGATCTTCGCCTGTTCAGGCAGCTCCTTGCACTCGGTCACGATATTGTCGAAAAAGGCGTCGTCGATCTTCAACTCGTTTCTGCCCTGCTCGAAACTGACGCCGTACACCTGCTTGACCTCAATGGGCGCAGGCACATAGCTCTCGTCGATCTCGATGACGTTGTAGGCGCCCTTTTTCTTGGCCTTCAGGATCTCCAGCGCCTCCGGCTCGTAGCCGGGCGCGATCACGCCGTCGGACACCTCCCTCTTGATGATCCTGGCAGTCGCCGCATCGCAGACGTCAGACAGGGAGATAAAATCGCCGAAGGAGCTCATTCTATCCGCTCCTCTCGCCCTCGCATAGGCGTTGGCGAGAGGAGTGAACTCCATCTCCAGATCATCCACCCAATAGATCTTCTTCTCCACATCAGACAACGGCAGTCCCACCGCAGCCCCTGCGGGCGAGACGTGCTTGAAGGATGCGGCTGCGGGAAGTCCCGTGGCTTTCTTCAATTCTTTGACAAGCTGCCAGCCGTTGAAGGCATCCAGAAAATTGATATACCCCGGCTTGCCGTTCAGCACTTTGATCGGCAGTTCACCCCCGTCCGCCATGTAGATGCGGGACGGTTTCTGATTCGGATTGCACCCATATTTCAATTCCAATTCGTTCATGATATTCCTCCGTGTGTCTATTCTTTTTCGTGCACATCAATGCCATATAACAAACCGCAGATCGGTCCTACTGATTTTTATTCACGATCCTCGTCTCATAGGTCCCGCCCACAATATCGATATAGCGCACGAACAGCGACACCTTGTTCTCCCCGTCGAGACTCTCCCACACCGTCTTCGTGAAGGCGTCGATGTCATCCTCCATCTCTACTAAGACGGGTTCTCCCTCAAAGCCGGGCAGCGGATTGCCGTCGCCGATATAGGTATGGATAAAGTGTCCCTCGCCCGCCGCAGGATTCTCGTAGGCGAAGGTAAACCGCTGGCAGGACGCCGGATCGCCGCCGTTACTCTTTAAGATAGACAGCGCATAGTTGTAGCCGCCGTTTTCCACATGCATGATCCCTGAAATGCGGGGGGTGTAGTTGGGCGCATCCGGTTCAAATTTTCTCGTCCTGAGCGCCTGTTCAAAAGTCTGCTGCTTATCCATCAGCTCGTAGATCGTATCTGTCTGGTCGCCGTTTGTCACGATGGTCTTATTGCCAAGGACCCTGACAGGCGCGTAGATCACCAGACTTGGGTCTTCCAGTTTCGCGGGATCAAAGGCCTGCGTGCGGATTCCCGCGCCGTCCTCCACGAAGATACGGTTGCGGCTGTTCGTACTTCTTCCCATGATAAAATATGCCGCCACAGCGTATTGCCCATTGGGAGATTTGCCGAGCACGATCCCTCTGCCCGGATAGCTGTTGCCTGCAAGTTCTTTCGCCAATGATCGTTTTTCCACGATTCTCTCCTCCGTTCTAAAGTTTAGCTGACGTATTTCTTTTCAAATTCTTCTACGGGCATGGGCCTGTCAAAATAGAATCCCTGGATCATCCTGACCTTCATGCCCTCCAACACCTTGTACTGCTCCTTCGTCTCAATGCCCTCCACACAGATGGACACATCGATGGCCGCCGCCAGATCCGCCACCATCCTGATAAAAGATTTCGAATAGTCATCCTCCGCCAGATCCTTGACAAAGCTCTGATCCACCTTGATCACGTCAAAGGGAAGTTCCCTGATATGGCTGAGAGAGGAATACCCCGTACCAAAATCATCCAGCGCGATCCGAATCCCCTGCTCTTTGATCTGTCCCAGGATCTTCTTCATGCGCTCCATATCGTTGATCGCCAGCCCCTCCGTGACTTCCAGCGTCAGATTGTGCGGATCGATGCCGCTGTCCTTTACGATCTGCTCGATCTGTTCCACAATATCATGCTGCAAAAGCTGGATCACAGACAGATTGACGTTGACCTTGTAATTCGGGTATCCCCTGTCGTTCCAGCGCTTACACGTCTCGCAGGCCTGCCGCAGCACATGGCTGCCGATGGGATTGATCAGCCCCAGATACTCCGCCAGCGGTATAAAATCTACCGGAGAGACAAATCCCATCTCCTCGCTGTTCCAGCGGATCAGCGCCTCGGCTCCGACACATTTATTGCTCTCCTGTATGTCAATGATCGGCTGATAGTACACCTCAAACTCTCTGTACCCGTTGAGCGCGGCCTCACGCATGTTTTTCTCCATATCCAGCCGCTTGCCGGAATCGTCCTTGACGTCATGGTTGTAATAGGCCACACGGTTTTTGCCGGATTTCTTTGCGTCGTACATGGCAATATCCGCTTTCCGTATCAGCTCCTTCACCCCTTCGCCCTCTTCCGGGAACTTGACGATTCCCATACTCATCGTGCTGTAGTAGTCCGCATCTTTCAGAAACCAAGGTCTGTTGAAAACCGCTTTGATGCCTTCCACGATCTTCTCCAACTGCCCGTACTGATCCGGCGGCACGATAATGACGAACTCATCGCCGCCCATGCGATAGCAGGAGTTCGCTATGCCCTGCACGCTGCGCATCCCCTGCGCGATGGATTTCAGCAGCACATCGCCGTACTGATGCCCCAAGGTATCGTTGATATGCTTGAAATCGTCCATGTCCAGATAGAGCACGGCGCCCTCCGCCCCGGTCTTCTTCGCCGTGTCCACATACTTTCCCAGATCGCGCTCGCAGCACAGCCTGTTGTAAAGTCCTGTCAGGAAGTCCGTGTACGCCTGCCGCTCCAGCCGTCTCTGGTACATCTTCTTCTCGGTGATGTCATGAGCACAGCACAGGCGCACCTCTCTGCCGTCCACCCATGTGATATTTTTGTAGAGAAAGTCGTACCAGCTCCCCTTTTCCTCCAGATACAGCTCCATACTGCCCTCGCTGCTGCCCTGCGGGACGCTGCTCTCAAACAGCTGCACCAGCCTGCCGTGCTCCATCTCATACCGCATATCGTTGCGCAGCCATCTGTTGGCGAACAGGATCCTGCCGCTCTGCTTATCCCGCACATAGATCGAGCTGCCCACGTTGTTGAGCACCTCCTCCAATGCGGCGTACGATCCGGCGAGCGAATTTTTCTGAATCCTCTTCGTCAGAATACTCTGGAGCACCTTCACTGAATCGCTCAGGAATTTGATCTCTTCCACCTTCCAGCTGCGCTCCCTGCCTTTTACCGCAAAGCATGCGTATATGCCAACATGGTCGCGCAGCGAGACGGGAAACACGGCCAGCGCCTGTATCCCTATACGGTCCAGATCCGCCGCGAACTTATCCTTGCCTGAATCCGAAGAGAGAACCAATGGTTTCTCCCCGCACAGGAAGGAGAAACGCTCCTGATCCCTCGTCCGGTCGAAATAGGAGGGAACCCCGTCCGCGCACCAATTCGCGATCACGTCCATCCTGCCCTCGGCAACGCCGTCCACGGAGCACAGATTCGCACAGTCAAGCCGCAGAAGTCGGCCGATGGTGGTGAGGATCCCGATCATGATCTCCTCTATGGGAGCGTCGCTGTCCAGCATCTGCACGATCTCGGTGGTGGCCTCCATTCTTTTCAGAACAGTTTCCGTCTCTTCCTTAGAATCACGATCTTTCAGGCTTTCCGCCTTCGCGCTCTGCGCAGAGAGCTTGCTGGCAATCAAATGCAGGCTCGTCTCATGAAAAATATCCAGAATCAGATTGAACCGCGCCTCTGTCGTCCGAAAGCGGAAATCCCCGGCAAAATCCCGGCCCGCCTGAGACTCCGCATCGGTCAGCACGCCGTATACCAGCCATGTCAACAGCGTGCGCCCGCCTTCTTTGACGCACACCGCGGCATACTTGAGCGCATCGACTTCCGTATCCTCCACCGCCTGATCTTCCAGACTGCTCTCCGCCACCCTTCTGTACAGCGCAAGCATCTGCTCCCTCGGCACCAGTTTTTCCAGTACCGCCTTATCCCGCTCATTCCCGGACAACTCTGTGAGCGGCGCGCCGTTTTCATCCACACAGAACGCGTAGACTCCCGCCGCCGCACAGAACTTATCCTGTACCGTTTTCAGTTTGTCGCGGTCCAAGACGGCGTGTTCTATTTCTATCCCCTCCATGTCCTACTCTCCCACAGTATAGTTTGGAGCCTCCTTCGTAATGTGAATGTCATGCGGATGGCTCTCCTTGAGAGACGCCGCCGAGATCTTGATAAATCTTCCGTTCTGTTTCAGTTCCTCGATGGTGGAAGTACCGCAGTAGCCCATACCCGAGCGAAGACCGCCCATCAGCTGGAAGATCGTGTCCTCCACGGTTCCCTTGTAAGCGACGCGCCCTTCCACGCCCTCCGGCACCAGTTTCTTGGCATCGGACTGGAAATAGCGGTCCTTGCTGCCGTTCTCCATAGCCGCGATGGAACCCATGCCGCGGTATACCTTATATTTTCTGCCCTGATAGAGTTCGAAGTCTCCGGGGCTCTCGTCACATCCCGCGAAGATACTGCCCATCATGCAGACGTTGCCGCCCGCCGCGATCGCCTTGGTCATATCTCCCGAATACTTGATGCCGCCGTCGGCGATGATCGGAATGTCATATTCCTTCGCCACCTCGTAGGCGTCCATGATGGCGCTGATCTGCGGCACGCCGATCCCGGCCACCACGCGGGTCGTACAGATGGAGCCAGGCCCGATGCCGACCTTCACCGCGTCCGCGCCCGCCTCGATCAGCGCCTTCGTCCCCTCCCCGGTAGCCACGTTGCCGGCGATCACCTGCACGTCGGGGAATTTCTCTTTGATCATTTTCAGGCAGCGCAGCACGTTCTCGGAATGTCCGTGAGCGCTGTCCAGCACAATCACATCCACCTTGGCGTCCACCAGCGCGCCCACGCGGTCGAGCACGTTCGCCGTGATGCCTACGCCCGCGCCGCACAAAAGCCTCCCCTGGCTGTCCTTCGCGGACAGCGGATATTTGATGGTCTTCTCAATGTCCTTGATGGTGATCAGACCCGCCAGATTATAGTCGTCGTCCACAATCGGCAGTTTTTCCTTCCTCGCCTTGGCAAGGATCTTCTTCGCCTCCTCCAGCGTGATGCCGACCTTGGCGGTGATGAGCCCTTCCGACGTCATGGACTCCTTGATCTTTTTCGTGAAATCTGTCTCGAATTTCAGGTCACGGTTCGTGATGATGCCGACCAGCTTCCTGCCTTCCGTGATCGGCACGCCGGAAATCCTGAACTTGGCCATCAGCGCGTCGGCATCGGCCAGCGTATGGTCGGGAGTCAGGGAAAACGGATCCGTTATGACGCCGTTCTCGGAGCGCTTTACCTTATCCACTTCTTCGGCCTGCGCCTCGATGGACATGTTCTTGTGTATGATGCCGATACCGCCCTGTCTGGCCATGGCGATCGCCATTCTGTGCTCGGTCACGGTATCCATGCCCGCACTCATCATCGGAATATTCAGTTTGATCTTCTTCGTAAGCCATGTTGTCAAGTCCACCTGATTCGGAATCACCTGCGAGTAGCTGGGCACCAGCAGCACATCATCGAACGTGATCCCCTCTCCAATAATCTGACCCATGTTCTCTCCTCCTGTGTCGTCGTGATAGTTGTTAAATGACCTTTATGCAAAGAATACTGCCAGTCTTACAACTGACAGTATTTCTTTCCATCTTTCAATCAATCCGTATAAACCTTGCGCGGCGCGACGCTCTGAATCGCCCTGAGCATCTCCTCGTTGGGCTCTAAGATCACCTTCACACCCCCGCTGTAAACCATCATATATCTTCTGTCCGGCTGCGCGGCAGTCCCTGAGCTGTAATCCAGCGTCTTCGTATTCATGTTCCTGTAGGAATCCAATCTGTGGGAGCCGATCGGCGCAAGAATCTCCATCTGCTCCACGGCGAAGGTGCCCGCCTTCTTCCGTCTGCTCTTCGCCATGACCTTATCCACAGTGATCTCCCGTTCTAAATATAAATACTCATATTCTATATTTGCGTTCATAGTGGCGAAGTAAGCGCCTACTCCCGTGACGACCGCTATGAGCAGCCCCCATATATTGAACAAACCGAACAGCACGAACACCACTGTCAGCATCGTCAGCAGTATTTTTAAAAAAGTCAGAATCACGGAAGGCTTTCTGGCCACCAGACATTCCACATATGTGTCACTCATCGCAGACACCTCCACAGTCTATGATCTCTGCTCCGCACACTATGCCCTCGGAGCTTTCCGTACAAAAATATAGGTTTATCATATAACAAATCGGGGAAAGTTTCAAGAGTTACATGTTGGTGAATCATCATTCTTCATATCTGTCATACTTCTGCAAAAACCAAAGTACGGTATACTCATGTTTTTTCTTGCTAAATCTCTCACATCGTACGCAAAAGCCTATTGTACACACTCCCCATATCACGCTTTTGCACACATTGTATTCAAATATACCCAGAATTGTACAGACGAACGACACAAACGCCATGTTCTTATATAAATGTACCGCCGAGGCATAATTATGAATACGGGAATACCGGGGATCGCACTGAATATCCGCATACATGGCCTGCATACGTTCCCGGGCATACACCGAATCTTTCACCTTTTTCTTCTCAATATCCACTGCAGTTTCGGCGGTTTTATCAAGCATATGCGCATTTATCATTGCTGTCCTGATTTTCTTTACAGTGATATCGTTATCCGCACAAAATTTTTCCCATGACTTCTCTTTCTGACACTTTTCTCTGTACTTCTGAATAAACGCTTTCACCCAACTGGCAAGTTCTGAAATGATAATGCCGGCAACATAAGCCACCGCAATGAAGATAATCAATCCGCTCAAAGTTCCTTCCTCTATAAAGCGGTTCATCTCACCGGAATCTACCACGATCAACAAGATCGCTCCCGGCAACGTATACCCCAACAAATCATATAATGTCAATCTCTGTAAGAGCTCCATAACAGCGTTACCCCCTCTTTTTATGCATGGAATTTTTTTTGATATAATCTAAAATCCCCTGAATATCATCTAAAATTTGCACTGTACTCTTCTCATATTTCACAAAACTAGCATCCATTCCCTGTTGCCGGATTTGGTCGATCCATTGCAGAATCTCCGTTTTACTATGCCCCAGTTCCTCCGCCGCATAGTAAAGGTACGCCAACTCATTTTCTACATTTGTGCAAAATACTGCCGGATCATCTGAATTGATCGTTACCAAAACATGATTTTTGCCAGTTTCATGGAGATGAGTCAAATAGAAAACAGGATGTTGATCAATTTGCGCAAAATCCCCCATCGATAAGTTTGATGTCGGATTTACTTCCAGATAAATACCTTGTCTTTCAACTTTATAGATCAGATATTCCTGCAATTTCTTGTATATCTCAATTTCGTCTTTCGTAACCGGAACCAACTCCACATGCTCGTATTTCTGTACAAATAATGGACAATATTGTGTCATCAACAACTTTTCGCTGTTCCAATGACTGCAAAACATCTCCTGGCACTCCCGACAGCTCTCATCCTTATTCACATTGGGTATTTTCTCACTCCGGGTCTTTTCCCGGCGTTCTGTATACAGACTAGCGTTTTCGTTCAATTTCGCTGCACTTACAGCATGATCGGTATCAAACTTTCTTTTATATGCCTGATACAACATTTTAACAGTAATGTCATGAAAATTTGGGTATATTCTTTGTGCAATGTCAATAATTTTATTTTCCAGCGTTTCCAGGCGAACCGATAATTGAAGGCCTTCACAAGTGTTTATCCCCCACATCCAGAGCAGATTCTCCAAGTGTTCTATAATTGGCATGGGGATCACCTCGTTATCAGCTATCCACCGCTCTATATCAATTCCTAATGCCAAAGCATGTCCCAATCGATCCCCCGCTTTATATCCAAATTCCTCCAAAACTTCATCAATATGGCGAAGCCCCGATGCAATATGCCTAAAATCCTCCCCGACGTGATAAGTAAAACCGATATTTTGAATCCTGTGAAATGTTTCACTCCCGTTTTTACTCTTTAAGATAGGAATCGTATACCCATGAGACCGCATAATCCGATAAGCCTGCGCAAACACCCATGGCTCCATCGCGTTCTCATCAGACGCGGCGTCGATACCTACTAAATACTGATCTAGTTTCGGGATCGTACTGCGCACTTTTTCCAACGCTATTGCAACATTTGTAATAAGACGGCGTACGCTCATACGCGCAGGCATAACTTCTCTCCCGGATTCCCTCACATATCGCCAACATCGGACATCCAAAGCATCTTCCAATATCTTCCGCTTAATAAAATGAAAAACAATTCCCAGAGAAGGAATTGATAACTCCGATAAACCAACTTGCTCTCGCAATATTCTGTCTATATCTGACGTAATCTTTTCTTCGTTTTTTTCCTCTTTTTTTAACAGGATCCCTGTACGCCATACTCCGATCATACTTTCCAAAATATACCGCCTGTACGCACATAATATTTGGTATATTTGTCCACACAGTCTGTCCTGCAAGATCTGCTGTATCCGTTTGTCAGTCAGGCCTTGCATATCCTGTAATTTCACATCGGGGGCCATTCTGATCTCTAGTTTTTTCAACCCATAGATCTTGGATTGAAAGCGCAACACTTCAACCATAATATCTTGTCTTTTTGCTATATCCTGTACGAAATTCCTCGTGTCTGCATATTTTTTCTGAAAAAAAAGAAAGCCTTGCATCTGGTGCTGCTCTTGCCGCTCATAAAATATTTCATTTTTGTATCGTACATATTGTAAAAAAACTCTTGCAAAAAAAGTGTCTGCTGCGTGTTCTGTAATATATCTGCAGCACTGATATAGAAGAATGAATTCGGAAGATACCTTATACTCCAAATATTTCGCATACACTCTTTCCATAAGATAGTCCACTTTTTCCACTGCGTCTTCCGACACCAGATTTTGATAAAACCGAACAATACACTTTATTTTGGCATCCGATATTTCCCGCGTCTCCTCTGCATTTAACAGTGCATATACCATGTCGGTCATATCTCCGTTGGTATCTTCGTGACGCAACCACTGATCAAATCCTTCCTCATAATTTCCGTCCTCAAGATAGCAGGCAGCCAATACCCGAAACAGGGCAAGTTTCAATCTACACCATCCGCCTTCTTCTTTCTTCCATGCCCCCAAACTCATCTCTTCCATAAACGATAGGTTTACATAATTTAGCCAAATCATTTCATAGTCCATGCCAACATTGAAATGCATGTGGTTTTCGGCTAAACCTTTTTGCAAGACTTTACCCAACATTTTATCCGCCAATGCAATATAGGATTTCTGACCGTACAACGTCTCCAATCCAAGCTTGTTGTCCACCGCAGCCATCACAATATATAAATCCGGCGTTGTCATTCGACACAGAAGATTCCATATTTGCACCTTGTTGTAAACCGAGCTGCTCTGAAAAATGTCCCTTCCCATCCCGGCGTCATCTTGGCCTCATTGTCTGATAGCAGCAACTCCATCCCGATATGTAATAAGTGACGTCGCAATTCCCGACAGTTTTTTTAAATAATACACACTGATATTTCCCTCGTCGGTGCTGCAATATCCTTGTAAGGAACATATTTTCTCAACAATGCCCATTTCCCTGTCTATCTCTTCCATCGGATAATACAGATGCAAAAGCATGCTAATATCATCTTCAGACTTTATTTTTCCCCGGCATCGCTCCTGTAAATAGGAAATAATATCTTTGCATTTTGTTTCATACTCATGCTGCGCATGGCTCTTACGCACATTTCCCATCACATGAAAATCGTCCATCTGCAGAAAATTGCGGTAAGCCTGATAGCACTGCAACAGAATATCTTTATTTTCCATGCCAAACCGAGGGTTTAGCACAGGTAACAACAAAACCTCCAAAATTTGATTCATTCGGTATCTATTCATTTTCTATCCCCGCCATAAGCTGCTCAAAATATTTATTCCTTTCATACGCGAACGCCAATCGAACCTTCTCTTCCAGATCTTCATCTGTTTGATTACATTCATAATGCTCTAACACGTTTGCCACTCTGTTGAAAAAATTGCAGTAATATGTGTTTTGCCCATCTACCTGCTCCAACTCTACGGAAGAGAAACTGTTTCTGTTCACATAACGGTCATGTATCGTTTGATATATGTATATCTGTTCCAAGACCGCTATCACAGTAACTTCTATACCCAGTCGTACAGCCTCTCTCATTTCCACGTCATCGTAAATATCCACGCACCAGTCCATTGCCTTAAAAATTTCTTCAGCATCATTCAACAGCGCACTCACTTCGCCTTCATTGTATCGTTCATTGCCCGATATTTCCAACACACGATTAAGTTCGCTGATTATCTGCCTATACAATGATCTGGGAAGTAATGTCATTTTTCCCAAGTCTTCTTCAAATTTGTACTCATCCCAAGCTGCGGCATATTGACTGATTTCATTGCCAATCTCTTTAAGAGTTTTGTATTTCGATCCTCCGACTTTATACAAACGGTCAAAAACGTCAACCACATGTTCCAGATCGAATATCGCCGTAAAACCATATCTGTTGTATTCCTTTTTTTCAATAGACATAATTCTATGCGCTAATATTTGTTTTACCGATTTATTGTCAGATCGTATGCGTTGAAGATCTTTAAGCAGCTCCTGCGCAATATCATCCGGAAATTTACTGATCAATTTTGAAAGAAAGCCTTGATCCAATATTGTATTTTCCAAGTCCAGATTCTCAAACACCTGGTCTATAACTGTCTGCAGATTAACAAACCGGCTTTCATTCTGTTCCAAATCAACATTCACTAATTCCTCCCTTTCCGTTTGTTGATCCTCTCCACTGCTATCCGATTCTTCTTCTCCAAAAATCTCTTCATCCTCTTCACCTATATAGTAACTATTTATATCTTTTACCATTTCAACTTCCCGCTTTACTTTATAAAGCAAATCATAAAATCCCTTCCTTTCTTTATCCGGCTTTTCAAGCGCTATGTCTGAAAGCAATCGTTCTTCAACCATTTCCCACATATCCTGAAGCCTTATATAATCAAAGCATTCCTGCATGTGATTTTGCAATTCCTTTCGTATTCTCTGCTGATACAGCACTAAGTATTTTTTGTCCAGAAAAGCAATGCAATTTCTTACGTCTTCCCGTGTGAATAAATATGCATTTCCATATACCATCGTCAACATTCCCACCAACTCTTTGAACCATGCGGGATTTTGACGGGCAACTTTTTTCAATTCCTCCTCATCGACCTGGTGCGAAGCCCGTTTTGATCCCTCATTTAAACTAATTTTATAATTTCTAAAATCATAAAAATATGCAATACGGAACTTCATCTCGGATCTTTCTTCATCCGCAACGATACTTTCCAATCTATTCAACAGATTATCATAGTGCTCAAAAAAAGTGTCCGCCGGAAGATCATCCCTAAAAATATGTCTATGATCAAACGCCATATCCTGTATATATTGAGGTAATAAAGGAATTGCATGTATTTCCTTTCTCCCCGCCAAACCATCAGGAAATGCCCCTTCCATCAGCACCAGAATATTTTCAACAAACGCGCAGACCGAATAAAGCTGCAGTGTATACACGACTCTGGCCTTCTTATCATCCACTGTATCTTCCAGAAACTCATTGATGTAAGAATAATTGACATATAAATTCCACTGATTGTACTCAAACAACAAAATTTCATCGACAAACTGCTCTATTCCATTGATAATCTTAGCCAACTCGTGGTTGGATATCAGTGCGACACACAGAAAATATCTGCATGCCTGATACAGCATGTTCATGCATCTTTCCGCTCTACTCTGATCTTCACCCATCGTATCCACAATTTTCTCCAGACTGGTAATGAATTCATTCAAAGCAATATACACATTGTTGATCTGACGAGAAGTATCGCCCAAAAAACTCCAATAAAAACTGAGCGGCACGGCATTCGGCATAATAAAATTGACACATGAACTCCCACTATACTGAATCAGCTCCTCTATTTTATCGCACACCGCTCTCCACAGAGTCTTATTCCCCTCTACATAAAAATTGCCTTTTTGCTTTGCCGTGTGAAACAATCTCAAATAGTAACGGGTGGACGGCGGCAAAACCTTGCCCAAATACATCGCCGCCGTTTGATTGACAACGTCTTCATTGCTGCCGATCTGATCTCTCATTTCATTTTCCCAAGGATCAAACAAATTGTTTATCGGACGATTTAAATACTCCCGCCACTCTCTCGGCAATCTCCCGATCTTTCTGTCCAACTGGTTTTCAATCACCTGCAGAAAAAGATTTTCTTCTGCCGTTACAATCACGATTATATTGGGATGAGATAAATACTTAATAATGACTGAGAGAAGTTCGCTGATTTTATCCGGCGCCAAGTCGACATCGTCAAAAACGAAATAAATCATAGGACAAATGTTTTCTTTTTTGTTGCTGTTCTTCATATTATAATAATCTTGTATTCTCGTTATCCATTTATCCCATAACTCAGCAATTCTTATGGCAAAATTATGGTAATCCGCCGCCTGCTGAATGGAATTATCTATTACACGATAATATGATTTTTCGTTAGATGGGTTATAGCTGCCTGCAAAAAACATCTGGCTGATCTCATCCAGTGTTTCTATCAGAGATTCTTTTGTCTGTCGATCTCCATAATACCCATATCTGCTCAATCCTCTGCCACTTTCCTTGTCTCCTCGCAGTTTTTCAATATCCTGCTCCAGCTGGCTGATTTCTTCTCTTACGATGGCCAGAAGCCAGCCAAGGATCGTGCAATTTTCCGGAATAACCTCGGGTATCACCAAAGGTAACACAACATCTTGATTTTCACTTCCTCCTTCGCTCATAATCTTCTCCCGCAGGGTAAAAGCCACCGAAGTTTTTCCCGTCCCCCGTTTTCCAAGAATAGAAAAGACATTATCATACATAAAATTGTACTGATAATGTCTTTTTCTTTTGCCGGTCATAGCCATTTCGTTTCTGGCAACCTCACGACAATCCTCTATTTTGGCAAACAGATTCTGGTAGGTGGGAAGAACATTCGTAAGCTGCGTATCGGAAAGTATCTTAATGCCAACCTTATGCCTGTAATTCCCTCGTTCCTGTTTTTCTTCCGTATTTTTCATTGTATACCCCTCCCTAATTTAGCCACGCTCTCTTTATCTCATCGGCTATAAATGTTTTGTTGCGCTGCTCATATTCTTTCTTTTGCTTTCGTAGTTCATTCATCTGCTCCTGCTGCTCCCGCTTGGTCATGTAGCCGCTCGGTCCTGTGGAGACAAAGCGTTTGAGATACTCTGCGTCCTTTTCATCCAAGCCCACATCATATAACGTTACTCGCCTCATAAATATCCCCTTGCCTTCTCTTATATTATAGTTTATGCTGACTTGCTGCCAACTACACATACAGATAACTATAGTTTTCCAAAAAACGTTAATAGTATACCCCACTACTTGTTTTCTATTGTAGTACAATTTGCGAATGCCGTCAATGCTTGCACAACAGCAAATTCTCCTAGAAAACATTGACATCGCACTATAAACTTTATATGATAAAAGAGTTCATTAGTTGCTTATTCTTATTCTGTAACAATATCCATTGCAGTCAAATACCCTACGGCAAGCTACGGGTATGACTTACTTAGCGTTCCTCGCGGCAGTCGCCAAATGACGTGCAAGCACGTCCGCTTGGCTCGTTGCCCGCGGGAATAAAGCACAAATATATGAGGGATCAGATATGTCCGTAGTAGATGAGATCAGAGAAGAACAGAAAAAAGCGCTGAGTACCATGACTTTCCGGGAAAAGCTCTCCTATTTCTGGTACTATTACAAGATCCACACCGCCGTCATACTGGCAGTGCTCGCTTTCGCGATCCTCTTTATCTACCAGTATGTGACCAACAAGGACTACGGTTTCTATGCCGCCTTCGTCAACGCGGGGCTGACCTATGAGAATTCTGAACTGTCCACGGCGTGGGCGGAGGAATTTCAGGAGTACGCGCAGATCGATCCCGACGAATATCAGGTGTACTTCGACACTTCCATCGCGCTCTCTCAGGACATGGGTTCCCAGTATGCCATCTCCAATCAGGAAAAAATGCTGGCCATGATGCAGGCGGGCATGGTCCACGCGATCGTGGCCGAGACGGAAACCTTCGAGAAATACGCGCAAAACGAGTATTTCTATGACTTGGAAACGCTCTTCTCCGAGGAGGAACTGGCGAAATACGGCGCGTACTTCTACTACACGGATGCCGCCACCTTCGTGGACGGAACTGACGACACCTTCTACGCGGAGGACGAGCAGACCAACCCGGCCGATCTTGTGATCGATCACCGCGATCCCGCCTCCATGGAAGATCCTGTGGCTGTCGGCATCATCCTCACGGAGGGCAACCGCCTGGCGGACGCAGGCTACTACGACTATCTGACAGATTCTGAGTACGACTATCAGGGCTATCCCGCCGACATCGTCCTTGGCATCCCCGTCACAAACAAAGATCCGGAGCTTGCGGTCCGGTTTCTGGAATTTATCGGGCTTGGAGATTCCTAAAATATACCGGACGCTTACTCCACCGTTCTGCTGTCCGGTTCTTCAAAGACCAACCCGCTATACGCATGATCCAGCAATGCGTTTAATTTATCAATGTGAATGTACTCGATAATCTTTGAATCCTTTTCAATCATATCCCGAACCATATATGCGTAAGTGACTTCGCTCCCATGAAAACCATCTATAAAATATTCGTCTGTCAGTCCTAATTCTGCACCGTCAGCATAATCATAATACTCAAACCCATATTTCTTAAACAGTTTCTCACACACCGGAGTGATCTCTCCCATATAACCGTAATTTCCGCTTTTTTGCATCTGCGCAAAAATACCGGGCGGGAAAGGCGCAAGATAGCCAATAACATAGATGTTGTTTTCTTCACAATATCTCAACAGGTCATTCAGCTTTTTTACCGTGTCCTGATCGATATGTTCTCCATATTGAAATCTGCTATCGCCTGCAGCGATCCTCTCTCTCGTATCTGTAAAATCAAAATCTTCCCTGCTTTTCATAGTCCTGTATGTATCCCCATAATAATATGAGCCATCATACATAAAGCCATCATCTTTGATTTTCCCACGAAACCCAATATTATTGGCATAGCTGTCGCGTAAATCCGTCCACGTCCACAGGCCATCCATAAAATCTGTGATCATCGCTTTAACCATGGCCAACGTTTTCCTGTCCGCCTTTTGTATTGGCACAAACGTATCATACGCAACACACCACTTATTCCATTCGTCATTAAACACCCATGAATCCAAATCCAAAAGCATCGCCTTCGGTTTATAGGAAAGATTTTGTAAAAAATTCAAATATTCATCATAATTTCCCGATACTGCTCCGCCGCAATTATAGAATCCGCCTTTAAAATAAACGCTTTTAAACTGCATGGCGCGGCTCGTTCCCAATGCGATCATATCAGCCTGATAATAATCTGCGTTTTTCAACTTGTAATATTGATTCTGTTCATTATACGCATATCCAAGCAGAATAGAGTGATCCCTGCGCTGCGCCTCTATGGCTGCATCCATATCCCGTCCCCATTCTCCGCTATATACTCCGACTCCATAAAAGGCGCCTAGCGCTCCCGCAAAAATCAGAATCGGCAGCGCGTACACAAATATATGTATCAAGAACTTCTTCATAAGTTTTCCCTTCCCTCATCAAAATTGAAAATAGACGAACCCATTTGTTCCGGCGCTATAAAACAATCCCCACACTATAAAAATCACCAGCATATATCCCGCCAATATTCTGAATACCTTATGGTATTTTTCTATTTTTACCAAAACGTCGCCCGCAAGCGAACAATAATCATACAGCGCGACAACCGCGATCAAACACAAAATGATCAGCAAGTCTTTTTCACTCAATCCAACTGAATTTTGAAAATAGAGACCCGGTTCAAAAATATGATCAAATATATGTCGTATTACATAAAATGCGTCTGCAACAGATTCGGCTCTGAAAAAAATCCATGCAAAGTTGCAAAACGCAAAGACACATAATGTCAGCATGATTTTTCCCGCCCTGCTGCCTCTCATTTTCTGTAATATCCCCTTACACGACTCTTCCACTATTTGCGCTGCTCCATGAATACCTCCCCACACTACAAACGTCCAATTTGCTCCATGCCACAGCCCGCTTACTAAAAATGTTACAATTAAATTAAAATAGTGCCTTATTCTGGAACATCGGTTTCCTCCTAAGGGTATATAGACGTAATCTTTAAACCATGTAGACAGTGAAATATGCCATCTGCTCCAATACTCTCTGATAGACGCGGAAAAATACGGGCTCTTAAAATTTTCCATGAGTTTAATTCCCATCATCTCAGCCGCCCCCAGAGCAATATCCGAATAGCCGGAAAAATCACAATATATTTGTATCGTAAACAAAAAAACGGCAATCGCCAAATCAAAGCCTGTATGCGAAGTCAATGACTCATACACTGCATCCACATAAATAGCGCAGACATCAGCTACCGCGATTTTTTTAAAATATCCCCATAGCATGCGCCTGATTCCATGCATGGCGGTATCATAATCAAAGCGTTTCTCGCTTTTAATCTGCGGTAAAAGATTTTCTGTTCTCTCTATCGGGCCCGCTACCAGCTGCGGAAAAAAGGAAATAAATGCGGCATATATTCCCAAATTTCGTTCTGCTTTTACCTTTCCTCTATAAACATCGATCATATAGCTCATTGTCTGAAACGTATAAAAAGAAATACCTACCGGCAATAATACATTTACCATAAGAGGATCTATTTTGATGGAACAGGCTGAAAGAACAGACGCGACCGCATTGCCCAAAAAATTGAAATATTTAAAAAACGTGAGCACGCAAATGCAAGTGACAACCCCTAACATCAAAACAATACGCCGACACATTCTATCCCGGCATTTTTCTATAAGCAATGCAGCTGCATACGATACGATCGTCGTAAAAACGATAAGCACAATATATTTCGCATTCCAACTCATATAGAAAAAATAGCTTGCCAACAACAGAAATATCCACCGATATTTATGCGGTAAAATCCAGTATAATATAAATACAACTGTGAAAAATGCGGCAAATGCTAAAGAATTGAACAGCATTTTTGACCTCCAAAAAGTGTACTTTTTTGGAGGTCAATAAGCTGCCTTCCAAGATATATTTATGAGCCGGATTATAATTCTTCTATAACTGAAATGTATAATATTATAGCCAATGTTGACAAATCTCTCCCGTATGCTATATTTAATAGGAATTACTACATATATAAAACAAAAAAGTACACTTTTTTGTTGATCCGGTCACCCGGATAACTGTTCAAAACCGTTTGCTTTATAGCGGAACGTCGAAACCGGCATCCCGCATACTTCAGCGGCATGGGCAGTTGAAATGTTTTTATCTTTCCATTGTCGATAAATATCCCAAAAATTGTCCGGCAACGGTTGCGAAGGTCGTCCAAACTTCACTCCTCTCGCTTTTGCCGCCGCTATACCTTCCGCCTGCCGTTGATGAATTGTCTGAAATTCCGTTTCAGCCACATAAGAAAGAAGGGAAAGTACCAGATCGCTGATGAATGTCCCCAACAAATTTTTTTCCTTTCTGGTATCAAGAATCGGCATATCGATAACGACAACATCCGCGCCTTTTTCCTTGGTGATGATTCTCCACTGATTACTCAATTCCATATAATTCCTTCCCAGACGGTCAATAGACTTGATATACAATACCGTATTTTCATCCACTTTTCGGAGCATTTTTCTATATTGCGGTCTTTCAAAATTTTTCCCGGAAAACTTATCTACAAATATGTTTTCTCTGGGTACACCCGCCTCAAGCAGTGAAAGTACCTGCCGATCTTCATTTTGTGTCAATGAACTGACACGCGCATATCCTATCCGCTTTGATTTTTCCATTTAACATTTCGCTCCTTTTCGCCTTTATTATATTAAAAATATCGCCGCCAAATACAGTGTCCATCTTCTCTCCCCTGTATCAAGCGACGATATTCTACTATACACAGATACATCCCGCCAACGATCCTGTCAGAACTTCACGACCAGAATGCCCTTGACGATCTGAATGGAGCCGTCGTCCGGGTAAGACGGCATGTTCACCACCTCCGGCAGATCGGCGACTTCCTCCTCTCCTACCAGATTGGGACGATAACCGCACCATATCTCCACAAAGCGCAGCCAGTTATTGTCATTGAGATACTCGCCCACGCCATCATAGGGCGCACTGACAATATCGCTCAGCTCTCCTATCTCATACAGCGCTTTATCCTGTATCTCCCGCGCATCGATAAACGCAACGGGCATTTCGTCCGTATAGCCGTCCGCACTTTTGATCTGCGTGATCAGCGTCGTGAAATAACTGATTGCCTGTTGCTGCGAAAAAGTTGCTTTTAAATAACAGATATTGTCATATCTGCAAAACATGAGATTCAGGAAAAGCAGCAGCGCACAGCAGACCGCAGTCAGAATCTTTTCCGCATCGGCGCGCCGCAGCCGCACCCTGTCGATCAGCCATGCCGCCAGGACAAAGGGCATCAGTTCCGCATACACCATCAGCGAATGCACTTTGTCGGGATCTGCCATGACATAGATAAAATTGACCGCCAGCGGAACGGTCAGAAAAAGGAGCGTCAAAACCGCAGCCGCGCATTTACCGGTCCGAAATCTGCGGATAACCAGAACCGACGCCAGCGCAAAACCGACCGCGACCATGACAGCGTATACAAATTTTATATTGGCAAAGTACGCGTCCTGTAACTGCGGCCTGAAAAACTCCCTGTAAGCGATCCCTGCCCGGGCAACATACTGTATGAAGGGCGTTTTTGTCATGCTCCCCACATCCATGTACTCTGACAGTTCTACATCCTGCGCCTCCAGACAGATCTGATTCACAACAAAATAAAACAGTATAAAAGCCGCTGCCGCTATCGCGACCCGCCCCGTTTTTTTCCACCAGCTCCGCAGATCGTCTTCCCTGTCCAGGCGTTCGATGCAGGAAAACAGCATGACGCATAATATCAGCGGGATAAACGCCTGATAGATCCCAACAGAACATCCCATCAGGACGACCCCAGCTGCCGCCGTCCGCCAGCCGGAATATTTACAGATCAGATATGCGCCCGACACGCCCATCAACAGCGCAGCCATATAGAAATGCACCGTGAACATATAGCCGAACATGCTGGTGACCACAGGAAAACAAGTCATGATCCCGCCCACAAAGATGCACAAGATCTCATTTTCCATACGCAGCAGATCCACGATCAGACAGGCGGCGCAGGCGATACAGACAATGGAGAAAAGGCCGTTGACGACGGGCAGGCTGTAATGTCCCATGCCATATATTTTTGATTCTATCGTCTCCAATACGCCCAGCATCCATCTTCCCAGATCATAGGTATGCCCCACCTCAAACAGCCTTTTCATATCGTCATGGTACGAGAACTTATTGAACATCCCCATGCCCTGAGAAACGATCCCGAAAATGACCGCGCTTAAGAAAGTGAGCCGATATTGTATTTTTATCTTTTTCCAGCGCTCCTCCGGCTTTATCTCCATATACCTATTGAAAGCTCTCCTTTCAAACGGTGCTCCGACCCACGTCTTATTGAGGCCGTCACAGCAACTCCTTCAACATTTGATTCACCATGGCGGGATCGGCCTTGCCCTTCATGGCCTTCATGGTCTGTCCCACCAGAAATCCGATGGCCTTCTCCTTGCCGTTGTGATAATCTTCCACGGACCGGGGATTTTCGGCGATAACCTTCTCAATGACGCCCCGCAGCGCCCCCTCGTCGTTTACCGTCTTTAACCCTTTCTCCTCCACATACTTCTCCGGGTCCACGTTCTCCTCGAACATCGCCTCGAAGACTTCCTTGGCCACGGAGCTGTTGATCGCCTTGGAATCCGTCAGCGCGACCAGTTTCGCCAGATTCTCCGGCGAGAAACGCAGATCCTCCGCCTCGATCTCTCTCTCTTTCATCAGGCGCAGCGTCTCCCCCATCAGCCAGTTGGAGACTTTCTTGGGCTGCCCGCAGAGCGCCGTGGCCGCCTCGAAAAGATCCGCCATATGCTTGGAACCCGTGATGATCTCAATATCATAATCGGGAATGTCGAACTCCTCCTTGTAGCGCTTCATCTTCTCGGTCCTGAACTCCGGCTGTTTCGCCCTGATCTCGTCCAGCATCTCGTCGCTCACCGCCACGGGTACCAGATCAGGATCGGGGAAATAGCGGTAATCCTGCGCGTCCTCCTTACTGCGCATGGCGTAGGACTCGCCCTTTACGTCGTCCCATCTTCTCGTCTCCTGCACGACTTTTTCCCCGGACTCGATGAGATCGATCTGCCGCTGCGTCTCCCCCTCGATGGCTCTGGCGATGGCCTTGAAGGAATTGAGATTCTTCATCTCGGTCCTTGTGCCGAACTCTTTGGCGCCAACCTCGCGCACGGACAGATTGACGTCGGCGCGCATGGAACCCTCCTGCAGCTTACAGTCGGAGGCGCCCAGATACTGGATGAGCAGGCGCAGTTTCTCAAGGTAAGCTATGACCTCCTCCGCAGAGCGCATATCCGGCTCCGACACGATCTCGATGAGCGGCACGCCGGAACGGTTATAGTCCACCAGAGAGCAGTCCTCCCAGTCGTCGTGGATCAGCTTGCCCGCGTCCTCCTCCATATGGATCTCGTGAATGCCGACGATCTTCACGCCGCCCTCCTCCGTCTCGATCTCCACGCCGCCGTTTCTGCAGATCGGCAGATAGAGCTGGGAGATCTGATAGTTCTGCGGGTTATCGGGGTAAAAGTAGTTCTTCCTGTCGAACTTCGCATAGCGGGTGATCTCACAGTTGGTGGCAAGTCCCACCGCGATGGCGTACTCCAGAACCTGTCTGTTCAGCACAGGCAGAGAGCCGGGCATTCCCGTACACACCGGACATGTCTGTGTGTTCGGCTCCGCGCCGAAAGCGGTGGAACAGCCGCAGAAGATCTTCGTCTTGGTGGCCAGTTCCACATGCACCTCCAGACCGATGACTGTCTCGTATTCTGTCGCCATTTAGCCCACCTCCTTTTCCGCAGTCGGGAACGCGCCCCGCGCTCTCTCATAAGTATATGCCGCCCGGATCAGTTTCTTCTCCTGAAAACAATCCCCGATCAGCTGCAGGCCGATAGGAAGACCGTTTCTGTCAGTCCCGCAGGGCAGGCTGATACCCGGCAGCCCCGCCAGATTCACGGCGATGGTGTAGATGTCGCCGAGATACATCTTAATGGGGTCTGCAAGGCTGGAGCCCAGCCTGGGGGCTGTGGTGGGCGCCACCGGGCCTAAGATCACGTCGTATTTCGCAAACGCCTCGTCGAACGCCTTCTTGATCAGCGCCTTGACCCGCAGCGCCTTCAGATAATAGGCGTCGTAGTAGCCGGAACTCAGCACGAAAGAACCCAGCATAATGCGGCGTTTCACTTCCTCACCGAATCCCTCCGAGCGGGATTTCTTGTACATGTTGTGCAGTCCCGCATACTCTTTCGTGCGGTAGCCGTACTTGATGCCGTCAAACCGCTCCAGATTGGAGCTGGCCTCCGCCGCGGCGATTGTGTAGTAGGTGGGGATCGCGTACTCCACCAGACTCAAATCAAAGCGCTCCACCACGGCGCCTTTATCCTCCAGCGTCTTCGCCGCCGCCAGCACCGCCTCCTTCACCTCGCCGTCCAGTCCGTCCCCAAAGTAATCGTTAGGAATGCCGATGCGCATTCCCTTCACGTCGTCGATCAGCGCCGCCGTAAAGTCCGTGTCCTGCCTCTCTATGGAAGTGGAATCTTTCTCGTCGTGGGAGGCGATAACCTCCAGCACTGCGGCGCAGTCGGTCACATCCCTGGTGAGCGGCCCGATCTGATCCAGCGAAGAGCCGTAGGCGATCAGCCCGTAGCGGGACACCGTGCCGTAGGTCGGTTTCATCCCCACCGTGCCGCAGTAGGACGCGGGCTGTCTGATGGAACCGCCCGTGTCGGAGCCAAGCGCATAAAAGCACTCCTTCGCCGCCACTGCGGCCGCCGAACCTCCCGAGGAACCGCCCGGCACATGCTCCGTATTCCAAGGATTTTTCGTCACCCCGTAGGCGGAAGTCTCCGTAGTGGAACCCATGGCGAACTCATCCATGTTCGTCTTCCCCAAAAGCACCGCCCCCGCCTTCTGCAGATTCCGCACCGCCTCCGCCGTGTAGGTCGGCACGAAATTGTACAGTATTTTGGAAGAACAGGTGGTGAGCAGCCCCGCCGTGCACATATTGTCCTTAATCGCTACGGGCACGCCCGCCAGTCTGCCCGTAAGCTCACCCGCCTCGATCTTCGCCTGCACCGCTCTCGCCTGCGCCAGCGCGCCCTCCGCGTCTACCGTCACATAACAGTTGTAGAGCTTATCCTGCTCCTCTATGCGTTCCAGCATGGCCTCTGCAGCGTCCACAGCGGTGGTCTTTCCCTCCCTGATCGCAGCCGCCAGCTCCGCCGCCGTCATATCTATGATACTCATACAGTTCTCCTCTTTCTCTACTCAAAAGTCTTCGGCACCATAAACATGCCGTCCTTCTGCTCCGGCGCGTTGGTCAGCAGCGCCTCCCGCGTATCTCCATTCGTCACGACGTCCTCACGGAATACATTCTGCACCGGAAACACATGGGACATGGGCTCTACGCCCTCCGTGTCCAGCTCGCCCAGCTTGTCGATATAGTCGAGCATCCTTCCCATGTCTGACTTGGCCCGCTCCTTCTCCTCGTCGGACAGTTCCAGTTTCGCCAGAATGCCGACATACTCTATTGTCTCGTCGCTTATAATATTTGCCATGACGCCCTCCTGTCTCTCTTAACTTCTGATCTTGATATGCACTTCGCGCAGCTGCTGTTCCGTCACGTCGTTCGGCGCGCCGCACATGAGATCCTGCGCCGTTCCGCTCATGGGGAAAGCGATGACCTCCCTGATATTTTCCTCATTTCTGAGCAGCATGATCATGCGGTCCACTCCGGGCGCCATACCCGCGTGCGGCGGCGCGCCGAACTGGAAAGCGTTATAGAGCGCGCCGAATTTATTTTTCAGCGTCTCCTCATCATAACCCGCGATCTCAAAGGCCCTGACCATGATCTCCATGTCGTGGTTGCGGACCGCGCCCGAGGACAACTCTACGCCGTTGCACACTATATCGTACTGATAGGCGAGCACCTCCAGCGGATCTTTCGTGTTAAGCGCCTCCAGACCGCCCTGCGGCATGGAAAAGGGATTGTGCGTAAACCCGATCTGTTTCGTGTCGGGATCCAGCTCAAACATCGGGAAATCATTGACATAGCAGAAACGGTAAGCGTTCTTCTCGATCAGATCCAGTTTCCGTCCCAGCTCATTGCGGATCTGCCCCGCATAGTACGCCGCTTTCTCTTCCTTGTCCGCGATAAAAAAGATCGTATCTCCCGCGGCAAGCTGTGCCAGCTGCGCCAGTTCTCCCTTTTTCTCCTCCGGGATAAACTTGTCGATGGGCCCCTTGTAGCTCCTATCCTCCGCCACTTCCAGATAGCCGAGTCCGCCCATACCCATATCCACCGCGAATTTCAGCAGTTTCTCGTGAAAACCCTTGGACATCTCCGCGTGGACCTTGATGGCGCGGACCGTTCTGCCGTGGAAAGGCTTGAAGGTGCAGGCCTGGAAAAATTCTGTCAAGTCAATGATCCTGAGCGGGTTGCGCAGATCCGGTTTGTCCGTGCCGAACTCCAACATCGCCTGCTTATAACTGATGACCGGGTAGGGCGCCTGCGTCACCGCATACCCCTCCGGCGCAAACTTCTCAAAGGTGGCCGACAGCACTTCCTCCCCCACGCGGAACACATCTTCCTGGGTGGCGAAACTCATCTCGAAATCCAGCTGGTAAAACTCCCCCGGCGAGCGGTCCGCTCTGGCGTCCTCGTCCCGAAAACAGGGCGCGATCTGGAAATATCTGTCAAATCCCGACACCATCAAAAGCTGCTTATACTGCTGCGGCGCCTGGGGCAGCGCGTAGAATTTCCCCTTGTACTTTCTGGAGGGAACGATATAGTCTCTGGCTCCCTCCGGCGAGGAGGCGCACAGGATCGGCGTCTGGATCTCCAGAAACCCCAGCTCCGTCATCTTCTCCCGCAGATAGGCGATCACCTGAGAGCGGAAAATGATATTGTCCTTCACCTTCTGGTTGCGCAGATCGAGATAGCGGTATTTCAAGCGCACCTCCTCCCTCGTCTCCCGGGAGGTCATGATCTCGAAGGGCAGCTGCTTATAGACCTTGCCCAGCACATCCACCTTGTGCGCCTCCAACTCTATCGTGCCTGTGGGGATGCGGGGATTGTAAGTCTCCTCGTCCCTGTGCTCCACCAGCCCTTCCACGGACACGCTCATCTCTCTCGAGAGTCCGTTTAACAGCGTGGTGTCGCGCATGACGATCTGCAGCACGCCGTACATATCGCGCAGATCCACGAAGGACACGCCGCCGTGATCCCTGATATTCTCGATCCAGCCCGCCACGCGGATCTCCCTGCCGATGTCGTCCTCGCCGATCTGCCGTAAGGTTACGTCCCTGTAAATGTTCTTCATTGTCATAGTGTTTCCTCCTGCATTATATCATTCATTCTATCATTCTGCCGCAGTTTCCCGGGCGGCTCTGCCGATACGCAAAAAAATCCCGGAATACATCTCTGTATTCCGGGACGGATATTCTGATCATCCGCGGTACCACCCGCATTGGTAAGCCGCCGTCTCCGACAAGACGCGTACACCGCCTTACCCTCTCAAAGCACTTAACGCGTGCAACGGACTATCCTAACGCATCTGTGCAGAATAAGATGCGGTTCAGATAATCTGCTCCGGAGCGTTCCCGGTCCGAACTTCCCGCGAACGGCGCTCTCAGTCGGCGGCGCCGTATTCCTGTCGTTTTCCGTAGGGCGAGTCTCCTTCACTGCATTTCTCTGTGTCATCGAAACGCGGACAGATCGCTGTCCGGCTCTGTCAGTATATGCGGCTGCGCCGATTTTATCCGTGTATACACTAATCCATATATACTAACATATTCTGTATAACACAAATATAACGAAAAAGCAACCTTTGTTTTCAAAAAAATACAAAGGCTGCCTGTTCGTACATTTTTCGCTCAGACTCTAAGTTTTACGCGGGGCCGATATACTCCGCGTCGCCGAATCCAAGAATCGGCAGGAAAATCACGGGCAGGAAGATCAAACCTACCGCAAAACCGCCGCTCTTGCCGAACGCCTGCGCCAACTTCACATACATGATGATCGCCATGACAGTGCCCACGCACGGAACAAAGGTCAGCAGGAACAGCCACCCGTTGCCGAAGGACATGTCAAACAGACAATACGTGTTATAGAACGGTACAATCGCTCCCCAGCCGGGTTTTCCGGCCTTCACAAAAATCTTCCAGTTTGCCACCAGCATCAGGACGGCCAGCGCAAGGATCACAATGTACCACACGATCAGAAATCCTGCCGCCGCCGCGTTTGCCGCCGAATTCTCCATTTTACTTTTCCTCCTCACATAAGAAAACATTTCTGTACGATACCGCGCTGTATTTACTCACGCGATACCGCAGTCAGCGTAACAAAATACGACATATTTTGCAATAGGCAATTTGTCCCATTTCCCTACAGGGACATCCCCTTGATCCTGTCCACCGCCTCCACGGTATTCTCGTAGCTGCCGAAGGCCGTCAGACGGAAGTAGGTCTCGCCGCTGGGCCCGAATCCCGATCCCGGCGTGCCGACTACGTTCACATTCTCCAACAGATAATCGAAAAATTCCCAGCTCGTCATACCGTTCGGCGCTTTCAGCCAGATATAGGGCGCGTTCACACCGCCTGACACGGTGAAACCCGCAGACCTCAGACCGTTCAGGATGTAGGCCGCGTTCTTCATATAGTAGGCGACCAGTTCCTTCGTCTCCCGTTTGCCGGCCTCGCTGTACACCGCCTCGCCCGCTCTCTGGATGATGTAGGGCGCGCCGTTGTACTTCGTGCCGTGGCGTCTCGCCCACAGATCATGCAGCGCCACATCCCCCACTTTCAGCTCCTTCGGAATCACGGTAAAGCCCAGACGCACCCCGGTAAAGCCCGCGTTCTTCGAGAAGGACCGCAGCTCGATGGCGCAGGCTCTTGCGCCCTCGCACTCGTAGATGGTGTGCGGCACATCTTCCTCGGATATGTATGCCTCGTACGCCGCGTCGTAAATGATCACGGAGCCGTTTTTGTTGGCATAGTCCACCCACTCCTGCAGCTGCGCCCTAGTGATCGTCGAGCCTGTCGGATTGTTGGGAAAACACAGATAGATCAGATCCGGCACAACCTTCGGCAGCTCCGGTGCGAAAGCATTGTCCGCCGTACACGGCATGTAGACCACGTCGCTCCAGACGCCGGTGTTCGCGTCATAGGTACCCGTCCTGCCCGCCATCACGTTGGTATCCACATAGACGGGGTATACCGGATCGCAGACCGCGATCTTATTGTCCAGCGCAAAGATCTCCTGAATGTTGCCGGAGTCGCACTTCGCGCCGTCCGACACGAAGATCTCGTCCGCCTCGATCTGACAGCCTCTCGCTTTGTAATCGTTGTCCGCAATCGCCGTCCGCAAAAACTCATAGCCCAGATCAGGCGCATAGCCGCGGAATGTGGCCGCGTCCGCCATCTCGTCCACCGCACTGTGCAGCGCGCTTATGGCAGCCGGGGACAGGGGCTGCGTCACGTCGCCGATGCCCAGTCTGATGATCTTCTTATCAGGATGCGCCGCCGTATAGGCGTTGACCTTCTTCGCTATCGTGCTGAAAAGATAGCTGCCAGGTAATTTCAGATAGTTATCGTTCACTTTTACCATTTTATCATTTCCTTTCCTGTATCACAGGCCACGGACTGTCGATCGGCCCCACCCCGCAAGCCGCTTACAACAGCCGCTATGCCGGAAACTCCCCGTCAAATACGGTGACTGCGGGACCTGTCATATAGACCGCTCCGTCAGAACCGTCCCATGTGATCTCAATCTCGCCACCTAATAGTTTAACAGTAACCGTGTTATCCGTCAAACCGTTTAAGATACAGGCCGTCACTGTCGCGCAGCAGCCCGTGCCGCAGGCCAGCGTCTCCCCCGTGCCGCGCTCCCACACGCGCATCTGCACCGTACTGCGATCCAGCACTTTCACAAACTCCGTGTTGGTCTTTTGGGGGAATCGCTCGTGGGTTTCAAAATAAGGGCCGATCTTCTCGATCTCCAGATGCTCCACGTCATCCACAAATACGACCGCATGGGGATTTCCCATCGACACGCATGTCATTTTATATGTCTTGCCCTGCACCTCGATCTCCTCGTCCACGATGCGCTGCCCCTCTTTGCCGGGCAGCGGTTTGACAGGAATCTCCTCCGCGGTCAGGATGGGCGCTCCCATATTGACCTTTACCGTGTCCACCTTTCCATTTTTCAGGAAAAGCTGCAAGTACTTGATCCTGCCGCAGCTTACAACGCTTATGTCGGTTTTGTCCGTCAGTCCGCGATCATAGACATACTTCGCCACGCATCGGATCCCGTTGCCGCACATCTCCGCACGGCTGCCGTCCGCGTTGTACATCTCCATCTCAAAATCCGCCTCCCCGGACGGATTGATAAAGATCGCCCCGTCGCCGCCGACGCCGAAGTGCCTGTCGCTGATACGCCGCACCAGCGCCGGCTTATCCTCCTGCGAAACATGTTCTTCAAACCCGTTGATATAGATATAATCGTTGCCGCAGCCCTGCATCTTTGTAAACTTCATAGGATCCCCGCCTTTCCCGTATGGTTCACTCATTGATTCCACCGCTGTTTAAACGGCGCGTTTCATGTTCACATCATATCACAGTCGAAAAACATTTAAAACACATAAAATGCATCATTCTGCGCAAAAAATGCTATGCATCCGTCCGTCTCACTTCATCATCGTCAGCACCATCTGAGCCGTCTCCGCCATGTTTGTACCGCTGTCCATACTGGATTTCTGGATGTAGCGGTGAGCCTCTTCCTCCGTCATGTGGTTGCGCCCCATCAGAAGTTCTTTCGCCTGCCGGATCAGTTCTTCCTCCTCCGGGTTGCGCTTTTTCGGTTTCGACCGCTCCCTGCGCCTCTTTCGCATAGCGGCCTGACTCATCATGTCCACCGTGTTGATCAGGTCGTACACCTTGAACGGCATGGCAAGACTCACAATGTCGCTGCGTCTCTGCTCATCCAGCACCGCCCGGGAGGCCAGTAAGAGCATGTCGAATCCATCGGGGAGACAATCGTGCAGCTCCGTATAGATCATGTCCGCCATTTTGTAGCTGCATATAACGATACCGTCGCTCAAGTCCCGCAGATGACTTAACGCCTGCGCGCCTGTGGAGCAGGCCAAAGTCACTTGAAAACCGTTTTTCATCAGCATACTGCGGATGCCCTTGGCGTCTTCCAGTTTCGGCAGCACCACGATAATGTTGGTCACACGCTCACCTCCTGTCCTCCAAAATTTCTTTCGTGCAGCAAAACAGATGAAAGATCAATAGTTATTCAGATACTCGTCGATCTCCCACGCCGTCACCTGAGAGCGATAACGGTGCCACTCCTCCTTCTTCGCCGCGATATATCTCTCATATGCGTGGCCGCCCAGCACATCCCTGATCAGCGCGTCCTTCTCCATGTAGTGGATCGCCTCGATCAGCGTGCCCGGCAGCTCCTTGATCCCGTTCTCGGCCCGTTTCTCGTCGCTCATCTCAAAAATATTGCCCTCGATGCACTTGGGAGGCATGATCTTATTGACGACGCCGTCCAGACCGGCGCGAAGGCACACCGCCAGCGCCAGATACGGATTCGCCGACGGATCGGGAGAGCGCAGTTCGATCCTGACGCCGCCCGTATGGGTGGCCGGGATCCTGATCAGCGGGGAGCGGTTCGTCACGCTCCAGGCGATGTAGACGGGCGCCTCATAGCCGGGCACAAGTCTCTTGTACGAATTGACAAGGGGATTGGTGATGGCTGTGATCCCCTTCATGTGCTGCATGATACCGCCGATAAAATAGTAAGCCTCCCTGCTCAAACGAAACCGATCGCTTTCGTCTATAAAAATATTCCTGCCGTTCTTAAATAATGCCATGTTGATGTGCATGCCGGAACCGTTCACGCCGCAGGTCGGTTTGGGCATAAAAGTCGCGTGCAGGCCATGCCTCTTGGCGATGGTCTTGACCGCCAGCTTAAAAGTCATGATATTGTCCGCCGTGGACAACGCCTCGTCATGCTCGAAGTCCACCTCGTGCTGTGCCGGCGCGATCTCGTGATGGGATGCCTCGATGATGAATCCCATGTCTTCCAGCGTCAGCACGATGTCTCTCCTCGCGTTCTCCCCAAAATCCACAGGCCCCAGATCGAAATATCCCGCCTTTTCGCTGGTGATCGTGGTGGGCCGCCCGTTCTCATCCATATCAAACAGGAAAAACTCGCACTCCGGCCCGACCTCGAAGGAGTAACCCAGCTTTTCCGCCTCCCCGATGGCCCGTTTCAAGATATATCTTGGGTCGCCCTCAAAAGGCTCTCCGTTGGGTCTGTACACGTCGCAGATCAGCCTGGCCACCTTTCCCTGCTGGGGACGCCACGGGAAAATTTCAAACGTGCTGAGATCGGGGTGCAGGCACATATCGGACTCCTCGATCCTCGCAAATCCCTCGATGGAGGAACCGTCGAACATGCAGCCGTTGTCCAGCGCCTTTTCCAGTTGGCTTGCGGTCACCGCCATATTTTTCAGATTGCCAAAAATATCCGTAAATTGCAGACGAATAAACTCAACGTCCTCTTCTTCTACCAGTCTGATAATATCCTGTTTGGTGTAATTCTTTCTCATGATCTCCTTCCTTTCTCCGAGTCCGGTCCCGACTCCCACATAAATCCTTCCTAGACTATACACGAAAAAAGACATTCCTACCCCATCGAATAAGAACGCCTTTGCCCTGTATCAGAATACCATTGAACCGAACGGTTTGTCAATCGGCGTGTGCAAAACTCCCACGCCGCCCAAGCGGATACCCTCTCTTGATTTCCGCCGGCATGGCATAATCCCCCCGCGACCCTCATACATTATAAAAAAGATTTTATACGGGGATATCCTATGAGTTCCAAAACAAAAATTATCGTGCTTCATGTCAAAGAGTTAATATATACCGGAATTTTTGCCGTGCTCGGTATCCTTTTCATCGTTCTGCTCATCATCATGTTCCTGCCGAAGGAAGAGAAACGCGAAACCATGTCGACAGTGACACAGACGACAGAGAACACTTACATACCCGGTGTGTATACGACGTCCCTGATCCTGAACGACAACGTTGTGGAGATCGAAGTGACTGTTGACGAGAAAAACATCAACTCCATACGCCTCATCAATCTGGACGATGCGGTAGCCGCAATGTACCCCCTGATCCAGCCCTCCTTTGAGGATCTGGCCGATCAGATCATTGTCAACCAGAGCCTTGAGGGCGTCACCTATCCCGACGACAGCAAGTATACCTCCATGATCCTTCTGGACGCCATCACCGCCTCGCTCAACAAGGCGTTGGAAAACGAAGGCGACACTGAGAGCAAATGATGGCAGGACGGCGGCTACAGTTCCTCCGCCTGTCTCAGCCAGATCTCTGCGCAGGCATCGGAGGGCATGCGCAGATCGCCCCGGGGCGAGAGAGCCACGCTGCCGACTTTCGGCCCGTCCGGCACGCACGAACGCTTGAATTGCTGCGCGAAGAATCGTCTGTAAAAGGTTTTGAGCCACTTTAATATGACGCCATTGTCATATATTCCCTGGAAGGAACGGCAGGCAATGCGGTATATTTTCGCCGGCTCAAAACCGCAGCGCAGCATATAGTACAGGAAAAAGTCGTGCAGTTCGTAGGGGCCCACCAGATCTTCCGTCCGCTGCGAGATCGCGCCGTCCACGGGAGGCAAAAGCTCTGGGCTGACAGGCGTGTCAAGTACGTCCAGCAGCACCATGCGCAGTTCAGCGCTGTCACAGGTGTCCGCGTAGTACTGCACCAGATGACGTACCAACGTCTTCGGCACGCCGGCGTTCACTCCGTACATGGACATATGATCGCCGTTGTAGGTGGCCCAGCCCAGCGCCAGCTCCGACATGTCCCCGGTGCCGATGACCAGACCGCCCGTGCGGTTGGCAATGTCCATCAAAATCTGCGTGCGCTCTCTGGCCTGTCCGTTCTCATAGGTCACGTCATGCTGCGTCATGCTCTGCCCAATATCCTTGAAATGGACAGTCACGGCCTCCTTGATGTCGATCTCCTGAAGCGTCGCGCCCAACGTGCGCGCCAGCTTGCACGCGTTGGCGTAAGTCCTGTCCGTGGTGCCGAAACAGGGCATCGTCACCGCCGTGATCTGTCCGTGCGCAAGCCCCAGCATGTCGAAGGCGCGGGCAGTGACAAGCAGCGCCAGCGTGGAGTCCAGACCGCCCGAGACGCCGATCACCGCAGACTGGCACCCCGTGTGCTCATAACGTTTCTTCAATCCGTAAGACTGGATCGACAGGATCTCCTCGCAGCGTTTCTCCCGCTCCGTGCGGTCGGCCGGCACGAAAGGCTGCGCGTTGAAGACCCGCTCCAGAGCGGTATCCTCCTCCTCCATATGGATCGGTATGATTGTATAACTGTCGTTATTTTTGGATGGAAAAGTGGACATCCTGCGCCGCTCATGGCGCAGTCTGTGAACGTCGATGTCCGCGTAAATGTTTTCCGGCGCAAACCGTTTTGCCTCCGCAAGGATCGTCCCATTCTCCGCGATGATGTTGTGACCGCCGAACACGAGATCCTGCGTGGACTCCCCTTCGCCCGCCGAGGCGTACAGATAGGCCGCGATCTGTTTCGCGCTGGAACATTTCACCAAAAGTTCTCTGTACTCATCTTTGCCCACCGTCTCGTCGGAACCCGACAGGTTAGCGATCACCGTAGCGCCCGCCAGCGTATGCGCAAGGGCCGGCGACAACGGCGCCCAAATGTCCTCGCACAGCTCGCATCCCACCGTAAGACCGCAGGGCGCGTCCGCCGCAAACAGAATGTTGATGCCGAAGGGCACCTTCTTCTCATCGAAAAGGATCTCCCGCACACTCTCCTCCCCCGCCGTGAAATGCCTCGTCTCGTAGAACTCCGCATAGGAGGGGATATATTTTTTGGGAATAAAAGCTAACAGTTCTCCGTTCTGCAGCGCCGCCGCCACGTTGTAGAGCTTACAGTCTCTCTCCAAAGGCAGTCCCACAAACACCAGCGCATCGCAGCCCTCCGTCGCCTCCGTGACCTTGCGCAGCGCCTCCTTCGCCTGCTCCAACAGCAGCTCCTGCAAGAACAGATCCCCACAGGTGTAGCCCGTCAGGCACAGCTCGGGAAACACGACGATCTTTGCGCCCTTCGCATCCGCCTCCTCAATGCCTTTACAGATCTCTTTCGCGTTGTATACGGGGTCGGCGACCCTGATCTTCGGGGTCATCGCCGCCACCTTGACAAATCCATGTTTCATGGCTGCCACCTTCCTTTTCTGAATACTTACCGCGCCGCCGCGCTATTCTTTATAGTGCCTATATTGCCATTTTTTATAACTGTCTGCGCGCCTTATTTTGACGGCGTCCCTGCCCGTCCTCAGGCGCGCCTGCCAATCTCCCGCAGTTCCTGCGTCGTAAAGGCATAGTCGGTATTGCAGAAATGACAGTGCAGTTCCGCCCCTTTCCCCTCGTCGATCAGACTTTGCAGTTCCTTCCTGCCGAGGCTGAAAAGCACCTTCTCCACACGTTTCCTGCTGCAATTACACCGAAATTGTACGGGCGTCGTGCCGGCCATCTCCAAGTCCATATCCCCAAGGACTCTCTCAAGGATCTGCTCAGGCGTATCTCCCGCCTCCAGCATGGCGGTGACGGGCGGCATATCTTTCAGTTTCTCTTCCAATCTGCCGACCACCTCCTCACCGGTGAAGGGCATAAGCTGAAGGATGAAACCGCCCGCCTGCTTCACAGTGTTGTTTCTCTCCATCAGAACGCCAAGCGCAACGCTTGACGGAATCTGTTCGGAGGCCGCGAAGTAGTAGGTCAGATCGTCCCCGATCTCCCCTGTGGTCAGCTCGATGGTCGAGGAGTAGGGCTCCTTTAAGCCCATATCTTTGATGACCGTGAGCGCGCCTGCCCCGATCACGCCGCCCACGTCCAGCTTGCCCGCACTGCTGGGCGGCATCATAGCCTGCGGACAGTCGGCATACCCTTTTACATGCCCATAAGCGTCCGCCGTCACGGTCAGACCGTGAACGGGGCCGTCGCCGCTCACCTTAAGCGTCAGCAGATCTTTCTCTCCCTTGAGCATACTGCCCATCATCACCCCGCCCGTCAACAGCCGCCCCAGCGCCGCCGTCACCACGGGGCTTAAGTCATGCGCCTGTCTCGCATACTCCACCGTCTCTCTCGATGTGACGGCAAAAGCGCGTATCTGTGCGTTTGCCGCGGTCGCCCTCACCATATAATCTTCCATATCTCTCCATCCTTTCCGGGACAGACCTCCGGGCAAGACCGTCCCGCTATCCCTGTCTATCCGCTTTATGCCTTGCGCGCCACGATATAAATGCGCTGGCTTGCGTCCGTGACCTCCCCGTGGGTGTCCGCATCCACCGCCTCCACAAATCGAAGTCCCGCCCGCTCCACGCAGGCACGCATCTGCGCAAGCTGATACCCCCGCTGATAGTGCGTCTCCTGAAAACGTCTGTACAGCTCTTTCCCGCTGTCCTCCCGCACAAAGACGGTCAGATCGTACTCGTTGATCTGCTCTTTTTCGTGATAGTAGTTGTCCCAGATGAAACTGCACTCTTCGCGGTTCTCCGCGATGGTGGCGTCCCCGATCACGACCTCGTACTTGTATACCGTGTTGAAATCAAAGATGAAAAGCCCCTCCGGCAGAAGATAATTGTCAACCAGCCGAAAAGTCTTCGTCACGTCCTCCTCCGTCAGCAGATAATTGACGCTGTCGCACACGCTGATGACCGCGCCCACCGCGCCGTACAGTTCAAAGGAGCGCATATCCTGCATAAGATAGAGAATGTCAAGCCCGGACCGTTCGCGCTTGTCCATGGCGATCTGCAGCATCTCCTGCGCGTTATCGACGCCGATCATGTCATAGCCGCGCCCGGCAAGCAGCTCCGTCAGCGTGCCCGTACCGCAGCCCAGGTCCAGAATGGTGTTTCTTTCCTGCCGCAGATTCTCAGATATGACGCCTGTGTCGCTTTCATTTTGCTCTTCCACACGGTGTTTTTCCAACAGCTTTATCAGATAGTCGCACCATTCCTCGTAGGGCGTTTCGTCCATAAAGGTGTCGTACACCTGTGCAAAGTCTGAATATGCCTCTGTCATCCTTTCCTCCCCCACTGTCTCTTTCGCGTCCCCGGATCCTGTTTTCACGCTGCGCCGTCCTACGGCGTCAATACGGCCTGCATGGAATCATTGATCAGTTCATGCTCTGTACCGCTGCGGCTCTTCCAGCGAAACAGCGTGATCTCGCCCTGAAACCGTCCCGTCAGTTCCCCGATCTGCCCGATGGGAAACACGAAGGTCGCATGCTCCTCGAAAGGCTCGCTGCTGCCCAGCGTCCCCACAGACGCGCCGTTCACATAGAGCGTCGTCCGCCCCTGTTCTCCCACCACGGAAAGACGGATCTGCTCGCCGCAGGGCAGCGCGTAATCCCACTCGTACAGTCTCCCCTCTCTGGCGAAACCGACCTTGCCGTTTTCCGGCGTCGCCGCGTAGAAAGCCCACTCGCCGTACGCGCCGTCGCTCTCCGCGATCACCTGTTCTCCCGCGGCGTCCTCATCCAAGCGCACACCGATCTGCACCTCGTAAACCGGTTCGATCCCTAAATCGTCTCCGCAGACGAGATTTTCCCGTCCTCTGACGCCGTACAGTGCATCCGCCGTCTCGTCCGCCTGCCTGACGAAGACTCCGTACTCCGCCGTCGTCTCGCCCCACAGCTTACTGCTAAGCACCGCCAGCGGTTCCCCGAAACGTTCATACAAGTCATACTCGCTGATCCCCACGTCCAGTCTGCCCGCCATATCGTTCCAGATCATGTACGCCGCGCCCAACATCTGCGCAGAGTAACGGGGAATGATCTCCAGCGTGTCGTAATCGTAGAATCTGTTCGGCTCCCAGTTATCGTAAAGCTCCTCGTTGTCCAAATGATCGTAGCCGCCGCCGGGGATCACATACAGATGATTGTTCTGCATGTTGATCAGGGAATAGCCCGCCTCGTACATTTCCCGCGGATCGGCCCACACGGTACTCCACAGATTCATCTGCAGCCGCCGGGGGCTCGGCATGGTACTGCCCGCCATATTGCTCAGGCTCCCCCACATGCGCACCGTCTTGCCCTGCGCGCGCGCCAGATCCGCGATCTCGCCCGCATAGCGCCGATACTGTTCCCCATCCCCATAGTATTCGTCCATGCCGATGTTGACGATCCGCGCGCCCTTGAAGGCCGCCCTCCCGCCCACAAGCGCCTCCTGCCAGATCTCCCTGACAAGAGCCACCGCATCCTCGTTGTCCAAGTCGATCTGATCCACCGACTCCGGCGTACCGCCCAGCGCATAATCCGGATACAGCTTGGTGACGGACAGGGCGTGCGCCGGCGTGTCGATCTCGGGCACTACTGTCACCCCATAGCAGGATTGCGCCGTCTCCACAAACTGTGCAAACTGCTCCTTTGTATAGGCGTAGTCCGACGAGGTCAGCCGCTCCCCTTTTTCATTTGCCACGTCCGATTCCAGCCGGAACGCGCTGTCCGCCGTCATGGCCTCCTCCGGGGAATCGGTCAGCCCGCTGGTACTCAGGATCACATTGTCGTTCAAGTGGATCGACAGATCATTCATCTTATAGTAGGACATCTCTTCCAGTATGGCAAAGAGCGTTTCCATCGAGACCGGCTTACGCGCCACATCGATACCGAATCCCCGCACTGCGTACAGCGGATAGTCCCGTATCTGCCCCCGTGGGAGCGCGCACGTCCCCGACTGCGCGCAGCTCTGCGCCAAGAGCTGCAGGACCGTCACCATACCCCAACGCGCCCCCGTCGCCGTCTCTGCCTTTATGACACACATGTCGTTTATGTCGCACGTATAGCCCTCTTCGCCCAGACCCTCAGCGACGTCCGCATAGCCAAGATACAGATCGCCGGCCCGCGCATCCTGCAGGCTGCCAAACTCGACCCGTACGCCATTCGGCGCCAGCGTACCGCATTCCCCGGCAAAAAGTTCCGCCACCTGCCGCAGTTCGGTTTCTTCCTGCACGACGACTCTCAGGCTGCCGTTTGCCGCCAGTTCCAACTCTCCCTGTCCGCCGCGCCACTCCGCCAGCGCCGGGATCACCCGGGGGCATCCGTTATACTGCCGCTCCTGCGCCTCGGCGAGATCCACCGCCGCCGTGTCTTCTCCCATCTCGCCGCAGGCCGGCACCGTGAGCGTGCGGGCGACTTCTCTCGTATCCGAGGGATCATGCGCATTCGTCACCCGAAAGCCCACCGTCACCTCTTTTTCCTGAATCGTGGGATAGATCGTTCCGTCCGCGCCCACCACCTGCTCATAGTCCGCGCCCAGGCAGGCGACTTCGTAACCGTCCGGCGCCTGCGGCATCACAAGGTATCTGCCGCCGTCCTCGTCCAGTCCCACCGACGGCTCGCCCAGAAGATAGGCCGCCGGCTTGTCCGCATAAACCTCCAGCTCATAGAGCGACACATTCTTGTAGAGATTGGAATAGTCCGCCTCGCTGTCAGACACCCGGTAGGTACAAAGCCGCAGATATTTGACGCGTGCGGCTTTATCCAGCGCGATCTCCTGATTTTTCTCCACCGGCGCCGTGTCAAAAGTGCACAGCACGCCCCAGTCCTCACCGTTTAGAGAGCCCTCCAGCGCGTAGGAAGTGACGTTTCGCCGCTCCCATTTCAGGACAACAAAAGAAACTGAAATTTCTTTCGGAAACTCCAGTTCAATATAGTGCGCGGCGCTCTCGCTGTCATTTTTGCTGGACCAGCGGGACGCCCGATCCTCGTCGTCGCCGTCGATCGCCTTGTCCGCCGTCAAATCCTCGTTCTCCGCGCTGTCGCTGGTGGCAATGACGCCCCGCATGCGCGCCAGATTGTCGCTCTGCCCCGGCCGCGCTGCAGACAGGACCGCCGCCCCGACGACTGTGAGCGCCGCAAGAATACACACGCAGATGAGAATGACGGATCTTTTTTTCTTCTTATCCATTGTCTGTTCCGTTTCGGCGGCCGCTATAGGCCGCCTGCCGTTCCGTTAATGCATCAACGCCCCCAAAAGTCCATAGGAAAAGATCGACATGATGACCGTCGCCAGGATGATACCGAGAAGTTCCGCCAGGATCGCTTTCTTGAAATCCACCTCCAAAAGCGCCGCGATCAACGAACCCGTCCACGCGCCCGTGCCCGGCAGCGGGATCCCCACGAAGAGCACCAGTCCCCAGAATTCGTACTTTTTGATGCTGTCGCTTTTGCTCATGGCGCGGTTCTCCAGCTTTTCGATCAGTCCGCGGCAGATCCTGATCTTCTTCATCCACTGAAATATCCGCTTGATAAAAAGCAGGATAAAAGGGATCGGAATGATATTCCCCACGATACACAGCGGTACCGCTGTGGTGATCGGGACCTGTATCAGTTTGGACACGATCAGCCCGCCTCTCAGCTCCAGAATCGGAATCATCGAGATGATAAACACAACAATTTCCTTCGATACATACTTCCCTAATGTAGCCGCAAACGCCGCCGCTAATTTTTCCATACTGTTCGTTACCCTTTCCGTTTGTGTGTACCTGTATAGTATATGTCCATTTCCCGCAAAACTTGATTCACCCGCGCTCTATCCGCATATTTTTTCCAGCGCGGCGTACAGCGCCTCCATCTGCTCCTCCGTGCCGATGGTGATGCGCAGATAGTTGTCTATGCGCTCCTTGTCCCAATGTCTGACATATATGTCATTTTCTTTCAGACGCTCGAAGATCTCCTTCGCGGGGACGCTCCTGTGACTCGCAAATATAAAATTGGCGTATGAGTCGGGGAAGGTGAATCCCAGCTTACGAAGCGTCTCTTTGGCGCGCTCGCGCGTCTCCACGATCTTCCCGCAGCACGCGCGGAAGTATGCCGCGTCCTTCACGGACTCTGCGCCGAGCCGTAACGCCGCGTAATTCATCGTGTAGGAGTTGACCGAATACTTCACGTCATTGAGATACCCGATCAGTTTCGGATTCCCCATGGCATAGCCGATCCGCATACCCGCCATCGCCCGCGATTTCGAGAAAGTCTGCACCACCAGAAGATTGTCGTATCTGCGGGTCAGCGGCAGGCAGCTCGTCCCCCCGAAGTCGATGTACGCCTCGTCCACGATCACCACCACATCCGGGTTGGCCGCCACGATCTCCTCCACCTCATCAGGAGACAGCAGCACGCCGGTGGGCGCGTTCGGATTGGGAAAAATGATACCGCCGCAGGCAATGCCGCTCTTTTGGGGCATATAATCTTCCCCGCGGATCCTGAACGCCGCGTCAAGCGGCTGCTTTCTGTACGGGATCCGATACAGATCCGCCCACACATCGTAGAAGGAGTAAGTGACGTCGGGGAAAAGCACCGGCCTGTCTGAGTTGAAAAAGGTCAGAAACGCCTGACTCAGTACGTCGTCCGAGCCCACCCCTATAAAGATCTGATCCTTGCCGATCCCATAGTATTCGGCCAGCGCCGCCGCCAGCTCCGTCTGCTCCGGAAATGCCGGATACAGGCGCATCTGCTCTGCGTCCAGCGCGGCGATCGCGCGCTCCACCCCCGGGGCCGGCGGGTAAGGACTCTCGTTCGTATTCAGCTTGATCACGCCCCTGTGCCTCGGCTGCTCTCCCGCCGTGTAGGGAACTACCTTGCGCACATTTTCTTCCCACTTCATATCCCTTGCTCCTCTGTCTGTTCTGTCGATTTTCGCCGAACGGCGTCACCCTGCCCCGTGCGCTCCTTGGCGCTGCTTTCGGCAAGTCTGTCATACTCTTCTGCCTGCGCCGGATTCCCCAGCATCCGATAGCAATCCGCCAGCCGTCCAAGCGCCGTCTCACCGCCGCGGCGAATGTCCAGAATGCTCTCCGTCTCATAGGCGGCGTTGTAAAACCAGACGACGGCCTCGTCAAGATCCTGTTTTTGAAGATAATACTCCCCCAGCTCACAACAGATCTCCGCGCAGCCGCCGCAGGCGATCACCTTCATCGCATATTTGAAAAAATCCGCCGCATCGCCGTCCAGTCTGGCCGCCCGCGCCGCCACGCACGCCGCCTCCTTGATCTCGTCCTCACCGCGCGCCGTATCCTGACACGATCGTCGGAAAAAATCTCCCGCCGCGTGAAAATCCTTATCCTCGCCGGAGATAAAAAGTTCCTTCGCATAGATGCCATGCAGCCGCTTGTCCAATCTGACTCCCGCCGCCGTCATGCGCGCAAAAGCCGCCAAGTCCCTGTCCTTGTGATGATTCTCCGGCATATGCAGTATCTCAATGTCGCTGTCATAGATGACAGGCTCCAGCCGTACCTGTTCGTGAATCTGCCCGGTCCACTGAAACGTCCGCAGACGCCGGAACAGCTTGGGTCTGAGTTCCCTGTCGAAATTGTAGATGGTCCCATAGGCAAGCTGGTTCGCATAGTACATCTGCACGATGTCTATCTCCGGCAAGAGCGTCTCCTTCAGCCGCCGAAACGCCTCTCTGTTTGCCTCGTCCAAGACTTCGTCCGCATCCGCGGAATAGATATAGTCCATGCTCGCCTTGGAAAAGGCAAAATTGCGCGCCGCCGAGAAGTCGTCTATCCACGCAAAGTCATAGATCCTGTCCGTGTACCGCGACGCGATCTCTCTGGTCGCGTCCGTAGAGCCTGTGTCCACAATGACGATCTCATCCGCCAGATCCGCAACGCTGTCCAGACATCTCGCCAGCACATTCTCCTCATTTTTTACGATCATGCACAAACTGACTGTGATCATGCCGTCCGCCCTCTCCCGCTATCTGTAATAGATCGACTGCCGCATGCGCTCGTCCACATGCATAAGACACCGCGCCTTTCCCGCGCGCAGCTCCATGTCCGCATATCTGTTTTTTTGTACAAAATACCGCGACGGGCAGATTTGGTACAGCGTCGTGCAGGACAGATCCGCCATACGCTCCGTGAGGCGCACCCGGTATCCGCCGCCGTTTCGGCGTATGCCCGCGCGTCCCAGATAAATATATCTGTCGCCGTTCCAGTTGTAGACGCGGACCCTGCGGCAGCGCACCGCATACAGCGCGACTCCCAGCAGTACCGCCAGTATCAGCAGCCCCGCCGCCTGCGGGTTTCCGAAATCTTCCATAGGGTAGACAGGGATTGCCTCCATCTCTCAGACCCTCCTATCAATACAGCGCCGCCAATGCGCCTCACAAACAACATATACCCATAGCGTAGCATACTCACTCTCGGATTGCAAACCGGTTTCCGACCTTCTGCAGGCCGTACTGCAATCCCAGCGGCAGCATGATTCCGGCCGCCAGATAGACCATCTTAAACTGCTCCGCCCCTCTCACGAGATAATAATAATCGATGTTCCCGTAAAACTGTTCCCATTCAAAATCCGCGCAAGCCCCTGTAGAGGCCGCGACAAGCGCGATCACCGCCTTGACCAGCATAAAAGCCGCCACATGGTGCATCATCACCGCATAAGTGTTGCGTCCCAAGAATCGCACTGCCTGACTGCCCTCGGCCAGCGGCGTGAGCGCTCTCGCCGCCCGCAGCCAGAAGGCTATACCTGACACAGACGTCACATATGGGATGATGGGCCCGTTGGCAAACCCGCTGCACCACACACTGCCGAACGCCAGCCCGTTGCAGCATATGCCAAGAAGGGCCTGTACGCCCATCACTGCGGCAAAATACGGCAGATTTCCCAGCGTGTCATGTTTTTCCAATTTTTCATGATAAAACCGCCCCATCTGGTAACACGGAAAAAGGAAAAGGATTCTGCCCGCCGCTCTGTAATTGCCCCAGACATGTCCGCCGATGGCAAGCTGTACCGTCGCCATTCCCACGATCAGGCTCCCGATCAGCATGATCCACTCTGTCGCCGCCGACCGGCCGCCACACGCCCCGTTCCCCACCGTCCGTCCCGCCGCCTTCCGTTTTCCCTGTCCGCTCTCCTGCCCGGACCGCGATACAAGCGCTCTCCCAATTTCCCGCAGGACGAGACGGGCCGACAGATTCAAGATCTCCACCAGAAACAGCGTCGGTACAAACCACGCCGCATAATTGTAGATGTACTGATAACCGTGCAGAAAAGGGTCCACAAGGAGCGTCTTCAGGCTTACTCCTTCTCCCATCTGAAAACCGCACCCGCGAAGCGCCCACGCGGTCAATCCATAGACCAGATTCCAGATCAGATACGGCGCAAGCAGTCTGCGCACTTTCTTCTTTATATAAAGTAAAGGATGCTCCTCCTCCGACTCCCGATAGAAATATCCCGATATAAACATAAAGAGCGGGATATGAAAGGAATAGTAGGGGAACAAGTCGCCCACCGTCATGATATTATAGCCGACATGCCCCGCAACCACCATGACGATCGCCAACGCCGACAGTATGCAGAAAGTCATGTTATATCGTTTTTCTTCCAATTACATCTCCTCCGCCAGCCGCACTTCTCTGGCGTTGACGTCGCCGTAAAGCTCAAGCCCCGGGATCGCCTGCAAAAATTTCGTAAACTGGGAGTAGCCGTAATTCTTGGGTTTAAAGCGCGTATATTTCTGGTGTACGCTGTTGCTCAGCTCGTTTACCCTGATGCCATTCCTTCCCTGTTCCCGCAAAAGCGTCTTGATATAGTCGGTGACTTCTTCCTCCGTCTCCCGGTTGGCCGCCAGCTCCACATTAAGCCGCGTGTTGTTCTTGACCAGTTTCAGAGTCGGGATCTCCTCCAAAAAGCGGGACAGCAGGCTGTAACCATAGTTTCGCACATCAAAATCAGGATATTTGTTCAGCAGTCTGCTGCCGATCTCCCCAAGTCCCGTCTTCTTATCCTTATTTTCATTTTCCGTAATGATATTTATGATCGCGCTCTCGATCACTTCCTTACTGATGGATGCGGACTCCTTATCGCCCGCCGCGCTCCTGGCCGAACTCTTCTTACTCTTGGCTCCCTTCCCCGAGGTTTTCGACGAAGTGGTCTTGGCGTCGTCCTGCAGCGCCTCGTCCTCCTCGTCGATCAGATTCTCCAGCACAGTAAACTGAGAACACGCCGTCCTGAAAGAACGCGGCGTCTTCTCCTCGCCCATGCCGACCACCGCCATGCCGGATTCCCTGAGCCTGATGGCAAGCCTTGTGAAGTCGCCGTCGCTGGATACAATGCAGAACCCGTCCACATTTCCCGTATACAGGATGTCCATGGCGTCGATGATCAGCGTGGAATCCGTGGCGTTTTTGCCTACCGTGTTGCTGAACTGCTGCATCGGCGTGATGGAATTCTCCATGAGCTTTGTCTTCCAGCCCTTGGCGTGGGTGCTTGTCCAATCGCCGTAGGCCCTGCGGTATGTGACGATCCCGTGTTTCGTCATCTCATCCATGATCGCGGCTATATACTTTGAAGAAATATTGTCCGTATCGATCAGAATCGCAAATCTCTTATCTTCCATTTTTCCTTCTCCCACTACAGTGTAAATTGTCTGAATTTCATTAAATATTGTTAGTTATTATAATGGATCCTGTCTCTTTTTGTATATTTTTTATGAATTAAATCTAAATTTAGCATTCAAGTTTTTATCCTTTGAAGGGATCTCTTTTTATGACCGGCATAAAGGCTTGTCCTCCTTGGCCCGGTCACTTTGCGGCTGTTTTGCCATCCGCCAAATTCTTCGGGGCACTTTTAAATAATTGGCGTTGTTCTATTTGTTCGCATCGATAACGCCAGAAATTCCAAAGCCTTGCCGTCAAAAGAATTAAGGTGGAATCGCATGTTATTTATCGACGCATTCGCATATTTCCCGCATTTTCAGCGTCATTCTTTCCTATCGTCACATACCGGATCCCTTGGAGCGAAACATTCCAAGGGATCCGCGATAGCAGCCTCTGTTCTATGCCAACCGACTGTTCTTCAATCTTCCGCCCATCACCGGGCGGATGCGCTCATTTTCAGGTTCACATACTCCTTGATCAGTTTCACGCAGTTATCCCAACCGATCCTGGAGCTGTTAAGCATCAAATCATAATTTAACGGATCCTTCCAGTTCTTTCCCCGCGTATAATACTTGTAATAATCCGCCCGGTATTTGTCCGTCTTGTGCACCAGCTCCTTCGCCCGGCTCTCCGACACCTGCATCCTGTCCATAACAGTCGCTATGCAGTCTTTTTCGGGAGCCTCCACATAGACGCTGATCACATGCGGCTCATCCCGCAGAATATAATCCGCGCACTTGCCGATCACGACGAACGATTCCGTCTTGGCGAGCTCTCTGATGATCTCAGACTGGATGTTGAACAGATTGATGTCCGAGGTAAATTCCTTGTCCCTGGGTTCCACCACATAGGTGTAGGGAATCTTCATCAGATGTTTCATGGCGTAGCTGCCGCGCAGTTTCTCATCCACCTCCGCAAACAGCTGCTTGTTGATTCCGCTGTACTCTGACGCCATATCCAAAAGCTGCCTCTCATAGCATGGAATCCCCAATTCCCCGGCGAGCTGCACGCCTATCGCCTTACCGCCGCTGCCAAAACCGCGCCCGATCGCAACTACATAATTGTCCATATGCCTTTCCTCCTTGTCTTCCACGCTTTCGTGAATATCTTACCACAAATTTCCTGCGCTGAAAAGGACTGCCTTCAGCCGTCAAAATCCACCGTGTACTTTCCGTCTTCCCGCCTCGTGATGACAAGCGGGCGCAGTTCATACGCCGTCACCCTGTAACCGTCCGCAGTGAGCGCTATGTGAAACTGCGCGGCCCCGCCTTTGACGCAGCTTGCCTCCCTCTGAGCGCTGATATAGTTGCCGAGAGAATAGTAGACCAGCGTCTCGTGTCCGCTGTCGTCCTGCAATAAGCGGCAGGGCTGCAGCACATGCGGGTGCGCTCCGACCACCACGTCCACACCGCTCTCCAGAAACACCCGCGCCCACTTATTCTGGTACTCGTCCGGCTCGGAGGCATATTCGCTCCCCCAATGGACAAACACGATGACGGCATCCGTTTCCGCTCCGGCCTGCTCCAACTGTCTTCTGATCCGCTCCTCATCGTCCAGCACGCAGACCCGCCTGTTCGTCTGCCCCGGCTGCGCGTCCCCGTTCAGGCCATAGGTATAATCAAACAGCGCGAACCGCGCGCCGCCGCGGGCGATCAGTTCATAGGCGCGGTCAGGCTCCTCCGTCTGCTCCGCCGCCTCCCCTGTGCGCAGCCCCAGACAGCGCACCCCGTGAGAGGTAAAAAACGTCTCCGTAAACGCCGCTCCCTCCGCCCCCAGATCGAGCGCATGGTTCGTGGCGCACGTCACCGCATCGAAACCCGCCTCCACAATCGCCTCTCCCACGCCCACGGGCGTACCGAATCTGGGATAACCGCTGTAATCGCCGGGATGCTCCGCAAGGGGCGTCTCCTGATTTATGACGGCAATGTCGCTCTCTTCGATTGCCCGCCTCACCTTTTCTCCCGCAAACAGAAAGTCAAAATTCCCGCCGTTTTTGTCAAGCCCATACCGATAGATCGGTTCATGGATCAGATTATCCCCGAAAACCACGAACGATATGTCCGTATCCTCCCGCGTAAATCCCCACGATTCCCACAGCCAGCTGCTGATCCCGCCCTGCGTGTCCGTCAGCACAAGCCTCTGTCTTCTGTCCGAGACGTCAGACGCCTGCCCGGCCGTTCCCCGCACCGACAGGGCCGCGGCCTCCACGCCGATATAGGAGGACTGCCATTTAGGTCGCAGCGCGCCGTCCTCACAAGTGTAGACGAACAGATGCTGCGACCATGTCCTCTCGTCCTCCTCCACCCAGAAAGGACGATCCTCTCCGAAATGTCCCACCTTCCAGCAGAGCAGGATCAGCTCGTCCGCCCCGTCTCCGTCCACATCGGCGAATTTGGCCTCCTGCACTTTGATCTTGCGGGGCGTTTTCCATATGACGGCCCCGTCACAGGAGACGCTGACCGCTCTGTGCCGCAGCGCCGCCTCGTAACGCCCTGACGCGTCTGCTGCCGTCCCGCTCTGCCAGTCGATCCAACCCGGCAGGGGCGCGTCGCTCTGCCTGCCAAACAATACCGCCGCAAGGAGAACGCCAAGCGCTGCGGCCTGCGCCAGTCTTCTCCCCAGTCCGCCCGTATCGCTACTCAACGCGGTATCCCAGAGTCCATGCGGGTTTCATGCCCGACAGATCCGCCGCCTCGCCGATGCCCTCCTCATTTGGCATCATACCCAGCATCTTCCGCCATTCGCTGTCGGTGAGCCGTTCTTCCATCGGCCACGGAAACTGGTAGAAACTGTATGCGCTGCCCTGAGCGATCTTCAGCTTGCCGTCCACCTTCACGATCACGCGGAGCAGACACGGCCTTCCCGTCCCCACTTCCAGCACAGATCCGTTGGGATCGGTGGCGATGTCCGCTATGACCGCCGCGGGGCATTCCAGCGTACCTACCTGTTCCCCATTGTCTCTGGCGGTCACCTCCACCCAGAAATGCTCGATCGCGCCGCCGTAATCCCTGATAAACGCATATTCCTCGTCCGTCAGCGTCTCGTCCCGCAGCTCTTTTTTGGAGATCTCCAACAGCGTGTCCGCGATCTGCGCAAGACGCGCCAGATCTTCCTGTCGGCCGACGGTCAGCATCCCATACTTTCCGAGTCCCTGCGCCGTGCGGTCGGCCAGTTCGGCGAAACGGGCGTACACGAGCGGCTCCGGCTCCACATAGCCTCTGTCATTCGGCTCCTGCTCCCAGCCGCCGCCTCCCATCTCCGCCATGATCTCTTTGGTGTAGAGGATCGTATCATGCTTTAACTCCGCGTAGCTGCCCGCAAAGCATTCCAGCTCTTTCTTCGCCCACTGTTCGCCCTGCATGAACATCGGATAGCCCTCTTCCTTCCCGTCAAGGAGCGGGCGAAGGGTGTCGAGCCACCCGGCATACAGACTCGCGGACCAGAACGCCTCGTCCTCCTCAGACAGTATCCGCCGCTGTTTTTCCATCTGCGCCGTATAGTTCTCATAGTCCGTGTCGCCCTGTTCGCCGAGGATCTCCAGAGCCGTCTCGCTCCCCAGAGCGGCCGGGACATCCAGCACGTCGGGCAGCATACGTCTGTCTCCCCGGCTGTCCTGCAGCACGTTCCTGTAAACCAGCTGCTGCATGACAGCCGCGTCCGGCGTAAAGCGCTGTCCCATGAAACGAAAGCCCAGGATCACGTTGTTCTCCTTCTCCCATACCGGGACGGTATAGATCTGCGGCGGCAAAAGCTCCCCCGTCTTCCTGTGAAAGAGCGCAAAAGCCTCCCCATCATCCGCCATGCCGCGCACGGAGACAGCCTCGCCGTATGTCTCCGACAGGATCGGCAGATACTCCTTCACGCCGGGATCCTCGCTCGCCCCCGCGAAGAAAGACGTCACATCATACACGGACTGCCACAGCGCATACGCCTCCTCGTCCCCGGCCAGCATGCGCGTGATGAGGAGCGCGCTTTTGTCCATCTCCTCATCCTCCTGCTTGAAATGACATCTGCCATACCACATCATCGCCCTGAAATACGCCTCCAGCCGCTCATCTCCTTCATAGTAGCCCCGCGGGATATACTGGGTGTAGTCCTCCAGCAGCCCTGTCAGCTCAGACTGCGCGATCCCCTCCGCCCGCTCGATCCGCTCCAGCTCGCCGGACGCCGTCTCTGCCGCGCAGTCCGGGAGTTGCACGCTGTCGTCGAGGAGTTTCGCTCCCACTGCGAAGAAGGCGACGTCCCGCGCGGCGGCGTCCTCCCACGCCGTCCCCTTCAGCTCATCGTAGCATGCCAGACTGTCCGCCAGCATCCTCCCGCTCAGTTTTTCCACGCTGTCCGCCAGATAATCCCGCTCAGTCTCTCTCAGCAGATAGGAAAAATAGAGATGGTAAGTGTGCATCAGAGAATCCACCGTCACAAAACTGGCGATCTGGTCGTAACGGTTCCACTCATACTGTTCAAAAAATTCGTTGCCCGTGCTGCCGGCCACGCAAAAGCCCTGCTGCGCCAGCATATGTCCCTGCTCGTCCCCGGCCAGCCAGTCCCCGAACTGCCACAGATTATCGATGTTGCTTAAATCCGCCGCCACCTCATAGGGAGCGACGGACGGCGTCACCGACGCGTCTCTTTCGCGCACCTCGATCTCGCCCGTATACAGTTCTCCGGCGTTTTGTTCTCCCTCAGGCGCTGCCTGCGTCTCCGCCGCGTCTTCCTCCGGCGCAGCGGCCTCTTCCTGTGCGCCGTCCGTCTCCTGCGCCTCGTCCCGGCCCGTCTGCAGCATGTTCTCCGTTTTCGTGCCTTCCTCCGGCCCGCCGCAGGCGCTTACCGTCCCCGCAAGCAGCGCGGCCGCCAGCCACAGAGCCATTCCTTTTTTTCTCATAGTCGTCTCCTCCCCCCCCCCTTATTATTATACCATATCAGCAGGAAATCAAGCGCGAGCAGAGCGAGCATTTGATTTCATCTGATATGGTAACGACAGAATCTTTGAGTGCGCAGCACGGCGGCTGCGCAGCAGACGGATTCCGGAGTCTATTATATTATATCAGCAGGAAATCAAGCGCGAGCAAAGCGAGCATTTGATTTCACCTGATATGGTAACGACAGAATCTTTGAGTGCGCAGCACGGCGGCTGCGCAGCAGACGAGATCACGGGTTGGCTTTTGGAGGCGGACAGACTATAATAGAAGAAAACATACGATACGGAGAACCCTATGCAGAACAAACAGAAACTGAAAATCGCAGCCGTGGCAGTTTCCCTCCTGCTGCTCGTTCTCGCGGGCAGCCTGGCGGTCCTTCTGCCGCGCACAGACAGCATAAAGCACGGCGCCGCCGCCGTGCTGTCCTACTCTGTCCCCGAGACGCTCCCCGACACGCCCGCGCCTCCTGCGCCCAATCCGTACACGGATCTGAGCGTCCCCACCTATCTCACGAAAATAGGAGACTTATACTTTCTGGTGGACTGCTACCACGACCAGATCCTCTATCACGACAATCTCACCGACCCGCTGACGGACTGGCTGGTCATGACCGACGAAATCAACAAGGGGCATACCATTGCCGGAGACGGCGCGGTCTGGCTCGCCGACGACACGGAAAACAACCGCGTCCTGGTGTTCGAGCGACAGGACGGCGTCTTCGTCCACACGCAGACCTTTCCCGACATCGGCGACAGGCCGCACTATATCGTCTACCACGAGCCCACGAAGACCTTCTACGCTTGGAGTTCCATGAGCGGAGAGATGTATCTGTTCCGCCGCGAAGAGGACTCCCGCCGCATGTACCTGAGCGAGATCCGCCGCATCGACGAGTTGAACGGCGTGTATGTCCGCTCTTTTACGATCCTGGACGACGAGATCTGGTTCGTATCGGGCAACTCCAGCATCCTGTGCGCCGATCTCGACACCTTCCGGATCCGAAAGACCTACCCCGTGCCCGACTCCATGGCGGGCATGATCCAGCTCACCAGGATCCAGGACTATTATTACCTCACCATATCCACGGACAGCACAGGGAATCAGGACTACGCCACGATCCTGCGCACCCGCGATCTGTCGGGGCTGACGGAAGGCGCATACGAGGACATCTACGGCACTTTCATCGGCGGCGGCACGCCCTACTACATCACCGCCATAGACGACGCCTACTATCTGACGGAGCACAGGCTCCCCGGCCACTCTGTCTGGCGTTTCCGCGTGGTGGACAATGAACTGACGGACGTGGAGACGATCTATTGATGCGGCATGATTGGCAAAAATCACTTCGCCCTGCAGATTCAATGTGATCCGCAGGGCGCCATCACTGTATTTCAGCGCATTCTGGAGTATATTTTCAAAGATACGCCCCGTGATTTTTTCGCTGTTAATTCTGCATTTAACTTTTTCTTTCGACATCTGCACATCAGGTTTAATCCCTCTCTGCGACAAGGCCCCGTAGGCCGCCAGCACGCTCTCCTTCTACGCCTTCCGACAGCTCGGACACCGCAAGCGTGTAGTGAAACAGCTCCTCCGCCAGTTGGCTCAGCGTCTTGGTGCGTTCCTCTATGGCGTTTAAATAGCGTGTGATATTTATATTTCGCTCCGCTTACTCTCCCGCGACAAACACGCCCGCCAGCGTCTCCTCCGGGCTGACCAGCTCCGGCCCGTCTGCTGCTGCCGTTGCGTTCTCCGCGACTTCCTGCGGATCTTCGTACTCCTTCTCCTCCTCATCACCCCAGAGCGTGTCGTATTCTTCTTCCTCTTTGCCTTCCCGCTCCTTCTGACGGCGCACCATCTCCCCGGTCGTCTTGGCCGCCTGATACAGCTCGTAGCTGAAATCCATCAGTTTCTTCTCGTCCGCCTGCGGTACGCGCGCTCCTTTCATGATCCGGCGCGCCACCTCCATGATCTTGCCCATCTCCTCGGCGTACTCCTTGTAGGCGTCCGCCTGCTGCCCGGATACCGTTGCATTCCAGTACGCGCCGTACTGATCCGTCAGCTCGCTCAGATAGTCCTGATACTCCTTCTGTTTATCGTCCAGCTCTTTGATCGACAGCTCCAAAACTGCGGCGTCCTTGCTGAACATGGCTTTTTCCTCGTCGTTTTGCGCTATCTTCCGATTTTCCTGCACTTTTTTTAGGCGTTCCGACAGCGTGTGTTTCTGTTCCTGATATGCCCTGACCTGCTCCCTGTATATCTGCTGTGCCTCTTTGATCTTCACAATACCACCTCCGTGTGTCTGCGTATACCTCCGTGTATCAATAGATATATCGGTTGATCGGGCCGCAAATATAATATGCGGTTGAAAATCCTTCCCGATCTCCAACCGCATCCTCTCTTCTCACCCTACGATTGTGCCGCCGTTAGGGTGCAGGATCTGTCCCGTCATGTAACTCGCGTCATCCGAGGCTAGGAAGACATAGCACGGCGCGATCTCACAGGGCTGCCCCGCACGCATCATAGGCACCCTCGCCGTCCCGCTGCCGAAAGTCCGCACTTCCTCCGCAGAGTAGGACGCCGGGATCAGGGGCGTCCAGATCGGCCCGGGCGCCACCGCATTGACGCGGATCCCCTGTTCCACGAGCGACAGGGAGAGCGATCTCGTGAGCGCCACGACAGCTCCCTTGGTGGCACTGTAGTCGATCAGATCCTTGTTCCCCTCAAAAGCGGTGACGGAAGCCGTATTGATGATGCTGCCGCCCTCCTTCATGTATGGCAGCGCGTTCTGGATCAGCCAGAAATAGGAGAAGACGTTCGTGCAGAAAGTCTGTTCCAGCTGTTCTCTGCCAATGTCCAGAATGCTCCGCTGAATAAATTGTACCGCATGATTGTTCACCAGAATATCAAGCCCTCCAAAGCATTCCACCGTGCTTTTCACGCACTCCCTGACGAAATCCGGATCCTTCAAGTCTCCCGCAAACAGGCGGCACTTCCTTCCGATCTCTTCTATCCGCTCCGCCGTCTCCTGCGCATCCCGCTCCTCGTCGAGATAGACGATGGCTATGTGCGCCCCCTCTCTGGCAAAAGCATATGCCACCGCACGGCCGATTCCGCTGTCGCCTCCCGTGATCAGCGCTACCTTCCCCGCAAGCTTGCCCTTCTCTCTCCCGCACTCTGAAATCGGTTTCGGCACCATGACATACTCCAGTCCCGGCTGTCTGTCCTGATGCTGCGGCGGAAAAGGTGCGGGTATCTCCTCACACTTCGTAATACATTGTCGCATATCGGATTTCCTTCCGACCAGGTATCACGATATTATATGCCGTATCCGCCGAAAAGTGCCGTGAATCCGGACTGCGCATCCCCGCCGCAAAACCCTCTTGCCGTCTCTATATATAACAATTCATCTGTTTCCCCTTTATCGCCGACTTTCCTCCTTCCGTCTCAACGTCCGCCACGCCCGCGCTTGTATATAAGACCGGCTCTCCCACGGCGGGCGCGTCTGCGCCTGTGGTACCCTCTGCGGCTGATGCCGCATCGGTCTCTTCCCGCAAGAGCGTCCTGCCCTCCTCGCTGATCTCTACCCGGTCCTGCCGCTCCTGCACGCTCTGCCCGTCCGCCTCTCTGCGCTCCGCGGTCTTTTTCTCCGTCTTCTCGCGCTCCAGCCTGCGTTTCTCCATGGACTCTTCGCGCGCTCTCTCCGCCTGTTCTCTCGCCTCTTTCGCATCCTCCTTCATGCCCTCGTCGGCCTCTGCCTTATACTGTTCCGCCGTGTCGGAGAACTCATTGACATAGCCCATGGCGCGTTCCATCGTCGCCGTATCGCCCTTGCGCCGCACCTCCTTGAACACGCGCATAGGCGTGGCCGTCATATCCATATTGATCCGCGCGCCCAACAATCCTTCCATCGTCTTTGCCTGCATATCGTCGCCTCCCTGTCTGAAATTTTCTGACATTTCATTTTGTCATTCTCTATTTCGTCAGCTCGAACGACGTTTCTTACATTCCTGTATCAATCGGTCTGTTAGCCGTTATGACCGTCTGCGAAAGGCAGAAGGACCGCGATCTCAAACACCTGCGCCTCCACCGTAACGCTGAGCGTCCCATGATATTTTTTTACCGTCTCCTCTATATTCCGAAACCCGATCCCTTTTCTCATCTCCCCGACATCCTTTAACCCTGTGCTGTTTTTCACTACAATAAGCAGACACCCCTTTATCTGCTGCGCCATGACGCTCACAAAACGGTCTTTCGGCGCGTGGTCCTCCTCACAGGCGTTCAGCGCGTTATCCAGAATGTTCCCAAACAGCACGCACAGATCGAATTCGCTGTGCAGAATGGCCCTCGGGATCCGCACGTCCGACTCCCAGCGGATCCCCCGACGCCCGGCCTGCGCCCTCTTGTGACAGAGCAACGCGTCCACCGCCCTGCTGCCCGTGACATCTTCGCTTACGGCGATTCCGCCGTGGGCTATCATCTGTCTCAGATATGCGCCCAGCTTGTCCCGCTCGTCATCCTCCCACAGACCGTACAGCGCCAGCACATGATTCTTCATGTCATGACGGAGCCGCTCCGTCTGCGCATACTGCTCATGCAGTATCTCATAAAGCCGCATCTGGGCGCGATACCGCTCCGCGTTTCTCTGCTCCGCAAAGATCCTGTCCGTGCCGAAAACCAACCCTCCGGCGATGCACATGCACAATGCCGTCAGCAGACAGACCGCTCCGTCAGAGAACAACCGATCATAGTAGATCCCCCAATATCTGCCGCTGTGCGGATTTGACACCACCATGATCCCGTTTTCCGCCGCCCGGTTCACCATCTCCGTGATCAGCACCACCGAAAAAAGCAGCGCGGACAACACCAGATGCCAGGACCGCCCGCCGTTGGCCAGAACCGCGGCCATCCGCCCGCCCGGAAACAGGAGCGCCGCAGCAGCCGCCAGAAAAGAGAGTCCTTCGATGACGTCCGCCGACGATTCGCCGATCCCCGCAACCCGCCCTCCCGCAAGCGGTCCGGTCACTGCCAGATAAAAAAAGTCCAGAAACGCGGCCGCGAAATTTCCAAGCAGCGTCCGTATCGTGATCACCGCTGCCGCCGTCAGTATTTTCTTCCCCGTTTCTTCCCGAAAAGACAGACACAGAAAAAGGACAACCAACGTATCGTACGCCAAAACGTCAACCCGCAGAAAGCCCGACCGCCAACAGATTCCCCACGCCAGAACCCCTCCTACCGAAATTACGGCAAACAGCCGCCTGCTGTATTTGAGCCCTCCCAGACACCCGGCGCTAAGGCGATAGACCGCCGCGCCATATCCTGCATAACCGCACAGTAACAACAAAATTGCCGCCATCACAGAGTCCCTCCGTCTCTTCGCATATAGGCAAGTATGGCCTGACAAAATGCGCTATACCGCCGTCTGGCAATCATGATCCGCTCCCCGTTGTCCAGTGTGACTTCCTCGCGGTCATAAGTGCGCACATAGCGCAGATTGATGAGAAAACTCTTGTGACAGCGGAAAAATCCCTTATCGCCCAAACTCCGCTCCAGCTCGCCGATCTGCCCGTAGTAGTCGAACACGCCGTCCCCGCTGTGCACCGAGATCACTCTGCCCCGAATCTCAAAATACCAGATCTGTCGCAGCAGCAGTTTCCTGTTTCGCCGATCTCTTTCGATCAGAATAAACTCCTCCGAGTCGTTTTCCAGCTTTTTCGCCGCCCGTTTCAATATATTTCGCAATTTCCCCGCATCGACAGGCTTGGTCAGATAGTAAAAAGCCTCCACGTCGAAAGCATCCATGACATATTCCCTGCTGGAAGACACGAAGACGATCATTTTTTCAAACGCTCTCTCCCGCATAAGATGCGCCGTCCGCATACCGTCCACGCCGCGCATCAGAATATCCAGAAAGATAATGTCAAAGCTCTCCACCGCGTTCAGCAGCTCTTTCCCGTCATAAAACTGCCGTAACAGATACGGCTCCCCCATATCCTCCAAAATACCCCTGATCTCCCCCGCCAGCTTACAGCAGTCGAGAACCGCGTCGTCGCATACGGCTATCGACAACATAGTACCGCCTCCCCGTTGCATACCATGAGCCGGAGCTGGACGCTCCCCTTGCTCACGATCGCTCTTTATAAGGTATATCGGCAGAACACGGCCTGCGAATTTGCGCATGTTGTGAACGGGCGATTTCATGTAACATCCGTCCGCATACGCCCTTGCACTTTTCTGACAATTTTTTTACAATGACATAAAATATATAAACATCCCGGCGGAGGAAAGCAGATGCGGTTTGCGAAATGCAAGAGAAAAAGAATATGGATCCCTGTATGTGTCATATGCCTGTTCGCGGCAGGCTGGTTCCGATATGTCAGCGACTGTTACCGCAGCGACGTGACGCTTGCAGAATATCGGACGGCAGACGGAAACGTGGCCGTCTCCGAGATCAAAGACGGCATCTTCCTGGACGGCCCCGGCACGACCCGCGCACTCATCCTTTATCCCGGCGGGAAAGTGGAGTACACCGCCTATTTGCCGTTATGCGGTCGATTTGCCTCATCGGGTATCGATGTCTTTTTGCTGAAAATGCCATGCAATCTCGCTGTCTTCGGGCAAAACAAGGCAGATGAGATCCTTGCGTCCTACCGCTATGACGAATGGTATCTGGCCGGACACTCGCTGGGCGGGGCCATGGCCGCCTCCTACGCAGCCGGACACCCCGACCGACTGAACGGCGTCATTCTATTGGCGGCCTATCCCACCAAAAGCCTGCAGGCGGACGATCTCGCGGTTCTGTCTGTGTATGGGAGTGAGGACGGTATTGTGAATAGAGAGAAAATCAAGAAAGGCCGCGCGCTCATGCCCGACGATTACACGGAACTTGTCATCGAGGGCGGCAATCACGCCCGGTTCGGCAATTACGGAGAACAGAAAGGGGACGGTGCGGCGACCATAGACAGGGAGACGCAGCAGACGGAGACGGTGGAGGCGGCTCTGCGGATGATGGGGTCGGCGCCATGACTTTTCCGCATAGCGCTATTTCCATTTCTTCTCTATCTGTAAATACGCAATACCCATGGCGATCGTAATCACTACAACACCGATAATGACAGGGATAAAGCCGACTGAATTCTGCTCGAGAAACAACAGCGGCGTCCCGCATATCTCCATCAGTATGGCATAGACGAACCAAAGCGCCCCAACTGAATGATTATATTTATGAATATCTCTGATCTCAGGCGGCTTTGCTCCCGTGAAAAAGCCGACAGACTCTTTTGATGTCCACGCCGAAACGCCAATGCCCAAAAGGATAGCGCATACCAGACTCCATATTGCAAATCCTGCCATCTTTCTGTCCTCCACCCAAATGAAAACAGTTGAAATTTATAGTTCCAGAGCCGCAAACGCGCTGTCTTTTAACAGTTCGGTTATATTGTCAACGCGCGGGATAATTATTTCACGATCGACCTCCGGGTGCTCTTTCACATACGCCGTGAGCATATCGATCAAATTATCCTTTGATCTCATATAATCCTCAATGATAATTTCGTCAGAGTACCCCAGTTTTCGTAAAAGCACTGCCGATACGACGCCCGTCCTGTCTTTCCCCGCCGTGCAAAAATACAGTACGTTTGATTTCGCGCTCATAATCGTATCAATGATCTTTTTCATCTGTTCATCTATCATCCGTGCATATACGATATGTAAATGTTCACGCGATTTCGGAATATCCCCGCCGCCTGTAACCGGCAGATGATAATATTGAAATCCTTCTTTCACCGCAAGTTCACAGGGATGTTCGGAAACCTCTTCGTCGGATCTTAAATCCACAAGCGTGCTTATATGATTGTCTGACAGCCATTGAATTTCCTCCTCTGTCAGATTTAACGGCGCATCACTTCTGATATAACGCATTGTGCCAACAGGCAAGGCGCGAGTGTTTCTGGTTGATTTCAGCAGAGAACTCATGTTTTGTATTTCCTCATCCGCACGGTTTGTTTCATCAATATAATACCATCTCGACTGCCGTCTCGATGGAGATACTCGTCAAATGCCGATTGCCGCAAGCGCCATCGGCGCTTTCCTCGTTATTATACCATATCAGCAGGAAATCAAGCGCGAGCAAAGCGAGCATTTGATTTCACCTGATATGGTAACGACAGAATCTTTGAGTGCGCAGCACGGCGACTGCGCAGCAGACGGATTCTGGAGTCTATTATACCATCTCGACTGCCGTCTCGATGGAGATACTCGTCAAATGCCGATTGCCGCAAGCGCCATCGGCGCTTTCCTCGTTATTATACCATATCCTCATGCGATTGCATTATAAAATACCAAAGATCGCACAAACACTTCCCGGAGCCGCTTATCTGTCGGCTTTTGCCCTTGATTGATTATGAATGTCTTGCTCATCTTAATTTTTTCTCCAATTCCGCAAAACTGTCTTCGCGTCAACTGCCTCCGCTCCGTTCGCAAGTTCCTGCTCGGACTCGAAAATAGCTTGATCGATGCGATTTATAATAGACTCCTATTCTACAATCATATGTAGCAAAATATAGGTGTGTGTGGTACACTATAGGTACTAAAAGACGGCAGATAAGAGCGGAGAAAAAACATTGACATTTGAATGGGATGAAGAAAAAAATCTACTTAATCAGAGAAAACATGGCATATCGTTTGAGACGGCAGCTTATGTGTTTGAAGATGAGAATTACATAGAGATGTATGATTTTGAACATAGTATAGAAGAAGACAGATATATAGCTATCGGCTGTGTAGGAGATGTACTTTTCGTAGTATTTACGGAAAGAAAGGAAAATATCAGATTGATTTCAGCCAGAGTAGCAACAGAGTCAGAAAGGGGGCTTTATTATGACCAAGACATTCGTTATCAATAAAGGGCAAAAGCCGACAGATGAGCAGATCCAAGAAGTATTGGAAGCTAAGAAACAGCCAATCGTATTTGATGAGGATTCGCCAGAATTATCGCCTTCTATGTATAAGGCATTTCAGAGCGCGGTGGCGCAGAGAAATAGAAAAAAGAATGCTTAATTGAATGTCGCAAATGCAAATACGGCGTCTTGCGCTTTCTTATCTTGCCCTATCGCACAGGATATTGTATAAGTGAAAGAATGACACTATATCTTATTTACTATTGAATGGGACAGAAATATGCGATATATTGTGGATATGGGAAGGCCATAGAGCCAAAGGCGGCTTTACCCCTCTGCTTTTTCGGAGGGTTCGAGCAGCCCTCCGGACGAAAGAAAGGAGGGTGATTGCAATGGTTACATATGCGGAGTTATTCCAATTACTGTTACTGATTGTTGCCCTTGTCGGTCTGTATTATCAGATTTTCAAGGGAAAGAGATAGCCGCCACTACTCACAATAGTGACGGCCGACATTAAAGTGTTGGTTTGATACTATATAGGGGGTAGAGCCGCATCTATGGCTTTCCCTCTTTATAAGCTAAATGTATCACATATGAGTGGAAAATTCAACAAAAAATTATGAGAGGGTGCATTTGAATAAATATAATTTAACAATTCATCGTCACAAAATAGGGAGATTTAGCATGGACGCAAGAATATTTTTATGGATATACATAATATTACTGATATTTTTTACCTTCGTTTTCCCCATAATAAGGACCATACACATAAAAAATAAAATACATAATTTAGCTGATAACGCATTGGAGGTTTCACCGGAAGAATTTTTCAAAATAAGAAATGCAAGTAATGGGGGAAGAGGCAGAAAACATATATCTACAAAATATGATTTTGCCGGTGTCTATATAATTTACAATAAAACTAAAAATATGTATTATGTCGGACAGGGCCAGAAGGTATTTCAAAGAGTAAACAGCCATTTTACAGGCCACGGAAACGGCGATGTTTATGCAGACTATAAATATGGCGACAACTTTGTTATTAAAATGATAGAATTAGAAAAGAGTGGATTTGATACCCTAAACGAATTAGAACGCAACACCATAAAGACATATAATGCCTATGCAAGAGGTTATAATAAAACCAGAGGAAACAAAGGATAGGCAGTTTGAATTATAGATAGGATAAGTATCCGGATTATTACAAATCATCAAAAATAAAATTACCCAAGCAATTTTACTTGGGTAACTCCATACACCTTTCATATCCTTCACTTCCATATCCCCGTTTTCCGCCAGGTCAATGCGCTCGATCATCGTCATGCAGACTGCTTTCCAGCGTTCGTCTCTGAATCTGCCGTAGTCGATCGGAATGGAATATCCTGTGTACAGTTTGTCGGTGATTCGCTTATTCAGATACAAGTCCATCTCGATTTTGTCGCTCTCTCATAGGGTATATTGTCACCTCAGTTTCCGATCTGTCTCCCTTCATGATCCAGATGATAGTTGTCCCGATAGATCAACTCCGAGATCGGCACAATCTGATAACCTTTCTCTTCCAATGTTGTGATAAGCGTATCTAATGCGCCCACCGTATACTTCGCGCCGTTGTGGCAGAGGATGATGCTGCCATTGCCAAGGTGCTTGTGCTCCGTGACCGTCTTAATGATGGAATCCACGAATCGTGATAACAACAAATGCACTTTCTATAAATTTTTGTTGAATTTTCTACTCATATGTGATACATTTAGCTTACAAATAGGGAAAGTCATAGAAACGGCTCTACCCCTAAATGAACAGTTATACCGCTGTAAGCGGTCAGCCGTCACTATGGCGAGTAGTGGCGGCTATCTCTTTCCCTTGAAAATCTGATAACACAGACCGACAAGGGCAACAATCAGTAACAGTAATTGGATTAACTCCGCATATGTAACCATTGCAATCACCCTCCTTTCTTTCGTCTGGAGGGCTACTCGAACCCTCCGAAAAAGCAGAGGGGTAAAGCCGCCTTTGGCTCTATGACCTTCCCATATCGACAATATATCACATATTTCTATCCTATTCAATAGTAAATAAGATATAATATCATTCAAATATTAATAGCAGTCGTGAAACTACCCGTAGAAAAATGTTGGTATTTAGATTTTGTGGTGAATTCATTATACAATATCTTCTTGTGGGATAGGGCAAGATAAAAAAGTGCAGGACGCCGCATCAGCATTTGAAAAATTCAATTAAGCATTCCTTTTCATCTTTATCTTTTCTCTAATTCCGCAAAAACTATCTTTGTGTCAACTGCCGCTGCTCCGTTTACAAGTTCCTGTTCGGACTCGAAAACAGCTTGGTCTGTACGTTTTATAATAGATTCTTGTTCTTTATACGCGACATTAGAACTCATTACATCACTCTGCATACTCTTTTAATTTCTCCCGTATCATTTGCATAGCCTCATCATGCTGCATTGTGCGTCCTCTTTTCATAGCGTCTATGCCTTTATCAAGTTCATAGAACAATCCGCTTTCTTGTTCCATTTTATCACTTTCAATTTTTCCCTGTGATTTCATCAAATGCGCCCTCTCTTAATTTTTTGTTGAATTTTCCACTCATATGTGATACATTTAGATTACAAAGAGGGAAAGCCATAGATGCGGCTCTACCCCAAATGTGTTTAGCTAGTTTTAAGACCAGCCGTCACTATTCGCAGTAGTGGCGGCTATCTCTTTCCCTTGAAAATCTGATAACACAGACCGACAAGAGCGACAATCAGTAACAGTAATTGGAATAACTCCGCATATGTAACCATTGCAATCACCCTCCTTTCTTTCGTCCGGAGGGCTACTCGAACCCTCCGAAAAAGCAGAGGGGTAAAGCTGCCTTTGGCTCTATGACCTTCCCATATCGACAATATATCACATATTTTCATCCCATTCAATGGTAAATAAGACATAGTGTCATTCTTTCACTTATACAATATCAGAATGAAATGAGAGGGAATCCCTTCCCTCTCACATTGCCTGCCGCTGTTTCCATATCTCTCATCTCACATTCTCCGCCTTAGTTTCCGATCTGCCTCCCCTCATGGTCCAGATGGTAATTGTCCCGATAGATCAGCTCCGAGATCGGCACGATCTGATAACCTTTCTCTTCCAATGTTGTGATAAGCGTATCTAATGCGTCCGCCGTATACTTCGCGCCGTTGTGGCAGAGGATGATGCTGCCGTTTCCCAAGTGCTTGTGTTCTGTGACTGTCTTGATGATGGAATCCACGCCGTAATCCTTCCAGTCGAGAGAGTCCACATTTGATACAAATATAAGCAAAGAAAAAAATATAATAGCAGTTGCGAAACTGCCCGTAGAAAATACCAGTATTTAGATTTTGTGGTGAATTTATTATACAATATCCTAGGTGATCGGGCAAGAAAGATAAATATAATAATATTGTCTTATAAATTCCGTCCCTGATACTGTATCGTTACCACATAAACAGTTTTATTAAGTTCATCAATACGAAAAATCGCGATGTAGTTGTCAACCAGTAGCTGTCTGTATCCCTTTCCGGCATATCTGCCCTCATTTCGTTCCTGATGAGACTGTGGAAAAGTATTCAGACATAAAACAGCCCTTTTGATTCGGTCAACTTGTCCCTTGGCATTTTCAGAATCCAATTTATCATTTGCAATATACTCATAAATATGATCTAATTCCCGAATTGCTCTAGGACTGACCTTTACTTTGTACTTATCCAAAATGTTTCTTCTCCAACTCTGCAAAAACTATCTCTGCGTCAACTGCCTCTGCTCCGTTCGCCATTTCCTGCTCGGACTCAAAAATCGCTTGGTCAATACGATTAATTTTTGCAAATTTATCGTATAATTCACTACTCATTACAACCAAATCGCTATATCCATTTTTGGTGATAAAAATAGGCTCCTGTTCCTTATGTGCAATATTGGAAATCTCGATCGTATTGCGCAATTCCTTAATAGGCATAATAAGTGGCATAACGTTCTCCTCCTTCAAGCAAACATAATTATAGCATAATTATGCCCATTCAGCAACAGAAATATACTCTTTTAAATTCACCTCTTTTAAATTCACCTCTTTTAAATCCAGACATATTCAATAGATGGGAAATTATGTTCTGTGTCCGCCGTATCAAACAGCCGATCTAAAAAGTGCGACATATAATACATCTTGCTTGATAAGGTAATTGAGCATATCCAAATAAAATTACCCAAGCAATTTTACTTGGGTAACTCCATGTGCCTCTCATATCCTCCACTTTAATCCCCTATCTGCCTTCCTTCATGGTCCAGATGGTAATTGTCCCGATAGATCAGCTCCGAGATCGGCACGATCTGATAACCTTTCTCTTCCAATGTTGTGATAAGCGTATCTAATGCGTCCGCCGTATACTTCGCGCCGTTGTGACAGAGGATGATGCTGCCATTTCCCAAGTGCTTGTGCTCCGTGACCGTCTTAATGATGGAATCCACGCCGTAGTCCTTCCAGTCGAGAGAGTCCACATCCCACTGAATCGGGTAGTACCCGCACGCCTTCGCCACTTTTATGACACCATTGTCGTAATCCCCGTAGGGAGGTCGGAACAGAAACATATCATATCCTGTCAGCTCCTGCACCTTCGTATGTACGTCCATAATTTCCGCTTTCTTTTCCTCGTCGGAAATCTGGCTCATATTTTTATGATTTTCGCTGTGGTTTCCAAGATCGTGCCCGTCTGCCAGAATCCTCTTCACATCGTCGGGGTAGCTCTCCACCCACCCTCCCGTCATAAAGAACGTCACCTTCACGTTATGCTTTTTTAAAATATCCAAGATCTTCTGCGTGTCTTCATTTCCCCATGTTAGTAGCAAATAGCGGTAAATTCTAAAAAATACAAACATGGAAGGCAACCGTCATTCCTCACAAATATCATGTTTGCCGTAGCATAACGCTTGTAACATTTTTTGAGATATTGTATAATTCTTGTGACCAGATACAACGTGTCAAAACGCCTTGTAGTATACGAAAGTGAGGAAACAATCTATGAAAGATAAAAACAAAATCGTAACAATAATATTAGCTGTAGTATGTGTTATTTCAATAATTGGTGTAATTTATTTATATACTGCAAATTCTTCTCTTAAATCTGAAAATGCTAATCTGCAATCAGAATTAGAGAATACTCAAAATCAGATTAACGAATTGCAGGACAAAATCACCGAACTTGAGACAACTATTGAATCGTTGAAAATCGCCAAGGCAAATATAGAAATTGCGCAAACAGTAGAAAGCACCAAGGAAAGCACCGAAGATAGCACCACAATAGAGGAAGAAAGCGGCGTCACAGTAAATTCAACTCATGATGACGTGCAGCTTGAGGATGATGAATATAAAGGCGATAACGAAATAGATGGTGCCTATGACAGCCTGTCTGATGAAGAAAAGGCTGAAGTGGATCAAATCTTGGAAGAAGTTAAAAAGGAGCATCCTGAACTGTTTGAGGACAATGGCGGCGACAACAAAGCAGATAATTACATGGATGTACAAGGCCCTGTAGACACAGGCGAATTGACAGGACCACCAGACTATCAATTTGGCCAAGGCGATTACTCAGAAGGAGTAGGACTGACTGCTTATTAATTGATGTAGCTGACCACAAATCAGGAAGTTACAGTTTACTAAAATTAGCATTAAGCAATGAAACACTTGCAGTAATCTAAATATTATGTTACATTAAACATAAAGAAGGGCATCTGCGGTAACAGATGCCCAACGGACTACCGATAGACGGTTAGCCCGTTCAAATGATTATGACAAAAATAGTCGCCTCACTTTAGCGGAACAGGGCGGCTATTTTTGTGTCTTGTTAATATCTTTGCGTCCGATGGCGTATCCGATACTAAAGCATGTCAGTCCAAAACTGAGCACTGCCAACAGTCCTTCAATCGTCAACATAAGTTTCAGCCCTCCTTTCTTAGATTCTCTTGCGAGTTTCTATGTAATCGGAGGGTCACAGTCCCTCCGGAGAGGGCTAACCGCCTACCGTCTTGTAGTCCTAAGAAAATACTAACATAATTCGACAAATTGTCAAACAAAACTGGAATCATTTTTGCCCCACGCGCGAACAGCCGTAGGCGTCTAGGCGCGGCGGAATGAGCGGCAGCGAATCCGCAAGCGGACGCCGTTACGGCTTGCGCCATGGGCAATATCCCGCAAAGGCTAGGGTTTACTATTACCCCTAGCCTTTCCCTTTTTCCCATTACAAGAAATAGCTTGATTTTACCGGCGTTTTGAGCCTTTCTTTTGGGATTCTTCAAAATCCCATTTCCCAAATCTTATCAGAATCTTAAAAAATGACAGAAAACTGTCATACGCTCTCGATTATACTCATCTTACAATCAATATTGATTATAAAGTGTTTGTAGTCGTTTATAAAATTTTTATATTTTTTAATAAAAATTTTATTTGGTTCGCAACACCAAGGGGCTCGACAGAAACGCATAGCTAAATTTTTGACAGGTCATGGCCTACTTTCTGACACGCCTCGAAATTTAGGCGGAAAATTCAAGATTGTATAATAGAATTAGCAACGTTGCAGAACAAAAATTTAAGAAAAGGAGGACGGTCAATGGTAAGACGTACGCACCAAATAAAATATTATGCTTTATTCAAAGCTAAGATACTTAAAAAATTTACAGGAGGAAAAAGATCGGTTAGAAAAAGAAAAAAATCGCACAAGTACATCTGTGCGCCCAGACAATGACAAAATCAAAGATATAAAAATGCAGCTCGACGAATTAGAGGGCGAATATAATAGGATTTTATCAGAGGTCAACAACTGGTTGAAGACCGCCAACATTGATGTCTTGTTAAAAGAAGATATTCAGCGGTTTTACATAGAGGGAAGATCAGATCTATATTATATCAGCAACTTCACCCGAAATGTAGAGAAAGCGTTAAATCAGTGCTATTGGGCGAAAAAAAGTGTAGGTGCAGAAAAAGATGAAAAAATAGAAAAAGGTAAATAAAATATTTATTTAAAAAAGGGTGAAATTTCTCGCCCTTTTTTATTTTTTGACAGAAATGTGTCACCCCCACCATGATACGATGATGATAGAAAAAAGAAATCCAAATCGGCAATCGGGAGGTGAATCGGATTCAAAGCATGGATTTCTAACATTAAGACAAGGAGGTGAAATAGAATGGCGACAATCAGTTTAAAAGATATTCATCTGAACCAGACTTCCATTACGGGAAAGCGCAAACAAGACGTGGTTCTGACGGACATGCGCCCGCGCTACGCAATGGACGAAAGCAGAAACCGTACAGATATTATCGAAGGTTATAACGTTGACATAGTAGCTGCAAGAGGAATGGCACAGACCGTAAAGCTGCAATGCACGTTGGAGGCGAAAGTGATAGAGCAGATTTCAGACGCCGTCACTAACGGCAAAACTGTCTACGTTGACTTTGGAACTCCCTCAACGCTCAAAGGCAGACCTTATGCCATGCTCTCTGACGGACGGCTACTATCCGGCGTTTCCTGTACCGCGTCTGAACTTCATATCGTCAAAATCGAAGACGAGGACGAGGATATAGATTTCGGAACAGACGAGCTCTAATAATATAAAATCGGGCGGTTTGTATGAAAGCAGACCGCCCAGCAAAAAAAGTTGGGAGGATTTACTATGTTTAACAAAACATTTTTTTCAGATATATTAGATGAATTAACTGGTAATTATCTGCAAGATATGGACAGCAGCCTACAGGACGAAATCATGCTGTCCCTCCCAGAATATCATGCGATAGGTGAACCGCACTTATCTTTTGATGAACTGGAAATACCCCCGCAAATTTTATCACCCCGTAACGACAATATATTCCGCGCTGTTGAGGCAGAACTTGACCGTTCGGGACGCTATAGAATCCGCGTCATAGCCTCGATCACGGAGGATAAAACACAAGGCGTCAATGTTTTTATATCATCAAACAGCACACTGTTTTATGAAAAATACCGTATTCTGAAAACCAGAATACGAAATATGGAGAGCGTATTTATATCTTTCCCTACGCTGTTTATAACTTCATATGCACTAAATAAAGCCTTATGTCTTTATACAAATGATTTCCTAATAACAGACGCCGCGGACGATTTTCAACCGGCGAAACCGTACATTGAAATTTAAAGGAGGTAATATCATGGGTAATAAAAACAAACAGTACCCCAGCATTTCAAGCAGTGCTGGGGAGATAGGCAGACTATTATGTACTAAACTGCTTGATCTCTTGGACTCGATAATCAAGCAAAAAACAGCAGATCGGCAGATAATACAGCAGCAGATACAGCAGCAGATTGTTCAAGGCAATTTACATGCTTATACCGAACAGTTAGCAAACGATTTGTGTACAGTTTTTCGCGGAAAGAGATACCCCCGCCTCTGTACCATAAACTCTGTCTGTGACATACGCTTTCACGGCTTGAAAAAAGCAACTAATGGTTCTTATATTTATATGTTTGAACTGGACAAAGACAGCGAGGATATACTTGTATCTGTTGCAGCTTGTCAAATAATGAAAAGAATGGAATACGATATTGCACGCACAAGGTGGAAACTGTATGCTACTATTCCATGTGCTTATACACTCTTTCCGTTTATCATGAACGGTATTTCTATCACAGGAATAAAAGACAACTATTCATCAGTGATTATTGCAGTTGCAACACCTATCGGGCCGCCATAAAATTGACACTCCCTTGATACTATGGTCATAAAGGAGGCAAAAGCGCATGGAAAAAGAAAGCCCGAACAAAGCAGACCATAGCTATGACAAACAGCAGAAAGCGTTTTTTATCACAATCAATAACCCCGAAAAGTATGGTTATTCGCAAGAAAAAATCCGTGATATTATACACGAAAAATTCCGTCATATGGTATATTTCTGCATGAGTGCAGAACAAGGCAGTTGCTACCACTATCATATATATATACTTTTATCCGCAAAGAAACGTTGGTCGGCTGTCCAGAAAGCGTTTCCTCATGCGCACCTTGAAACAAACACCAAGGGAACGCCTTCAGACTGCCGCGCTTATATCCGTAAAGAGGGCGCAAAGTACCGCAACAAGGCGGAAACCAATTTCCCAGATACATTTCATGAAGAAGGTGATATTCCCCAGTGCTATATCTCGAACAACCGAGCGGAAATGTTGCAGCAAGCTGAACAGCTTATCGCTGACGGCTATAAGCCAGACCAGATTTTTTCGCTGTCACTGGCATTTAGGCAGTATGAATCAATCATTAGAAAAGCGTATATTGAAAAACGTTTTAGGGAAACTCCCCCGAAAAGAAATGTAAAAGTTGTCTGGCACTTGGGCGCAAGCGGCTCTGGAAAATCATACAGCTATGTGCAGTTATGTGACGCACACGGAATAGACAGTGTTTTTTTCGCCGCTGACTATACCAATAACTGTTCTGCCCTGTTTGATAACTACCAAGCAGAGGAAATAGTTTTCATTGACGAAGTCAAACCCGACAGCATCAAACTTGGTTTTATGCTTATACTGCTGCAAGGCTACCGTGCCCCTATCCACTCACGCTACAGCAACACATACAGCGTGTGGAACGAGGTACATATCACCTCTGTATATACACCAAAAGAATTATATGACGAAATGGGAATCCATAATGAAAATGTAGATACATTCGGGCAGCTTGAAAGACGAATTTCATATTACGCCTATCACTGGCGCGACAAAGAAGGACAATACCACACCCACGAAATAGCTGCCTCCGAATTTGTATCGTATGAAGATTTGAAAACAAAAGCCGAGAGAATAACAGCCGTTGATGATTTCGTAGCTGTTACGGACGAAACAGAAACGCCTTTTGCATAGCTGCCCCCTGTTTCCTTGTCAATGACCGCCTAGCGTCCAGGCTGTCCGCAAACCACTTGGCGGGCGTACTGTGCCCGCTTATGTGGTTCGGACTGGTACGGTTATATATATTTGGCCAGACTAAGACAGTAATTATTTTCAATAAAATAAATAAATCGGTCAACTGTACAAGCTATAGTAAATATAATTGTAAAAACAAGCTGTTTAGGAAGTGAAAAATTATGAATTGCTATTACATCGAACGTGAATTTTTAAACCAATACACCGCTATAAATTTAGTTCAACATATAATACAACAACATCTTGATGAAAATTCTGCCGTAATATATAATAGTTATGAGGACGACGGTTGAAGGTGATGATATATGACAAAGGAATCATTATTCAACGTAGCGGCGTATTTAAGACTATCCAGAGAGGACGGTGATAAGGCAGAAAGTGACAGCGTAGGCAATCAGAGAAAATTGATTTCTGATTATTTACGAAATAAGAGCGATTTTATTCTATATGATGAATATGTCGATGACGGTTTCACTGGGACAAACTTCAATCGCCCCGCATTTCAGAAAATGATTGCTGATATTGAATCGGGACTTGTAAACTGTGTTATTGTCAAAGATTTATCCAGATTTGGGCGCGATTACATTGACACTGGAAAATATCTTGAACGTTATTTTCCAGACCGCAAAATACGATTCATTTCCATTATGGATAATATCGACAGCATGAAACAGTCTTACGATATTTTGCTCCCCATTAAAAACATATTCAACGAGCAATATGCCAGAGACATATCAAACAAAGTACATTCGGCTATGCAGACAAAGCAAAAAGCGGGTGAATTTATCGGTGCGTTTTCTTCTTATGGTTACAAGAAGGCAGAATATAATAAAAACAAGCTGGTAATTGACGATTACGCCGCGGGCATTGTCCGTAGAATCTTTGAAATGTATATTGCGGGTAATGGGAAAATCCGTATCGCACATATATTGAACAGCGAAAATATACTTTGTCCTTCTGAATACAAGAAAATCAATGGCGAAAATTACAGAAATTGCAACCGCTTGGACACCACTTTTTATTGGACATACTCCACAATTCACCACATACTACAGAATGAAATATATCTCGGTAATATGGTGCAAGGTCGGACTTATCAAAAAATGCGTGGCAAAGCGAGACAGCAAGATCGGGAGGACTGGATAATTGTCGAAGGTACACACGAGGCTATTATTGATCTGGAAACATGGAATAAAGCGCAAAACCTATTAAAACGGCGAACCCGCAATCTCGATTTAAATTCCAATGTAAGTATTTTCGCGGGATTTCTAAAATGCGGTGACTGTGGCAGAGCATTAGTAAAGAAAGCAAGCGGAAAAAATTCGGGTTCACGCATCAGCTACTATTGCGGTACATATGTCCGCTCTGGAACTCAATATTGCACTCCCCATACTATCTCCTATTCTGTGTTGGAAAGTGTTATATTAAATGATTTGAGGACGATTATACAAAATGTGGGTGATTTGCATAGTATCATCAATCAAGTAAGTGCCAAGAAAATCAAGAGCCAAGACACAACGCACCGCCAAGCCGACAGCTTGACAGAGGAATTAAACAAAGTCCGCCGTTTAAAGAAGTCAGTATATGAAGATTACAAAAATGAACTTATCTCAAAAGATGAGTATATAGAGTATCGGCAAGACTATCTGAAAAAAGAAGAACTGCTGACCAAACAGCTTGACAGTTTAGCCAATCAGAAAAATGCAGATAATACTACAGATATTTTTAGCAGTCCATGGATTAAACGCTTATTAGAGTTAGGAACTGTTGAAAAACTCGACAGAGATATTGTGGTAGAAATGATTCATGAAATTATAATATTTGAAAACCGCAAAATCAAAATTATCTATAATTTTTCTAATGATTTAGAATCATTGTTTGCAACAGTATATTCAGATAAAAAAGTGGTTGGCTGATGTTAATTCGTCAGCCAACAGGCAAACATAATATTCTATATGCACAATCAAAATACCATTCCGCAATCTACTATTTTCCCATGCGGCGTCAAAACTGAGCGCCACCTTCTTTTCATCCGTCTGCACACAGTAGATCGGCAGTTCTCTCCCGTTTACCGTATTGCTGACCGTGACGGAGTCCGGCAGCATCCTGCCGACGCCCTGCAAAAGCGCGATCGTCGCCAGCGCGAAAGCCGCCGACTTAGCCACCTGCATCAGCACGGTCTGCGTAAAATTTTTTCGCCGCAGCCCTTCCTTCGTCTGCCCGTCCGCACGCGCGCTATCGCCGCAATACTGCCCGCAGTTTCGCTGTCTCTGCCTCTCGGCCGTCCACGCCTCCACCTGTTCGGGTTTCGGCCAGCCCTCAGAGCGCCCCTCCATCGTATCGCGCTGTATTTTTCTCTCCAATTCATGCAGCGCCAGTTTCATCTTATCGTTCCAACGTTTTCCGTCTGTGCGCATAATAATACCCTGCATATTTTTGTTACTTAAAGTATATGCAGGGTTTTCTTCAATTTACGCTTATTTTTAACGATCTTTCTTTATGCGTTCCAGTTCCTCCTCTATGGCGTCGACTCTCCGGCCTGTCCGCTCGATACGCTGATCCTCATAGGGGGTTCTCTTCTCCCTGTGACCGCCGGCAAAGAGGACCCGCGCGAGCAGTCCCGCGCCGCCGAATAGGAGTACCAGGATCACGATCCACTCAAACAACGTGACGTGCACGAGCTTGATGTTCGTCGTCATGACGATCTCCAGCACAATGAACAGCGCGCCCAAGCCTGTCAGCACCTTCGCCCCGAAACTTCCGCCCGACGCAAACAGCCACACGATGCCGGCGATAAAAGGAACCATGATCAGCCCGTTGCCCAACTGCATACCGCCGATCCGGAATCCGTATCCCCAGAATCCCGAATACACCATGACTTTCTGTGACAGAATAAACAGGCCTGCTATGAGCATCACCAGTCCTGCCAGAAATTTTAAAAGTTCATTTCCCGACTTTTTCATTGTCCCCTCCCGTCTGCTGCCCTACGCAAAAGTATACCTTATTTTCACTTTTCTGTAAATCCCGCACCCTCATGTGTTTAAGCAGTGTCTAAAATGTCATGAGCGACCGAAAAAATGTCATAAAAATACGCAATTTTTTTCTATTTCCTCTTTACAAACGGCCATAAATTCCGAAATAATATATGTAAGAATATCTATGTCTATATAGCGCCATATGCCATGCACCAAAACAGGCAGGATGCCTCTGTAAGACATATTGACACGATACACGAGACACGGAAGTCGCAATTTATTTTAAGAACATGGAGGGAAAAACAATGGGTATTGGATTAAACGGTTTAAATTCAGGCGTACAGGATATGTACTCTTCTCTGCTCGGCGGAATGAACGGCAGTTCATCGTCCTCTTCCACGCTGCTCACGGATTACGCGTCCATCAAGAACGGGAGCTACGGCAAGATGATGAAGGCCTATTACGCCAAAGTGGGCGAGGAGGAAGAGGGTTCTTCTTCCAAATCTGATTCCAAGACAAAGGAGACCGACGGCGCGGCGGCGAGCGCGGCGAGGAAATTGTACGAGACGGCGTCCGGCATGAATTCCCTTGATTACAGCGAGGAGAATCTGGACGGTCTGTACGACAGCGTTTCCGCTTTCATCAAGGACTACAACACGATGATCAAGAACGCGTCCGGCAGCAAGCTGGAGGATGTCCGGAAACAGGCGGACGCCATCAACGATATGACCTACTCCAATTACAAGCTGCTCGCCAAGATCGGTATCACGATGAACTCCGACCGCACGCTGTCCATCGACGAGGACACTTTCAAGAAGGTAAACAGCAAGACAGGCGCAACCAACATCCCCACCATGAAGACGCTGTTCCAGGGGTACGGCTCTTACGCCGACAAGATCACGGATAAGATGAGCAAGCTGTACCGCACGGCGGGCGAGGGAGAATCCGTCACCTCCGCCAAGGCGAGATACGCTGGCAGCGCCGGCAGCTACACCCCCGCCGATAAAACGGACAGCGCCGACGAGACGAAACCTGCGCCGGGTTCTTCCAAGACAGCGAAGGATTCCGCCTCCGCCGCGGCGGCAAGCGCTCTGTACAAATCCATCGAGAGAATGAGTTCCATGCAGATCGACGACGACAACAAGGACAGCATTTTCGACGCGTTCAACACCTTCGTCAAGGACTATAACGACCTGATCAAAAACGCGCTGGAGAGCGTAAACTCCAATGTCATCCATCAGGCGGACTACTTAAAGAATCTCGTGAACAGCAATAAGAGCGCTCTCGAGAGAATGGGCGTCACGATCGGCGGCGACAACACCTTGTCCATCGACGAGGAGAAGTTCAAAAACTCCGACATGAGCAGCGTAAAGAATCTATTCTCCGGCGTGTACTCGTTCGGCGAGAAGATGACCGACAGAGTGAACCAGATCTATAAGTACGCCACGCAGGGCGAATCCCTGAACGGCCAGACCTACACCAGCCAGGGAGCCTACAACGCGAGCGGCGCAGGCTCTACGATCGACACGACGATGTAGGCACGGCGGCGCAGACCAATACAGAGGCAGCGACACAGAAACAGAAAAGCACCGGGATCCCGGTGCTTTTCTTATCTCTCTTATCTCTCGTTCAAACCGCCGTTACGCGAAGGGATTCTCCGTCGGATACGGTATGTTCTTAGGCTGATTGTAGCCGATCTCGCTCACATCCACGCCGATATACTTGAATACCTCATAGAGTGCCTTGCCGTGATGCCCGAACGCAACCGCCCCGTGGTGCGGATAGTTCTTCTCGATCAGCACATGGCGGTAGAATCTTCCCATCTCGTGGATCGCGAATACGCCGATACCGCCGAAGGACTTGGTCGCCACGGGCAGAACCTCGCCCTCCGCCACATAGGCGCGCAGAATATTGTCGGCCGTGCTCTGCAGGCGGTAGAAGGTGATGTCTCCGGGAACAATATCCCCTTCCAGCGTACCCTGGGTCACTTCCTCGGGCAGCGTTCTCGCCATGATCATCTGGTACTCCATGCTGCACTTGGACAGTTTCTTGGAGCAGGTATTGCCGCAGTGGAATCCCATAAAGGTATCTGTAAACTTATAGTCGAATTTGCCCTCGATGGACTCCTTGTACATATCCTTAGGCACGGAATTGTTGATGTCGAGCAAGGTCACGATGTCGTCGCTGACCGCCTCGCCGATAAACTCGCTCAGGCAGCCGTAAATATCCACTTCGCAGGATACGGGGATGCCTCTGCCCGTCAGACGGCTGTTGACGTAACAGGGCACAAAGCCGAACTGGGTCTGGAACGCGGGCCAGCACTTGCCTGCGATCGCCACATACTCGCGGTAGCCTTTATGCTCCTCGATCCAATCCAGAAGTGTCAGTTCGTACTGCGCCAGTTTCGGCAGGATCGTCGGCTTATTGTTGCCTGCGCCGAGCTCCGCTTCCATATCCTTGACCACGTCGGGAATCCGGGGATCGTCCGCATGCTTGTTGAACGCCTCGAACAGATCCAACTCGGAGTTCTCCTCGATCTCCACGCCCAGATTGTAGAGCTGTTTGATCGGCGCGTTGCAGGCTAAGAAGTTGAGCGGACGAGGGCCGAAGGAGATGATCTTCAGACCGGACAGCGCCGCAACCGCACGCGCAATCGGAATAAACTCATGAATCATATCCGCACAGTCTTCCGCGTCTCCCACCGGATATTCCGGGATATACGCCTTGACATTGCGCAGTTTCAGGTTGTAGCTTGCATTCAGCATACCGCAGTATGCGTCGCCGCGTCCCTGGATCAGATCGCCTTGGGACTCCTCCGCCGCGGCAACGAACATCTTCGGGCCTTCAAAATGCTTGGCGAGCAGTGTCTCGGAAATCTCCGGGCCGAAGTTGCCCAGATATACGCACAGTGCATTACAGCCGTTATCTTTAATATCCTTGAGCGCATTCACCATATCGATCTCGCTCTCGATAATGCAGACCGGACACTCATAAATGTCCGCGGCGTCATACTTTGCCTTATACGCCTCCACCAGGGCTTTTCTTCTGTTGACCGCAAGAGACGCCGGGAAACAGTCGCGGCTCACGGCAACGATGCCGATTTTTACTTTGGGTAAATTGTTCATAGTACTTACATCCTCCTTAATTGATAATATATAACCGGCGCGCCGGTATTATTTCCTCTACTCTCTAATGTCCAGGTTCCTGCCGATCAGTCCGATATGCGCTCCCTCGTCAAGACCGCCCTCCGCGTGGCCGATCAGCCATTTGTTCTGCGCGGCGATCAGCGCGTCTTCCCAACCGCTGTGCTCCTCCTGCAACGGGTAATTGGTTCCTGCGGGAAGGACGATCCCCACCTTGAACCCGCCCTCGTTCGCGCTGCACGGCGCATAGTGCAAGGTCGTAGCGTAGAGCTCCACGGCAGTCCCCTCAGGTATGAGAAACGCCTCCATCTTGGACGTGTCGTAAGTGAAATCTTCCGTGATGTCCTGCTGCATGCCGACGATCAGCACCGCGTCCGTCGCCGCCACATTGATCTCGGAACTTCTGTGATACTCGATCGCGTTGAGTTTATAATTGTGCCCGTTGCAGTAGCCGACCTCGATGGGCAGTTCCCCGTAGGTCTGCCTCTGCAGCTCCTTCGCGGCCTCCGTGGCCTCCAGCGCAGCGATCGACGGCTCATAAGCCACGCCCTCCGGCAGCGGCGTCTCGCGTTTTATCGCCTCTACCAGATCGCTGAAATCAATGCCCTGAACGATCCTGCCATACTTGCCAAACGCAGGATCGGTAATCTTCTTAATCTCCATGATACCACACTCCTCTCTCACCGGAACCCCTTATGGTTGGATCTTGCCAAACAGTTCCCTGCATGCCGGATAGATCTGCCGAAACTGCCGGTAGCGCGCCTCGTACTTCCTGACGAGCGCCTCGTCCGGCTCTACCGTGTCCACGATCTTCACGATCTTAGAGGCCGCCTCTTTCACATCCGCATACTCCCCGCAGGCCACCGCCGCCAGCATCGCGCCGCCCATGGCCGGGCCCTCCTCGCTCTCGATCACGTCCACTTTCAGGTTCATGATATTCGCGATCATCTTTTTCCACAGAGGACTCTTGGCGCCGCCGCCGCAGATCTTCGTCCGCTCGATCCTGATGCCGAGGGACTTGGCCACCTCCAGCGAATCGCGGAGCGCGAAAGCAACACCCTCCAACACCGCCTGCGTCATATCCGCCCGCGTAGTGTCCATGGTCATGCCGATAAAGGTTCCTCTCGCATTCGGATCATTGTGCGGGGAGCGCTCCCCCATCAGATAGGGCAGGAAATACACATGGTTTTCCCCCAGCTTATCGTCTGTGATCTCTCTTTGCTGCGCCGCATAATCCGTCGTGCCGATGATCTCGTCCATCCACCACTTGTTGCAGGAGGCCGCGCTCAGCATACAGCCCATCAGATGATAGTGTCCGTCCGCATGGGCGAAAGCGTGCAGAGCGTTATTGCTGTCCACGCCGAACTTCTCAGAGGAGATAAAAATAGTCCCGCTGGTGCCAAGGGAGATATTGCACATGCCGTCTCCCACCGTTCCGGTTCCCACAGCCGCCGCCGCGTTGTCGCCGCCGCCCGCCGCCACTTTGACCGTCGCGGGTATGCCGAGCTGCTCCGCGATCTGCGGCAGCACCTTTCCCACCGTCTCGTAACTCTCGTACACTCTGGCGAGCTGCTCTTCCCTCACACCGCAGATATCGCACATCTCTTTGGACCAGCGGCGGTTTTTGACGTCAAAGAGCAGCATGCCCGAGGCGTCGGACACATCCGTGCAGTGCACGCCCGTCAGCCTGTAGGCGAGATAGTCCTTCGGCAGCATGATCTTCTTAATCCTTGCGAAATTCTCCGGCTCGTTGTTCTTCACCCAGAGTACCTTCGGCGCTGTGAATCCCGTAAAGGAAATGTTGGCCGTATAGGCGGAGAGTTTATCTTTCCCGATCACGTTATTCAGATAATCGCACTCTTTCGCCGTTCTCCCGTCGTTCCACAAAATAGCGGGTCTGATCACCTCGTCGTTCTCGTCCAGGATCACGAGCCCGTGCATCTGTCCGCCAAAACTGATCCCCGCGATCTCGCTCTTGTCCACATCTGCGATCAGTTCCTTAATTCCCGCCATGCTCTGCGCAAACCAGTCCTCCGGATTCTGTTCCGACCAGCCCGGATGCGGAAAAAAGATCGGATATTCCTTCGATACAATATTTACGATCCTGCCGTTTCCTTCCATCAAGAGAAGTTTTACGGCGCTTGTCCCTAAATCGACACCAATATACAGCATCTTATCCCTCCTGTCATCATAGATCTGTCTTACGGCAGCAGAAAGCTCCTTGCATCCGCCGCCTCCCGGCACGGCGTTCCCCCGGCTCACTGCAGAGCCGCAGGCTGCAGAAACTGCTCCTCGAACTGCCCCGCAGGCGAAGGTTTCCCGAAGTAGTAGCCCTGTATCATGTCCGGGTTCGCCTGCATGATTTTGTCCAGCTCCTCTTCCTTCTCGATCCCTTCCATACAAACCGTAGCGCCAAGGCTGTGCACCATATCTATAATATGTGTAATGATATTGTAATCATGCTCGTTTTTAAGCGCCTGTACGACAAAACTCCTGTCGATCTTGACCGTTGTCGCCTGAATCTCCTGCAGATAGCGCATGTTGGAGTAGCCCGTCCCGAAATCATCCAACGCTATATCGAAATCCATCTTTTTCAGATCGCGGAACAGTTCTTTGATTCTGCCGTCCGTCTCTATGTAACCGCTCTCGGTCAACTCCAGCAATAAGCTTTTCGCCGGAACCCCGACCTCCCCGATACATCTGTCCACATCCTTGATCAGGTCGCTCTTGTGCACCTGCACATACGACAGATTCACATTGATATGAAAATCCGGAATGACCTCCCGCCATTTCTTACACATCCGGGCGGCCTCCCACAGCACATATCTTCCCACCGGAATGATCAGTCCGCTCTCCTCCAAAATCGGAATGAACACCCCCGGCGATACGCTGCCGTACTTATCGCATCTCCACCGAAGGAGCGCCTCGGCGCCGATCATCCGATAGTCCCGCACCGACACGATGGGCTGATAATACACCTCAAACCCCTGAAAATTATCGTTGATGTCCCGGCGCATCAGCTTGCGGATGTCCAGCCTCTTCAAATATTCGTCGTATGCGCTCCTGTCAAACAGCGCCATCTGGTTCTTGCCGTTTCGCTTCGCCTCATTCAAGGCAAACTCCGTCAGCCTTTGCACCATGTTGGCATCCCCGCCTCGGAAATCGTCCTGCAGGACGCCCGCAGATATTGTGTAGAAACAGCTGTATTCCTTCTCGCGCACCGTATCGGCAACCTTCGCCCTGATCTCGTTATAAACCTCTGCCGCTGTCCTGTCGGAGCCGGGCACGGCATCCATCACCATGAACTCGTCCGACATCAGACGGTACACATCCACCTTCGGATCCACCGTTGACACAATACAGTCCGCCAGTTCCCGCAATACGTTGTCGCCGGCCTCCACTCCCTCTTTCTCGTTAATCTCCTTGAAATTGTCGATACCGATCCGCATGAAATAGTTGATTGCCTGCGGCCTGTCGCGCAACAGCTCCTCCGCATTGTACTGAAATCTTGTCCCTCTGCGAAGACCTGTGATATTATCCGCCGGCGCCTCCCGGCCCAGCTCCTTCACTCTGCCGACCAACAGCTTGTGTCCGTCCTTCCCTATGATCACCGTGCCCTTACACTCGATCCAGACGATCTTGTGATCCACGTCGAACCAGCGGTATTCCAAGCTGTGTATTGCCTGTTCGCCCGAGATACATCTGCGAATGTCCGTCTCCAGCTTAGGAAAGTCATTGGGATAGACAATTTCCCGCAAAAGCGGTTTCACATGCTCTGTCACCGTGTTTCCGAAAGGAAAACGCGCAAGCATTTTTCGTGTCGTTATGTATGTGTCCGTGTCCAGATCCATAATATAAAAATAGGCGTCGATAGACCTCTGAAGAACCTCGATCACCGCGATCATTTGATCGATAGACATATTCTGCATTGCCGCTATGTATTCCATACTGCCAGACCCTCTTTCAAACCGCTGCGCGCCGGAACGCCTCGATATTTCGGCGCGCGGCGCCGCCACTCCCCAACTATTCTCATTATACGCATATCGCTTGGCACTGTCAATCAAGCTTTGTCAAATCTGCCTATGATCCATATTAAATTTTTAAGAAAATTATATAAAATACACGAAACTTTTCGTGTGATGCATACGCGTCAGCACTCCATACAGCTTTTGCAGATAACGGTAAATTCCGTCGGTTTCTTCCCGGTCAGGGCTTGCGTGCGTCCGTCCGGCTGAGCGGTTCCCACATAGACGCGGTACTCGCCCGGCTCTACCCTGCGCGCGCCGTGTTCGTCACAGAGGGAAAAAGCCTGTACGCCCAGCTCCAGCGTGACTTCCTGTTCCTCCCCGGGAGCCAGCCGCACCTTTTTCAGCCCCTTCAGCTGCGCGTTCGGCGTATTCGGCCTCTCGGCCTTGACGTATATCTGGATTGTCTCGGCGGCGGCCATATTTCCCGTATTTTTGATCCGGCAGCTGACTGTCAGCCCCTCCCGCGTGATCTCCCGCGCGGACACTTTCTCACCCGAAACGGCAAAAGAAGAATAGCTGAGCCCGTACCCGAAGGGATAGAGCGGCTCGCCCTTCATATAGCGGTAAGTGCGGTTCTGCATGGAATAATCGGTAAACGCAGGCAGTTCCTCCGTGCCCCGGTAAAAAGTCACCGGCAGCTTGCCTTCCGGGGAGCGTTCGCCGAAAAGCGTCTCGGCCACGGCCCTTCCTCCCTGCCCGCCCGGATACCACGCCTGCAGGATCGCGGGAACGTGTTCCTGCGCATAGTTGACCGCCAGCGCGCTCCCGGACATCAGCACCAGAACGACGGGTTTTCCGCTCTCACAGACCGTTTTCAGAAGTTTCTCCTGAAGACCCGGCAGATTCAGATCCGGCTTATCCCCGCTGGCAAATTCGTTGCCCTCGTCTCCCTCTTCGCCCTCCAGTCCGGCGTCAAGCCCCAGACAGACGATCACCGCGTCGCTGGCCTTACAGATCGCTTTCACCTCCGAGATACGGTCGTTGGGTCTTCCCAGTGCGCTGACCCTGTCCTTATATAAATGACACCCCTCGGAAAACATGACGCGCACTTCGTCTTTCAGATAATCCTGGAGCCCCTCAAGCACGGTGACATAGCGGGATGCCGTTCCCTCATAGTTTCCCGTCAGCGCTTTGCGGTTGTTGGCATTTGGCCCGATCACGCCCACTGTCTTAAGTTTCTTTTTGTCGAGGGGCAAAAGCCCGTTCTCGTTCTTTAGGAGCACCAGCGTCCTTCCCGCCACCTCCAGATTGAGCGCCCGCATCTTCGCGCTGTCCACTTCCTCATAAGGAATCTTGCTGTAAGACACCTGATCCGCCTCGTCGAACATCCCCAGTTTCATCCGCGTAGTAAACAGTCTCTCGCAGGCCCGCGTGATCTTTTCCTCCGAGATCAGCCCCTCCTGCACCGCCTGTGTCAGATAGAGGAAGAGATTGCCGCAGTTGACGTCGCAGCCGTTCTCCACCGCCAGCGCTACGGATTCCACTCCGCTTGCCGTCACATGATGCCCCATATGGAAATCCTTGATCGCCCAGCAGTCGGATACCACGTGTCCTTTGAACCCCCACTGTCCGCGCAGGATGTCATGCAGCAGCGTTCTGCTGCCGCAGCACGGTTCTCCGTTCACGCGGTTGTACGCGCCCATCACCGCCTCCACGCCGGCCTCCTGCACAAGCGCCTGAAACGCCGGCAGATAGGTCTCGTACAGATCCTGATCGCTCACCTTTGCGTTAAATTCATGCCGCAGCTCCTCCGGCCCGGAATGCACCGCAAAGTGCTTGGCGCACGCCGCGACCTTCATATACTTCTCGTCGTCGCCCTGCAGCCCTTCCACAAAACGCACGCCCAGACGGCCGGTCAGATAAGGATCCTCCCCGTATGTCTCATGGCCTCTGCCCCATCTCGGATCCCGGAAGATATTGACGTTGGGCGCCCACATGGTGAGTCCCTTATAAATGTCGCTGTCCCCGGACTCCTGCTGCGCGTTGAACTTGGCCCGCGCCTCCGTGGCGATGGCGTCGCCGACCTCCCGCATCATCTCCTCGTCAAAAGCGGCCGCCATACCGATCGCCTGCGGGAACATCGTCGCGACGCCCGCTCTGGCCACGCCATGCAGAGCCTCGTTCCACCAGTTGTACGCCGGAACATGCAGTCTCTCGATCGCCGGGGCATTGTGCACCATCTGGAACACCTTCTCCTCCAGCGTCATCTGCGCCACCAGCTCTTTGGCTCTTTCCTCATACTTGGATAATTGATCCCGATTCTCTCTCAGCAGCATACCTACTCCTTTCTTTCCGCCTGCGCCGCACTATATCGGCTGCCGGGCGCGGCTCTCCGGCCGCGCCCGCAGACTTATCCTTTCACTCCGCCCAGCGCAACGCCGGCGATAATATACTTAGACAGCATAAAATATACAATGAACAGCGGCAGCACAGTGAGCGTCAGCCCCATGTAGATCGCGCCGTATTCCGTCTTATAAATGTCGCCCTTCAGAAGGCTGACCATGATCGGCATCGTATACTTCTCCTGTCTTGTCAGCAGGATCAACGGCAGGAACAGATTGTTCCACGAGTTGACGAAGGAGAAGATCGCCTGTGTCGCGATGGCCGGTTTCATGATCGGCAGCACAATATGATTAAAGGTGTACCACTCCTTGGAGCCGTCGATCCTCGCCGAATTGATAATGTCAAGCGGCAGCGTCGCGAGCATATACTGGCGCATGAAGAACACCATGGTCGGCGCGGCGATCGACGGCAGGATCAGCGCCAGGAAGTTATTCGTCATATGTATCTGATAGATAAATTGATAGAATCCGATGCTCACCACCTGGGAAGGGATCATCATGATCGCCATGATAAAGGTGAAAAACGGCTGCCGCAGCCTCCAGCTGTAAACGACCAGCGCAAAGGCCGTCATCGTGGAGAAATAGACGGCGCACGCCGTGGAACCTACGGAGATGATCATGGAATTTAAGAATCCCCTCATCGGATTAAAGCTCTTGCCCGTCAGGATCTGAAAATTGCTCAGAAGATGCGTGGACGGCAGAAACGAGATCGCGTGCTGCTGGATCTCAGTTGTGCTCCTCGTCGCGTTCACGACCATGATCAAAAACGGCATGATGCTGAGCACCGTCAGCAGAATACAGACTGCGTATACAAATATCAAAAATCCGCGGGACACATTCATTTTTTTCATCGACCGTTCCCCCTTTCCGCCTTGCGGGCCCTTTTCATCTCTTTCTCCACTCTCTTCATCTGCCTGCGCTCCGCCACCTCAGACTGATCCCGCATCAGGAAGAAGACGATTGCGGAAAGGACCGCGATAATGACGAACATGATCATGCTCGCCGCCGACGCGCGGTTGTACATATAGCTGCCCTCGAACGCCTGATTGTAGATGAAGACGCTGGTCGTCAGGGTCGCGTTGTTCGGGCCGCTCTTGTTCACCAGCAGCTTCGGGATATCGAACATCTGCAGTCCGCCGATCAGGCTGGTCACCAGCGTATAGATCAGGATCGTCCGCAGATTCGGAAGAGTGATATAGACAAACTTCTGCCATCCGCTGGCGCCGTCGATCTCCGCCGCCTCGAACCACTCCGGGCTCATGCCCAGAATGCCGGAGATCAGCACGATCATCGTGTAGCCGTACCACATCCAGAACTGGATAAACGCCACGACGCCTCTGGCCCACCACTTGTTCCGCATAAATTCATAGGGCACGTCGGAAATCCCAAGCCTCGTCACCAGATCGTTCATCGGTCCCATGGGATAGCCGAACAGCGCCCCGAACAGGATCGCCACAGTGGCGGCCGTAATGATGTTCGGCATGTAGAATACCACCTTGAAAAAGCCCTGTCCCTTCACCTTGAACAGCGTGCCCGAAAACCACGCCGCCAGGACGAGCGCCAACAGAATCTGGGGCAGGAAGTTCATCCCCCACATCAGGAACGTATTGCCCAGCGCGGTCTGGAAGGTCGGCGCCGACAGGATCTGCTGGAAATTCCGGAACGGATTTTCCAGAAAATGGAACTTGGTCATACCGATACCCTTGAGGTCCGTAAAGCCAATGACGACAGTATAGATGACCGGGTACAGAGTAAAAATGCAAAATGTCACAACAAAAGGAATACTGAACAGATAGCCGTACTTGGCATACGACAGTTTATGCTTTTTCTTCATGTAACCTCCATTCCGGAGCGTTTACGCGATATGGCGGCGCGAATCTCAGATCCGCCTCCGGCATCGGGGATATTTGTGACGCTCCGGCGCAAATATCCGTTTGATAGAGAGGAAAAGGGGGATAGCTCGCCATCCCCCTTCGCCTGTCATGATCAATATTTACTGCGCTCCCATATCGACCTCAACGTCAAGGTTGTCCGCAACATTCTGCTTGAATGCGGCGATCGCATCCTCTCTGCTCAGGTTGCCTGCGGTATACTCGCGCACAGCGTCTCTCCAATACTGGTTGATCGTCTCGTCGTACTGGGTCAGGTTCTTGCCGTTCGCATAGCTGTTTGCCGGAACGAATACGTCGAACATGTTCTGGCCGCCCAGGAAATCAACGGAGCCGTCGGACTTGCCCATAACCGTGCCGGACGCTACGCAGTCCTTCGTGCCTACTTCGCCCTCTACCATCGTGCCGTTCGCCCAGTAATACTGCAGTCCCGTGTCGGAGCTGTCAAGCGTCACCCACTCGATCAGCTGTTTCACGGCGTCTTTCTTTTCGGAATCCTTGTTGGCAAGCAGCCATGTGCCGCCCCAGAAGAAACCGATCGGAGGCTCGCATACGGCCCAGTCGCCGTAGGTGCCTTCGCCCACCGCGGAACCGCCGCAGTTAGGAGCCATGGTGTAGTTGATCAGCCATGCGGGGCCGAAGAATCCGAAGATCGGTTTCTCGCCTACGCCCTGCATATCGGCAAACCACGCGTCCTGCCAGTCCTGCGTGTCGTTGTGGTAGCCGTTGTCTTTCAGTTTCTTGGAGAGATCCAGGAACTCTTCTCTCTTCGGGTCGATGTTCAGCTTGCCGTCCACGATCCATGCCGTGTCGGAGCTGTTCTCCACCGCGTGCCACAGATCGCCGTCGCCGGAGATGATGCCGTAGCCTTTTGCCTTCAACTGCTCCGCCGCCTCAAAGAACGTATCCCAGCTGCCCGTGCCGCCGCCGATCGCTTTGCTGATCTCCGCCGGGTCATCCGTGCCGAAGACGTCCTTCGCGATGGAACGGCGATAGATGAACGCGCCGCCCGTCGCCTGATAGCCGAGAGCCACCACCTGTCCGTCAGGGTTCGTTCCGATGTCAACGCTGTACTGTGCGATATCCGCCTCCTTCAGCTTGGCGTCAACGTCTATGCCGAGATCCGCATAAGGCGCCGCATACCCGCACGCGTCTCCCTGCGTATACTTAAGTACGAAAGCCGCCTCCGCGCAGTACAGATCCGGCGCGTCCGCGCCGCCGGATGCCAGCGCCTGATCCAGCGCGGGCTGATATGCGCCGTCCGTGGTAGCGATGATCGTTGTGTTCAGCTCGTAACCGAACTCAGGATGCATATCGATGTATTTCTGGAGCATGTTCGGAACCTCGTCCGTAAATGCATATACATTGATTACCTGGGAACCGTCCCCCGAAGGCGCCTCTGTCTCCGCGCTGCCAGTGTCCGACGTATCTGCGCTGCCGGTATCCGTCGCAGGCGCGCTGCCGGTATCGGAACCGCCGCCGCAGCCGACTAAGACCGAGGCCACCATGGACAGGCTGATCAACGTTGCAAGAATTTTTTTCTTCATGTTGTTTTTCCTCCCTTTCATAAAAAATGTTTATGTTTACAATGGGAAGTATATCAAGTATCGCATACGGAATATATCAAATAGTTGTGTAATATGTTATCAATTCTTGCTATTTTCTGATAGAAAACCTTTTCTTTGACGGCTCTTTGCAAGCAGATTCTCCTCTATATTTATATGCATTGTGGTATTTGCACAGAGTCTTCTTCAATTTTTTAGTCATTTTGCCCACATATGGATTCGCAATTTTTTGTTTTTGTTTGCCCGGGCTGTGCGGATGTGCTATACTTGTCTGTAAGAACCCGCCGGAACGCGGTATTCGGGCATGCATCCATCCGGACGGATATACCCGATCCCGCCAAAGCTCACGGGAGGTCATTATGGCAGAGACAAGAAATATCATGCACGAAAACGTCCGCTACCGCGCCGACACGCATATCATGATCCATTCCAACACCCAGACTGACAGCTATGCGCCGCACTGGCACACTCCCATTGAGCTGCTCATGCCCACCGAGAATCACTATACCGCCTACATCGCCAACAAAACCTATGTCGTGCAGCCCTATGACATCCTGCTGATCGCGCCGAACACCATCCACAGGCTGGAGGCGCCGTCCTCCGGGCACCGCTATTTCATACAGGCGGATCTCACCCTGTTAAAAGATATTTACGGCATTAGTCAGATTCTGTCGTTCGTAGGCCCCGCGACGCTCTTCACGCCGACCGGGAGCCCCAATATCTATATGCAGCTTAAGAGACTGTATCTTGACATCTGCAGCGACTTTTTCAAAGACGCCCTCCCCCTTGCGCCGGCGGGCGGGGACCGCGCGGCGGGCAATGCCAACAATCTGCTTGAACCGGCCGTCTACGCGAAACTGATGACGATGCTCTCCCTGATCGGTCAGAATTATATCGAGAGCCGAACCGTGAACGTGGCGAGCCCCGGCAGGCGGCAGGACTATATCAACAGATTTATGTATGTGTGCGAGTATATCGACGAGCACTGTACCGAAGACCTCTCGCTGGACGAGATCGCAGAGCGTTCCGGTTTCAGCAAATTTCACTTTGCGCGCCTGTTTAAGGAATTTATGAACGTTTCTTTCTATAAATATGTGAGTCAGAAAAGGATCGAGATGGCGGAAGATATGCTGCGCAATCCCCACATCACCGTGACCGAGATCGCGATGTCGTCCGGCTTTGCCAATTCCTCCGCTTTTATCCGCATGTTCAAGCAGATCAACGGTTGTACGCCCACCGAGTTCCGCAAGCTGCAGGACGTGACGCTGGAACTTCCTCCGGCCGCCGTGCCGATTCAGACATAAGACGCAGGCGTGCCCGTTTTGTCAATTATCCTATACAAAATCTACGGACTTTGATATACTTAAGAATATCATGATCCGCGCCGGAAACGCGGACTTGTGAGCATACGATGAATTAGTGGACATTTTCAGAAACGGAGGAAAACATGAGCAAGAAAAGAGCAGTCGTCTCTCTGGGACACGAGGCACTCGGCTATACGATACTGGAACAGTGGGACGCCGTCAAAGTGACCGCGAAAGCGCTGGCCGATCTGGTGGAGTCCGACTATCAGCTCATCATCACACACAGCAACGGGCCGCAGGTCAGCATGATCCACAAGGCCATGACTGAGCTTCGCCGTATCTACATCGACTACACGCCGGCGCCTATGTGCGTCTGCTCCGCCATGAGCCAGGGATACGTAGGCTATGACATCCAGAACGCCCTGCGCGCCGAACTTCTTGGCCGCGGCATCTCCAAGCCTGTCAGCACGATCCTCACGCAGGTGACCGTAGATCCCTATGATGAGGCATTCTATGAGCCGACGAAGGTGATCGGCCGCTACATGTCCAAAGAGGACGCCGAGATGGAAGTCAAGAAGGGCAACTACGTGGTCGAGGAACCGGGCAAGGGATTCCGCCGTGTGGTGGCCGCCCCCAAGCCCATCGACATCGTGGAGATCGACGCAATCCGCGCGCTTGCCGACGCAGATCAGGTGGTCATCGCCTGCGGCGGCGGCGGTATTCCCGTCATTGAGCAGAAACATGCGCTGAAAGGCGCCTCCGCAGTGATCGAGAAGGATTCCATCGCCGGCAAACTGGCGGACGATTTAAACGCCGACGAACTGATTATTCTCACCGGCGTCCCCTGCGTCTACAGGCATTTCAATACGGAGAAACAGGAACCTCTGCATCGGCTTACCGTCGCGGAGGCCAAAGACCTGATCGCACAGGACCAGTTCGAGGCGGGAACCATGCTTCCCAAGATCGAGGCGGCGATCTTCTACCTGGAGAAGAATCCCGCAGGGAGCGTACTGATCACTTCCCTGTCCGCTGTCTCCGAGGCCATCAGAGGCCGGAACGGCACGCTTATCACCCGCTCCTGACAGATTGCGGGGATCTCACTTCTCTTTGCATATCTCAGAGAGCGCCATACAGAGCGCGCCGATCAGGATGCAGAAGTCTGACAGATTGTACACCATACTGCGCAGCGCGGGATTTTTGACGGGGAAACTCACATAATCCACCACATAACGCCTGCGCAGTCTGTCATAGGTGTTGCTGTAAGCCCCGCCGAGCAGGAAGGACAGCCCTGTCTTCATCAGTCTGCCTCCCCTGACGCCGAAGGTCATCACAAACACAAGCGTCAGGCACAAGGTCAGCAACAGGGAGAGAATTGCCACAAACCCGCTTCCGGACGCTCCCATATTCAGAAAGGCGCCTCTGTTATGGTACTTATGCAGGAGCAGCTTTCCCCGCAAAATCTCCTTCTCTTCCCCTACATTCGTCTGCCGCTCCACCCATTCCTTGACGCCGAGCTCCACAAGAAAAATGGCCGCCGCTATCGCAATATAGATCATGATCCCTCCGTTTTATATCCTCGCCAGCACCTCAAAGGTGCCGTTGATGTTCAGTTTCCCGTATCCCCAGCGGTTGTCAGGGTAGACCACATTTTCGGTACTGTCCGCGCCGCGGATCAGATAGCTCTTAACCCCTCTGCTCGCCACCGTCGGCACATTGCCATCCACCACAGCCCACTCCATAAACTGCGCCACACAGCCCGCCGCAAGGGCAGCCGCCATGCTGGAGCCGGTGGAGTCGCCGAGAGGCGTGGAGATCTGTACGCCGGGAGCCGCCAGATCCGGCTTAACGTCCCCGTTCTTGGTAAATCCCCGCCCCGACTGCGGAAACCAACTGCCCGACAGTCCATTGTAGGCGGAGATCGTTATAACTTGCCGCGCGTTGGACGGCTCCGTCAATGTGACGTCCGGGTTTGGCGCCAAAAAAGTGACGTCAGTTTCCAGAAAATCGGTGATCGGAAGCCACATGTGAAATATCCCCCGCCCGTTTTGCTCCGCCTCCGAGGAAAACACTCTCAGATTCCACACGCCGGGGGTGGGATCTTCAAAACGGAAAAAGATCAGCTGCTCGCCGGAATCGCGTTCCACGATCACATTGCCCACCACGATACGCGTCCTCTCAAAGACAAAATTGATCTCCCGATCTGTCCGGCTTCTGAAATCGATCTCCTGCGAAGTCTCCCCGCCCGGCGAGCGCAGCTGTACCGCATAGGTGTCCGGCAGATTCCCCCACAGCTCCAGACAGAAACCCTTCGTCTCCCCGGCGACACGAATCTCCGCCACATCGGGAGCAGCCCCTTCATAGTGGTGCTCCTTATCGCCCTCATTGCCGCCGCACACGACGACCGCGCGGCTCCGCCTGCCCGCAACGATATTCAAATAGGTGGCGAGAGGCGACGTGCCATTGTGACTGCCCTGATTCGTCCCGATCCCCAGCACGATCACGACAGGTCTCCTGAGCGCGATCGCCATGCGCTCCAGGTATCTGACCGCCTCCATAACATCGTTCTCCTGATAGGCCGCGACGCCGTCGGCAATCAGATAATAATCCCGCAAATATTGTTTGGCGCCTTTCAGCTTGACGACAGCAATGTCAGCCTGTGGCGCAGCGCCCCGATATTCCAATCCCTGTCCCAGGATACTGCCGACCGCCGCGGAGGCCATTCTCGTTCCGTGCCCGTCCGTGTCCGTGGAAGGGACCACCGATTCCGGGCTGTCCGAGGCCAGCGCACGGTCAATCTCCTGTCTGGTGTACTCCGTACCGTATCGAAATCCCTCCGGCGGCTCTCCATCCTGAACCGTCTGATCCCAGATCGCCATGATGCGGCTGGAACCGTCCGACCGCCTGAATACCTCCTCCCGATACCGTATCCCGGTGTCAATAAATCCGACCACAACGCCATTGCCCTGCAGCGACAACGGCGGGTTTTGCACGCGGATATTTCCCATCGCCGCAAGATTCTCCGGGCGAAAGACATCGCCCCCGGTCTGCATCAGACCGTACAGCGCGGGTATCATCGAATATCCATAGTAAGACACGGACATCGGCGGTATCATACTGCGGTTCACGTTGACCACGCCGTAACCGCTGTCTATCCCGTGAAAACAGTAATCCAACGGCGCTATCTCCTCCAACTCGCCCGCGGTCACATAGTCCGTGATCAGGTCGGCATACTCGTTTGACAATATTTTTTCCTTACAAGTCATCGCACAATATAACAGTTGACGATAGACGCAGACTGTTCTTCCCGCTATTTTCCCTATTATACTATGTGCGCGCAGTCTGTCCCGTTATCTTGCCGCGCCGCCCTCGATCACATTCAGCCTATCCGGGTGCTCCAGAGAGTTGCTTCTGATGTCGATGATCGGCCCGCCCGTGCCCTCAATATACTCTCTTGTGATCGTCACCCTGCCGATGTTGTCGTCCTTCGGAACCTCGTACATGATGTCAAGCATAAACTCCTCGATGATAGCGCGCAGCGCTCTCGCGCCCGTATCCTTCTCCAGCGCCTTCTCCGCGATGGCCTCCAGCGCCTCTTTCTCAAATTCTAATTTCACCTCGTCCAGCTCGAGCAGTTTTTGATACTGCTTTAAAATGGCATTCTTCGGCTCCTCCAGAATCTTGATCATCATTTCCTTGCTCAGGCCCTCCAGCGTGAAAATGATGGGAAGACGCCCGATAAATTCGGGAATCATGCCAAATTTCTTAATGTCCTCCACCGTCACCCGATTCAGGATATTCTTTTCCTTGTCATACTTGTCGCGCAGTTCCGCATTGTAGCCAATGGAAGTGCGCTTGTTCAGCCGCTGCCTGATGATCTCCTCCAGATCGGGGAACGCGCCGCCGCAGATAAACAGGATATTCCTCGTGTTCACCGTGGCTAACGGCACCATCGCATTCTTGGAATTAGCGCCCACGGGAACCTCCACCTCCGCTCCCTCGAGGAGCTTTAACATTCCCTGCTGCACGGACTCCCCGCTGACGTCACGGGAGTTGGTGTTTTTCTTCTTTGCGATCTTGTCGATCTCATCGATAAAGATAATGCCGCGTTCAGCCCGCTCCACATCGTTATCCGCCGCTGCCAGCAGCTTGGATACCACGCTCTCAATATCGTCGCCGATGTACCCCGCCTCTGTCAGAGAGGTGGCGTCGGCGATGGCTAACGGCACATCCAGCAGGCGCGCCAGCGTCTTTACCAGATAAGTCTTGCCGCAGCCGGTGGGTCCGATCATCAGCATGTTGGACTTCTCGATCTCTATCTCGTCCATGGTCCCCGTGGCCACCCGCTTATAGTGGTTGTACACGGCCACAGACATGACCTTTTTCGCATGCTCCTGCCCCACCACGTACTCGTCCAGCTTGGCCTTGATCTTGTGGGGCGGCAGGATATTCTTGATGTCGATCTCAGGCTTATCGTCGGATCTCTTTTTCTTCTTGATCTTCTGTTTGTTGGGGATGCCGCCGTCTCCCTGCAGATCCGCCAGATTCACAAAACTGATGTTGGGGAACCTTCTGCCGTCGCCGTCGTCCGTGGGCGGCTGATTCAAAAGTCCCTGATAATCGAACTGGCTGACCGTGTCCATCGTCTTGTGCATACAGTCGTCGCAGACACAGATGTGGTTTGGCAGCCGAAACATTTTGCCTGCCTTGCTCTCCGGCCTGCGGCAGATAAAACAGACGTCCTCGTAGTCGCTGTGCGTTTCTTCCTTTTCGTCCTTCGCGTCCTTTTTATCCTGCGCGTCCTTTATCTCCTCATCGGAATCATAATGTTTGTCGTCATTCATATCTATCGTTTCACACCTTTCCCGCTGTGTATCGCCCGATTACTGTTCTCTACCTATCATAATATAAAATACGTCTTCCCACAAGTAAACATTTTTGTAAGCGCCTGCGCCCAAACTGCGTCCCAATGGTATAAGCATATCGGAAAAGCGCGAAAAAGGCGGCCCGCCGACCGCCTTTTCCTATATTGCCTCTTTTAACCGTTCTGCACCTTGCCTCCCAGCGTCAATTCTACCTGACGGCTCTCGTAACCGCTCATCCCCGGCGACATGATCGTCACCGTCACCGTATCTCCCATGGCATAATACTCGAGCTGTCTCTGCAGTTCATCCATCGACGTGATGTTCTCGCCTTCAAAAGCGGTGATGATGTCGCCTTTCATCAATCCTGCCGCCGCTGCCGCGGTGTTATCGTAGACCTGCGAGATGTACACGCCCTCCGGCATGCCGTAAGTCTGGGACACGTACTCCGTGACGTTGATTCCGGTAATGCCCAGATAACCTCTCTCTTCCTCGGCGACTTTATTCTTCGTCTCTTTCAGCATCAGTTCGGCTATGATCGGGCTTGCGGAGGAGATCGGGATAGCATATCCCATACCTTCCACGACAGCGCCGCCGATCTTATTCGAGTTGATACCGATCACCTCGCCTTTGATATTTAGAAGCGCGCCGCCGGAGTTGCCCGGATTGATGGCCGCATCCGTCTGGATAAAGCTGCCGGACTTGGAACCGTCCGAAAGCTCCATGCTCCTGTTCAAAGCGCTGATAACGCCCGTTGTGACAGACTGCCCGTATCCCAGAGAATTTCCTATGGCGATGGCCGGTTCACCCACCTGCAGGGAATCGGAATCCCCCAGCGTAGCGATTGCAATACTCTTTCTGACATTGTTGTCAATCTTATCGAGCGGCACTGCGATCACCGCCAGATCCATATCCTCATCCGTGCCCTTGACGGAGGCCTCCGCCTCGCTGCCCTCGACGAACTGTACCGTCAGTTTCTCTGTGTCCGCAATGACATGGTAATTGGTCGCGATCAGCAGCTCCGTGTCGTTCTCGCCCACGATGATGCCCGAACCGCTGGAGTCCGCCTCATTGGTGAAGGACTGCCCGAAATAGGACATCGTCTGCGTTAAGTGACTGTTGATCGACACGATGGAGGGCATGACCTTCTCCACGACATCCGTCACATCCGTCTCGATCCTGCTTCCGTCCGTACCCGCAGAGCTGTCGGCCGCCCGGATCCCGCTGCCGCTCGAATCCGCCTCTGCGCTATCCTGCGGTTCCTTCACCGTCACGCCCGCCGCCGCCGAAACATCCCCGGAAACGTCTCCGGCCTCAGAAACCTCAGAGATCTCGGCTTTCTTGTTATCCTCGCCAAACATGTCGGTCACAGACTGTATCGCATAGATGCCGATCCCAGCGAACAGACCGAAAAGCAATCCGAGCGAAACGCTTATCAGCGCCTTCTTCAGATAACCGCCGATCTTCTTCCTCTCATGTTTCCCGGCTTTCTTGGGATGATCTGTTCCGGGCGTACCGTTCATCTGCATGTATCCGCCCGAATAGCTATTGTTGTACGGATACCCCGCCGCACGGTTCCCATACGGATCGCGCGCGGCATTCTGTCCGTAATTGCCGCCGTATGTGTTCTGATAGTAGCTGCCGCTGCCCGCCTGCGCTGTGTGATCGGCCGCCGCATTCCGGTTGACCGACGCCGCGCCGGATGTGGACGAATCCGCAGCGGGATTTTCATTTGGATAATTGTTGTCGTACATAACACCTTACTCCTTCCCTGATAACAGGTCGGTTCACCGCCGATCTCTTTTTTGATCTTGAGGCTAGTATATTCTGTAATTGTGTAGAAACTGTGACAACTTTTTATAAAAACTGTGATCTTAAATGCCCGCTTTTTACTCCACAGTGACAGATTTCGCCAGATTTCTCGGCTTATCCACATCGCAGCCCTTGCCGACGGACACATAATAGGCAAACAGCTGCAGGGGAATGATCGCCAACGAGTTGGCAAAATACGGGTTCGTCTCCGGGATGTAGATCACATAATCCGCCGCCCTCTCGATCTCCTTATTCTCCTCGCAGGTGACGGCCAGCACGAACGCGCCTCTCGCCTTCACCTCTACCATGTTGCTGATCGTCTTGGCATACAGCTCCGGCTGCGTGGAGACGGCTGCCACCAGCGTTCCCTCCTCGATCAGAGAGATCGTGCCATGTTTCAGCTCGCCCGCCGCGTACGCCTCGGAGTGAATGTAGGAGATCTCCTTCAATTTCAGGGAACCTTCCAGAGAGATCGCATAATCGATGCCTCTTCCGATGAAAAAGACGTCCTTCGCGCCCACATAGCGGTTTGCGAACTTCTGTATCTTGAACTTATTGTTCAGCAGGAGCTCGATCTGGTCGGGCAGGCATTTGAGTGCTCCCAGCATCGAGGCAAACGCTTCGTCGTCGATCCGCCCCCGCACCCTGCCGAGTTTCATCGCCAGCAGATACAGAGCGATGAGCTGCGCGCTGTACGCTTTCGTAGTCGCCACGGCGATCTCCGGGCCCGCCCAGGTGTACATGACGTTGTCCGCCTCCCTGGCGATGGAACTGCCCACCACGTTGACGATACCGAGCACCTTGAATCCGCGCGCTTTGGACTCTCTGAGCGCCGCCAGCGTATCCGCCGTCTCCCCCGACTGGCTGATCACAATGACCATAGCGCCCTCCTCCAGGATCGGGTTGCGGTATCTGAACTCGGAGGCCAGGTCCACCTCCACGGGGACGCGCGCCAGTCCCTCAATGACATATTTGCCCGTCACGCCCGCATGATACGCGGAGCCGCAGGCAACGATATGTATTTTTTTGATGGCGGCCAATTCCTCGTCCGTCATATTCAGCTCTTCGATGACAATATCGTCTTTCCTGATCCTCGGCATGAGCGTATCCGTCACAGTCTTCGGCTGCTCGTACATCTCCTTTAACATAAAGTGCTCGTAGCCCGCCTTCTCCGCCGCGTCGGCGTCCCACTCGATGGTGACGGGTTCCTTTTTGATCTCCTCCTCGTCCACCGTGTAGAAATGCATATGGTCGGCGCGCAGGCGCACAACCTCCTGATTATCCACATAGTACACTTTCCTCGTATACTTCAGGATCGCGGGCACGTCGGAGGCGATAAAACAGCCGTCCTCATTCTGCCCTGCGATCAGCGGAGAATCTTTCCTCGCCGCAAAGATCTGATCCGGACAGTCCGCGAAGAGGATGCCCAGCGCGTAGGAGCCTTCCACGCGGTGGAGCACCTTCGTCACCGCCTCCAGCGGATTTCCCTTGTAATAATAGTCCAGCAGATGGGCAAGCACTTCCGTATCCGTCTCCGAGACGAACTTGTAGCCCTTGGCCGTCAGTTTCTGCCGAAGCTGCAGATAGTTCTCGATGATACCGTTGTGTACCACCGTGATCGTCTCGTCCGCATTGAAATGCGGGTGGGCGTTGGTATCACTGGGAACGCCGTGCGTCGCCCACCTGGTATGGCCGATGCCGCAGAGCCCCGGCATCGTGGCCCCGCCATGGGTCATATTCTCAAGCACTTTCAACCTGCCGACAGACTTTGTGATATTGATCTTGCCGCCGTCATAGACCGCCATACCCGTAGAGTCATATCCCCGGTACTCCAATTTCTCCAAGCCGTCCAAGATAATGGGGGCCGCCTGTTTGGTCCCGATATATCCCACGATTCCACACATGTTAAAACTCCTCCCGCATACGCTGTTATCCCCTGTTTTCCGCCCGGCGCGCTCCCGCTAGCTCCAGTACTCCTTGTTGGAAGACATCGCAGCCACCCATCTTCCGGGCAGGCGCCGATAGTTCTTTCCGAGCAAATATCCTATGTACTTAAACCCGCTCTGCACGATCACATAGGGGATCTGCCCCTTCCTGCCGTTCTCCCACAGATGGCGGACTGTCTGCCTGACCAGACGCGTCCCCTCCGACTCCGACGGGTAAGCCGCAAACACCTCCGGATGCTCCGCCTGAGACACGCCCAGATCAAAATTCCTGTGAAACTGCTCCATGCAGCTATAGTTGTGCGAGTGATACACCTTGGCCCCGGCGGCGTACGCGATACCATAGCCCGCCTCCACAGCCTTCGCCGCGTAGATCATATCCTCGTTGAATATCGTATGTCTGACAAATCCGCCCAGCGCGTCGAAGATCCGCCTGCTGTAGGCGGCACACACGTTAGAGCAGAAAAAGGTCTTGATCCCCAGCCGTTCCAGATCCGCCTTCGTCTTGACCGCCGACTGCTCGGGATAGTTAAAGCTCCTGGCGTACTTCTCAGCCTCCGTGCTGTCCTCCTCCGCGAGCTGTCTGGCGTACGCTGCGGCCACCCGCTCGTCGCGAAGAGGCATGATAAGCTCCTCCACCAACCGCTCGTCCGCCGGCAGCGCATCCTGTGTCATCATGACAAAATAATCGGCGTCCGAAAGCTGTACGCCGCGATTTCTTGTCCTTCCGTGATCAAATTCCCTCTTGGATATATGCTTTACAATAATATTATGATAGTCTTTCCGAAAAGAAGTACCATAAAATAACCGGTCAAAATATTTCTGCTCTGTGTTCATAACGATGATCCGGTTTACCGGAACGCTCTGGCGCTCCAGCCGTTCGATCAGAGTCAGGAATTTGTGATCGGGCTTATAGACGGGGATGACGACATCTACCTTATCCACGTTTTTCCCTCCGTTCCCACATTTTCCTAATTGATAGAAAAGGGGCCTGCAAAACCGGCCCCTTTGCTCTGTCTGTCATTTCAAATATCCATTTGTATCGGAATAGATCTTATCGCTGCACTCCTTCACGGTAGCCGACGGCTCGTAATTGTAGTCGTCAAACAAAAACTGATGCAGCCACTTTACGTTGTCCTCCAGACTGACGGGAATGACGCACGATCCCTTCGATCCGATGGTCCCCGTCGCGCGGTTGGACTCCTGCGGGAATCCCGCCGTATCCGAGATATAGTAATTGTTGATATTCCCCAGCAGTTCCACGATCTCCGAGAGATCGAGGGAGGTGTACGTCTCGCTGAACACATTGTTGGCTGTCTCTGTCAGCGTCGTCACCGGCGCTTTTTTCGCCTGATCCGCCACCGCCGTCAGAACCTCCCGCTGCCGCTCCGCACGTTTAAAGTCGTCTCCCGCCGTATAGCGGATGCGGCAGTAGCCTGTGGCCTGCAGACCGTCCAGAAGCTGATAGCCCGTGGTAGTCACCGGCGTGTAAGTCCGTTTCAGATCCTCGGCGATACAGAGCTGGTAGTTATTTAAGTGGCTGATCTCCGCGTCGTCCACATCGATGTAAACGCCGCCCAGCGCGTCTATCGTATCTGTCAGTCCGGCAAAGCCCACTGTGACGAAGTCCGTGATATTCATATCCAGATTCATATTCAGCATGTTGATGGCCTGCTCCGGACCGCCCTTTGCATATGCGGCATTGCACTTGTTGTAGCTGTCGTTGCTCAGGTTCAGGTAAGTATCGCGGTACACCGACACGAGCTTGCACTCGCCCGTGTCCAGATTGACGGAGGCGATCATGATCGTATCGCTTCGGGTATTCTTCGTCAGCGCGCCTGATGTGGAATCCACGCCGAACAGAGCAATGTTCCGATAGCCCTTCATGGTCGTCTCCTGCGCCTCCTTGACCGTCTCGTTGATGATGATGTCATCCTCCTCGATCTCCATCTTGCCGCCCTTGGTGGCCGTGAGAACGCTGTACAGGACAAACACCGCCACCACAAGAATAATAATCTCTACTATAAATATGATGATCCTGCGGCGCTGCTTTCTGGCTTGCGCCTTCTTGCCGGAACCTTTCTTTCCGGAGCCCTTTTTCCCAGACTTTTTCTTGCCGGAAGACTTCTTCCCGCCGGAAGAGGACTTTTTTCTCGGACGTTCTTCTTCATATTCATCTTCTACATATTTCGCCATAAGCCGTACTCCTTAATTTCCACTCATCGTAAACGATTCCCGTCTCTTATTTTCCCACAACCCGACATAAAAATCAAGCTGTAGTGCTAATTTTCTGTTTTCTCCCCACTATCTTGTGTTTGCGGCGGAATTTTTCTTTCCCTCAGCGCTCATTATATACTATATTTTGGTCTCATTGCAACATCCCGGCGGTTTCTTAACAAAGTCTTCCGGATTTCTTAAGAATTTCAAACCGTCCGCAGCCTCCCTTTAGTATCTCACTAATAGGCGTTTTTATTGATAAACCCTCTGAAAATCGTCAGGAACATGATCTTGATATCGAAAGACATCGTCCAGTTCTCAATATAGAAAATATCGTATTCGATCCTGCGCTTGATGGACGTGTCGCCCCTGTACCCGTTGATCTGCGCCCACCCGGTCAGACCGGGCCTCACCTGATGTTTTACCATGTAGCGCGGTATCTCCTCCTTGAATTTCTCCACGAACTGAGGGCGCTCCGGTCTTGGCCCCACCACGCTCATGTCACCCTTGAGGATATTGAAAAGCTGCGGCAGTTCATCGATGCTTGTCCTGCGCAGGAATCTGCCCACCTTGGTAACGCGCGGGTCGTCCTTCGTCGTCCACCCCTTCGCCTCGGAAGAGGGTTTCTGCACCTCCATGGTGCGGAACTTGTACATCTTAAACGGCTTGTTGTGCAGGCCGATGCGCTCCTGTTTGAAGATCACAGGCCCTCTCGACGTGCAGCCGACCGCCACGGCCGCCAGCAGCATGACCGGCGACGACACCACCAGCCCGACCAGCGCCACCACTACGTCCACCATCCGTTTGGCGATCCAGTTGAGCGTGTTGGTCAGCGGCACATAACGGATATTGATGACCGGCAGCCCCATCAGATCCTCCGTGTAGGGTCTGCTGGGGAACATGCTGTTGTAGTCTGGGATGAATTTCGTGTGAACGCCGGACTTCTCGCAAATATCCACGATGTGCTCCAAATTGTCATAATCCTTCAACGGCAGTGTGATCGCGATCTCGTCCAGACTGCTCTGCGGCAGGATGTAGAGCAGATTTTCGATCTCCCCAAGGACTTTGACGCCCTGATAGAGCGTACCTCTGGGCACACTGTCATCGAGAATGCCTCTCACCACATAACCCCACTGGGGATTGGAATTGATACGTTTGATGTACTCTTCCGCCGCGCGGGAATAGCCCACCAGCAGAATATATTTCAGATTGTAACCCTTGTCGCGGAAATACTGGAGCAGCGAACGGATCAGAAAACGCTCGATTTCGGTGAGCACGATATTGATCACATAGAAATATGCCATCATGCCACGCGAAAAGTGGATCTGGGACACAAGATACCAGCCCGCCATCAACAGGATCATTCCCACCGTGTTCGCCTGAAAGATATTGAGGATCTCATATTTATGGACCGTGGCGCGCTTGGGCGTATAGAGATTGAAATTATAGTACAGAATGAGATAACCCGGCACGATCACGTAGAGCATCTCAAAATAGGTAACGATAGAAAGAACACCGACGTTCTCGTCGATGTTGGAAAAAGGGCTGGCAAACCGCAGGTACCATGCCAGCATATAGGAAACCGCTATGATCACGGCGTCCATCAGTACGTGAAGTCTATTGAAATATTTCTGATTATCTTTAATCATAGCCCGCGCCTCTTGCATGTATCATACAATATTTCGCGTCAAAACACAACCTACAGTTATCACGCCATAAAGCGATACCAAATATTGCGCCAAAGCTCCAGCTGTATCGCGATATAGTTGTACAGACGCTCCGCCCGAAAACGCACCTTGTGCGCTCTGCCCTCATCGGAAAGACACAGCGACAGTCCCTCCCACAATCCGTGCAGATAGATAAGCCCCAGACCTTTTCGCGCGAAAAAGGCCGCCTTGACAGCAAAGCCGACAACCAACAGGGGCATATTCAGGAGGATCTGCGCCGCCGGCATATTCTTATAGATCAGGTATACGCTGTTCCTTGAGGCAAGCCGCACCTTGAATCGATTGTAGCGCGAACCGCTGAAACCGCTGCCCGCATGATATACGACCGCCTCCGGCACATAGAGATTGACATAGCCGTTTATGCGCGCACGGTAGCCTAAATCAATGTCTTCCAGATAAGCGAAATGATTTTCGTCCAGATCTCCGATCTCGTTAAAAATTTTCCTGCGATAGATGGCCGCGCCCCCGCAGGCCGCAAAAATCCGTCGTTTTCTCTGATAACCCTGAATAGGCTTGTCCTTGCCGAGAGCAAACGCCCATCCCAGGGCGCAGTAGTAATCCCCCGCATCGTCAATCAGCCCTGGGCGGTGCAGGCTCCGCATCTGCGCCGCCCCGGAAAACGCTTCCGGGCGCCGCTCCATGGGCTGTTCCAGCGCCCGCACAAAGCCGGCCTGCACCTCCGTGTCATTGTTCAATAATATAACATATGTTGTTTTTGATGCCGCTATCCCGATGTTGACCGCCTTGCAAAAACCGTAGTTTTTGTCGAGACAGATCAGCTCGACCCGGGGAAACTTTTCCTGCACGATCTGTCTGCTGCCGTCCGAAGAACCGTTGTCCACCACAATGACATGCGCAGGCTCCCCCTCCAGAAAGCGAAGGCAGTTTTCTATATAATCGATCCCGTTATAATTCGGAATAACAATGGTAGAGTGTATCCGCTGTTTCATCATCCGCTCCTTCTATCTGCCGGTCACCGTTTCGATCCCCGGGTCCCACAGAACGCGATACCCGTTTCGCGCTGCCGCTCTCCCCAACTCCAGACTCAGCTTGCGGTATCCCGCCTCGTCGCAGAAAAGCTCTGATACGTCGGCGATCCGAATCTGCCGCGCCGCGCCCTTGCCGCAGCGGATCACCCGCTCCGCATAGGGGATCCCTGTGATATGTTCATACTCCGTCCGCAATTCTTCCCGCACCTGCATACAGCGTATATCCACAGCGGCCACGTCCTGTTTCACCGCTGCCCGATGGGTACTCCCGCCGCTGTACTCTCTGTGCAGTCCTTCATACATGCAGCTGCCGTCGCTCTCCATGGCGCCGCCGCATATTCGTTTTCTTCCATCCAGGATCTTGCCGCCCACAATGCCGACGTCCTTCCGAACCGTCAGCGTATCGGGCAGATAAGTGATCTCATAGAATCCAAGGTGCAGACTGTGCTCCACCCGGGTCTGCCAGCCGCGCGCCCTGCAGAAATCTTCCAGCGCCGCCTTCCCCGCCTCATAGGCATAGTCTTTGCTGGCCGTATTGTCTGCGGTGGAGCCTGCATGACAGCGCCAGTGATACAACACGGCGGGGATATGGACGATCCTCTCCGACAATTCCCGCGCCGTTTCCTTTTCACACAGTTCTCCCACAATGCGAAGCGCCAGATCATAATCCTGCGCTCCGTCAAAATTTCCCCGAAGCTGCAGCCTTTTTAACGTTCCCGCCTCCACCGCCATGAGGTGGCAGATATAGTTGTTGGACAAAATAAAATCCAGATTAAACTCCGGCTTCTTGTGGGGAGACAGATAACAGCGGGCGCCGTCATCATATTTGTCCTCGTCCGTGTAGATCATAACAGGCGTAATGTTCTGACGCCCCGGGCGGTGCAGCGCCGACGCCATATGGTAGAGCGCGTCAGGCGCGAGAAAATCATCGTGGTCCAACAGGGCGATATAGTCCCCCGCAGCGGCCGCGATCCCCGCATTGGTGTTGGCGGCGATCCCGCCGTTGTGCGCAAGACGAATATAGCGGATCCGCTCACCGCCCGGCTCTTTCGCAAACCGCTTTACCGTCCGCTCCACGGTATCGGTGCTGCCCGCATCGACGATGATCAGTTCCCATTTTTCATAGCTCTGGCGGCGCACGGACGCTATCATCTCCCCGAGGAACGTCTCGTCGGTCTCATAGGCGGGCACAACGACGCTGAACACCTCATGGTACGCCGCCGATTCCGCGCGCTGGCCCGCCAGCGTCTCCCCGGACGGCTCCTTATAATAATAGGCGGACCGCCGCTCTTCCCCGATCCTCTCCCTCGCCGCATAGTAGGTGTGCAGCACACCGTTTTTTCTGAGATAGCGGATCGTCTTCATGAAATTGTTTTTCTTAAAGATCCTGTTACCCATGGCCCGTCTGTCGCCCCGCGCTCTAAAACGACCGTCGCCCTGCTTTCGGCAGGGCGACACCCGTTATCTTCCTAGAGATATGATTTCAAATCTTCCGTCAATTTATTCAGCTTGTTCTGCGCATCCTCCAGGTTCGTTCCCTTGACGCCCATGTAGAACTTGATCTTCGGCTCCGTTCCGGAAGGACGTGCGCAGCACCAGGAATCGTTCGTCAGATCAAAGTAGAGCACATTGGACTTCGGAAGTCCTGTCTCGCCTTCCGCTCCCGTCTCCAGATTCACGGTCTTTTCCGTGTTGTAATCCCTGAATTCTCTGACCTTCAGATCTCCAAAATTCTTAGGCGGATCGCTGCGCAGCTTGCTCATCAATTCCTCGATCTGTTTCGCGCCGTCGATCCCCTTCATGGTGATCGCGTACTGACTCTCCTTATAATAACCGTATTTTTCATACAGCTCGATCATCTGGTCCCACACAGTCTTGCCGTGTTTCTTGCACCATGCCGCCATCTCGCACAGACACATGACCGCAACCACCGCGTCCTTGTCTCTCGCGTGGGTCCCGGCCAGACAGCCGTAGCTCTCCTCCAAGCCGAACACATAGTTGTTGGAACCGCTCTGTTCAAACAGTTTGATCTGCTCGCCGATATACTTAAATCCTGTCAGCACTTCGATATATTTGACTTTGTAGTCCTCCGAGATCGCGCGGGCCATATTGGTGGTGACGATGGTGGTGACAAGGGCGGGATTCTCCGGCATCTTGCCCGTAGCCGTCCTCTCTCTCAGAATGTACTCCGCGATGAGCATACCCGACATGTTGCCCGTGAAAGATACATACTCTCCCGTCTTGGTGTCCAGCGCGTAGATACCCAGTCTGTCCGCATCCGGGTCTGTCGCCAGCACGATGTCCGCGTTCTTCTCCTTCGCCAGCTTGAGCGCCAGCGTGAAAGCCTTGGGATCCTCCGGGTTCGGGTACTCTAAGGTGGTAAAATCCGGATCGGGCATCTCCTGCTCGGGCACCACATACACATGCTGAAAGCCCAGCTCAGATAAGATTCTTCTCACCGGAACATTGCCCGTACCGTTGAACGGAGTGTAAACGATCTTCATATCCTCGGCCATCTCCCGGATCACCTCAGGATGAATAATCTGTTTCTTTAACTCCGCCATGTACTTGTCGTCGATCTCCTTGCCGATCACCACATAGAGCCCGGCTTTCTTCGCCTCCTCCTTGTCCATCGTTCTGACGGTGTGGTAGTCGGTGACATTGTTCACTTCCGTGATGATCTCTTTGTCTCTGGGCGCGGCAACCTGCGCGCCGTCCTCCCAATAGCACTTGTAGCCGTTGTACTCCGGCGGGTTGTGGCTCGCCGTGATCACGATCCCCGAGATACAGCCCAGCTCGCGCAGCGCGAAGGACAGCTCCGGCGTGGGACGCAGCGCGTCAAACACATACGCCTTGATGCCGTTGGCCGCCAGACAGAGCGCGGCCTCGTCCGCAAACTCGGGGGACATCCTTCTGGAATCGTAGGCGATGGCTACCCCCTTCGCCTCTCCGCCCTGTTTTTTTATGTAATTTGCAAGACCCTGCGTGGCTTTGCGCACCGTGTAGATATTCATGCGGTTCGTTCCCGCGCCGATAATGCCGCGCAGCCCGCCGGTGCCGAACTCTAAGTCTTTGTAAAAGCGTTCCTCAATCTCCTTCTCATCATTTCTGATCGCCAGAAGCTCCTGTTTCGTGGCGTCATCAAAGTAGGAGTCCCCAACCCAAAAATCAAATTGTTCTTTGTAGCCCATTTTGATACCTCCGTTTTCTAATATTTCATATCGTCTATTTTACCATAGGAAAAGTATCGTAGCAAATAAAAATTCGCTTTATTCCACCCGCAGGGCAAAGTCGCTGCGGTCGAGAGAAAAATTCGGATTGTAGTAGGGATCGCCTTTCACCAACAGCTCCTTCCACTTGGCGCGGAAAGCCTCAGACTCGCGCTCGTAACGCTCCGCCCTCTCACCGTGATCATCCAACCCCCGGGAGACAGATTCATAGTGGTACAGCTCCGCAAACGGCGTGAACACGTTGACATAGCCCGCCTTCCACGCCCTGATGCACAGATCCACGTCGTTCAGGGAGACGGCGAAATTCTCATCCAGACCGCCCAGCTCGGTAAACAGCGACTTCTTCATCATCAGGCAGGCGCCCGTCACCGCCATCACATTCTGCGCATAGCACAGGCGTCCCATATAGCCGAGATTATTGCTGCTGACGCGGTAGTGGCTGTGTCCCGCCGTCCTGTGCTGCCCCAGCCCCAGCACCACGCCCGCGTGCTGGATCGTCCTGTCGGCGTAATAGAGTTTCGCGCCCACCGCGCCCACGTCCCTCCTCTGGGCGTACATAAGCAGTTCCTCGATCCAGTCCAATGTTATGACAGATGTGTCATTATTTAAGAGCAGGATATATTTGCCGCGCGCCTTCGACACCGCCAGATTGTTGATCCTGGAGTAGTTGAACTCTCCATCGTACTTCAGGACCCTGACGTTGGGGTTCTCCTGTATCTTTTTGTAGTAGGCGAAGATCTCTTCCGTGGCGCTGTTGTTCTCCACCACGAGGATCTCGTAGCGCTCGTAGCTGCTCTTCTCCAGGATGGAGGTGATACAGCGCTCAAGATCCTCCCGATGATCTTTGTTGGGTATGATAATGCTGACCAGCGGATTTCCCTGTATCTCATACTTGATCTGAAAGATCGTCTCGAAGGCCTTGGTGGAGAGGATCTCAAAATTCTCGTATCCCTGTTCCCGCAAGTGGGCTGCGACAGCGCCCTTCGCCGCATCGATGGCGTAGCTCTTGGCATTGATGTCAGCCGCCACGCTGCCCGCGTGCGAACGCCAGTAGTAGAGCAGTTTCGGCACATGCACAATGCACTTCGCCCTGCCGGTCAGTCTGAGAATCGCGTCGTGATCCTGACTGCCGTCAAACTCTGAGCGAAACAGCCTGACGCCCTCGATCAGATTGCGGTCAAACGCGCTGAAATGACAGATATAGTTGTTGGCCCGCAGATTATCCGGCGCAAAATCCGGCTTAAAGTGCAGCGTGATCATGTGGTCGATGGTCCTGTTCCCCTTGAAGGTAGCCTCGTCACAGTACAGGAAGTCCGCGCCCTTGTCGCAGATCGCTTTCATATACTCGTACAGCACGCCGGGGTGCAGCACGTCATCATGATCGAAAAGCGCGATGTAATCCCCCGACGCCATGGCAAGGCAGGAGTTGGTGTTGCCCGAGATACCCTCGTTCTTAGGCAGTCTGCGGTAACAGATGCGGTTGTCCGCAGCCGCGTACTCCTTGCAGATCCGTCCCACATCCGCATGTTCCGCGTCCGAACCGTCCGCCATACACAGCTGCCAGTTCGTGTAGGTCTGCGCCCTGACAGAGTCTATGGCTTGGCGCAGAAATTTTTCCGGCGTGTTGTAAAGCGGCATCAGAATGCTGAATTTGACCGCCCGCGGAAAGATCTCCTTGCCCTGTCTGGCCGCCTCCTCCTCATTGGGAAAGCTCGCCGTGCCATACCGCGCGCGGGCTTTTCTCTCGATCTTCTTGGCGTTCAGCTTGCGCATGACGCCCTTGACGCTCCCGTAATAGCCGAGCCGTTCCTTCGTCCTTCTCACCCAGTGGACCAGCATGCGCAGAGGCTTGGACAGCCGCCAGAACACGCTGCCCTTGATGCGGTTCAGTCTCATTTCCAGTTCGGCGTCCTTCTGCTGCGCCGCGGCGAGTTTGCCCGCAAGGATCTCGCCCTTGCGCTTTTCCCGCTCGTATGCCTCCCTGTAATAACGGAGCTTTTCTTCCTCTGTTGTCTGTCTCTGCTCCTTTTGTTCCATCGTAACAGCGTCCTTTCCTCGCCCGCATTGTCACCGCGCACCTAGATCTCGCATGTCGCATCGCTCCATGCGATCAGCTTGCGGCCCTGTTCGTCCGTACACAGCATGCCGATGCGATACGTCCCCGTGTGCAGCTCTTCCCGTCTTACACGCAGCACAAAACCTGCCAGACCGACGCCTTTCTCCGCCGGAAGGATCGCCTCCACGTCCTCCCGATGCCAGTTGAACGGCACAGCCGTGTAGATCACTGCGTCCCCGCCACCTGCACGCTGCAATATGACACGTTTGTCATAGTGCGTGTTGTCCGCCGCCGGCACATAACACCATCCCATGACCCGGAGAATCTCAGGCTCCTCGGCGTGTACCTTACGTTGAATCTCCGCTCTGTCCACAGTCAGCCGCAGACGGTTTGCCTTTCCATGCTTGAGAAGATCTCCCGCCGCGATCTCCGCCGGCACCGTCCGCAGGCGTTTTTCATAGTCGAACTTGTAGTTGCACCTATAGTCGGAGGCGTTGTCTATCAGAGCCCTGTGGTAGAAATCGTCCCGCCCTCTCATCTGCGGGTGTTTGACATACAGTTTTTCCTTCTCCGAAAGCAGGCGTTCCCACTTGCCGTCGTCCTCCTCGTCCAACCCGCGGCTCAGAGATTCGTGGTGATACAGCACCGCGTCGTTTCGCTGTACGTTGTAATAACCGGCCTCCATCAGCTTGAAACAGAGGTCTACGTCGTTGTAGGCAATCGCCATCGTCTCGTCAAACCCGCCGACCTGAGCGTACTTTTCACGGCTTACCATCAGACACGCCGCCGTCACGCCTGCCATATTATAGATCACTCTGTTGCGGCCGTAATAATAATCCCTGTTATCCGGGAATGTGATCAGCTTGTGGGACGGTCCTATCTCCATGTTGGTGATGCCGACATGCTGAATATCCTGCGTTCCGGCATACCACAGTTTCGCCCCCACCGCGCCGACATGGGGCTGTAACGCCTGTCCCACCATGCGCCTGAGCCAACTGTGCTCTATGATCTCCATATCGTCATTCAGAAACAGGAGCAGATCGCCGGTTGCCCGCGCCGCTCCCAGATTGCACATCCTGGAGAAGTTAAAAGGCATCTCTTCATAGAGATAGGTGAATCCGTACTTCTTCTGCAGCGCCTCCATCCCGGCCCGATTCTGCGCATTGCTGCCATTATCCACCACGATCCACTCGTAATACTCATAGTCCGTCTTCTGCCGGAAAGAGGCAAGACACCGCTCCAACACCTCCGGATGATCCTTGGAGGGGATCACCACCGACACCGCATGGTGCGGCGGTATGTGCCTGTCCTCACTCTGCGCGCGGGCGCAGCGCTCCCTGCCCGATATGGAAGTATCATAGACAATATGATAGATCTCCGGCTCCTGCCCGCTCTCAAAACTTCCTTTGACGCCTCTCCTGCCAAGCGCCGCCTCCCGCACAGGAATACAGTCCCGTCCCGCTCCCGCCAGATAGCGCCCTTCTTCCAACTCTTCGCCCAGCCTTCGTTCCGCCAGCGCGAACCGCTCTTCCCGCTCCTGACATTTTTGCAATGTCTTCTCAAATTCCTTAGAGGGCTCGTAGGACTGATGATAAAGCACGGCGTCGATTCGACAAATGCTCTCCCCCAAAGCCGTGCCGTCCAATCTGCATCGCCGCTGCACAGACTCCTCCAGACGAAGGCAGAGATCATAGAATCTCACAGACTGCGGAACGTTCCCGTTTCCTTTACTGCCCGCGATCTCCTCCCCCGACAATACATCGGACAACAGATCCGCCTTCGCCGCTACCAGATGCCCCCAACAGTTATAGGCGAGCATCGTGTCTGGAGAATAACACGGCTTAAACCATGGCCGCATACGATGAGCCGTGTCCTCCCAATAGAAATCTTCATCCGCATACGCGATCTTACACGACGCATTTTCATTAAACCATGATTTAACCGTCTCAAAAGTGCGCCTGTCAAGAATTCCTTTCCCATAAGTCAAAAGCATGATGTCCGACTCGGGAATCCGAATCGCCTGCCATCCGCTCACCGGGATTTCCTTATCATCACATGGGTTATCGTAACGCTCGTTTTCTTCCCTGATCCATTCCGGATAGGGACGGCTCTGCCGACGCAGTTCCTCCCCGTAGCGCAGACTGTGAACCCCCGCCTCCTCGATCGTGTCGCCCTCCCCTCCCTGCCGCGCATCTCCTTTGATCCCGTGATACAGTCTGCGAAAAGGCGATGTGGCGCGCCAGAAGGGACTGGCATAGATGCGGTTCAGGTTGTCGCTCAGATCGGCCTGCCGCCTCTCGGCGTCCGCGATCTTCCCCGCCAGCATGTTATTCTTTTTTCGTTCCCTCTCATAGGCGGCCGCATAGTAGGCCGCCCAACTGTAGCGATCCGTTCGTCCTCTCATCGTTTAAAGCAGGCCTCTTTTCCGTAAATGTTTCACCGTCTCCTCCGGCAGTTTCGTCACTTCCATGGTCATCCGGAGCAGATTGTTCTCCTCCTGCGGCATACCGGCCAGCGCGATGGTAAGGTTCGGGTCTGACGTGGCATAGGCGTACACGCCCTCCCCAACCTTAAAACCGTTGGTCTGTATCTGCTTGCCCTTCCACGGCACGGGCACACCGTTCCACAAAATCTCCCGCACATAGATCACGCAGAAATCGCTGCACGGATCTACCCGCAGCGCGCTCCTGCCGC
>CANRPO010000005.1 GCA_947632515.1 uncultured Lachnospiraceae bacterium
AAATAAGACTGATTATACGCAAAAACACTTTATCCTTATTGTTACTTTCAAAAAATACTCTATACTGATACTTAAAAAATATATATCACAGGAGGTAACACATGGTTTCTTATGTACAACAAGATCTCTCATCTTACGAAAAATGGCTGGGTAGGCAAGAATTGTCCGAAAATACCATAAAGGCATATATGTCTACGGCTGTTTACTACACTGGTCACTACTCTTTCATCACTAAGCCAAAGCTGAAACAATTTAAAAAAGATTTGATGGATTCCTACAAACCAAATACAGTTAATGCCCGCATCCATGCCATTAACAAATACCTGGAATACAGTAACAAAAAAAGTTTCATGCTAAAGACGGTCAAACAACAAAACCAATACTATCTTGACAATGTAATCAGTAATGCAGAACTGAATAAATTTCAGAAGAAACTGAAAGAAAACGGTCAAATGAAATATTACATTTTAATCAGAACGCTGGTGTGTACCGCAGCAAGAATCAGTGAAACCCTACGGTTTCAGGTCGAAGATGTAGAGTATGGATATGCGGAAATACTGTCAAAGGGCGGAAAAATCCGCAGAATCTACTTTCCAACTGCCCTTAAACAGGAAATTCTTTCATGGTTAGAGTCCGAAAACCGCTCGACCGGTCCATTATTTCTCAACAAAAACGGCGTCACTCTCTCCATGCGCGGCGCCGAATCCATGCTCCGATCCTACGCAAAAAAATACGGCATCAACCCGGATGTAGTTCACCCACACAGCTACCGACACCGTTATGCCATCAACTTTCTTAAACGCAGACCCAAGGAAATAATAACCCTTGCCGATATATTGGGGCATACCTCCATCAATACAACACGAATTTATACCCGCCTCACCGCCAATGAACAGTATGCTCTCATTAATTCGGTGGTAAATTGGTGAAATCTCCTCTCCTCTCAAAAAAAATGTTGATTTTTACCGGCGTCATTGTATAATATACTTAAAATAATTATAATTTTTTTTTTCAAATTTAAAGGTGCTCATTAGAGTGCCTTTTTTATATCTAAAAATCAATCCGCAATATTGCGGTTGAAATAAATCTAAAAAAAAGAAGAAAGGAGGTCATTTATGGCCAGAAACAACATTATGAGGAATGCGGTTTATAACAACCAGGTTCCGGAGCTAATGAAAGGGCGTGCATACCGGCAGCCCCATGTTATCCGCCGTCACAGAAGACCGGAGACGCGCAAAGTTATCTGCACAGAAAGGAAAACGGGCCGTAAGACTACCGGCATCGTCTTTCCCGGCGGGAAAGTGTATGTCGGTGATGACGTCTGGAGGCTGAGCAACAGAGCTGATTGCTGTGAATATCCCTTCCGTGGATATGTCAATCTTCAGGTCGCGGCAGTTGACTATGAGATCCGGGAGGCCGACACAACGTTTCCCGAATATGCTCAAAAACCCGAAAGGGGGTATGCAGCATGTGTATGACCAATTTCCGTTATCATAACATCACCCATGATGATATGAGAAACGGTACCGGTCTTCGGGTAGTTTTATGGGTTGCAGGATGCGCTCACCACTGCAGAGGTTGCCACAATCCTCAGACGTGGGATCCGAACGGCGGGCTTGATTTTACGCCCTGGGAGGAAAGCGAACTCTTTGAGTGGCTTTCAAAGCCCTGGACGGAAGGCGTTACCTTCTCCGGCGGTGATCCGCTCCACCCCGCGAACCGGGACGGTATCGGTGAACTGGCAGCGAAGGTGAAACAGTTATATCCGGAGAAGAATATCTGGGTATATACAGGCTATCACATGGAAGTTCAGGATGGACATTTCCTTTTCTTCAACCGGAAAAGAGAAAGTTTCAATCTTCCATGGCTGCAACTGGTTGACATTCTCGTGGACGGACGTTTCGACGCCAAAATACGGGAAAAGAATATCGCGGCGAACGCACTGCCCCACTGGCGGGGATCCTCCAACCAGAGGCTCATTGATGTGCAGGCGTCTCTTGCTGCGGGAGAAATCGTGGAAAGGAGTGATCTGTAAATGGTTTCAATTCTGAAAAGTCTCACTATCCTGGCCGAAAAGTACGGTTTTCAGGTGGCGGAGACAAAAGAAGAAATCGGTCTGTACTGCACGGCCGCGAACGGGCATAAGAGAAAGTGGCTTTCTTACAGGAAAGCCACCGATCAGGCTCATCTCGCCGGAGATACGGTGCTGTGTAATCTCTGGTTTTCCAAGACCAGACCGGATCTTACTGCAGAACGGCTTTTAGAGTTAGTTCCCGACTTAAACGATGCGCTGGATATGGGCGAGCCCTATCTTCTGCGTGAGCTGATCGGGAAAAAGGATTGGGAGGCCATCGCCGGAATCGACAATGCCGAAGAGGATCCCCGATGGAGCAGAAATATATTTTAGGAGGAAACACATACATGGAAATCAGCATGAAAATGAAAAAACTGGCCGAGGAATATGGTTTCCAGGCCAGAACGTCAGGTAACACTACTGCCCTGTTCTGTAAGGACACCGATGGTCATGTTTGTAGGTGGATCACTTACGATCAGAAGAAGGCCTGCTGTACAATAGCAGGCAATACCGATCATCTGAACCTCTGGTTCTGCAAAACCAGACCGGATCTGACGCCGGAACGCATCATCCGGTTTGTAAAGGATCTGAATGCGGTGTTTGAAACGGAGAATGCAATCCTTCTTCGGAATCTGATTGATCCCGAAGACTGGCAGGAAATCGCGGGCATCCGGGACGCATATGAGGATGACCGTTACAGGCTGAACAAAATTTGAAAGTTTGAAAGCGAGGTGCAAAAACCCATGTTTGAACCATTCAGATGTGAGAGTTGTGCTTACGAAAGGAGGAAGATCTTATGGATCTGAAAAATGTTGTTATTATCAAGAAAAGCGGGGTAAGGCAGCCCTTTATTCCGGAAAAGATCGTGGCTGCGGTCACAAAAAGCGCGGATCGGGCATGTTATGAGCTGTCCGACGCGGAAAAGAAAGAGATTGCAAACTTCGTTTCGGCGCGGGTGGAGGCATCCGGTAAAACGGAAGTTCCCATTGCGATCATCCACAATTATGTGGAGGCCGCTCTTGGCATGATCTCGCCGAAGGTCCAGAAGTCTTACATGGACTACCGGAACTATAAGCAGGACTTCGCCAAGATGGTGAATGACGTTTACACCAGAGCGAACGCGATTATGTTCCGCGGGGATAAGGAGAATGCCAATGCGGACTCCTCTCTCGTTTCCACAAAGAGATGCCTGATCTTTAACCAGTTCAACAAGGAACTGTACCGGAAGTTCTTCCTGACGAACGATGAGCTTGAGGCGACCAAGGACGGGTATATCTATATCCACGACATGTCTGCACGGCGCGATACAATGAACTGTTGCCTGTTCGATATGAAGACCGTCCTTACCGGCGGTTTTGAGATGGGTAACATCTGGTACAACGAGCCGAAAACGCTGGACGTTGCGGGAGATGTAATCGGCGACGTGGTGCTTTCAGCAGCCAGTCAGCAGTATGGCGGTTTTACCGTGCCGGAAGTAGACAAACTGCTTGCACCCTACGCCGTGAAATCCTACACCAAATATGTTGAGAAATATGTCAACGTATGCGGCATGGAGCAGGCGGCGGCGGATGCACTTGCATGGGCTGATGTGCAGAAAGAGGCCGAGCAGGTCTTCCAGGGATGGGAGTACAAGATGAACACCGTGGCAAGCAGCCGCGGCGATTATCCGTTCACTACCCTCTCCTTCGGCTTAGGGCGCAGCAGATTCGAGAAGATGATCTCGATTGCCTGCTTGAAGGTACGCGCCGGCGGTCAGGGCAAGGAAGGCCGCAAAAAGCCCGTCCTGTTCCCGAAACTGGTGTTTTTGTATGACGAAAATCTGCACGGACCAGGCAAAGAGTTGGAAGATGTCTTTGAGGCGGGCGTTGCCTGCTCTCAGAAAACCATGTACCCTGACTGGCTCTCCATGAGCGGCGAGGGGTATATCGCCGGCATGTACAGGCAGTATGGCAAGGTTATTTCCCCGATGGGCTGCCGGGCTTTCCTTTCTCCGTGGTATGAGAAGGGCGGTCTGAAAAGAGCTGATGAGTTCGACGAGCCGATCTTCGTGGGACGTTTCAATATCGGCGCCGTTTCGCTGAATCTTCCCATGATTCTGGCTAAGGCGCAGAATGAGTCCAGGGATTTCTATGAGGTACTTGATTTTTACCTCCAGATGATCCGTAAACTCCATCTGCGTACTTACGAGTATCTGGGCGAGATGAAGGCAAGCATCAATCCGCTTGGTTTCTGCGAAGGCGGGTTTTTGGGCGGACATCTGAAATACAATGATAAGATCGCCCCGGTGCTGGACAGCGCCACGGCAAGTTTCGGCATTACGGCGCTTAACGAACTGCAGATGCTCTACAACGGCAAATCCATCGCGAAAGACGGCGAGTTTGCCCTGGAAGTAATGCAGTACATCAACAGGCGTCTGGCCGAGTTCAAAGAGGAAGACGGCAGACTTTATGCCGTATACGGCACGCCCGCGGAAAACCTCTGCGGCTTACAGGTCAGGCAGTTCCGCGACAAGTACGGCGTGGTCGAAGGAGTTTCCGACAGGGAGTATGTTTCCAACAGTTTCCACTGTCATGTGTCCGAAGATCTCACCGCATCGGAAAAACAGGACTTGGAGTATCGGTTCTGGGAGCTGTTTAACGGCGGCAAAATCCAGTATGTCCGCTACCCGCTTGACTACAACACCAATGCCACCAAGGCGATCATCCGCCGTGCTATGGCTATGGGACTGTATGAGGGCGTAAACATGAGTCTGGCATACTGTGACGACTGCGGGCACGAAGAACTGGAGATGGATGTCTGCCCTGTTTGCGGCAGCCGCAATCTGACCAAGATCGACCGCATGAACGGATATTTGGCGTATTCCCGCGTGAAAGGTGATTCCCGTCTGGCGGATCATAAAATGGCGGAGATCTGCGACCGGGTGTCCATGTAACTGAAAACAGAATTTCAATTTTTTAGAGAGTCCGCCTCCTGCGGGCTCTCTTCATGGAGAAACAAATATGTTAGTTCTTATAAGAAAAAGGAGAGAAAAATCATGAAAATATCAAGAGAAATCAACGGAAAGAATAAAGAAATCAATCTCACCGCGGAGGAACTGTCTGCGGCATATTACGAGCAGGAGCATCTGTTCGACATTGAAGACTGCAGAAAATATGTGGAGAACGAAACTGACTATGACTACAGTCTTCTTATTTACTATCTGGATAAGGAAAGCTACAAGTCTTTTTTTTCTGAAATGGCTTACAACGAACGTCGCGGCATTGACAAGGTTGGCCTCAGCGATCTGGATATGCCGACACTGATGGAGGAAGTTTTCTGGCAGACGTTTGACAACATGGACAAAATGGAAATGCCGGACAAGTCCATATCTGTGAAGGATATGTTCGATTACGGCTATACCTGGGGCGGGATGCTGCCGGTTTCTTCAAAAGAGATCGCAATGGAATTGTTCAAAAACATGGAAGTATTTGCACTGTATCATGATGGCTCCGAATCTCTTCGTGAAAGCGAAAAAGATTTCGATGATTCCCACATATACGGCGTTCATAAGGCTGACTGGAAGAAGTATTTGCACAGCAAGGCAAATGCCAAATCAAAAAAATACAGTCCGGATATTTCCACCATACTTCATGGCGGTAAGCAGTTCTGCTATATGTTTTTAGACAGGCTCCGTTCAGACTGTGATTATTTTCTCGGTTGCGGAAATGCCAACGAGAAGAGTCTGTGGACCGGAGATGTAAATGAGCAGATTAGTATGATGGAGGACATTTACACCACTGCTTTCAATGATGATGAGAAACCTCAGTGGATTAACCTTGAGCAGATCCGCGCGTATCGCGGAAAGATGCTTGAGGCACTGAGGAACAAGGTAAACTAAACTCAGATGGATAGAGGGGCCAGATGCTCCTCTATCTTTTTTAATTTGCCAATCCAATCCTTTTAGGATAAAATAAAAAAGGAAGGAAAATAATATGTATGAGCCATTTTACTTTGATGAGGAAAACATTTCCTTTGAATGGGACGAGGAAAAAGAACGCACCAATTTCACCAAACACGGGATCCACTTTCAAACAGCAGCCAAGATATTCTTCGATCCGTATAAACTAATACATGAAGACAAAGAACATCCGGAAGAATGCAGATATGACATATTGGGATCAGTTGGAAAAATACTGTTTGTAGTGTGTGTTTTTCGAGATAACAATGTGATTCGCATTATATCAGCCAGGTTAGCAACAAAATCTGAGAAAGAGAGGTACTATGATGGTAAAAATGAATTTGAATGATTTATCTCCGGTTCTTTCCCAAGAGGAACTCGCAGACTTAGAAAATGCCGAGACTTTGAATCCCATTTTCGATGAGGACTGCCCGGAAATGACAGAAGAAATGCTGCATCAGTTTCATGGAATAAACAAAAATCTTGTTTCAACGTACTAATTGTAAAAAGCCCCTCCTTGCGGTGGGGCTTTTCTCATTCCATAAACCAGTCCGTATCACTTTTCTCTTCCATCTGCTTTATACGACGGTAAAACGTTGCTTTTGAGATACCAAGAATCTCCCATATCTCTTTCGGACGGCCATTCTGCAGCATTTCCTTTACTTCGCCCACTGTCAGTCTCAACTCATCCGTCTTTTTCTTTCGTCCGGCATGACGGGTTGCCCTATCACGCACCGCGGAAGTATCAAAATTAAATTTGAGACTTTCCCGCACGGGAAAATACTCAATTTCTATGCCCGAAACCGCCAGAACATCCCGGAGCCTGTTTATGATCTGCTCCGTCTCCGGCGTTTTCCTGATTTTAAGGGTGTAGGATTCTTTCATACCGATTTCACTTACTCTTTTTCTAATTCTCCGAGTGCGTCCTGCGCCGAATGAATATCAAAGATCCATTTCATCTGAGATTTTATTTTTTCTTTTGTTTCTTCGTCTGTTTCAGCCTCTTCCAGTGCAAGACTGACATATCCGCGGATAATATCATTGAATGATGAGCTGTCTGCCAGAATGCAAATATCATCTTTGTCGCAGGCAGCAAGGAACTCATATACCCGGATATATTTATCTGCCGTCGCACTGTCGATCTTTCCCTGTTTTACCAGAGTTCTATAGCTTTCCGCTAAAATCAAATATCCATCCATTTTAAAATACTCCTTTTTTTGTGATTATAGCATATTGGGACATTCTTGGGAATAAAAAGTCTCAAATTTAATTTTGAGACTTTCCGTTTTGATTTATTCTGATTCTTGTTGCAATTTTCTCACATTGAACGTATAATATACCCATAAATATTATTAATTTAATTTTTTATGAAATTTAGCAGAGGAACTTGCCGTTCCGCTGCTTTTTTTGCGTTCAAAAACAATCCGCCTCGGCGGTTGAAGATAGAAACAAAAATTATAAAAAGGCTTAAAAGCCGGGAATGGAGGAAAATCATGAACTTAGTAAACTTTGACAACGTAACTTTCGCCGGAAAGTTGGCAAATATGCCAACTATTTTCAGCGCAATGCAGAAGAACTCCGGCTATGTACCCTCCAAGTATTATCAGGATCGGTACAACAAGGGAGTCGTCGTAAGGACGATGGACGTTATCTATGACGTACTTCGACTTTATAAGGGAATAACCTTCGGCGGGATTTCTGCTTACTGTGCGGAAACCAAAAAGGGGTATATTGCGGAGATTCAGACAGATTCAAATACTCTGGCAATCCATATTCTCCGTAAGAAAGACGGTTCTCTTTACTGTAAGGCATCGTCCATCGACGAAAACGATGTCGTTACAAAGATAACCCAAGATAGTAAAGGATTAAAAATCCTTGTACTGACGGCGCTGATGCCGCTTATCCTGTCCGATCAGGAGGCTGCAGACATCTACTCCGCGATGTCTGATTTTCTGGAGTGGGACGCAGACGCCGACGACTGGATGTACAACAACCACATCCATGACTTCGCAATATTGCTGAACAGATTCAGCAGTAACGTGGAGGCACGGCTTTCGTTCCCGATCCCGGAGAAGATCGGGATTGACACGGACAGCTTTTCCATGCTGAAACTGGCCGATCTGGAGGTGGATATTGTACGGGAGTACACGACAACCCCCCCCCTTAAATTCCGGGCAAAAACCGCGCCTGCAGCAAAAGCAGCGGAAGAAAAGGAGAAAACCCCGGATTTCGAGGGAAAATATGCTTACTCCAAACGAGAGTTCAGCGAGGAGGAAAAGGCTCTGGTAGCGAAACTGCCTGCCGGATATGTTCTGCCGGAGTTTGTTACGGAGATCTGTAGCTACTTCAAGAAATCTACAGATTTCCCGGCACCCATGAGGGTAGCTTACCTTGTCGGTCCTTCCGGGAACGGCAAAACGGAGGCTGCCAACGCAATCGGCGCGGGCCTCGGCTTACCAATGAGCCACTACACATGTAACCCCAATACGGAGATTTTCGACTTCATCGGCCAGGTATTTCCCAACGGATCAGATACCGCCCTCTCCTATGAGGCGGTAAGAAAAGCACTGAATCTTCCTTCCACGGAAGATATAGTAAATGACCCGGCATCGGCCTATCGCCTTCTGTATGGTAAAGAGCCGGAAGGCTACCCTGATGAGGGACAGATCATTGTTGACATGATGGAGAAAGTCATGCAGCACATTTCCAAACTTGGCGGCGGCAAGGCATTTACCTATGTGGAAGGCGGCCTGATTAGGGCTGCGCGCCTTGGGTACTGCTTTGAGGTGCAGGAGATCGGGATGGTTCTTCGTCCCGGTGTGGCAGTAGGCTTAAATGCTCTGCTTGAATCCGGCGGCAACAGTTTTATCACGCTGCCGACAGGCGAAACCATTCGGAAACACCCGGACTGCACTCTCATCTTCACATCCAACGATGGGTACGAAGGCACAAGCAACTTAAACCAGTCTGTTCTTGACAGAATGGCGCTGGTGTACAGACTGCCGAATCCCTCAAAGGATGACATGAAGAAAAGGATTATGTCCAGACTGAACTTTCCGGATCAAAACATCCTGAACCGTATGGTGGATGTCATCTACGACATTCAGACTGCGGCAAAGGAAAAGGATATTACAGACGGCGTATGCGGCTACCGTGCACTGGAAAACTGGTGCATGGCAACCATGATTAAGGCAATGGATACGGGCTGCATCACAGATGCAATCGTGTACCAGACCGCGATCAACACCGTTATGAACAAGACGTCGCAGCACGAAGAGTATGTGGAGGAGCTGATGAGCTGCCTTACATGCCAGTTTGCGGCGCCCAACAATATTTAGGAGGAAAACTATGGAAATGAAACTTTCTGAAGAGGCCTGCAATCTGCAGGCTGCCTTCTATACTTTCTTGGATGCAAATTCACAGGCGGATAAAGCGTGTTAAGGCTGCCTTTCAAGGGAGATTTGGCGAGACGGGGCTATGATCCTTTTTTCTGATAAGGAAACATGGCAGAAGTTCGTCGATGTTTTCGATATTCTCGGCATGGATTTTACCACCGGAGAGCCTGATGGCGATGAGTATCCGACATGGTACATCGACTTCGAGTTTTCCGATGGAGTGAAGGAGGTTAAATGAGAAAAGGTGATATGATCAGGGACTTTCGTAAGAAAGTCCTTGAAAAGAAAAAAGACATTACGGATCAGGAAGTACTGCTCTCCGATTACTGTAAGGTCTATTTTGAGAACCTGGTGGAGGCTGTCACCAAGCAGTTCAACCAGAAAATAAAACTTAATATCGTGTGGACACCCGATGAGCGGGTCGCCTACGCCACGAACAGACTCGAAGTTATGCTCAACATGAATAACGAGTTTGTTGCGGGCGGTAAAGACCGCGTGGATAAAGTTGTCCTTGCCAAAGGAATCGTCATCCACGAATGCGGTCATCTCCTCTTCACGGACTATCATCTGATGCGGTCCACAATGGAGGTATTCAGGAATAAGCAGCAGCTTTTTCCGGCTCCGAAATGTTCCACCTACGAGGAGTGGATGACGGATGCCGCTATCATGGATCCCGGAACCCTCGGCGAGTGGTTTAAGGTGTGGAAACGCCTGGAGAACACCGTCGAAGACGGCTTTATCGAGTACAAGCTGCTCGAATATCTGCCGGGCGAAGGCCAGTGTCTTTACCGTTTCAGACAGATGCAGCTTGAAACCTTTGAGTCCGTCAAGGTGATGCGGGCAAAGGGTTTGCCCTCTCCCGCGATTCTCTTTAACTGTATCCTGATGTTAGCAAAATTCAATACCGTGCTGATGGATGCAGATGACGCACAGGATCCGGCCGTAAAAGCGCTGCTGGATAATTATGATCTGATACAGGAGGCAGTTCATACGGATAAGTCCTACAACCGCGTGAAACTGATCAATGAGCTTTTCTGCAATCTGTATCACTTTCTGAAGGAGGATAATGAAGAGGATTCCAATAACGGTGACTCCGATTCTTCCGAAAAAAGCGACACCGAAAACTCTGATTCCGATTCCGGGGAAAGCGCCGATGAGACATCGGAGAATGACGGGAATGAAGAGGAAGAGTCCGAAGACGGAAATGCCGATGATGATGCCAGTGATGATTCCGGGGAGAGCGAGAACAATGGCTCTTCTGATGGGTCTGAGAACGCATCAGAAGGCGAAAACGGCGGCGAAAATCCGTCCAGCGGGGAAAATGCCGACGAAGGGGATTCTGAGGCAAATCAGGGCTCTGGGGAAAACAATTCCACAGGCAGCACAGGAAAAAACTCCTGTTCTCCTTCCGATCTGTTAAACCAGTCCCCGGACGGGATGAATGAGCAGATCGACACCGGGACGGGTTCCGTGCTGAATGATAAAAACATCAGCCAGGCACCCTATAAACCCGCCGGAAACCGGGCGGAAAAGCTGGACAGCATAACAAACAGCCCCGGCGGGGAACAGACCGCACAGATTCCCTCTCCCCAGGACAGGCGCCTGGTGGACAGCATCGAAGAGGATATATCCGCAAAGGAAGTATTTGACGAGGCGGAAAAGGAACTCGCTGCAGAACTGAAGGAAGACGCAGCGAATTGTGATTTCGGTCCTTTCAATAAGGGTATCTCTGTAACCATCACCAGACAGGATCCTTCCAAAGACGCCGAAAGCGTCTATAAGAGCATCATGGCAGAGGAAGGCTTTCTGATAAAAAAGACCGTCAACGAGCTGCGGAATAAGATCAAGGATCAGCAACAGGGCGGCAAAATAAACGGGATGTACAACGGAAGGTATCTGGATCGGAACAGCCTGTTTAGGTACGATATGCGGGTCATGTGCAAAAATGATCTGCCGGAAGACATCCCCGACATGGCAGTTTCCATCCTGATTGACGCATCCGGCTCCATGAGAGGCAAAAAGGAAGAAAACGCCAGAAAAACGGCCCTCGTGATCTACGAGGTATGCCGGGCGCTCCATATTCCCGTTATGGTATACAGCCACAACGCATTGAGAGCTGTATCTCTTACAGCGCTGGCCGACTTCGGATCCGTTGACGGGCAGGATAAGTACCGCATCTGCGATCTGAGATCGGACAACGGCAACCGGGACGGCATGGCACTTCGTTTCTGCTCCGAGCGGTTAGCAAAAAGGCCAGAACCGGTCAGGATCCAGATGATTATCTCAGACGGCCTTCCGAGTGTTTATCGCAGTGATAAGGATGGACGGGACGATATACGAAACGTTCTGATGGATTTTTCCAAAGCAGGCGTTAAATACATGACATTCGGCCTCGGAGATGACCAGCAGCGTATCATGGAAATTTACACGCAAGGACTCTCCTCTAAAGTGGCCGCTAAGTTTGTAAAGACGGATGCACCGGATGATCTTCCCAAAGCGTTCGTTAGGGCCCTGAAAGATCTGATAAAGGTTTGATTTGAGAAAGCCTCCTTCGGGGGCTTTCTTTTTTTTTTCAAAAAGATGTTGCATTTGTACTTAAAACTTTGTATAATATACACATAATAATTACAAAATTTTATTTTTTAAAATTTCAATCCTCATTCGGGGGTTGTTTTTTTTATGAAAATAATCAACCGTATTTTGAAGAGGTTGTTGATATAGATGAAACTATAAATATTATATTTTAAATCCAGATCCGGAACGGACTGGTAGAAAGAGGTTTTTATGAACAAAGTGTTACTTATGGGACGTTTGACGAGAGATCCCGAGGTGAGATATTCCCAAGGAGAGAATGCAACGGCAATCGCGAGATACTCGCTTGCCATTAACCGCAAGTTTGTGCGCGAAGGTGAACAGACCGCGGATTTTATCAACTGTGTCGCCATTGGAAAACCGGGCGAGTTTGCAGAGAAGTATCTCCGTAAGGGGATGAAGATTGTGGTTACGGGGCGTATCCAGACAGGCAGCTACACGAACAGGGAAGGTGTCAAGGTGTACACCACGGATGTGTTCGTGGAGGAGCAGGAGTTTGCCGAGAGCAAGAACAGCGCCGAAAACAATAATAACGGCGGTTCCGCTCCCGAGAACAGACCCGCACCTGCGGCGGCCGCGGACGGTTTCATGAACATTCCTGACGGGATCGACGATGAACTGCCTTTTAACTAAACAGGATTGTGTTGAGAACCCGGTGCTGCTGCGCTGGGTTCTCTTTTTCAAAGGAGGATAAGGATGGATCAAAAAAATTTTTCCCTGTTACAGGGCGTCATGCTGGACAGCATGGCAAAAGAAATCAATAAAAAAATGCCGGAGGACGGTCGTATCGGCTCCTCGGCTGAGGAGGTTTTCAATAATCTGCCGTCCATTTATGAGATGGCGGTGGATCGGTCTTTCGGAGAAGACAACGGATCCTATAACTATATGCCTCTGCAGTATAAGGCTATGGTTATGCGCCTGGTCGCGCCGGAATACTGCCCTTCCATTCGGGCAGAGAAGACGGACAATGGTGTCTTTGCGGAGGCATTTTTGTACCTGACGCCGGAAGATAACAGGCCCGTTGCGTCCGGCAAGATGTTTGTGTCTTTCGCCTCTGTGCGGGAGCGTTTCACCGATGCGGAACAAGAGAATATATTGTTCTTCACGGAGGAACTGGCCAGAGGCAGCGCGTTGTCTAAAGCATACGAGAAGTTCGGTATCGGGTCGTGGTTTAAGCGAAAGTATACCATGGATGACAACCCGGATGAAGTTCTCGCTGACTTGGAGAACCAGGACAAGGTGCAGCCGGTAACGGCATACGAGACGGAATCTGTGAAAGAAACTCCTGTGTCAGAAGAATTGACACCCGCACAGGAAACCGTACCGACAACCGCGCTTGCAGAAACCTTACGCCAGGACGATGGATCAAATGTTCCGAAGAACGAACAGTCTGTTCCGGACGCTACGACTCCGGATAATCCCGCCGAGCCCGGCAAGGCCGAAGAGTCTGTTTCTCAGTCCGCTGCAGATAACAGCCTGCAGATAAATCTGGAAGAGGCTAAGGCTATGAAAGCCACTATCGGTAAGGCTGCCGACATGGGGCTTACTCTGGGTGAGACTGCCGAGAGGTTTCCGGGAAACATCCTCTGGATGTACACCCAGGATGTCCCCGTAAAAGATAAAGTTGCGCTTACGGTCATTGCAAAAAGCAATCCCAAGATCAGCGGCCTCTTCAAGCAGCGCGGCATCGCCCTGTAATATACTGCCACTCTTCTCTTCACCGGGAAGAGTGGTCTTTCCTATAATCTTCCCTCTGAGGAAGTAAAAATTTAGAGAAAGGAGGAATGGAAATATGGATGAGTTTCCGTTCGACATAAGAGATGTCCTTCGTCTGGAGGGCATCAGCTACCAACCCGGGCGAAAAGAGGTCCGGGTAAAGTGTCCCGTCTGCGGAGGTAACACGTTTGCGAGGAACCTGACCATAAATCTTGAAACAGAGCACTTCAACTGTTTTACGGGCTGTGGGTTTAAGGGCCGCGGGGCTACTAATTTTTACGCGTTCCTTCATGGGCTGTCGTCCAAAGAGGCTTATGAAGACATCATGAGCAATCTCGGACTTTCCAGGGAAAAGAAAACTCATGAAACAAAGGCACGCGTTTATGAACCCATCAAGGAGGAGCCGCAGGCGAAAGAGGCATCTGCTGATGTCAGGGATTATACTTACAGTCATCTGTTCGCGATGCTGAAATTATCCGAAAGACATAAGCAGGACCTTCTGGAGCGTGGTTTTACGGAGGATGAGATACATCTTTGCGGTTATGTCTCATACCCCCGGGTGGCCGATAACGGCATCACGGAGGAATTGTTCTCCATTCCCAAAAAACTGCTGGACCAACAGTGTGAACTGTTAGGGGTGTCCGGCTTTTACCGGACGAAGAACAAAAACGTCTGGACGATGCCAAAAAACAGGGGCGGTATCATGATCCCCTACCGTGATTTCTATAACAGAATCACGGGGGTGCAGATCAGGAAGAACGCCGAAGACATCGTGCGGGATCCGGAAACCGGAAAGATGGAAGGAAAATACTTCTCCTTCTCTTCTGCCGGCTATAAGGACGGCTGCAAAAGTACGGTGCAGGCGCACTATGCCTGTGACTTTGAACTGGACAAGGAGACAAAACGGCAGCGGCCTCTGATCCGAAAAGGCATGATAGCTATTACGGAGGGGGCTATGAAAGCGGATCTTGCTTTCAGGATCTCCGGTATTCCATTCATTGGAATCCCCGGTGTGACCAGTTTCATCCCTGTGCTGCAGAAGAACATTCCGTTACTGAAAAGTATCGGGGTAGATACTATTGCCATCGTCTATGACATGGATCGTGTAACAAATATCAACGTGTCAGAGGCGCTTTATAAGGCAAAGGAATTTATAAAGGCACAGGGCATGAAGGTATTGGAAGTCACATGGTCCAAAGAGATGGTGAATCCCGATAAGTCGCACCAGATGATCAATGCGGCGACAGATTTTCTGTTTACACCGGAAATCCTTGCAGGAATGATCAGAAAAGGGGAAAACTCTCCCGTCGTACAGGACTTTGTGGAGAATACCCTCTCCCGCTGCGAACAGATCGGGCGAAAAAATATCTTCTTTGCACTCCGAAACAGCTCGGAATGCACTGAAGAAAATAAAGCACTTTTCAAGATTCTTGAAGAGAAGTGCAAAAAGAAAGGAATGGCCTGCAGATCCGTATTCTGGTCACTGAAATTAAAAGGTGTGGACGACTTTTTCGCCTGTAAAATGCGAAATGTGGACTACACCACAAAATGATTCCGGAGGGAGCGCTGAGAAGGCGCCCCCCCCCTTAAGGAGTATATAGAGAAGTCCCGGAACGACTACTATGAAAAATGGTGAAAGGAGAAGTTAAAAATGGCAAAAATATCATCTGCTGAGAAAATAAAAATGGCAAAAATATCATCTGCTGAGAAAAAAATAGAAAAAGCTAGGAAAAAAAGTGAGAAACTCGCAAAGAAATATGGTGTTCCTGTTTCTTCTGTAGTCTGGATCGGCAACAACAAATATATTGTTGTCAAAGACGGCAACGAAATCAGAATATGAGGAGGTGCTTTTATGGGTTGGACAACATATAGAGCACAAAGATACAAAAAAGGAAGTATAGACCGCAAGGCAGAGTGTGACAGCCTGTTTTCTGACTGGTACAAAGTCAGAAAGTCGGCTATGGTTGGTTCAGTGTACTACAGCGCCATTGAGGTATGCAAGCGGAGCGGCAAGCCGGACGAGAACGGCAACCTCACTATTGAGGACATACCGGAGAACGAGCGCCGGACATATGGCATAGTCATACTTACATCAGTGAATATGAACAGCTTTTTCAATTTTTCTTACAAGGATATGAGCGAGGACATGGGCCCCGGCTATTCCGACTGCCCCGCGTCTATCCTGAAACTACTTTCACCCACCGATAACGAATGGGCGAACGAGTGGAGGAAGGCCTGTTGGGAAACAATCGAGAAAAAGAAAAGACCAGATGCGCTGAAAAATCTACCAGTCGGCTCCGTGATCCGCTTTACCTATGGTGATGAAACTGTTGAACTTGTAAAATGTTCAGCGGCGCATCAGTTCAAACGACCGTTCTGGTATAACGCAGACAACAACACATATATGCCTGCAACCCGTATTCCTGATAAATATGAGGTTGTAACAGCATAAAGCTATTGGCATATTATAAAAGCCTGACCTTTTCGTCAGGCTTTTTTTCTGCATTTTTCTGTATCGACTTTTCTATTGCTTTTGTATCGCAATTATCGTATAATATACACATAAAATATTACAAATTTTAATTTTTTAAAATTTAGCAGAGGAACCTGCCGTTCCGCTGCTTTTTTTGTGCTTAAAAATAATCTTCCTTCGGGAAGTTGAATAATAGAAAGAATTTAAGAAGGAGGTGTTGTCTGTAATGGCACACATGACCAAAAAGAAACTGGCAGCTCGGGAGAAGAACAACCTGAAAAGGGCATTCTCCCCGATTAACACAGGCACAAGGTGTATGGGTTTTGAGAGCAATAATGCCCGCAAAGCAGCTCTGCACCGCTATCTTGCAGACTTTTAGAAAGGAGGCCACAAAATGAACACTTTGAAGTATGCCGGGATCCACGGCACACTGGAGAAAAAACGGGAAAGGTATCAACCGATAGCTATCGGTGATATTCGTACCGTTTCCGATGAGGAATGGGCGAAACACTGGCGGCAGCACGGCTCCGGCTGGCGTGATCCCAGACCCGAAAACATCCGCTACCTGAAAAGGGCTTACGGCGGATCAGATATGGGGGCTCTGATGGGAGTGTCCCACTTTAAATCCCGGCTGGAATTGTTCCATCAGAAAGCCGGGTTTGTTAATGCCATCGACCGCGAAGGAAACGCCGATGCGAAGGAGCTGGGCCATCTGTACGAGGTTCCCACGGCTCTTAAATATCATCTCATCCGGAGGAAAAACGGCGCAAAAGTAACGCTTTATCTGGATGGGAAAACCTATATGCCGGACGGCAGCATAAAACTTAATCCGGATGGCACTGTTTACAATACGCCGCTGTCCATGCAGATGTACAGAGACGGACGTAAGGTTACGCCAACGGCGGATAACGTTCTGGGGCTTAAATACCCCTGGGCGCTTGTCAACTGCGACGGGTTCATCGTGGAAGACGGCATAGAGGGCATCCTGGAGATCAAAACCACGTCACCCAGAAACTTCAGCGTTATTGAAGACTGGAAACGCGGTATCGTACCGCAGGCATATTACTATCAGATCGTCTACTACATGGCGGTTATGAACGTGATGTTCTGCGATATATTCTGTTCCTGGGATCAAACCCTGGAAGGCTGCGCCATGATCCGGGTTTACCGCGATTATGAGGTAGAAGAAAAACTCTTTGCCGCTATCACCGAGTTTGATGAGTATGTAGAACAGATGATAGAACCCGATCCGTCTTTCGACGATCCGGATTTGCTACTCTCTCACTACTACGAGTTATTCGGACCGGCATCAGAGGATGCCCCCTTCGTGGAGCTGCCTGAAAAGTTCCGCAGTGTTGTTGTCCGTGCGATTGATCTGGACAACCGGATCAAGGCTGCAGAGGAAGAAGTAAAAAAACTGGAAAAGCAGAGATCTTCAATCTATGCAGAGTTATATCCGGTATATAAAACCTCAACCTACGGCCAGTTTGCACTGGATGATACTCATACCGTAGGGATCACCCTGAAGACGCCCATGAAACGGGCAAAGATGGATGAGGAGAGGTTTAAGAAAGACTATCCTCAGATGTACGAGGCGTGCAAAGTATTTTCCTGCACAGAACTCGGAAAAGTAGACGCCAAGTTAAAGAAACAATACATGCTCCCGGCGGAACCTGACACCGAGGATAAAACCAAATTGCCCTCTTTTACGATTAAGGTAAAGAAAGTGGCAAAAAAATAGGAGAAACAGTTAGCTATGAATGACAAATTTATTCTTGAGGAATCCAGAAAACTCTTGGATCTCCTCGATAAAATCACCCTGGACGGCGTTGACTGGATTTTGGAGGAAAAGTTCATCCACATGGCGGTTGAACGTGGAATATCTGTTCGTCCGCTTTCCCATCTCATTAACGCTGGAGTAATAAAATCGTATGAGCCTCGTGCGACAGGCAGACGGTATTTATCCATGAAAGGCGATAAGGAACTGTGTCCAATCAAAGAAACTAAATAGGAGGAAAAAACATGAAACTGGAATATTTTATCCAAAACTGTATTACGGGGAGGCATGGAAATGGTTCCATCTGGATCGAAAAAAAAGATCTGGAAGAAAAAGCCGGATTCTCCAGAATATCTCTGGCGGCTCTCCCCGGGCTTATCGAACGGGGAATTATCATCTCCTATTCACCGGAGGGCACGGGACGGACGTACTATACCACACCCAAGCTGGACAAAATGGAGACGGAGATCGCCGGACATATCATCCGGATAATGGAAAATTACACGGCGCCAATGGTTTCTCAGGAAAACATCGACCGCTATATTGAAAAGGCGGAGGCAAAATTCGGAAAAACCCTTCACGAAGAGCAGCGCAATGCCGTAAACATGGCTCTTCAATCCGGATTCTGCGTCATCACAGGCGGTCCCGGAACGGGTAAGACCTGTGTACTGCAGACACTTACCTATGTGCTGAAACAACTGAATAAATATGTAGATATTCGGTTTACGGCGCCGACAGGCAAAGCCGCCCGCAGAATTGAGGAATCAACCGGATCCCTTGCCAAAACCACGCAGATGGAACTTGGTCTTGCGCCCGGCAATTATCACCGCAGATATTTCGGCGGAGACGTCCTCATTGTGGATGAAGTTTCCATGCTGGACATGGAAACCACATATGAGGTTTTAAGGGCAATAAAATCCGGCGATAAAATGATTTTCGTCGGAGATATTGAGCAGCTCCCAAGCGTCGGGCCAGGCGCTGTCTTACGGGATTTGATCTTTTCGGGCGTTGTTCCCGTAACCATGCTTGCCAAAACATTCCGGCAGGCAGAGGATAGTAACATCTTCGGAAACATCAAACGGATCATCAACAAAGAACCGGACTTTTCCGAAGGTGATGATTTTGTCGTTGTCGATGCAGGCGCGGACGGAGCCGATCCTATGGACCAGCTTGTTGCGTTGTATCTGCAGGAACGCGAGAAATATGGCGCCGACAATGTAGTATGCCTACTGCCTTACCGGAAATCCGGCGATCTGTGTTCGGACAGATTTAACAACATCATCCAAGATATAGTAAATCCTGTCGGCGACAGGCCCTACCTGACCGTCACATCGGATAAAGGGCTGAAAATAAAGCTCTCTTCCGGCGATCCGGTGATGCAGCTTGAAAACCGTGAGGAGGTGGCCAACGGTGATGTGGGATATGTTGTAGCCTGCAGTGCCAATTCGCTGACGGTTTCATATCCGCAGTACGACGATCTGCAGGTGGTTTACGACAAAACCACCGCCAAAGATCTCTCTCTGGCCTATGCCATGAGCATACACAAAAGCCAGGGCAGCGAGTATAAAAGCGTTGTTATGGGTATCACCAACGCCCACGCAGCGATGCTTAATAAGAACATCCTTTATACGGGCGTTACCCGAGCAAAGGAAAGATGCGTTCTTCTGCGGGATGAGGAGGCCATCATTACGGCTCTGCACAAAGAGTCTGAATATGATCGGAATACGTTTCTTGCGGAAAAAATAAACCAGTGCTACATGGGATCCGGGTGTTCCCACCATGCAGCATAAAGAGGAGGTATTACATGAACAAAGAAGAAAAAAAGCGCCCCAACACCAGGAGCGCACTGATGAAGAGCGGCTGCATTGCAGCCTTCTACACGCTGAACGGTTACTTTTTAAAAGTCAAGCCCGCATTCGGGATTGACAAGGTGATGTTCAGTTTCGTACAAAAAGGCTCCCAGGGCAAGGGTTTCGATGTCTACATGGACGTTGACATTTTTGATAATCTGTGTGACATGATTTTATCCAGAGAATTGGATCGGAATCTGACGGGTAGCAGCCAAAAGGAGCCGGCATTTTCCTATGTGACCGGGCAGAACGGTGCAAAGCAGCTCTCCATCTTCGCCGGGAACAGCGGCACAGTGATCCACGGCTGGTTTTCGGAAAATAAACTGAACGCAAACGTTCCGGTCAAAGCCGAACAGCTGCGAATCATGGCCAAATGGTTCCGCCGCATCTGCGGAAAATATTATGAGGAGATGGCAGGCTATTGTCTGGAGGCCATGAAGGGTAATGCCCGCTATTATGAACAGGAACAGGATGAGTCCGATGAAGACGGGGAACCGGCGCCGATGCAGGAAACACCCGTCCGGCAGACGGAACCTACTACACCGGTCGCGCCGGTAAAAGCTCCGGAAAAACCGGCTGCACAGGGAGAAAAGATGGTGAAAACCATCACACCGTTAAAGCCCTTCGGCAATAACGGGAATCTGTGTTTTAAGGCAGTGGACAGGAAGGAACGGGAGGAGGTCTTTGTTGTATGCGAAGACTACATTTCGACTTTCAATCCCGCTGTCTGGGCTGATTTCCGGTCCAAAGCCGCCAATCCCGGAGTTTTTGTCACCGTCGCTTATGTACCTCACGGCGACAGGGTTATTGTTACCGATTTTCAGAGAATCGGTCGATAGAAGAAATAAAAGGCTGCCTCGCTTATGAGACAGCCTTTCTTTCTGTTACATAAAAATCTCTCGCACGGTTTCCTTTAATCTTGCAAGGGGAATGATGGAAAGCAGTTTCCCGCGTATATCCTTTCTCTTTACATACGGATCGTCCCAGAACCGGGAGTCTTCTGAGTTTTCCCTGTTATCTCCCATCACAAAATAGCATCCTTCCGGAATATCTTCAAAATCCTTAAAGGAATTGGTTTCCGTGTCCTGCGGTAAATAGGATTCGTATACCGGTTCTCCGTTGATATAGACATACCCGTCAATAAACATGATGGAATCACCGGGGATGCCTACTATCCTTTTGATCAGTGTCTTGCCATCCGCAGCCCCGGCATGTCTGAATACAACAACATCTCCCCTCTGCGGCTCACGGTTCAGATAAGCAAGCCCGTTCGATATGGCATAATCGCCGACCATCAAAGTGGGTTCCATGGAGGACGAAGGAACCCAACCGCCCATTATGATCCTGGTAAAAAAAAGATAACTGCATACACAACATGCTATTCCGATCAAGAGCGGAACCACCCGGGATTTAAGCGCCCTTTTCTCCCTTGCCTGTGCAGGCTCTTTATTATCTTTTTTCTCCTTCTTGGGCTTTTGAGGCTTATCTTCCCTTTTTTCCGAACCGCCCTTTTTCTTTCTCCACAGCCTGATTGCTATGCCGATGATCAGTACCAGTCCCACGCCAACAGGCCATGCATAGTCCCAGATCGTCGTTTCCCTGACAGCCTTTGTTACAACGGCTGTATACAGTGTTTCATTTCCCGCAATGTCCGCTGCCCTGACGTTCAATACATTCTCGCCATCCCGCAGGATATATTCCGACTTAAAAGAACCGTCTCCCGCAACGACCGGCTCCGTCTCATTGATCATGAATGTATCATAGTCCCTGATCGTGCCGGTGATCGTTATTGTATCATCATAGGTGGTTATCCCGTCATACTCCATATCCAATGTAAGCGCCGGTTTAATGCTGTCACGGATCACCGTATAAGACGTGGAGCGCATGTTGTGATCTGCATCTACCACATAAGTAAGCACTTCGTTTGTTCCCTCCGTTACGGGAACATCATAAACATACTCTCCTGACGCCAAAATACCCGTTTCCTTTACCTCTTCACCGTTTACAAGGAACAGCAGCGAATAACTGTCAGAAAGATTGACCGTTACGGGTATCGTATCTGTGTTCACATACTCTTTATCCCCGTATGTCACAACAGCATCAGGCTCGTTTACCACCGGGATGTTAAATCTGCTGTTTGCACCGGTAATGTTTGATGAAGTTGCCGGAACTATATCCACCGTAATCTCCGTCACAAGTTCCGGGATCAGAAATTCGTAGTATCTGTCCGTCACCGTTTTGGTATCAAGGATCTGGTCCGTATAGGAATCTATAACAGATACCTTAACATTGCCGCAACTGGTATCGGTCCATTCCACCACTATGCTGTCATCTTTAAAATAAAGCTGCAATCCGACTATATCCCGCGCAATCTGCACATTCCCGATAGAAAAAGCCGTCTTGTCAATGGCTTTCGCTGTAACCTGAATCTTTCCGATCAGTTCCTCCGCATCAACAGGCTCCGCTTGCGCCTCCGGCTCTGCCTCCGCATCTGCGGACGCGTCCGTTTCCTCCTCCGTGTCTTCCTGCCTGTTTTCAGCCGACGTTTCCCCTGTGACTCTCTGCGTTACAGTTACATCCCAACGTCCCGCCTTTACATTTTCTACGCTTACGGTACATACGTTGGTATCTTCCATGCTGCCCGTATAGGTTTCCGTACTGTTTTGCGGATGTAAAGTCACATCAAAGTCGCCCTCCTTCTCCGTTGTAATCTTAAATTCGCACGCCTCATAATCCTTCGCAATTTCAAAGGTGATCTTTTTGCTGACAGATCCATCCGCCTCATCCGCCATAAATGAACCGATTAATAATAGAGCAAGCGATACAAAAACAGATGCAAAAAATATATGCTTTTTCATTTGACTCTCCTTCTAATAATAATCGCTTTTATTTTACTATGTATACTATACAATATATTTGCGATATTGCAAGAGATTCCGAAGAAAAAATTTGAGAAAATAACATTTCCATTTTGTAAAATATACTGATTGTTTTTTGTATTTTTTTTTGTATAATATCTTTATACCACATCACATTATAGGGCCAAGGAGGACAAATCACCATGAGAAAATTTACAGAATCGGCGTCAAGTTTAGTTATTGGCAGCAGGATTTCCCTGATTCGGAGAGCAAATAAATATTCCCAATCGGATTTAGCATTACTGCTATCCGATTTAACCGGATCAAGAAAATCCCCCATGCTTATTTCGCATTGGGAAAACGGGCGGCGTGTTCCGGATGAAAAAACCATATCTCTTTTCGCGGATTACTTTAACGTGACCGAGGAGTATCTCAGGGGATATACGGATGACCCTCAATCAACAGAAACGGAAAGGAACGAAGTGAACATTCGGTTAAAACCGGAAGATTATGGCAAATTTGACGGCAAGGTTGTTTATCTTGCATTTGAGAACTATGAGCATGAAGACCAGCCCGCCATTGTAAATTACCAAAAACATTCATTTATCGTTAAAGACGGAAAAATCCCTTTTATGAGCGAATCCATCCGTGCTGTTTATGTATCTGAACCGGACTACATGCGTTACAAGTCCTTCAATGGAATGCACCCCATTGATATGGCAACGCTTTTAGATGACAAAAACAACCTTTTCTGGGTCGAAATGAAATCTCCGGACGCAATAGTCCGAACCAGATATAACGGTTGGTATCGGCGCAGCGAAAAAGGGTTCTGTCTCGTCAGCGAAACGGAAGGATATGTATTACCCTTTGAAGGACTTAACCTTTCCTACTATGCGTATGTTGGGAAAGACACCATACGAAAAACATCCGGCGACTGATGCCCGGGCAGGATAAAGATCTGCAGAAAACTGCGGATCTTTTTTTATTGCCTTTTATAAAACAACGCGCTATAATATGTATACTATACTATCATTTGGGGAGGTACTTATATGCCACAAACAAAATTTAACTGTAAAGGATGCCGCAGGCTTGTCAGCATAGAATCCGCTTTTTGTCCGTTCTGCAAAACGCCAAATGAGCATTATAAAAAAATGGAGGCGCCTACAGCTGCGGAACCGGAGAAACCCGCTCCCGCTCCCGTGCAGCCGACAGAAAACAAGACGTCTGATGCCGTTGCTGCTCCATCTCCTTCCGAACCCGCAGTGCCGGAAGAAGAGATAGCCCTGGAATCATTGCAGGCCATGTACAAAAAAGTGCCCGTCAGACAGACGGTACGGGAACCCGCGGCCAAAACCGGGCAGGACAAGAAAACAACGGCGCCCGGTCACACAGACCCCGCTCCGGATCCGGAAGATACCGCCGCCGATGAAACAGACCCTTCCGGTGAAGTCTCCAATAACACCATTTCATCATCCGGAGAGGTCCACAGATCTCCCATCGACTGGAATGACGACAGGGGAAAAAAGGAACCGGAATACACGGAAATGTTCGACGAAAAAGGGGAATATTTGGCAAACTATGACGGATATTATAATGACACGCTCCCCAAGATAAAGAATGAGATAGACCGCACGCTTGCCAATAGGGAAAAGATCATCCTGAAAGGCGTCTTTTCCGTTTTTGCGGTTATCGCCATTATTATCTACCTTGTCATTACCACATAAAAAAATGAGCAAAGGAGGAATTGTTTTGATTTCCAAGTATCTAAGACCCACCGTGCCCTTTAACTCTCTCCCGGGCGATCTGCAGAACGCCATTATATTGCGCGGGTTGACATACATCCTGATCGGCCCGTTTATTGCCGCCATCGGTATTTCATCCCACAGCCTTCTTTTTGGAGGCATGGCTCTGCTTATCGCATTATTTTTCCTTCTCTTTCTTTTTTTTCCTTATTTTCTGGCGACAAGGGATCTGATCGTGCAGATTTCGGGAAAATGCATAAGGAAAGCCGATCAAAGCCACCTGATGAAAAGTATGCACTTTTATTATTTACATGTTCTGTGGGAAGACAAAGAAATTACCGTATGTGTGAATAAACGGATCTACCGCCGCATCCGGACAGAATTGCCGCTCAATATCTATGTGCTCCCGAAAAACATCCTGCCTAAAGGCAACGGCTATCTGATAAACGATCCCGTTTTTATCCTGCAGACGGAGGGTTTTATCATGCAGCCAACGGAATCAGATAATCAGGACTTGAAAAAATAATTTTTGTATAGTATGATATACATATATAATTATAATTTTCATATTTCTTAATTTAAGGAATCCTTTCCGGGTTCCTTTTTGTTTCCCTAAAAAATCCGTCTTTGACGGTTAAAAATAGAAAATTAAAAAAAAGAAAGGAGGCATCTCCATGAGAGGTAAAGCGCTGTCCGGGAAAGAGAAGAATAAAAAAATCATTCTTTCCCAACAAGTAAAAAAAGGGGATCTTGAACAGAAAATCCGGGTTCTTTTGAACTTCGGGTTTGAGAGATCCGAAGTAGTCTCCCTGTTTGCAGACAGGGAATTTTCATCTTTGAGAGCATTGGACTGTTTTGCAGACAAACTGATCAAAGAAAAACTGGAAAACCTGTAAAGGAGGAGAAAAAAATGAAAGATTTTGAGGTAATCCAATTTGTAAATTTGAATGATGCTCATAACTTTTTTGCCGCACAGGAGAAAACCGATGTGTGGCAGAAAATGTTCACCAACGAGATCGAGGCGGTCGCGTTGGAGAACAATCCGTTGAATCTGTACATTAACGGAGCATTTAATTTCATCTGTGCAGACGGAGCCCGGATCAACGGATTCGAGGCGGACACGTCCGAGGACGACATCGTATCTTCGATGGAGACAACCAAAACGGCCGTTGCCATCAGCAACGGCACGAAAAAGGTGCTCTATCCGCTTAGGTATACGGCCTTCGGACATCTGCAGGATCGCGCCGGGATCACGGGGCGCAGCATTAACGCTCTCAAAGATAAATCGAGGGCCAGGGAGATGGCGCCTGCTACACGCTGCGAGTGCCTGAATAACGGCCTGCAGTTGTACAGGGATTCGACCCTGGTACTGATTCGTGACGGCAAGGTAACGGCAATGCTCTCCGGAGATATGAACGATTACTCCGTGATGCCCGTTACACGGCTTATGAAGATTTTGGAGAGTGAGTTGGCGGGTGAGTTCGGCGGAGTATCTTTCGTCCGCGGTTCCGTAACGCATGAGATCGTGGATCTTATGTACGAGATCACGGACGCCGATTTTGTGGAGCAGATCAAAAATCTGCTGGAGTCCTACGGGATGCTGGCAGAAAATCTGAAACTTGCCATCCGGCTGACCACATCGGATGTGGGACTGTGCGCGGCGAGACTTACACCGCTCATATCGTTTGACGGCTCTCCGCTCATTACCTTTGGTAAGAGTCTTTCCGTTGAGCACAAGGGCGGCGATAAGGCAATGACCCTGTTTGTGGACGTTGCCGACAGATTTCTGGCATCTTTCCGGGATAATACGGATAACATAGTCCGTATGATGAACGTGAGGATCAAGGAACCCTCTCATTGCCTTCAGAACGTTTATGAGGCGCTGAAACTGAGAGGCTACTCCAGTGAGTTAAGGGACATCAAGGAACGTCTCAAAGCAGAGCACGGGAACGGCTGTACGGCGTTTGACATCTACTGGTATCTGAATGAGATGCTGCTCGACTATGAGGAGAAACGGAAGACAAAAAACCTTTCCGTAAGTCCTCTTGACTCCATCAAGTCACAGGAGATCGTTGCTCAGGTTCTCTTCATGGACCTGGCAGCGTTCGACGCATAGAAAAAAGCCCCCGTCCGGGGGCTTTTTCTTTTTACGAAAGAATGTCCAGAAGTTCTTTCAGCCTGTCAATAATTTTCGCCTTGTTTTCAAACGACGCACCTTTCGCAATGATCTCTATCCTGTCCAGGTAGAAATTCATTTCCCTGTCTCTCGGTTCATCCTTTTCCTTTTCCGGCACATAGACTTCTTCGACCTTATTTTCATCCTCCGCGAAAGACCCGGGCATATCTATCGGCTCCGGTTCGGCAAATACATCATCCTCCGTCTCATCCTCTTCATCGTCCGTTTCAATATCATCGGCGATAAATACATCGTTGTTGTTTTGAAAATTCTTTTTTGTCTCCTGTTCCGTTATTTCCTCATCAAAAAACGGTGACGGAGTATCCGTCATGACAGCGTCATTTTGGGGTATCACACCCCTCGTATTTATCTGTTTATTTGATTTCTCACGCTCTTCCTGCAGCATAACCATATTAACCTGCTGCTCAATTATTCTGGCAGACAACTGTGCAATATCGCCATTCGGAGCAATTTTCTCCAAAGACTTATACACTTTTTTCTGCATTTCCTCCGATTTTGCGGTCACAGGCATTAGATTTGTGTATGGGTAGTTTACCTCCTCACACAACTTCTGAAACTCCGGAATCAGGTTGTTTAAGGACAAATATCTGCCTACTTTCGCAACGGATATATTAAAGAACTTGGCCATATTCTCCCTGATGCCCTTTTGTTCCTCTTTTGGTCCGTTCATTAATATCTTTTCATATTCGCTTAAACACCTTGCATAATTAAGCGGCGTCAAAACCCTGTTCAGAATATTTCCCCGGATCACACGTTTGGTTCTCTCGTCCTTCGGAAGATATTCATTGACGACACAGGGTATCGTCTTATATCCGTTTGCCTTGCAAGCCCTAAAGCGCCTGTGGCCGGAAAGGATTTCGTATCGGCCGTTTTCCATAGCGCACACTTCAATCACACCATGGAACCCGTCTTCCTCGATAACCTCGTTTGCGAAGTCCTGGTTATCGTAGCCAAACAGATATTCATTCATCGGGTTTTCATCAATCTCGTCAACCGAAATATTCCTTTTCTTTTCGTCCATATCCGTCTCGTTTGCCTCTCCCATCACCTTATTAATCATATTGTTCGATTTGGAAAAATCCAGTGCCATATGTCCCTCCTAATTGATTAATCCCTTTACTCTTTTTTTGTTCTCATACGATCCGATTTTTGCAAGCAGTTCGCCTGTTAAGTTTTCGTAATCGCCTGATACCGCACTTTTTTTATAGTAGTGGATCGGCTTACCGAACTCCTGGGCGTTCACAACATCCGACGCGTCGCGGATGAAACTTGTGAAGAAACTTCTTCCATTTCCTTTTTCCTTCCAGAAAGTCCTGTAATACTCTTCCAGTGCCCTTCTTTTATCAACTCTGTTCAGGAAGACCCCAAGAATTTTCAGGTTCACATTGAACCCGTTCTGTTTCATGGAGTCGATTTCCTGTACAACGATTCCATACCCGGTCACGGAATCCCGGCCTGCCATGGCGGGAATGATAAGATACTCTGCCGCGCAAAGCGCATTGATCGTCATGCAGGTAACGGAAGGCGAGCAGTCGATGAGACAGAAATCAAACTGATCGGCAACCTTTGACAGAAAATCACGGATAATGTACATGTTCTCGGTTGAAATCTTATCCATATCTCGCACCGCGGGAACAATATATATCTTTGTATCTGCGTTCTTTTTGTCCGGCATCTTCGCATTATATATTACCCTGTCCGGGCTTATATCCGGATTTGAGAAGATGTCAAGGAGACTGTATCTTACCTTATCAATATCATGCAGCATAAGATATGATGTTGCATTTGCCTGCGCATCCGTGTCTATGATAAGCACCTTTTTCCCTCTGACTTTATCAAGACAGCCTGCTATGTTCACACAAGATACGGTTTTCCCTACACCGCCTTTTCGGTTATAGATTGCTATCGTTTTCATGTTTGCCCTCCCACAAAGAATGATAACATATAATAACCAAAAGTCAATGGATATTATACAAAAACGCTCCCAATTCCACAAACTCTGTTTTAAAAAATCTAAAATCTATCCGAAACCCACGAAATAAGAAGAAATAGTACAAAATGTTTGACATTTGCATAATTATAGTATAGTATACAGATACAATGCTATATTTTTATTGGAGGCGCGTATGAAAAAAAATACTTTATATCTCGTAGGTATCGACGTGGGAAACTACGATACCAAAAGTCCACACACCACTACTCCCAGCGGCTATGAAGGCCCATATTCGGAGAAACAACTTCTTGCCAAGGAATGTCTTTACCTTGGCGGCAGCTATTATGTCGTGACAAACGAACGGCTCTATTACATGGCAGACAAAACGCAGGATGAAAGATGTCTTGTGCTGACCCTCATTTCTATTGCCAAAGAGATCCTGTACAGAATCTCAAAGGAAGAAACCAGACACGATGCTGTTCAGGAACGTATCGGCAGAATCACACGGATTGCACTCGGAGCAGGACTCCCCATTGCGCACTATCGGAAGAACGACGTCAATAAGCTGAAGGACTATTACATGAAACACATGGGAGAAGGCATCGCGTTCGATTTCAACGAGTATCATTTTGCCTTTACGCTTGAAACCGTTCAGATTTACCCCCAGGGTGGTGCTGCCGCAGCCAGCATCGGCAGTTCGGTGCTGAACGAGTACCGGACTTACTACATTTTTGACATCGGCGGCTACACACTGGACATTGCTCAGTTTGTGGAAGGCAAACCCCAGAAGGATATGCACTCTCTTGAGCTTGGCATTATCATTCTTTATGACAATATTCTGGATAAGGTATATAAGGACTTCGATATGAACATTGATTACAGTCTGATCGAAGATGTTTTGAGCGAAAGAAATCATGTCCTGCCCGATAACGTCGTGGAAGTCATTCTCGATATGACAAACAGGCATGCCAACAAAATCATCTCGGCAATGCGGCAGGCCAAAATCGCTTTCACTTCCTACCCTTGCATTTTCGTCGGCGGCGGTTCGATCGTCTTAAAAAAATACATACTGAACAACAGCCAGATCCGGAAAGACATCGTCCACTTCGTTTCCGATACACGGGCCAACGCAAAGGGGTATACCAAAATGTTACGGTTGTCAATGTCTCAAAAGGGGGTTTAATTTATGGGTAAACAAAATCTTGTCCAGAAAACAATCCTGTTTCATTTTAACGATGAAAATGAAATGAGAGTTTTCCATCTGGTTGATAAGGTGAGATATTCCCAATCCCATTTAATCATCAAACTGCTGGATGATTTTTTCAGGGAATACAACCTGAATGAAGATACTCCTTACGATCACTTTGTTTTTGTCATCAACAGCTACATTGAGAGCAGCTCTTCAGATATGATGGCGAAATCACAGATTATGAATATGATGGCAATGAAACAGCAGAATCAGTTCGGACAGCCTATGCTGCAGCCGCCTCCGGGTTATCCTTACGCCCCGTTTTTACCTTTTATGAATTTTATGCAGGCGATTCAGGGAGCCGCGCCTCCTCTTCCTCCTCCCGCCCCGGAAGAAAAGGCAAAGCCCAAAACCGACCGGGAGCCGAACACTGAACCTGATGAAAAATTTGATGAGAACGATGCCTTTCTGGATTCTCTGACATCCGGTTTCGATTCCATGTTGGATTAGTTCAAAAACGGGTCCGCGCAGGATCCGTTTTTTGTTCGGTTTTTTGTTTGTTAAATTTTTGTCACTCAAATTGAGTGATAAATATTTAACAATGTCCGTCCTGCTTTTATGAAAAAATCGCTTGCAAATGATCCTGTTTATGCTATCCTTATTGTATACTATACAACATAATGATATAAGGAGGATTTCTGAATGCTTAGAACGAAATTTATAGATAGTCTGTATGACTATTGCCAAAACCGGAAAAATGAAATTATCGCCAAGGCAGCGGTAATACCGGGTTTTCTTTTCGCACAGAGGATGTTTCTTGCCAGTGAACTGCAGCTGACGCAGAATGCAACGACAACATCGTCCAATCTGCTCAGCAATCTGTCAAATCTGTACTGTAAGTCCCTGTGCTGGCTGCTCCTGGTCATTGACGCGGTACTACTTGTTTTTTCAAAGAACGACAAGTTGCTTGCGTTTGCCAAGTGGAGTCTTGTCGGCTGTATAGTCGTTTACATTGTGTTCAAAATGGTCGGTACAAACGGCGGCATTTTAGCAACGACTGCGGACAGCATTGCTGACTGGATGGGCGCAACGGAATAATTATTTCATACAGGAATACCAAATAAAAAGGCTGCTGTATGCAGCCTTTTTACAATCCGGCAATTTGCTTAAAAAGAGGTGATTTCATTGCAAACAGCTATCTTCAATCCCATCATTTGTACTACCCTACCCTTTACGGATCTGGTAGAACCCATGATAGAGGGTTCAACCAACTATGTCTATTTGAGCTTAACCAAAATATTTGTTCAGGGAGTTTATTGGTTTTTACAGGCTTTTGATGCCTCCAGCCAGGCGTTCTATTCCCTGATCGGTATATCAGACTATAATGCCCCTTTGTTTGATGTTTTTTTGTGGACAGGAGGCTTATTGGCTCTGTTTTTATTTTTATATCACGCATTCGTGACTACACTCGGACCTTTGGTAGATCAGAAAAACAATATCATTGAACTTGTCATCAGGTTTTTTATTACGATTGTTTTTGTTGTCATAGCGCGTCAGATATGCGGACTTCTCAACGATTATATCTGTAACGCTGCTTTTAACAGTCCCGGGGCCAAATCATTAGCAGCCAGATTTTCCGAACAATACATGCACTCACTCAATAACTCCATAAATGAGTCCGTAAGTGTATCTGAATTTCTGGGATCCTCTCTCGAAGTTTATAAGGATACCATGACAGCATGTTTAATTATTGAAATCATAGCGATTATCGCTGTCGGCATCAGTTTTGTCAAGCTCCTGCTAAAGTGTATCGAACGATATGTATTGTGCCAACTATTGATCATTGCCTCTCCGGTTGCTTTTGCAACATGGGCCAGCCGCACCACGTCTAATATACTCTCAAATTTCATCCGTATGTTTATAACAACACTGTTTACGATGCTTTTTTGCAGAGTCTATCTGTACATGATCTGTTACATGATTACAAACGGCGCATGGATGCATCTGGGAGGTGCATTGATTCTTTTGGCATTTATGAAACAAGTTGAAAACCTGGAGGCGCAGCTTAGAGCAATGGGCTTATCCGTCGCACAGACCGGGGGATCTCTTTTGTATTCCATCGGCGCAGGCGCTTTAGGTCTTGGCATGATGCTGAGAAAAGGCGGCAACTTTGCAGGCAACATTCTCGAAAGATCCGGCGCCGTGAAGGGAAACGTGGGTATGGCCTCCATCGGTACTCACTTAAAATCCCTCTCTCACGGCCAGATGCCTACCCGGGCACAGACTATCCGTGCTTTTGGGGAACAGGAAGGCTTTGCAAATGCCAGCCGGGGCAGCAAAGACCAGTATGCTCAGATGGTGAACAGGGTTGCGGACCTGGCAAAGTCCGGGCAGATCATGAATCTGAAAAATGTCCCCGCAAATATCCAGACCGACGCTATAAAACAGATGTTTACGGAGAACGGCTACGACGCTTTTGCCTATGCCACGGGCGGTCTCGGTGCGGATTCCATTACTTCCGCTCATTATAACTTCGACGGATCCGTAACCGGCATGGCCGAAAAAGACGGCCAGATCATCAACTTCAAGGCAGGCACGGAGGTTGACGCAAACGCAAAATCCTATGGTATAGTTGACAACTTTGGCGGTAGCAGCCGCTATGTGACAACAACTGCCGGCAAGAATTATGAAGGAACCCTTTCCTGCGACTTTTCCAAACTTGCGCCCGGCCAGCAGTCCATTGTAAGCACGATGACAAATCTGCCGATTGATAATGCCGCCTTTTCCAAAGCAGGCATTAAAAAAGTCGGTATATCTGACGGCATCATGCACTGCTACGATTCCGGCGATAACTTGAAATTTGCCACCAATATGTCCGACCCCAACAGATCTTACTATGTCGGCAGCAAGGATCTGCCTATCTGCGGGCAAAGCGAGATTCTGGCAGAAGGTTCCCCCTATTCGGGCATTTCAGGCATGCTCCCGGAAGGCACCGTGCCGACCAAAAGCGGCATCACGGAAACCGAGGACGGCAGCCGCCGATTCGACTATAACTCCGCATCCGGTCCCGGTATGGTTGTTTTGTCAAAAGCCTCTGACAGCGACATAACTCTTAATTCCCGGTCAAACCTTGTGAATATGGGAGAATACGGAACCATGAAGGTCGATATTATTCCTCAAAAACAGGGCGGATATATCAATAACAAAACCGGTCAAAACTAACAGCATTTTTAAGAAAGGACAGGCTGTGCCATGGCTTATGATAACGACTATCAGGATGAGGAAAGGAAAGAACCCTCCCCTCAGATTTATTCCGGTCCATCCATACATACAACCGATGCTGCACAGAAAAAGGAAAAACCCAATTCCGGCAAGGACACGGCCTCCCGTAACGCCCCGCCTTCCGACACCGGATCGCAGCCATCGGGCAGTACATTGAATCAGGGTAAATCCGGCGGGAATGCCGTCGGCAATGCGGCAACCGGGAAAAACGCCATAAACCCCGGCAATCTGCACGCAGGCACCGGCGGGTCTGCCGCCGCGGGGGCAGCCAAAGGAGCAGGCTCAGCTGCAGGCGGAGCCGCTGCAGGAGCCGCCAAAGGCGCCGTTGCGGGTTCCGTTGCTCCCGGAGTCGGGACCGCGATCGGTGCGGGGCTTGGCGCCCTGGGGGATGCACTGGCCGGGAGCAGCGCCAAAGCTGCAAGTGACGCCCGGAAAGCAAAAGAAGTGAATGATGCGGCAAAGGTATCGTCAAAGGGGTCTTCCGGCTCTCTGCGAGAAGAAAAGAAAAGTGAGTCCGATACCGGCACTTTCGTTAAAGTCATTGTCGGTATAATTTCCGTTGTCATTGCCCTTGTTATGATCATCCTGTTTCTTTCCATGCAAATGGTAGAATCCATTGCCGCGCCCATCATGGCCGTTTTTAAGATATTTCAGTCCGGAGCTGATTCCGTCGAAGGACTGGAAGGCCGTCTGGATCAGAATGCCACTTTTGAAGATATTCACAGCGTCTTTATATCCGATCTGCAGGATGCCATAAAGCGGGCATACACGGACGTGTGCAAAGACGAGGTTTATCAGATCGCGATGGAGCAGGATTATGACATAGATCTGACCATGGAGAGTTATGCCGATACCAAATTCCCTTATGAACTTGACGGGGAGAAATGCAATATTAACTATGCCGAGATATTTAATATAATATCTCTTTCCGAAGAATGGTCCGCGGATGATGACTGGCGGTCTTTCAGCTACAGTGAGTTTCAGAAATTATATGAAGATAAGGAGTTTTTGCGTACCCTCTATTCCCTGAAAGTGGAAAGGGCTGAAAAATATATAGTAAATGAGGCAATGCTTTCTGACGGGGAAACCTGCGAGATCCACTCCGATAAATCAGTCACCATAACCCACAAAGACAAATCCACCAGTGATTACAGCGGTGCCGACGCGGAGGCGTACTATGATGTTATCATTTACGGGGAGGTTACGGTATCTTCTTACGGTCTGCTGGAGCTGTTTGATTACTTTTCCATTGACCCTTATTCCATGTCAGAAATCCTTCCCAACATGACAAACTGGAAAGCCATGGATTACCAGGAATATTTCACCAGAGTCTATAAACCGGGTATATTTTGGGGAACGGAAGAAAGGACGCGCCTCATACCTTACGAACGGCAGACAGGGGAGATTACACAGACGGCAGGCGACATGTACTTAAAGGATATTTTCGATGCCTCCGTCATAACGGAAGACTATGTGTATTATGAAGTCAGCCTGTTTAAACAGGCCGATCCCAGATGGGCGGCGCGGAAATATCTCGACAGCAACATGGCCGCTTACGGCTGCTGCGTTACCTCCATGGCCATGGTTATTAACTATTTCGGCGACAGTTCCACAGACCCCGGCACGCTGTTAGACAAAATGAACCAAAAATATCAGGGCAACTTAAACAGGCCGGCGCTTTCCGAAGAATACGGCTTTTCCCACTATCTGGATGACAACAGTTTTGCCATGCACTCTGATCTGACAAAGATCACGGGCGAACTGATCAACCACCGGCTGGTTATCGCCCATATCAGGCCAAACGGCAGCGAGCATTTTGCCACAAAAAACGGGCACTGGATAGTCCTGCACGGATTTCAGCGCTCAGGATCGGAAGAGGATGTTCCCATATCCCTTACAGGGGACGGAAGTCCCGGATTTTTCTTTGTAAATGACCCGAACCGCAACAATGAAACAATGACTTTTCTGGAGGCCGCAAATCTAATAGACCGCATCCAGAGTTATGGCTACCGCTAGAAAGGAGATCCTATGAACGAAAAAAGAAAATCCATAATTATCATGACTGCCGCAGCGGTTACGGGCATCGGGCTGCTGTTTGTCCTTACCGGACCTTTTGGGTCCGATAAAAATAAAACACAAAATACGATCGGGCATTTTGATTATCAGGAAGAAACCGGGGTGCCGGAAGATCTCACCGACCGGTACGACCCCTCCAAGGAGCCGGGATCCGAGCCGGATCCCAATAATGTATATATTACGAATTATGAATTATTGTATGATTTTCTTCCCGTCAATGCGGCGGGCAGCGTCAGCATTTATGCGGCTGAATTTTTGAATAAGCATGGATATGGCGGCTACCGTGAACTGACCATCTTAAAAGATACCGTTACTTCCGACGAAACCTATCCCAGATTTATCTGTACCATGGATGAAACGGACAAATATCTGGAAATACGCTACCGCACCGACACAAAAGAATTTACTTTTGCTCTGCTGAATGAAATTTACTAAAACCGGTTATCTGCCCTGTTTTTCAAGTGCTTTTTCTCAACATGGTGTAAGAAAAAGCACTTTTTTGTTGCAAATGTTTTTGATTATAGTATAGTATACTATAAAAGAAAGGAGGGTAAAAATTGAACGACGATGAACTGGAAAAAAATGAACGTTTCATACCGCAGAACGCGCTGACCAAAGGAAAAATCCTGTCTATCGACTGGATCAGATGGCTGGAGGCAGCCATATTCTGTATCATCACCGCGGTTATAGTGATTCACACCAACTTCGTGACAAATATCAAAGCGATAATCATAATCGTGCTCTGCATCGCCGAAACGTTTCTTTTTCTCAGAGGAATCAAAAACAGAAATGTGCTGCAGGTAATTTTTGAAATGATTCGCAGCAGACATGAGCGAAAACATTACAAGTTAGGGAGTGTAAATGATGCAAGAAAAGAAAGTACCTACGTCCAGTACAACCATTTCGGTGGCGAGTCTGCTTTCGATAGGCTCGTTGCCCGGGTCAAATACGGATTCAAAGCCTTCGACGCCAAGTACGGAGACGATCCCGAGTCCTCAGACTCAGACCGGTAACTCCGTATCTTCCGTGCGGATTTCCCGAGATACCGCAGAACCGGAGGCAGAAACCATTTCTGAACCCGTTTTTGAAAATGATGTTTCCGAACCTGATTACGGCTCTGAACCGCAGCCTGTATCAGAAGAGGAAACGGAACCCGTGCAGGAAACAGAAGAATATGGCACAGACGTCTCCGGCGAAGATGCCGGGCAGATGCCTTTGCACGGAGAAAACCATGTGAATACCTTCGACAGGCTGAAAGCCTTCCGTCTGTCTGTGAATACCGATCCGGAAACGGGGGAGAAAATGTCCGTTGCGGAATCCATGCTTACATCCTTAAAGGACAGCAGGACGGTAAATCACGCCATCGGAACAGGCTATCGTTCCATCAAAAAGGCTGTCATCAATAAGGAACATAAGAAGAAAGCGAAAAAGGAGCGCCGCATCCGGCAGGGGTATTCTCAGGACGCCATACCCGTAAAAGCTGTCAGAAACGGGATCATCCAGACTTCAAGCGGCATGTTTGTGAAAATACTTGAAGTTCTTCCGATAAACTTTGCGGATATGTCCATAACCAGGCATGACCGCATTGCCCGTGTATTCGCCTCTATTTTTAACGAAGGGCCTTCCCAGATCCACATGAAATGTATCTGTGACAAAAACAATCCTTCCCGCATGATCGCCCATATCAAGCAGAAATGTGAAGAGGAAAAATGGCAGCGCGGTGTATCAGACGGTTTTATCGAGTGTGCCGAAGACCTCATACGCAAAATCAGGAGCATCAGCAATGAGGCCACGGTAACTAAACGATACTTTTTTATTTACAGATATGAGGGTACTTCCGGTGAGGCACGGGATATTTGGACCGATCTTGAAACAACCAGGAGTTCTATTGTGCAGGCATTTTCAGAGTGCGGAAACAGCGTGGTAGATTATGCCATTGACAGATCTTCTTACGAAATTGGAGAAATTCTGTATTACATGCTCAACCGCCGGACCTGCAGATCAGAATTTTTCCAGGACCGCATTAACCGGATGGTCGGAGATGTCAATTTTTATAACTCATCATCCGGCTCGAAAAAGAAGAAGAGCACTGTCGATATGGATTTCCTTGCTCCCAAAGGGCTTACCTTTAACAGCCAGGAATATGTGATGATTGATGGACAGTATGTAACGTATTTTGCCCTAAAAGAGTTCGGACATCCCGGCAGGACGTACATCGGATGGCCGGAGCTGCTTATGGCGACAGGCGACGGCGTTGACCTTGATATTTACATCATGCGTAAAAACCATGATACCACGCTTTCCGCGCTGTCACAGGTTGCGAGGGTACAGACGGTGGACTTAAATAACTCTCAATCTTCGTCGAAAAGAGAAAATCTGGTTCCGAAGATACTGAATAAGAACTACATAGTAGAGCATATGAGCAGAGGTGAGAATCTTTTTGAGGTCGTGATTCTTATATCCATCCGCGCAGATTCCATCATGGAACTCAGACAGAAAAAACAGATATTCATGAAGGATATGGCCACAAAAAAACTCTATGTGGAGGACGCCTATGGCAACGTGCGCAAGTTTTTTAACATGACACTTCCATTTTTTGAAGTGGCGGGAGATATATTCCGGCGCAATAAACGGAATTATCTCACAAGCTCTCTGGGTTCCCTGTATATGTTTACCTCTTTCGAGTTTAACGATTATACAGGCGCTCCCCTTGGACAGAATGCCATGCAAGGTAATCTGTCCCTTGTGACCATCAATCCGTTCAATACGGCTTATTTCACGAATGCAAACATGACCATTCTGGGCGCGACCGGTGCCGGTAAAACCTATACACAGAATATACTTGCCAGATCCTTCAGGATCTCTTTGAGCAGAATATTTTTAATCATACCCCTGAAAGGGCATGAGTCTTACCGGGGATGTATGCACATCGGCGGCAGTTTCATTCACCTTTATCCCGGTAGCAAAGACTGTATCAATATCTGCGAAATACGGCCGGAGGCAACCATCGACAAACAGATTCTCAAAGAAACTCCCACTGTTGTCACCTCGCTGTTGTCCGGACAGATAGCTTATTTATTAACATGGATCAACCTGAACCTTAAAGATAATCCGATGTCGGATATGGAAAGGGATCTTGTGGAAAATGAACTTTATACGCTGTATAACCGTTTCGGCATAACACACGACAACCAATCCATCTATGATGAGAGCGGCGAACTAAAGTATATGCCAATTATAGGGGACATATACGACCGCCTTTCCGTTTATCCGGAATTAGACCGCATAACCAAGGCGCTGTCAAAGTATGTATTCGGTAACTGCAGCAATTTAAACGGCCCGACCAACGTGGACTTGAATAATAAGTTTATCGTCTTTTACATCGATGAAAACAATATTCCGGAAGATCTTCTTCCGTCGTTTTTCTATCTGCCAATTAAGTGTACCTACGGTCTTGTAAAACAAAACCGCCTGTCGCTTGATACCATTATTATTGAGGAGGCATGGAAACTGATGAAATATAAGGAGGCGGCTCTGGAGATCAAAGAAATGGTCAAGGTCATCCGCGGGTACGGCGGCTCTATCTGTATCACCACACAGGACATTGACGATCTTCTTGCCGACGAGACAGGACGTGCCGTCGTCTATGGGACTGCCATTAAATTTATTATGTACATGGAGGAAACCCAGGCGCGGAGGGTTGCCGAGAACCTTGGACTTACAGAGGATGATGTATATATGATCACCCACTTTAAACCCGGACAGGCCATGCTGCTTACCAGACATGCAAAGCTCTGTGTCAACATCCTTCCGTCCGCTATGGAGGACCGGGATTTTACGACCGATCCCAATAAATTGAAGTATTACGCGGAGCAGGAAGAGAAAGCGGCAGTTTCCACAAAATAGTTGCAAATTGTACAAATACCGGTAAGAAAAATGGAAATTCACGTTTAGAAATCTAATTTTAGCAAGTGAAAACGGGATTTGTACAATATCCGAACCTTTTTTCCCGGCTTTTGCCATCCGTCACCCTTTTGTTTGAGTTTTCGGACAGCAAATATACAAATTGGGTGGCCAAAATACAGAAAAGCAAAACCAAATTCCACAAAAATAAAAAAAATTGTACAAATAAAAGGAGGACACTATCATGGTACAACTGACAAGAGATGAACGCGAAATTATATCTTATGTTTCAAAATTCGGCTGCCTCGATATTGAACAGCTTAAAGTGCTGATGCAGCCTATGGAGAGCAGGAACGTGGTTATTTTGGTGAACTGCCTAATCAAAAAACATGTGTTATCGTTTCTGGCATCCAGATACCTTGTTATGATGAACTGTAAAATATCCATGCCGATTATATCCTGTATCTGGGCCATACTGGAGTTGGATTCTTCCAGGGATGACTTTTCGGAGGCCATGCGCGCCATTTTCCCGGCCGATATATTTTTTACCGTCGGAAGAAAGGATTCCTTTGATGTTATGTATGTGGACGAAGGCAGCTTAAATAAGATCTCTCTGCTGCAGGAGCGGTATTTGGAAAAAGAGCATTCCAAGAAGAGTTCCCTGATCCAGTCTGTCCCTATGTTCGTTATGGATGATGTATCCAACAAGGATCTTATCATGCGGATTAAGGACTCCGGGTTTTCCTTCCCCTTTATCCTTGCCATAGTCGCTTACGGCGACTCCGCAAGACCCACTATCCGCCTGGCAAAAAGCGTTCCGTAAGCGTTTGGGCCTGTCTCAAAAACGTGCTAATTGCAATCGAAAAAGGTGCAAAAAAAGGATAGTTTAAAAATATTCCAAAAACACCCTTTTCAACGGCATTTATATTGTGGTTTTCTGGCTTTTCTGCCGGCCGTTGTCCTTGGGTGTTAAACACAAAAGGACACGTCAAACACCATAACGCGCGGCATGGAAACGGAAAACGGAGTGGAAAAACGCAGAGACGGGAAGTAGCGAAATATGGGTGCAGAAAAGGCGGCATGTGGAAAAATCAGAATAAGGGTGAAGTAGAGTGAATAATAAAAAGAACTATAAAAAAGGGTATAAGAATGAGATGATACAACTGCTGTGTCTCGTAGCGGTAATGCCGTATCGGAGTCTCCGCTTGCTATCAGACAACCACCGCATGTATCAGAGGGCAGTGAAGGAGATGGAAGAAGACGGGACAGTGGTGGTGGATAAGCGCGGCGGCGAGAAGAATATCCGCTTGCTGAACTATGACAGGCGGCGGGGAGAATATGAGGATTACGTTCCGAAGGAATATGCGGCTTATTACGAAGAGACGGCGAGGGAAAAAATCAAGGCATTAAGCGACGAAGTAAATAAGGCGGCATCAGAGCGGGTCATGAAGAACAGCGCGACGCAGATCATGATGTATGCAGGCGATATAGATATAAGCCCGGACAAGCGTGATCTGCGTCGCGAGATGATGGAGGACAGCGACCTTGCCTATTACACGTCCGGGGAACTGAAACAGATTGAATCCTATCGCGACACGGTAACATACCGGAATGAAAAAGGAGAAAAAAGCAAAAAACTGTCAAATTCCAGAATCAGCGGCTTGCTGGTATCACCAGGCGGGATATACGCAGTCTATCATATAGGCGAATCCCTGATCGAGTGGAAAAAATTCGGCGAAGTCAAGATGGCGGCGTACATCACCCGGATTATCAAGCAAAAGAGCATGTCCGACGTCAGCGCGGACGAGCCGAAAAATGCAATCGTAATAGCCAGAAACGATAAACTTTTCGTAAAAATATGCAACAGCAGTTATCGTAAGAATGAAAAAGTGGTCATCATGAACATGGAGTACGCTTACGACAGACTGTATGTTATTCCGGAAGACAGAAACGGAGTCCTGCTTTTAAAAATGATGGCTGTAAACGGCTGGCGGGGCAGAATCCTAAATTCGGTTCTTTCAAGAGAAGAACAGATGGCCTCGGCAGAAGTAAGCGTGGACTGCGACGGTTATGATGCGGAACACGGAATTTACAAACTCGTATTCTGCATACCCAATCTGATCAAACTGAAAGCATTTATCACGAGGGCTCTTCTGGAAAATAACAATCAAAAAAGCTATCAGATCTATTGTTTCAGTTTCCAGACGGAAATGGTGGCAGAACTCATAGGGAAGTATGGAACGATACTGACCGTAGATGTAAAAAAGTTTTACGAGGAATATTTCAACTGAGAGGAAAACAGAAAAGTCGGCCTTGGGCGAATCCTGTATAGGAGACGAACAAGGCCGACTTTTCACCAGACCACAAAGCATCAAGAAAACATTTCAACCACAATTTGTATATTATACTATGTCGGCGTAAAAAGCAAGCACTTTTTTTCGGCAGAAGGAGTCCCCGAATGCAAGGAAGGAAAAACAGGGAGAAAAAAAAGAAAAGCCGCGGTGTTTCGGCATGGGGCTGCGGCCCGGTCGCACATGCGAAGACTGTTTGTGTTCCTGACAGGCCATGCGTAAAACTGAATCCCACGGACAATGGGAAAGAACATCCCCAACATCCGTTTTTCCCGCAGCCCTTGTTTTAAATTTATATTAAAAAATAAACAACATTTTTATTTCATTTATATTGCAGATTGGAAAAATCCGATAAATACGCGGTTTGCAGGCTCAACCTACGGTTGCGGATGTAGGTAAAAACGGTGATGAATGTAGACAGAAACGGATGAAAATGTAGGTAAAAACGGCATCCGGTGTAGAAAACGGAGTCCTGATCTGCGGTGACGGATGTAGACGGAAACGGTTCAAAAGTAGATAAGAGCGGTTAAAAATGTAGATAAGAGCCGTAAATATGTAGAAAGCGGGGTCGGAGAGAGCCGACAGGCAGGAGCGGAATACCGAAAAGGACGGAAAACCGCAGTTTTTCAGAGGAAACGGGCGCCGTCCTGCGGTCGAAATGTAGAAAATAGGAGTGAGAATCCGGAAAGCGGCCGTAAAAACTACAAAATGACCGCAGGACGTAAGGCAGAAACAATATATTGATGATCGGCCGGCTGCATACTACATCATAGGGACGACCTACGGTTAAAATGTAGAAAAAGTCTACACGCATAGGGCCGGTGATACCGGCATTTAGGGAGCGTCCTGCGGTCAGTTTGTAGAAAATAGGAGTGAAAGACCGGAAACTGGAGCGTAAAACCACAAACTGACCGCAGGACGGGGAGAAAAATCAAGATATTGGCAGATGAAAGCGTAACACCACATAATCCGGGGCGACCTGCGGTTAAAATGTAGAAACAATCTACAAAAAGACGGCAGATAAACCAGCCGTTTTGAACTGACCTACGGTTAAAATGTAGAAAAACAGGGTGAAAATCAGAAAATCAGAGCGAAAATCTACAAATTTACGGCAGGACGCAGGAAAAATCTACATATTGTAGTTTCCGAAAATACAAGCTACATGATATGGTATATATGCGGTCGAAATGTAGAAAAAATCTACATACCAACCGCATGTCAGACTGAAAAACTGGCCAGACCTGCCGTGAATTTGTAGAAAATCGGAGTGAAAACCCGGAAACGGGAGCGGAAAACTACAAACTGACCGCAGGACGAAAAAAACCGTGACTGCGTCTTTCGGATTGGACATGCCGTCGCGGTCCGTAAGAACGGGAGAGTGAGGAAATCTACAAATTTAACCGTGTGCAGATCCCAAAAACCGAAATATTGGAAGAGTTTTCAGCGTCAGCCACAACATCTAGTTATAACCTACAGATAAATTTGTAGAATTTTATTGACACAACACAGGAATATCATATATAATCTTTGTATGCAATGGTGATAAGAAACTTAGTAACAAAAGGTGAAGGAAAATTCATGGACGAAGAAAAAAGGAAGATTAAAGAGGTAGATACGGAAAACAATCAGGATAGTAATTATTATGGATCATTGCTGCCATCCGTTTATAATAAGTCAAATACCCTGATCAGCGCAAAATATAAATCAACCCTGTTTGAAAATAAGCTGCTTGCGCTTGCACTGTCAACATTGAGAACAGACTCAAAGACAGGAGAGATCTCTTCGACAATTAAAGCCGGTCATATCAGAAAAGTATTAAACGCAAACACCGGCAGTTTCTATAATCAGTTGGCTAAGGCTGCAAAAAATATGACAGGGAAAAAAGTCGGTTACAATAATCCTGAAGTCCAGAAGTTTGAATATATGGCAGTGGTTATCTATGCAAAATATGATAACGGGTATTTCACGATTGAATTTAACCCGAAAATGAAAGAGTACCTGGTGGAGATCAAAGGAAACTACACCAGGCTGTCCCTTCCTGTTATGATGAGTTTTAATTCCGTATACAGTTTCCGTCTCTATGAATTTTTAAGGAGCAGAGCATACACACCCAAGAATCTGCAGCATATAGGGGAGAAGAGCAGATTTACCGTTACGGCCTCCCTTGCGGAACTTAAAATGATGCTTGGCGTGGTAAATGCGGCAGAGGATAAGGTACAGGAAATATTGGATGCATCCGAAAACCCGGATTACGATATGGCGGTTCAGGTTGCATCGGAGAAAATGTTTGAGAAAAACCACGAGTTCAAAAAGCAGGTCGTGGACGTGGCTGTCAGCGAGATCAATGAAAAGAGCGATATAGAAGTAGCATATGAAATCATGAGGGCAACCCGAAATGAAATATCCGGGTTTTTGTTTGACATCCGCTTTAAGAAGAAAGAGGCGATTGCCCTCACGGATGAGGAAAAAGATGAGATTTATGAAAAGATCAGCGACCTGATCGACGAACCTCTTAAAATTCGTGATGTGAAAGCGATCGCCGATGCCGCGGAATATGATTATGAACTGGTCCGGAAGACTTATGAGGGGATCACGGAGGCTTACGGTGACTGCTCATCCATAGATAACTTTACCGGGTTTATCATCAGCGCCATCAAAGACGGTTATTATGAAAAGCCGGTGAAGAAAAACGGGAAAAAGGCCAAACCGGGAAAAAAGGAAAATCCGTTTAACCGGTTTGAACAAAATGAATATGACTTTGAAACGCTGGAGAAAGAGCTGGCAGGCAATCTTTGACAAATAATTAACACTCAAATTGAGTGATAAAAAATTAACAATGTAAAGGGCATCCTTCACGGATGCTCTTTTTTTGTGGTTTTGAACATACAGACAGAAAAAAACGCTTGCAAATGTTCCGCATTCTGCTAATATTTATCCAACAGAGTATAGTATACAATAACTGGCGGGATGAATATGATTCAAAGACTGAAAAACAGGATTCGGGACAAACTGGCAAATACGGTATTCGGAAATGCGTCGAGCGGCATCCGGTATCTGTATGAGCGTAACGAGAAATTCTTTTACGGGCAGATGGCCGTTGTGTTCCTTCTGTCCATTCTTATATCCGGCGCTCTGACCCTGTTTGTCATGAACCTGGGCGGAAACGGGTATCTGATGAATCTGCGCAACATTCTGGCGGCCTGGCTGAACAAGGGGATCCTTTTGTCTCTGGTGTTCTTCCTTTTTCTGGAATGGTTGTTCTTCCGCTGCGTCCTGTTATTTAAGACCGGGTTTAAAAAAGACACCGACCGCAACTATGACGTGTCGAACGAGGGAACCTATGGAACGAACACCATGATGGAAGAGGCGGAGATGAAGAAGGTCTTCAATCTGGGTTCCATCGAGGAGATCAGGGATCCGATTTTCGGGAAAAATCCCTATAACACGGCGGAGGTAGTCGGACAGAAACATCCGGTAAGAAAGATAAACCGAAACGTCCTCATGGTGGCCGGTCCTTCCGCGGGTAAATCCGCCACCTATATTATCCCTCTTATTCTGCAGATTCTCAGAAAAGGGGAGAGCGCGATCATCAACGATCCGAAATCCGAACTTTTCAAAATAACCTCGGAGCTGGCAAAGATGCTTGGCTATGAGGTCAGGATTTTAAATCTAAATCCCATGTTTCTGGAAAACTCCGATCCATGCAACTTCATGATGTATGTGGGGGACGACGTGGATAAGGCGCAGGTATTGTCCACCGCGATCATTGCCACCACGGATTACGGCGAGGCAATGTTCGATTACTGGCAGGACGGCGCCCTCAATCTTCTGCAGGCGCTTATTTTAAGGATCACCATCGGCAGGGAATACAGGCCCGAGGACAAAAACCTGGCAACCCTTTTCCACTACGTCATGCAGTATGACGTGGAGGGACTGGAGGCTGATTTTTCGTCCATTCCGCAGTCGCATCCCGCCTATGCGCCGTTTAAGATTTTCGCGGACGGCGACGAAAAACCGAAAGAGCAGGTGTTACAGGGGCTGCGCTTAAAGCTGAAACTGTTTAACTCGAAAAAACTGCGCACCATCCTGTCGGCCACGGAAGGAAACATTGATTTCTTAAACCCCGGCAGAAAGCGCTGCCTTTATTTTGTCGGGTCCAACGATCAGGACGAATCCATGTCACCCATCGTTTCCCTGTTTTTCACCCTGTTTTATCAGGAACTTGTCCGATATGCGGACATGAGGATTGACGGGGAACTGCCGATAACGGTACATATGGTTCTGGATGAGGCGCCCAGTATTACGATCCCCAAATTTGAAAAAAAGCTGTCCACCGTGAGGAGCAGGAACATAGTCACGCATATGGTCTGCCAGGACATCAACCAGTTAAAAAACCGCTACCCCCTGGAGGCGTGGCGTACCATCATGAACGACGTGGATTACTTCCTGATGCTCAAAACAAACGACCCGGAAACGATGAGGTGGTGGTCGGAGATGAGCGGCGAACAGACCATCAATGTGAAAAACAAGCGCTACGACAGAAACAAGATGGATATTCTGGGAATCCACGCGCAGGAATCCATCACGGAAGGACAGGGTACAAGACAGGTTTTTACCTCCGGCGAAGTCAGATCCTTAAAAGAAGACGAAGTTTTGCTGCTGGTCTCCCAGCATAACATTATTAAACTAAAAACGTTTTTTTGGGAGACGGATCATCCTTACGGGAGATTTATCAGTAAAAACAAGGATAAAATGTATGTACTGCCGGCGCAGCACTATCCCTTCTGGCGTCTGATCCGGGATGGAATAGTGGACAGGGATTTCGATTATGATAAAGAGCCGAGCTATATACTGGAATTGGAAAAGGATGAAAAGTTACAGATCGACGATGATTATGATCCGGACGCCATACTGAAAGTAAGGACGCGGCATAAAAATACCATAAAAACAAAGATCATCACAAACGGCGGGAAGATAGCGGCAAGAGTGAAAAATAAATCAAAAGCGGTCACGGACCACAGACAGGATGCGGAAGAGCCGGAGCATGAAAATACGCCTGCCCCGGGGCTGCGTATCGTGAAAAGGGAGGACAGAAAGGAACCGGAACCTTATGCACCGGAACCCGTAAATTTAAAGCCAAGGAAGACGGCGGAATGTGAAACAAAGCGGGCTGATGCCGGAAAAAAACAGATGTTTGTCCCCGTGCCGGAGAAGGAAGTAAAACAGACTGCCGGACAGCAGGAGACGCAGCGGAGCCGGGCGGCTCCCGCTCCGATAAACGGCTCTGAGTACGGGACGGAAGAGAAGAAAGTGGAAACGGTATCCGTATCAGATATGCTAACATTTGAGGAAACCGTCATACAGCCGTCTGAACCGTCGGAAAGCGTTCCACCGCCGGAGCCGGAAGATTCCGATGAAAAAACAGAGGCCGCCGCGGCAGACGCATTTTCCATCTTTAACGGAATGCAGTCGCTTGAAGACCTTATATCATAAGTCGGAAAAAAATGGTTGTTTAATTTAAAATTTATGCTATGATTGTAGCATAACAATGTATATTATACCATTATGGAGCAGAGGGAGAAAAGTAAATGAAAAATCAGAAAATGACAAAGGATGCAGTTATGATCGGATTGGGCGCGGGGGCGGTATGCGCGGCGGCACTTTCAGCGCTTACCTTCCATGAGAAAAAGGAGCGGAAAGAGCGGTTAAGAAATTCCGCGCTTGCCATATGCCCCATCTGTGGCACTATCCTCACCACCAACAATGAATGTCCCGCATGCGGCGGTCATTTCCACCCATGTCCTTCCTGCGGAAAAATGATGAAGGACACGGCATGTTTCTGTAAGCACTGCGGTATGGAGAACGAAGACGCAAACTACTGCACGCTCCGGGGATTCAGATACAAAGTACCTAAGAGGGAGCCGGAGTCTAAGATGGAGGTAAACCATTCGTACTGCAGCTGCGGCACGCCGTTTGCCCCTGACGCAAAATACTGCCAGTTCTGCGGGAAAGTAAGGCCGAAACCGGGAGAGAGTTATATCAGAAAGGATTTGCCGTCATGAAAAAGTTCAGTGTAAATAAATCCAAACAGAAAATCAAAAAGATCAAAAAACAGATCTGGTTTAAACCGCTTTGTCTGTTGGGCCTCGTCGTCTGCATTATCCTTTTAATCTTTGGCAGCGCGGCGGTTGCCCGTTTTTCCGCAGAGAAGAAGGTTTCCCTCCGGGCGTTTAACGGCAAGGCAGAACAGGCGGGAGCGCCGGACGATAACGCCTATGATATTTTCTATGATGCTGACAGTGACAGGACTTCAAGGGAAAGCGGGATCATGGTGACGATCGGCAATCTCTATGACAGGATCATTGGAGATGAAGGGAAAAAGGATGTTACCATTACGTCACAGGCAGATACGGACGGTTTCTCCAACGGAACGGCTAAAGATCTGGCCACGATGGAAAAGCGGATCACGGAGTCGGTCATATCTCAGGTTGGAACGTCCGCAACCGAGGTTCTGGAAGGGGCTGCAGGAAAAGACGGGGAACCCGGAGAGAAGGGCGACCGCGGGGAAACGGGACAGCGCGGGGCCCAGGGACCGGCAGGACGGACCGGGGCATCGGGTAAGACCGGGAGCGTCGGGGCCACCGGGGAAAAAGGAGATCCGGGAGAATCGGGGAAAGACGGACTCAGCACGTTTATCGTCTACGCAGATACTAAGGACGGTAAGAACATGAGTATGACCCCAAAGGAAACCTCCAAATTCATCGGTACATACCAGGGGACAACCAGAAGTTCGGATCCGAAGGACTATACCTGGACCGAGTATAAGGATAAGATCATCACTTATACCAATGATGACGGCAAACCGACCATCCACATCTTCAACTGAGAAGGGAGGAAGTAAGCATGAAAAAGAAGATAATTCTTGCGGCAGTCGCAACGGCAGTATGTATTGCGGCATTTGGAACCGGGGTTTGCGCAGCCGTGTCTTCCTGGACGGTGGAAGATGCCTTTCGCCACACCATACGTTCAAACGGACAGTTTGTGTATGACTATGACGAAGACGGAGACTTTTCGGGTGAGAATGATGTAGTGCTGGATGCAGACGACATCAAAGCGCTTGACAGGAAGACCGAGGTAACAGTGTTCGGTAAGTTTGAACCGTATACGGACGAATACGGAGACAGCACGGGCACGGGTATCCTGCATCTCCGCATCGGAGAAAACCCGCAACAGTAGAAAAAGTATGACCGTCCGGCAGAAAGGAGTATGTCATGAAAGAAAAAGAGTTACATCTGAACAACTGGATAGTGAGAATCATCGGAATCGCGACCGTTCTGATTCTGCTTTTGTGTGTGATGATCGGAGCGCAGTCCGAAAAAAGGAAAAAAGATCTGCTGTATGGTGAGGCAACCGAGGCGGCAAAGGAGAATATCGCCGTGGAACTGAAAGAATACTTCGGGCAGTATCTCACCAATCAGAAAGGGGAACTGAAGGAACTGACCAATACCGTGGAGGCCATGCAGGACACGGGCGCCATGTCGATCGAACTGACCGGGGAACAGCAGGATCTCCTGATCGCCGGGGTCCTGGACAATCTTACCCCGGAAAAGATAATGGAACTGGCGGACGTAAACAGAGAGGCATCCGCCAACGCGATCACCGGTATGGAGAAAAATATCTATGACCGGCTGGTAGAAAAGTTTTCCGATTATTACGATGATGCAAGGCTGACGGATTCCCAGAGGGAGGCTGTCGCGGATGCCGTAACCGTCATCGTCGAGAAAAATATCTATGATGAACTGGAGAAAAGGTTTGAATCGCAGGAGAAGTACCTTACCGAAATAGAAAAGTCGATTTCGGAAAAGCTGGATAAAGTGACCAATACGGTCAATAATTACCGGGAGACGGTAAAGGAACTGGAGACAAAGTTAAAGGTTGTCGAAAAGGATTCCACGAATCTTGAAGAAGTGGAAAAGCTGCGGGAAGAGCTGTCGGAGTTAAGCAAAAGCTATCAGTCTTTTGTCTCGACGGCGCAGCCTGCCATCAATATCGTCACAAACCTTTCCGTAGCTCCTACGGGAGACAACGATGTGTTATCGGCGCAGGCGGGTTATACGCTTAACCAGAAAATATCCAACCTCAACGTTACGCTGACGAACGCCTATGATGAGTTTGCGACGGAAATCACGCAAAAAGTGAATGACAACGACAAAAAGCAGAGCCGGAAACTCGCGGATGCCAAAGCAAACCTGGAAAGCCAGATCGCGGACAACACGGAGAAGATGAAACTTCTGGATGAGGCGAGACAGGCGGCGGAAAAGGCGCTGCAGACAAAATCCGAGGAGGACGTCAATGCTCTTAAGAACGCCATGAACAAACTCGGCGGCGACATGTCCGATGATCTGCAGGCGGCTTATGATTCCCTGATGGCTGCAGATACTTCCAATATGGAGGAAACGGGACGGATCATTGAGGCGCTTGAAGGCAGTCTGAACAAAGACATTGCGGCGGCCAACAATAACATCACCAGCCTGCGGTCCGATCTGAAAGATGCCGAGAATGCCTTGAAACAGGAGCTTGCCGCCACGCAGACGAACCTGGAGGGGCAGATACAGGCCAATGATCAGAAACAGGACCGGAACCTTGCAAACGCGCAGAGCACTTTACAGGGACAGATGGATGCAAATGATGAAAAGCAAAGCCAAAATTTAGCGGATGCCAAAAACAATCTGCAGCAGCAGATCCAGCAGATGGGAGATGACGTGAACAACAATATCGTTGCCAAACTGCCTACCTATACCTGGAGTGAGGACGGGAACCATTTGTCGATTTCCATTCCACAGCAGTAATATTTCCGGCGGTCGGACGAGGCGCTATGCGCCTCGTCTTCTTTTTTATCCTTACGGATAAAAAATTTTTTTGGAAATTTCATTTTTTCTTTTTTTATACAAAGTTCTTCCTACACTTCCTTTTCTTACCGGTCTTTTCCATTTTGACTTCTCTCTTTTCCATTATTTCCTTTTCAATTCCACAAACTACCCCTTCTTTTGTATTTTTCGGCGGTTTGACGGTGTTTTTGTTATGGTATACTATACAAACATGACCCTGAAAACCAAACGTTTTATAAACAGAATACAGGCCATTGTTCTGATCCCCCTTATGTTGCTGTCTCCTGTGCAGACCGTCTTTGCGGCTACGGATCCCGCGGTGGTGGAAAAGAGTATCTTTGAGGCTACTTCCCTTTTGGAATCGGCGATCACCAATTCCCTTGAAGGAGCGGAAATGCGGATAAAGGAAGAAATCGTTAAAAAAAATCTCGACTATCACCTTACCATGGAGAGCTTTCACAGATGCGAAAATCCCTACCTGGATGCGGACTATCCTGCCATGATCTCAGCCTACATCGTGGCAGCGGAATCCGCGGAGAAGAGCCGTATGGACACCCTGTTTTACGGACTGCCTTTTATCCGGGAAAAACTGGTCATCACATACGCATGGGAATATGAACCCGTAGCGGTTGACGAATACGGGGAAACGGAAGAGGGATCGGGAAAATATGAAAAAACGGGCACGGTGCTGATTGACTCTCCTCAGACCGTGCAGGATTTTAAAAAAACCGCGGACGGATTTTTTATCCCCTGTGGCACAAAAGACATAAATCCCGAAAAAAAACTGATCCGCTACGGGGAAGTTTCCTTAGAAGGGCTGACCCCTGAGGACATCTTAGACTTTTTTGATCTCGACACCGAAAAGTATCTGCTCTCTGCACAGGAGAAGAAGGAAAAATTTGAGCGGTTAATCAACCCCAACGGCCTGCAGGAATCCGTCTTTCTCAATGCAAGGCATGAAGACCTTTTGGACGAAAAGACACGGGCGTATATCACGGGACTTCTTGCAGATGAGGATCTGGATCTGTCCAGAAAGCAGCTGATAGACCGGGCAGCCTCCCTGATCGGACTTGTCCCTTATGAATGGGGAGGAAAAGCCGAAAAGCCCGGCTATGACACTTCCTGGTGGACCATAGACGGCACGGGAAGACAAAAAGGTCTGGACTGTTCCGGGTTTGTCCAGTGGGCGCTGATGAGCGCGGGCTTTGACGAATCCGTCTGGAAGAACATGGTTTCCACGGGAGCGATACTGAGCCATACCGCATCCATAACGGAAGAAGAACTTGTTCCCGGCGATCTGGGGCTGCTTAACAACGGACAGGGCATCAATCATGTGGGGATATATCTGGGAAACGGGATGTGGATCCACTGCTCCAGCGGGGAACGGACGGTCGTGGCGGAAAAAACGGGTATGTTTCGGATCTACAAGAGACTGCCTGAGACGGACGGCGTTGGAAATCTGATCCGGGAGGTGCCGCAGGACGTTCCGACCGTCAGAAACCGGACGGATATGGAACCGGCACAGGAACAGCCAGAAGAGGAGGAGGAACGGATAAATGAGACGGAGGAATCCGTAACGGTATACCGTTCTGAATGCCCTTTTACCGACAGCGAGATTTATCTTGCCGCGCAGCTTGTTTATAACGAGGCCTGCGGCGAAGGCTTAAACGGCTGGGCGGCCGTGGCGGAGGTGCTCTTAAACCGGGTGAAAAGCGGGCAGTTCCCGAACACCATAAAGGACGTCATCTATCAGGAAGGACAGTTTTCCGATTCCGACCTGATAGAAACAAGGGAACCGCCGGAGGAGATGGTGCTTGCCGTAAAGGATGTTCTTTCCGGCAACATGAAGGTCTTAAATGATTCCGACATCCTGTATTTCAGGAATGCCGGAGGAGATGAAGGAAATTGGGGAACCCACGCTTTTTTTGCGACGGTCAATTCCCATCAATTTTACAGGCAGTAACCAAAATAAAACATATGAAGGAGGATTAAGGAATGCCGAGAACGAAAAAAGACGCAGAGACAGTTTCCGTAGAGGAGGCTCTGGCAAAAATGGAATCCGAAGAGGAAACCGTGCAGGAAACAGGATCGGAAGAGAATGGTCCGGAAACCGCGCGGGAGGCACGGGAGGCGCCCTACGGGACGGAGGAAGAGACAGATCCGGTGCCGGAGGCAGTCATTGATAAAACGGAAATGCCTATCGAGGAAAGCGGCATTACGCCTGAGAAGGTGGCCGGTTTTGAAGTCACCATGGAACTGGCGGATGCCTTTATCAGAAGGACGGTCAATGTGCCCGGCTCCAACCGCAGAATGCGTAAGGCTGCAAGGGAGGCTTTCGGCGAAAACGAGGAGATCATCGGCGACGACAATGAGGAACTGATGACCTACGGCAAAGCGAAAAAACTGGAGTATGAAATTCTTTCCGACAGCGCAAACAGCTTAAAGCCCAAGGTGCTTTACGGCGTGGTGGACGGTATTGAGGATGTAAATCTGGGTTCCGTGAGGACGATCATGGCGGTCTGCCATCTGGTCGCGACGAATGCGGCGGATATTAACACGGAGAAAGAGATCCGGTCGGCGATCTACAAGATCAGGATCCCGGCGCCGCTGTTCTTTATTGATGAAAATGGTAAATATGAGAGTCCGGATGCTTATGATAATCTGCGCTACAGCATGTCCATGCGGATCGGCTCAATCATTGAGTTTGTGGTCTACAACATCAGCCTGGAGGATGAGGATGTGCTGGCATCCCGAATCGGCGCTATGCAGATCCGGTCCTATGACAACTATCTGGGTAAGCGTGCCCGCATTAAACCCGGCAGTCTGGCAAAAGGCAGGATCGTGCATGTCAGCAGGAGCGGCATCGTGGTTGATGTCATGGGTGCGGATGTGTTCATCAGGCGTGATGAACTCACATGGCGTTATCTCGACGATCTGGTTTACGAGAAGGAATTTAAGCTCGGCAAGGCGATCCTTGTGCGGGTTACAAGCGTAGATACGGGCAAAACAAATATCTACGGTAGGGAATATCCGTATGTGAAGATCAAGGCATCGGCCAAGGACGCCAAGGAAAACCCGAACAAGATGTACTTTAAACGTTATGAGGTCGGCCAGAAGTATGTCGGCTATATCGCGTACCACTTAAAGACCGGGGAGTACATCGTGAATCTCGGACAGAAGAATACGGGCATCAACAGTGAGCAGGCAACCTGCATCTGTAAAGCCCCCGCCATGGAGTTGGGCGGCGTGCCCCACAACGGGCAGAAATGCGTAATCGCTATCATAGCAAAGGATCCGGCCACGTTCAGGATTATGGGAGCGTTTACCCATATGGAGCCTTAAATCAACGGAAAGGAGCAGCATTCGCTGAGGATTAGCATGAAAAAGAAACTTAAATTACTGACAATTTTTATGATTCTTTTTGCGGTCATGTTTTGCTGTGCGCTGGCAGCCTTTATCGTAACCAGAATGACCCTGAATGATGAGGTCGCCATCAACCGGGAGGCAATGGGGGAGATGGAGGCCAATAAAAAGACCGTGTATGTGGTATCTACGCAGGACGGCAGCGGCATCGGCCACGGAGAGATCATCGAAGAAGGCGTAAACGTGGTGAAACAGACCGTGTACACGGGACTGGAAGAATACAACTATATCACGGAAGAAGACCTGGGGAGCACCGCGATCGTGGACATCTACGAGGGCATGACGGTGATGGACAACATGGTGACACCCGTTTCCATTGAATCAGATACCCGCGAGTACGAGATGCAGGTGGTAAATCTGATGACGGATCAGCAGGAAAACGACGTGGTGGACATCCGGATCATGTTCCCGGACGGCAGCGATTTTCTGGTACTCCCCAAGAAACAGATTAAGAATCTGAACCTCCCCAACTGCGTGTTCTGGACATATCTGAACGAGGAAGAGATCCTGCGGATGGCATCAGCTACCATTGATGCCTATACCATCACCGGCACTAAGATCTACGCCACCAGATATGTGGAAAGCAATCTGCAGGAGGAGGCTGTGCCTACCTACATGGTCAATGCAGCGGTGGCGGACCAGATGGATCCGACATGTTCCTACTATGACAAAAATCTGCTTACCAAAGCGGAGACGACCCTTAATACGATTGCCCGCAGCAACCTGGAAGAAAGCCTTGCGGTATTGTCGGATGAGCGTCTTGCGGCAGTGGCGGAAGGCCATAACCTGGAAGATACCGCCAACACTTCCGTTCTGACCGGCGTAAACGCCTACGATTACGAAAAATCCCTGGAAGATGGGACCGCATCGGACCGGACGTTTTCAGGTACGGAAGACGATCTGTATGGAACCGGGGAGGAGTCGGATTCGGAAGACACGGAAGACGGTGAAGAGCAGGATGGTCTGACGGATATGGAAGAAGATACGGATCAGACGGCTTTATCCTCTGACGGGGAGAATGTCTCTTCCGCGGCGGAAAAAACAGACGCAGACGACAAGAGCAAAACGGGAAAGTAGGTGATAAAAGTGGCATCATCCATGAAAACGACAAAAATGGTATCGGTAGTAGGGCTTGAAAACGGCGGCTTTCCCTATTTTCTTACGAGATCCTTTGAAGAAAAGAAATACCGGATTCTGGTGATCGACAATTCCATGAGCCACGATCTGTTTCATGCGCTGCATAACGCGGATGAAGAGAGCGATTATGTGGAGCGCGGCCGGACGGTATTCATGCGCAACAAAACGGTACAGCCGGACCGGATGGGGGCATTTGAGAAGTTTGACATCGTGATTGTCTATCACGGGCTAAACGTGGACTATGATCTTGCGGATCTGTCTGACATACTGGTGCTCCTTACGGATTACAGGCCCGCCACCATCCGTAAGATCAACGATGAGATCGACATGAACTATCTGAATCTGTATACGCCGAAGGAAAATTTCTTTCTCGTGTACATGGATAAGCCTTCCGGAAAGATTTCGGAACAGTTCCTTAAAAAAGAACTGTTTTTAACGGAAGTAGAGAATGAGAACGTGATCTGCTATGACGAGGGCAATTACAACGCGTACATTAATCTGTGCTATAACGGGGCGCAGACGATGAAAGGGCTTTCCTCGGAATACAGGAATACTTTGAAGGAGATCAGAGGCGTGACTGTCGGTGACGCCGGGAAAAGGAAGAAAACAGAGGAGGGCAGTGAGGAATGATTGTTTCTGTAAGAGATCTGGAAAACAACCTGCAGGATGCCGCCGCGGTTACGGCGCTCATTGCCGGGGTCTGTTCCATCGTAAAATCGAAAAAAACACTGGTGCTGCAGCTTACCGACGCGGTATCTGCACAGGCGTCAGTCCTTAGCGTTCTGTCCGGCAAGGAGATCCGGGAAAACAGCATCCGTGACATGTACAATTTCCAGGATGACGGTCTTGACGCCATCCTGTTAAGGGCGGAGACGGCGGATCTGTCCAAAGAACACTATGATGACACGGTGACGAAGATGCTGAACCGCGAAAACATGTTTGATGTATTCAGGCCCACGGCCAAGTCTTCCCTTCTGGATATGGTGAAACCGGAACTGATTAAGACGGTAATTAGGAACGCCAGAGACATTTATGAATACATATTTGTCATGATCCCCGGAAACAACAGGGGGATTCTGGATCTGGCAAAAGAGGTATCTGATGAAAATATCGTTATAATCCCGCAAGGCAGAGCCGTCGGCGAAATCAGGCCGGATAGCACCACGAGTCTGATCGTCAAGGATTATGAGCCGGATTCCCGGTTCGATCTTGCCGGGATGAGGAAAAAATACGGCGTAAAAAAACTTTATACCGTGCCCCACAACGTGGGATTCAGGGATGCGGTGATCATGGAAAACACGCTGGATTTTATCTTAACGAACAGAAAAACCATACGGGATGACGACAACTATATGCTAACCGCATCCGTCAATGTCCTGTTGAGCAGATTCGTATCTGCGGATACGCCGCTGGAAGACGAAAGGCCCCTCCTTGCGCCCAAGGAGGAAAAAAAGACCGGGGCAGGAGACATTCCTTCCGTGCTGCCTGAGTCGGCGGTGCAGGAGGTGACAACCGTGAAAAGGGGTCTGTTTCGCAAAAAGAAAGCGAGCCAGATCATGATCGACCTTCCGGGCACGGGGGAAAGGAGCCGAAACGATGGTAATTAACCTGATATTGATCGTGCTGATCCTTGCAGGCTGCGGGTATGTGGCATACAGATATATGCAGTCTTTGTCCGATGTGCGGGACGATGACATGGATGAGAATGACTATACGGATATTGATACGCTGCGCGATAAGATCACGCGGGAGTTTTCGTCCATGTTAAAGGATAATCTGCGCGACAGGAATCTCAGCAAAAAAGAATATGAAAAACGTAAGAAATCCAAGTCGGAGTTCCGCAAGAATCTGAAGAAATCCGCCTCCGGGGATCACCGCGCGAAACATTTCGTCAAGATGTACATCCGGAACATGCTGCTGGATCCTTCCATGCACCTGGGAGTTAATGAGGCGTCGATCGACTTTATTATACCCTTTGGCCGCGCGGATGAGCTGAAACCGGAAGATAAGTTCGAGATCATGTTATACATAGCCTACAACTATCTGATGGATGAAAAAGAGGAACCCCTTAAACAGAACGGTTTTTCTGCCCTGATTAAGGGATTCGACATCCTAAAGCCCGTGGAGATACCGGAGACGGGAGACATGATCTACGATTTTACGAGGCAGAAACTCGATCAGATCTTTGCCTACTTAAACAGCAAGTACACGCTTACTTATAACGATAAACTGGAGATTTTATCCCAGCGTATCTTTGAAGATTACAAAGGGTTCGGGATCGTTGACATGCTCTTTGATACGGGCATTGATGAAGTGGCCGTGGGCTTATCCGGCGTTTCCAAGGACGGCTATGAGATCATGAACGCCAAAAATCTGCGCTATACCTACCAGTCCATCTGGGTCATGGTTGGCGGTGTAAAACTCAGGATGTCCTGCGTGCAGCTGAAAAGCCAGGAAGAACTGGTGCGCATTGTCAGCAATATCTACAAGTACGGCGCAAACCGCATCCTGTCCAGAAAGAGCGGATATGTTATCTCTACCATGCGTAACGGCTCCCGTGTGGTTGTGGCAAGACCGCCCTTTGTCAATACTTACTTCTTTATTTCCCGTAAGTTTGACTCGGCGCCGTCCCTTGCCCCTGAAAACATCATTAAGGGCAACAACAACCTGATCGCGCTTACTATGATCAAGTGGCTCATAAAGGGGCAGCGGACCATTGCCATTACCGGAGCCCAGGGTTCCGGCAAAACCGTAACCTTAAAATCCCTGATCCGGTATATTGACGCAAGGCTTTCCCTTCGTGTGCAGGAGATCTCGGCGGAGCTTAATCTTAACTACGCCTATCCTTACCGGAACATCATTTCCATGCAGGAGACGGAGTCCATCGGCTCACAGGAAGGCTTGAACTTCCAGAAAAAGACCTCCGGCGACGTGAACATCATCGGTGAGGTGGCAGAGGCGGTACAGGCGAACTACGTTATCCAGACCTCCATGGTAGCGTCCCTGTTTACCATGTTTACGCACCATGCAAAAACCACCATTGATCTGGTTTTATCCTTTGCCAATAACCTCCTTGACCCGGTGGTCGGAATTTACCGGGATAAGAAAGAGGCGGTGGAGATGTCGGCCAAGATACTGAACATTGATCTGCACATGGAGAACAAGAAAGGACACCGCTACCTGGAGCGGATCACGGAGATTAAACCTCTTACAAACGTGAAATATCCCTCCGACAGAAAAGTAGCGGCCACCCATGAAGAGGATGAGAAGGAATACTGGAAACGCCAGACAGACAGAGAACTCTTTGAATGCCGGGATCTGGTTCGCTTTGATAACGGCGAGTTTGTGCTTGTGAATCTCCCCAGCGACGAAATGATGGATGACATCAAATCCAAGCTAACCGCGGATGAGGAAAAGCAGTTTATAGCGGACATGAACATGATCCGGGCCATTAAGAGAAATCCATACAGGGGCGATTTCTTCGGCGTTACACCTGATCCGGTCGATGAACTTTTCCCGGATGAGGCACGGGTATCCTGACAGAAGGGAGCAGAAAAATGGAAGGATATGATAACTGGATGATTGCGCTGATTATCTTTGCAGTCATCTTCATGGGGATCGGCATATTTTTGTCCGTGACCGGAAAAAACAGGGAAAAGCGGATCAATAAGGCTTATGCCCTGAATAAACACAGCGGCAGAAACCGTCTGCATTTCCTGTACAGGCTTTTTATGATAACGCCCGGCATAAACCGCATATTCCATAAAGTCATTATGGACACTGAGTCCGTATTTCCGGCTGATATGATGAGCGTCAATAAGGAAGCCACGAAGGTGATGTTAAAGAACCTTTTGATCGCGGGCATTTTAGCAGTCTTTACCGTGGTGTTTACCCGCGGCGACTTATGGTATCTCATCATGGGGCTTACGGGGGCATTCGTGATATTTTACCAAAACATACAGACCTCTTACGCAAAAAAAGAGTACACGATCCTTTTGCAGCTTAAAGATGCGCTGTCTACCATCCGGCATAATTACACGGCCTGTTGGGACGTTGTGGATTCCATCTATGACGCTCTGGAGGATGTGCCCTACGAGATCAGTCTGCACCTTGAAAAGATCCATGAAATTCTGGTATCCCCAACAATGGAGGAGGACACGGAGGAATACACGCAGATGAGTCCTAACCGCTTTCTTCTGCTGATGCTGTCCATAGCCTCCTCCACAAAAGAGTACTCGAACGGGGAACAGGGGTTTTTAAAGAGCCTGTCTTATTTGGAAGAGGAGATCGGACAGGAGATTCTCAAAAAGAATCTGATCAATTCCGCCTTCCGTACCATGCAGGGGGTCAGCATTCTCAGCATCTTCCTGCTCAAACCGATTCAGATCTGGGCTTACAGCAACATGCCTGAAACCCGCAGTTTTTATGAGAGTACGCCGGGCAAGGGGCTGATGGTGATGATCTTTTTAATATCTTTTGCCAGCTTTTATATGATCGACGTGCTGAAGGAAGGACGGCGGGGCGAGATCGTAAGGGAAACGGTCTTCAGCAGAATATCCGCCATCAGGCCGTTCTCCAAGCTGCTTAACAGAATCGTCAATCATCGGTATCTGTACTATTTGAAACTGAACGAAGATTTAAAGGAGGTGGGAGATCAGACAGGGCCGAAGGCTTTTGTCACCAAACAGATCATTTTTGCGGCCGTAGCCTTTATCTGCATCAATACATCCGTCGTTTTTACCACGGTGCATGAGAAACTGACCATGTTAAAGGATTATGTGGCGGAGTTTGACGACAGTATCATCCCCAACGAAGAATACAGACAGTCCATGGAGGAAACGGCAAAAAACTTCATATTGGCAAACAAAAAAATGAAAGTGGACGAACTGGACCGCTATGCTCTGGCAGACCGGATCCGGCAGGAGGGGATTCATAACGGCGAGTATGCGGACATCATAGCAGCCGAGGTAATCAGAGAGCTGACCGCCTATAAGAATACCTATTACAAGTGGTATATTCTGCTGATTTCCGTATTTGCCGCTTTAGTCGCATTTTATATTCCGATCTGGTATCTGAAACTGCGGATCAGGATCTCAACAACCAACAAGGATGACGAGGTCAACCAGTTTAACACGCTTGTGCTGATCTTATCAAATGCTGACGGTATCAAGCTGGATGAGATTATGGAATGGCTCAGTATGTTCGCTTATTCCTTTAAGGCCGGCATTGACGACTGTATCAATGAGCTGGAACACGGTGAGCAGAGGGCCTTGGAAAGACTGAAGGACTCAGAGAGCAACGATGCTTTCAGGCGGTTCGTGGACAGTCTGCTGATGATCGACTCGACAGATCTAAAGACCGCCTTTGCCAACGTGGAGATTGAGAGGGCGTATTCCCTTGGGAACCGGAAACAGCGGACAGAGGATCTGGTCAACAGCCGATCCAGGACAGGCGGGCTGATAGCCATTACGCCTTTTATGCTGAGCATTGTGCTCTACCTGATGCTCCCGATGATCCTTTTAGCGGCCAAGATGTACATGAGTCTGGATCTGACGGTATAAACCAACAAAAAGACAGGAAAACACTTCAACCACACAGCTGCATCAAACCAATTTTTTTAAAAAAAGGAGTGATTTTCTATGTCAAGTCTTGTTGAAAAAGTAATTGCCATCGGCGGCGTCACTATCGGAGCGCTTATATTGCTTGGAGTCCTGTTTACCTCGATTAACAAGGGAAAGGATTTCACTGAATCCGCAAATGACAAACTTACGTCAATGTCGATAGCGGTAGAGGAAAGCGACTACACGCGGTATGACGGCGCTATCGTGACCGGGTCGGATGTGGTGAGTGCGATCAAATATTTTGATTCCACGGACGATGTGTGCATCACCGTAACCACGAGCAAAGGAACAAACAACTTTATATTCACGGGGCCGGATCTGTCTACGCCGTCGGATATTTCCGTGGCAAACACGAGGGACAAGACAAGCCAGTATTACATCAACCCCGGTTCTAAATTTCTGGGTGAGTGCGTCAGGGATTCGGACGGGACAATCACAAATATCATCTTTACGGTGCAGACGACGCCGTAACAGAAAAGAAGGGAATGTGACATCCGGTTTATCCGGGTATCACATTCCAATGCCGGAGGTGGCCTTATGAGTTCTTTAATGTACAAATTTTACCTGATGGCCGCGGAGACTTTTGCCTGTATAACGATTATCTTTCTGATATTCGGGATAGCGGATAAAAACGAAGAGATCGAGCAGGAAGTGAATGCCTCCGTAAACAGGAAGATTGATATTGCGGCGACTTATGAGGATTATGAATCGCCGGAGGCATATGAAACGGGAATCGGCAGCAATAATCTGTATCTTACGGGAGGGGCGCTGCTGTCGGAACTCATCACCTATGACGGATCCGTGACGGTTCAGGTCAATGACATGGTGATCAATGGGTACAGGACACCAACGGGGGAGGATGTCTTTGAATACATGGCAAAATACGGCGTGCCGGATGATCTGGCGGATACCGTGTCTGTCACCAGACAGTATGAAAAGACCTATACCGCCGACAGGAACGGAAAACTGGTAAAAGTCATGTACAGACTGCGATAAAAAGGAGTAATTCGTATGATTCAGGAGTTTTTGACCCCGGTTAATTATGTGGTAGGTATATTTTTGGTAGCAATTTTAGGGATAGGCACTCTCTGTCTTAAAATGGACTCGAATGCACAGAGTTTATGCAACGATGCTGTGGTAGAGTTCGTTGACAAGGCCCGCGCATCAGGCTATATCTCCGCGGAATCTTATACGGAAATGATGCAGCGCATCAATGCAACAAATAATCTGTATCAGGTATCTTTCAGACATGAATCCAAAACATCCGTCCCTCAGACAAACGATGCGGGGCAGACTACGGGCGACGTGGTGAATGCCTATAATGCGTACTATCAGGATGAGATCCTGGGTTACATCTTCGAGGGGGACGGTTCAGCCGGATTCCACAATTACCCTTTGAAAAACGGAGATTATATCCAGGTGACTTTTGAACTGAAAGAACCTACCCTTGCCACCAGAATCGTCACTTTTTTTTCTGCGCGTGCCCCTAAAACCATCTCGGGTTCCTACGGCGGGTATGTAGGCAGCACGGAAGAAAACGGGAACGCATACTAGGAGGAGTATATGGATGAACATGTTGTATATCAGCCGTTTAAGATTACCCCTTTTGACTGGAAGGTAGAGCAGGACGGCATAAGGCAGATTGACGGCAGACAGATGGTTACGGTTATCATCGGGAAGAAACTGATTAAGGACGGGGCAGGCAGTATCCTGTCGGAGGAGCCGGTGAAAGAGGATATTTGGCAGGAAACCCTTCTTGGTGTCTTCACGGAAAAGAGCGCATACCGGGTAAAGGTAAGACCCGGCAAGGTGCCGGGACTCTTTGTTACCTACGGCGGTGAGATGCTCCCTCATAACGACCGGCTGGAAAAGGATATGGAAAGGCTCATATCTTATCTGGAAACGGCGGACGTTTCCGATGCTGTCGATGTTATGACGGATGGAGTGCTTAACGGAACGATGGAGAAGAGATTCGGCCGGGACACCCAGAAATTCGTAGCCGATGTCAATCGGGCGCTGCAGGCAGAGTACCCGACGGAACTGGTGGTGGAGGCGTTAAAACATCTCTATCTGTCGGAAAAAAGAGATCTTTCTTTGCCGGGCGCGGCGGAAATGCGTTACATGACGGGAGAGGGACTTGTTCTGGCAGCCGGAAAGGTTTTAAAGGGCAGAGTGAAAGGCATATTTGACGAAGAATATGAGGATGCACTGTTAGATGAACTTCTTTACCGGGTCTTATCCGGAAGACTGTGGGAGAAGGCATAGAAAAGAGGAGTAAGGACATGATCAGAGGACAAAATATAGATACTCTTACCGTGATCCGTGACACCACGGCGGGAAGAGTCTCGGTCTGGATGATGGTGATAATGCTTTTCATGCTGTACATGCTCTATCTGGTGGTGCTGTACAGAATGGAAATGGTGCGTCTGGAGCGTTTCGTAAAGCTGAAACACGATCTGGAACAGGAACTTTCAGCCTGCAGAAAAAGGATGCCCGGCGGTGTGCAGACGGAAACTAAACCAAACGGGAAATTTCCATCCATAAACATAAAGAAATCAGAAAACAGGGAATCAGCCGCAGAAGACACGGAAACGATAAATCATTTTAACGATTTGAAACATAACCATAGAAGGTGGTAGCGGCTTATGCAGGAAACAAAGACAAATGACATGGTACTGTATCACGGATATAGGGTATATCGGGACGGCAGGATCCTCTCGAAAAGGGGTAGGGAAATACAAAGCTATTATTTTACCTATCCCAACTCCCATGTATCTCTGACAATCGACGGCAAGGTGGTCAAAAAGAACAAAGCGCTGCTTATTTATAATCTGTTCTCCGAGGCGCCGGCAGATACGTCAATAAACGTATTGCGGTTTAAGGACGGCAATACGGCAAACGCGGATTTTGATAACCTCTACCTGGTAAGCAGAAAGGAGCATTACAAGGAATGTAGGGAACAGGGCCGCGGCAGCAACCGGTTCGATGCCAAGACAAAAAAGAAGATCAGAAGGGAATATTACGGGAAAAATGTGTCTTTGCGGGCGCTGTGCAGTAAGTACGGCTGTTCCCTTTTGACCATACAGAAGATCGTAAACCAGACATAAATTTTTCAGAAAAGAATGGAGGAGAGAAAGAAGATGGAAAATGACATGTTCGTTATGCCAAACGGCGTTGTGAATCGTGAAAAAAATGTTGTTCCGATCGAGTTTGAACCTTTTACGGATGCCACTTATCCGGTTGAATCGGTACGGATCATGAAATACTATCGAAAATTACGGAGACGGAAGGGATCAAAGAGTCATGTATTGTAAGCATTTCAGAAAAACGGCTGTTCTGCTGTTTCTTTTGCTGCCGGCATTGTTTCTGTCCGGCTGTGAAAAGCAGATCTTTCAGGATAAAGGGGCCAAGTACAGGCTGAAGGCTGTAAATGACTCTGCGCTTGCCGCGGATGTCTATTACGTCAAGGACGGTACGAAGTTCTATGAAGTGCATGAGCTGAACCGTTCGGGAAGTGGAAGGGATCCTGATGCCTCGAAATGCGCCTGGGCGGTTAAGGATGAAACCCTGATTCCGTCTTATTACAAAAACGAGCTTATAGCCAGGGCGGGCAAAAAGATCGACAGGGATGCTTTGACCCTTGAACGGTTCCGGGACTGCGGCTATTCCATAGCTCTGCACGGTGCGGAGTACGAAGACGGCTATATATCCTTTAAGGCGTCCTCATGCACCATCAAGGGAACTTCCGCAAGGAGCGCTTTTGAAACGGATAAATCCGACAACATCCTCATTGAAACCATCAACGGCGTGCCCGTGAATGAAACGATGCTGAATGAGGCGGGGATCATAACGGGCATGGAAATGAATAAGGACTACGAAATTACCTATTATGCGGGAACCTATTACGGCAGCGCGGTGGTAACTGCAGACACCCATTTTTTCCAGAGCTACGAGATATATTCCCTAAACGACATTGAGATCACGAAAAACGGATATGTATCTATCAGACTGCCGGATGATCTGGAGTGCGGCTATTACGATATAGACGGCGCCGGGTTCTTTAAGTATTACAACTTCAAAAAAGCAGACGGTGACACGGCGGAAGTGGACTACAACGTGCCCTATTATGATTCGGAGGAAGACCAGATTTTGGCTTATTCCCAACAGTTTGTCTTCAACTTGGACTATGCGGCCAAAAACATGTCGGTGCAGGCGACTTTTGATCCGAATACCGTAACCAATGCCTCCGGCAAGGTCATAATGCTTTTGACAACGCCGGACGGCAGGCATATGAAGGTGGAAACGGAAAAAGAGACAGGGGAGATCATCTGTGATATGGAGGAATCCATGCCGGGGGAGTGGCTGGTAAACTTAACACCCCAGAGCATGTCGATCACGGATGTGCAGATTGTTTCCAATGAAGAGGCGGCCGAGGCCACCAAGGAGGTCTATAACCTGAATTTTGACAGGGATATGACGGGAGTTGTCCTAACCTTACGGTATGAAGGAAATGGAGATGTTACGGCCCGGATCACGGATAAAGACGGTAAAAGCTATGAGATGGTGCAAAAAAAGGGGCAATACAACGAAACGGTCCACACCTTAGAGTACAGTTTCGCTTATCTGCCGTCCGGCGAGTACAAAATCAACGTGTTCCATTATCCGGATACCAAAATACTGGAGGCAGACTATTATTTGTCGGAAGAAGTAAAAGACGTTGACATCATCACCGTTGAGGAATAAAGGAGGGTAATAAAACAATGGAGATGGCTTATGTTTCGCTATATATCGGGGATCAAAACAAGGGAAAAAGAGATTCGGGCCTGAAAATAATGGCAGAACGGATCCTTGCGGCGGATGAGAAAGCCGCCGTTTACGTCATCGGAAAAAATGAGTGGGGATCAGCGTTTGAAAACCGGGTAAATCTGTCGGAAAAGGTCAGCTATGAGGAACTGAAGGCGGTGCGTGACAGTATCGTTTTCTTCGATCAGGAATCCTACAGCGAGCAGGATAAAAATATCATACGCAGGATATGTATTCTGGCTCCGATGCACGAAAACAGGGTTGTCGTGTGTTTGTCCGATCCGGACGGGGAAAAAGAGGTTGACAAAACGATTCTGAAACTGTGTGCACATGTGTACACGGCAGATTCATCGTCTGTTTTTCCTTTAACGGAGCAGTCCAAAATATGATCCCATACCGTACATACACGGAAAATCGGATCCGGGGAGAAAAAAATGAGACAGAAAAAGTTATACGCAGGAATCTCCGCAGCGCTTATGATCCTTCTGCTTACGGGCTGCGGTAAAAACAGGGAGATCTACGACAGCGGAAGGGACGGCTACACCGGTATAACGGCAGTTGAGGGCATCAGCTTTGACGTGATGAGTGAGGTTGCCAGAAATGCCACCGCAATAACCAACATATCCGAGGATATGTCCTTTGAATCCAATCAGACCTACGTTTATAAAGACGGCGGAACACAGTATTTTATCTTCCGCATGGATTCTATCGTCTTTGCGGCCCAGAAAGGCACAAATTTCGGCCTGCGGGAGGCCGGGGATAAACTGGCGGCTCTGCAGGATGGGAACATCATGGGTATTTATTTCACAAGCCCGAGAAAGAAACTGGACTTTGTGGAAGATGAAAAAAACGGTATTTACAAACTTTCCGCTACCGTAACCGCCCAGGTGGCCGTAACCAGCGAACTCTACAATGACTTCGCAGGACGTTTTTCCTATATCAATGACGGTACGGATGAATGGGCCCTGTTTGTCGGCTCCAGGGGAGAAGATTTCCGGAATCTGAAGGACGAGACACGGGAGGTCATCACCTATATGGCGGCGTCCATGGCCATCCGTGAGCCGCAGATCGAAAAAAAGGAGAAACTGCCTGCAATATCGCTTGGCGGAGAAGAGGAAACCGCAGCCCCGTCAGTCAGTGAAAACGGCATGAAACCGGAAGAAACCCCTTCGGAAAGCCCTAAGCAGGAGTCAGATACCTCCGGAGAATCCGAAACGGGGAGCGGTGATTCCCTTCCGTCCGATGTGCTGTCGGAAAATACACCTGATGCGGATCCCGTTAAGCCGGACGATGCCCCGTCTTCTCCCGTTACGAATGATATGCTGCCGGAAGAGCCTCCGGAAATCATAGAGGTGGAAGAGATACCCGCAGAAACGGAAGAAACTGATAAGGACAATGGAAAGAAGGAAGAGATAACCGGCAGTGCGGACGATCAGACATCGGTAAAACCGACGGTCCGCGCCGACAACCAGAGAGCGGCGAAACCCCGCGCGGACGGAACCGTATACAGTTCTGACATTTACAGTATGCTTTCCCTTGGGAAAAAGGCATATGCCACCGCGCTTTTATCGGAAGATACATGCTCCGGAACCGTGGAAGTCTGTGCGGACCGGATCCTGATCGGCAAAGAGGCGGCGGATCTTATTCGCAAGGCTTTCTCAGAGGGCAGGATATACGGAGAATATTTTGAGGCGCCGGAGGGCTGCATGTGGCACGCCGTTCATTATACGGTGGCTTATCCGGAGAACGCGGACGGCTACATAAACGTGAAACTGCGGGGCATGGACGGAGAAGATCTGCGGTTCCGCGGGATTGTTTATCCCCACAGATCTTATGACATCAAAATTTCGGATAAGGAATTTTATGCTTTTTACGCTGTACCCAACGGCTGTCCGGAGTACGTTCTGGAGCTTGGGGAGGGAAATGTTGACAATGCGGAAAACGGGATGATGGCGGCCTATTACAGATATGTAAAAGACTAGGAGGTAATGATGGCATATTGGGATTCATATGAAAAAAAACAACCGGCGAAGAAAGCGGTAGCTGCAGCCAGAAAGAAAAATAACAAAAAAAATATGGAAAGCATACGGGATGTGGGAAGGATGGCGAGAGATGAGGGAATGACATACGGCCAGTATACTGCAAAGCAGGTCGCGCAGGAGTTAAACGAGAAAGAAAACCGTAAGTCGGATCTGAAAATGCAGAAAGCGATCAATTTCCTGCGATATGAATGGAGTTGTACGAATGCTGACAGCAAACAACTGATTCTGTGTACCCTTTTGTACATACAGGGGCAGCCGCACAGGGAGGCAGCCTTGTGCAGAATCAAGCGGTACATACGTTTCGGGGATGGTATCGGATTTCACGATCTGTTTTTGCATCTGCGTGAATCAGACCCCGCGAGGACTGAGTACGGCCCCTATATCAACGGAGAAAAACAGATTGGTGACGTATTTCAGGATTTCGGGGTATCTTTTCTTGATTTTGCCGAGGCTGCAGAGCTGCTGTGAGGAATTGCCATGTTTGAGATAAATCCGTTTGAACTCTGGGGGGGGGACTGCTTTACGCTGATGAATCGGATCCCCGATAAATCCGTTGACTGCATTATGACTGATATGCCGTATGGTCAGACCAAGAGAAACAAGTGGGATGTTTTGGTTCCCCTTAATGATTATGTGCTGCATCCGGATAATGGAAAACCGCTTTCCTATGATGATTTTCTATTGTATTGCTTTCAAACCGGTGCATATAATTATTCCGATGCCACCATGTATTTCAAGGAAAATAAACGTCCGGGACTCTGGACGCATTATAAAAGGATCGTCAAAGACAACGGCGCGGTCATCCTTTTTGCAAACGGCAGTTTCACGGCGGCGTTAATGGACAGTAACCGCTCCATGTGGCGCTACAACCTTATCTGGGAGAAAACCCAGACTACCGGATTTCAGAATGTAAACAGGATGCCGCTGAGAAGTCATGAAGATATGTGCGTTTTTTACATGAAACCGCCCGTGTTCCATCCGCAAAAGACACAAGGGCATAAAAGAAAAGTAAGCAGAGCGGAACATCAGAAAAACAGAAACAGTTTGGATTATAACGAAATAAACAGTCATAGCTATGACAGCTCAGAACGCTATCAGAAAAGCATATGGCGATATGCCAGGGACACACAGCGGGAGGCTCTGCATCCCACGCAGAAACCCGTGGCGCTGATGGTAGAACTGATGAAAACCTATACGGATCCCGGCGACGTGGTGCTTGATTCCTTCGCGGGAGTTATGACCACGGGTGTGGCGGCTGTCCTTACGGGCAGAAAAACGATCTGTATCGAAAAAAATCCGACATACTTTGACCGCGGACTCTACCGCGTTTTGAAAACGTATTTCACGAAAATAAATGAGAACACAGGAGGGTCACATGGAGAAGAAATCCATTGAACAAAGGGCGCGTCTTATGCTTGACGGCGTGATCATAGAGCCTGATACGGCTGAGATTCTGTCTTCCCTGAAAGAATACAGTAACAGGACGTTTGTACACAGTCTTAATGTAGCATTTATATCCATCCAGATCGGTCTTGATTGGGGGTTTGACGAGTCGAGGATCGTCAACCTGGCCAAAGGAGCGGTTTTACATGATATTGGAAAAATAAAAATCCCGCTCTCGATTCTGGAAAAAAAGGACGCTCTCACGGAAGAAGAGTTTGCCCGGATCAGGCTGCACCCGGTATATGGCTATGAGCTGGCACGGAAACGTGGCTATGGCTCTCCCGTGCTTGATATTATCCTGCATCACCATGAACATATCGACGGATCCGGTTACCCTGACGGGCATAAAGTGACGGGGCTTTCCCTGGAAACACAGATTGTCTCCGTGGTGGACACATGGGATGCCATGACCAGCACGCGCAGCTATAAGCCGGAACTGTCCGGGCAGGATGCCATGTTGGAACTGGCCGACTTTACCGACAGTTTTTACAATACCGAGGCGGTCAGAGGGCTTAGAAACGTGACGGACAAGTAATCTGCAAAAAAATATTGACAAATGTTGCGGATATTGTATAATATACATAGTTCATTTTAGAACCTCCGTACTAAGTGAACTGGCCTATATGACCGGAGCGGCAAAAGTATCAGAGGAGATACGCCTGCAGACAGCTGTATGGCGGGCCGTTGCAGGAGGGTCGAACATCAGTGTTCGGTTGCCGCGTTGCCGGACTATCCACCCGGCAGTACTTTTCATTTTCGATCCAATCCTAATCTACAGATTTCCCCGCGGATGTAGCCGCGGGGAAATCTGTTTTCTGGTTTTTTTCGTTTAATGTGTAAATATATATTGACATATTTTAATTATAAGGTATAATATACAATGTAAACGGAAGATGACCGGGTGTACAAAAACACCTGAGAAGTTGATGTTTACCCTGTGAGGCTCACACAGGCATAAGATGAGCGGTTGCCTATTAGTTTAACGGGAAAAACGCCGGGTTGGTCACGGTGGTTCGAATCCGCCATAGGCAATAAGGATAAGAGGCTTGCAAATATCCTTTTACTTCCATACGCTGGCGTAGCCCGTAACTGCGCCAGAAAAAACTGGTCAAATCACTTGCGTATGGCAAAGCAGAACGGTACGGCGCTTGCTGCTGAAACCCACAAGTGAACTGACTGCATCTCGGAGTATATATTGAGCAGCGGATGACAAAAGTGAGTTCCCGGTGAATGACAAAGGTGAATTTCCGGTCCGTGTTGGGGAGTTTTCAAGAGATGTCGGGCTTGCCCGGGCCTGTATTTGGTTAGCAGGCGGAAACATACAGGGAAAATGATGAACAATACTTTAGGCGATAAAATTGCTAATTTATTACAAAAAAACGGAATGACTCGGAGGGAGTTAGCCGGTCGAGTTGGGGTTACAGAAGTTTCTATGAGCAGATATATCAGCAATGAACGTACTCCTAAAAGTACAGTAGTCGCTAAAATCGCAATCGCACTACACACTACTTCTGATTACCTCTTAGGTACAGAGAAAGTTGATCCGTTTTATACAGAATACTGTCAAATCCATCGGCTCATTGCCAGAAATGTCTCGAAGATGTCTATCGAGCAAAAGAAAGAATTGGTGAATGCCCTTTTTGAGTCCGGTTGAAATATCCCAGGTCGGTTAGTCAAGTGGTTAAGACACATCCCTTTCACGGATGTAGGGCGAGTTCGATTCTCGCACCGATCATTCCCGCGTACCGTGTGCGTGGGGCGCTCCTGGAGTGACCGTGAGCGATTGCCGATAGGCGATAACGCATGGCGGCGCTCGGTGTGGGTTGCGGACAAGCGACTGCACACCAATAAGGAGGGTGCGGTACATGGCACTCTGAGGGCGGTCAATAAGGGACACGCCTACCGTGAGGCTACCGCAGAAAAAAGTGCGCAGCGACTTTACGGCTGCATATCCGGCAAAGGGGCATCTGCCCCTTACCGGATTTAAAAAAGGACAGGAGTGGATTGGAAATGAAAGAACAGGGCGGGGCAGAAAAAGCCATGCGTGAAAATATGAAACAGGAGTTTGACGAACTCTTAGACGAATACAGGAAGGTTGTTAAATTCAGACCCCGATTCTGGGTAAAGTATATAATCGGCAATATTTTGTACAGATGCGCTACTACGTTCATGCTCATGCTCACTATGGTATATGTGAGGATCGGTTCGCTCCGGCCGTTCGTTCCGGCAGTAGGACTCACTATCTTTGTTTATTTTCTGTGTCTTAAAATGTTGCGTACCCGTCTGAAAAGAAATCCTTACAGATCATTCATTACATTCTTTTTTCTTCTTTCGTTGTTGTTACTGATGGTAATGGCTGTATCTTCGCTTTATAGACTGTATCCGAACATTTTGGAGTTTTCGGAATCACATTTTTCAATAATAATGGGATTTTTTGCGATTCTCTTTTTCTTCGTTACGGGACCCAATAAAGAGCGTTTCAGGGATATTATCTGTATCAGAATGCTGCAAAGGGAGATGCACCTTATGAGGATGTCGCCGGAACAGGAGGTAAGCAATGAATCATAAGCGCCTCTTTATGGTCGATTGGCAAAGGTTATCGGCGTATACCTTATACCTTGGACGTGCCTCCCCCGTTATATGTACTGGCAATACGATGTGCAGAAAAAATGATGATTAAAAAACGCGAAAATGAAAGGAGATTTTAACTATGGGTATTTTTACCAGAATCAGGTCTATTTTTTCGGCGAACGTCAACAATGTTCTGGATAAGTGTGAGGATCCGGAGGTAATGCTTGCCGATCAGATCAGGCAGACAAGGGCAAACCTGGCGGACACCAAACTGGAAACGGCGCGGGTGATGGCGGAAGAGAGGATTGCTAAGGAAACTTTCGAGTCGGTGAAAAAGGATATGGATGAGCTGCACAAATGCGCGAAAAAGGCGCTCAAAGCCGGGAAGGAAGAAGATGCCGAAAAGTTGCTGCGCGTGGAGGCGGAGCGTGAGATTAACCTGAACCAGGCAAAACGCATGTATGAAACGGCGCAGGCCAATTCCAAGAAAATGAATGAATTATATGAGAAAATGCAGTCTGAACTGACTCTTCTGGAGCAGAAGTCCGAAACGATCAAACAGACTATGGCCGTGGCGAAGGCAACTGAGCGGATCTCCAGGTTTAAGATGCCGGACGGCGCAGACGGCGCAAAAAGCGTAAACGAGTGGGAGAAAAAGGCAAACAAACGGCTTTATGCGGCCCAGGCAGCGGCGGAACTGGATCTGAAACAGACTGAGACGGAGGATCTGAAAGGACAGTATTCGGACCGTACAGATGTGAGTGACCGTATGGCGGCGCTGAAGAAGGAGATCGAACAGGGGGACGCTGCGGAGAAAGAGGACGGCGGGGCTGAATCGGTTTCACCGGAGTCCGTTTCCGCGTAAACGGATCCGAAAAAAAGGAGAGGATATTTCCGCCTGTACAGACGGAAATATCCGTCTTCTCCATATATAAAATGAGGGACAGACATGAAGATTGTATTTTTTATTACACTGATTATTTTTATATATCTGTTTACCGCACTGTTTCAGTATGGCCTGGATACGTATATGTTTGGATGGAGCAGTATGTATAATGCTTTTGACAAATATGCCCTATGCGGGATCCCGGCAGCCATAGCATCCGTAGTTCTGTTATCTTTTATTTCATCCTTTGTATCAACCCATCTGTCCGTTACACTGTTCGTCATGATAACGGTATTCGTTGGGATTTTGGATTTCGGGCTTGTTTCCCTGATTATATATCTTTATTTGAAGGACAAAAAAAGGATCTACGTGAAACTGGAAAAACAGACTGAGACAGAGATGCGTAAAATGAGAACGGACGCTGTCTTGAATACGCCTATGGATAAACTGGTAGACATAATGTGCAAGGATAAGCAGAGGCATATGTAAAAAGTTTTGCTTTTCGTATCTACACGGCGATACAAGAGTTGGAAAGAGGTATACATAATGAAAATGATCCTTCTATTTGTTTTTCTATTTGTTTTCATTCTCCTTATTTTTATGTTGTTCGGCTGTTGTAATGGTAATGGGGATATATACGATGACATTATCTTATATGTCGCAGACAGAACAGGAGTGTCTGTAAGAGTGGGATTTGTATTATATTTCTTTTTATTCCCAACAGCTCTTTCCACTGTCAAACCGACAGTATTTGTTGGGATTTTGGATTTGATCCTTTTTTCCCTTTTTATATATATCTATTTACGGGGGCTAAAAAAATACATGGCATGTGGACAAATGGATAATAAGGAAAAAGATGTCGGCAAAACTCTTAAACATCGGCATTCACATGGAGAAAAGGGTGTAATTAACCATGAGAACACAGAAACTATCCTTGCAATTCCTATGAATGAACTGGTAAGCAAATGGGAAAAAGCATCCGGATCGCATCCGGATCCTATATCCGCAGAACATTTTATCCGTTCATATTTAGACTGCGATCATAAAGGATAAACGGGCGATTTGACGTCCGAAAGGTGAGGCTTGTGTGGCACTCGACCAAAGCTGTGTTATGAAGTATCAAAGCTAAGAAGTATAACTACAACGTGGAAAGGGTGTATAGGCATGATTGCATTTGGTATTGTATTCCTTATTTCAGTATTTTTGGGCACAATTCTGGTAAGAATGGAAATTCAGGTAAGAATGGATTTGTTCTGCGGGCGGGAAGGAATATATGTAGACACTGCCAGATATATTATTTCTGCGATTTCAGTGACTGCGATTTTCGCGAGTCTTATATTTCCCCTTCCATTTAATCCGCCTTTTATAGCAACTGTACTCATTGGAATTTTGGACTTGGTTGTAACCTTATATGTTATATATGTTTATTTTAAAGAGAAAAAGGACCTTTTGGCACGTTGCGGAAAGGATAATGAAAGAATGCGTGAAAGAGATATTGCGTTTATTTTGGCATTACCCATGAGCAAGTTGGAAGAGAAATGGGAGGAGGCAGCAAATAAGTCAACGCCTGATTCTATATCAGAAGAACAATTTATTCAACGCTATTTATACACTGATACAGAGAAAAAAATTTTGGACTTTTTACCCACTGAAAAATAACGGGCAAAAACGGGCGATTTGACGTCCGAAAGGTGAGGGCTGCGTGCCACTCGACCAAAGCTATTCTTTGAGGTTTCGGAAACCTACAAAATGCCATAGCAATCAAATATAAATATGCTAAGCAAACAAGCCAGAGGTTTCGGAAACCTACAAAATGACACAGCAATCAAATTAGTTACATCGATCTTTAACGCAGATCAGGTTTCGGAAACCTACAAAATGACATAGAATGTATTGGGGTTACATGTGTAGTGGCTCATTGTTTCGGAAACAGCAATCAAATGAAATAAGATTATTATGTTGGCAAAGAAAGGACAAAGCATGTCAAAGACAAGATTGAAAATCCCTGAACATATAGCACCGTATCTTGTGGCGGAATACTGTGATGATTTCCCGCTGGCCAGATACTTCGTTTCCAAAACGCAGATTGAGATCATCGAAGATGTCTTACGGGCGCAGGAAGTGAAGGAAAAACTGGTCAAATACGGGGTATATTATCTGAACAGTACCTTACTCTACGGCGTTCCCGGTACCGGTAAGACAACCTTCGGCCGCTATATGGCCTACTATTTTGACCTGGATTTTGTTTACATCAACTTTGCCAAACTTTTTGACGGGGTGTTTGGTAAGACTGCCGGGGTAATCAGTGACATTTTTCAGTATATGGCTACCTCCAAGGCGATCTTTATGCTGGACGAGATCGACGCCATCTCCCAGAAGAGAGGAACGGAAAGCGCGGCCACGGGCGGAGAAATCAGCAGAATCACCGTGACGATCATGCAGGAACTCGATCTGATGAAACGAAAGAAGGTAGATGCCATCCTGATCGGGTGTACAAACAGGATCGACATCATGGATGATGCCCTTAAAAGCAGGTTTTCCATCAAAAAGGAGTTAAAGGACTTGGATAACAGTGAAAAGCAGGCATACATACAGCTTGTGCTGAACGATATGGGGATTGCTTACGATATAAACAATCTGAGGACGTACTGTGCAAGGAATAACTCTTTAACACAGCGTGCCATTGAATTTGACATTCAGCGCTGCCTGATCAGATGGATCGCAGCCGGAGAAGGCACCGTTCCCTTCGAGCTGGATCATATCAGAGAGCAGACAGTTTGACGTATAGCCGCCGCACAATAATGTATTTGCGAAAATGAGAAACACATCGTATAATAAAATGCAGATAAAAAGGGAGAAAAAATGATTCTGACACGAAAAATCCAACTGATTCCCGTGGGGGATAAGGAAGAAGTAAACAGAGTATATACTTATATCCGGGACGGAATCTTTAACCAGAACAAAGCTATGAATCAGTTTATGACTGCCCTGTATGTGGAGGCTATTCAGGAAGTATCTGCAGAGGACAGGAAGGAGTTAAACAAACTTTATGCCAGGATCAGCACAAGCAAAAAAGGGAGCGCTTATGATGAATCCATTGTTTTTCCGAAAGGTCTTGGCAGTACCGCCAGTTTGTCTATGAAAGTAAAGCAGGACTTTGCGTCAGCCTGTAAGAAGGGACTTCTTTATGGAAAGATTTCCCTTCCTACGTACCGTATGGACGGCCCTCTCCTCGTGCAAAGAGATCATATCCGGCTCCTCAGCCAGTCGTCGCAGCATTGCGGTATATACCATAATTATGCCACGCATGAGGAGTTCCTGAATTACCTTTATGGATATGATGCAGAGGTTTTCATCAAATTTGTGAATGACATCACTTTTAAGATGGTTCTCGGGGCTCCCGGCCGTTCCCAGGCACTTAGAAGTGAAATACAGAAAATCTTTGAAGAAGAATACATGGTACACGCATCCACAATACAGATTGTCGGGAAGAAAATCATGCTTTATCTGTGCATAGAAATCCCGGAGAAGGAAGTAAAACTGCGGGAAGATGTTGTAATGGGAGTATATTTGGGCAAAAATGCTCCCGTTGTCTGTGCGCTAAATACAGCCCAAAAGAGAAAAAACAGCGCTGCATCCTGTGTTATAGGAGATAAGGAGGAAATTTTCCGAAAAAAGGCCCAGATACATGCGCAGCGAGACAGGCTGCAGAGGACAATTACGTCCAATTCTGGCGGTCATGGTCGTGCTAAGAAAATGAACCCCTTTGCAAAACTCAGTAAGTATGAGCGGAATTGGAATCGTACATACAATCACTACTTGTCCAGGAATATCGTTAAATTTGCGGTAGATAATGGTGCGAAGTACATCAACCTGGAGTTTACAGGCACCAATAGTTTCAATGATCGCGTTCTCGCCCACTGGGCTGTTGCAGAATTGCAGCAGTATATTGCCTACAAAGCAGAGTATTACGGCATAGAGGTAAGAAAGGTAGAGGGTGTTCCCAGTGAGGATCTGAAACCGACAGAAAGTGATGATCAGGCAGCGGCACTGGAAATCGCACTCTGCACAGAGTTTGTATCCAAGAAAGAAGAAAAGGAAATAGAAGAGGCTGAGGAAAAGTATGTGAAAACAAGCGAGTAAAGAAGAATATTTGGAAATGAAATAACAAAGAAGTTTACGGGCGATTTGACGTCCGGAGGGTGAGGCTCGCGCGGTACTCGACCAAAGCTGTGTATTGAGGTTTCAGAAACCTGCAAAATGGCATAGCAATCAAACAAGTGCTTGCAAATGATAGCGTTTGTTTTGTTTCAGAAACCTACAAAATGGCATAGCAATCAAACGAGGATTTTGACCATCAAAAAATAACATATATGTGCCATATGGGATATTGACATTATCCCATACCTAAAGGAAGGGGCTTTATGGCGCATTTTGGTAAACTAAAAGTCTCATATACTGCCTTCGGCAGCGTAAAACCGAAAGTAGCGCCTTACTTTAGCAGAGCGAGGGCGCTGCTTTTTACGAAAATAGCGCTTTTTCACAAAAATCACTTGCAAAATTATGGGGGGGGGTTATAATCAAAGTATAATATATTTTTAATTTTATTTTTTAAAATTTTAGCAGAGGATCTTCGGATTCACTGCTTTTTTATATATTAAACTAAACAATCCGCTCTTTTAGGCGGTTAAATATAGAGTAACTGGAAACACAGGAAACAGGCTATTATATAGGCTGTTTTTTTCGTGTTTTCCATAACGAGATCTGAGCCGGATATAGATTTCGGCAGAAAGGAGGCCATTTATGGCTAATTATTTTGTAAGAAAAATTAACCGTCTCGCTATCGAGGCGGAAATTGAGACAGAGACGGCAAAGGATCGTATGAGCCGTCAGTTTAAGACCAACTGTAAAACTGCACAGGAGTATATCTCTGGTGTTGTTAGCAGATGGGAAACCGCCATTGCACAGGCAGTAGCGGAGGCTGCGGATGCAGGCGTGAAACTGCAGTGCGTTGGTGGAGTCTGGAGAGCGGTGTCGGTGTAACAGCCGCTTTCCTTAAATAACATGATCCTCCGGAAAATGGGATCATACGCCTCGATAGGCGGTGTTAGACACAGCCTGTCCGGAGGGCGAGTGTACCATGAGGAGGATAATCATGGAAAAAATAAAGGAAGAGATTCTGCGTAAGCTGGAGCGTTTGAATCTGGTGAACGCAGATATGTCTAATGGTATGCACATCTCCACATACCATGTCGGGTTATCCGACGAAGAACTACTTAGGAGACAGCGACAGGACAGAAAAGCGGTTGTTTCATCCTTTACGGATGCAAATACCGTTGACGTCCTGCTCTATGATTTATTCAGTGACGAATATTTCATAGAGAAAAACCTAATCCCTTATTTGAGGGATAATTCCGTCATGGAAATGGAATTTGAAAACTTTTCCTTTGACGGACCCATCGGCAAGGCAGTATTACCTAACGGTGGAATAAAAAGAGTCAGTACATACCGAATTGTACTGACCAAAAATATCTACGGTGGCGGGGAGCGTGATGCTAACACGGGGATGCCTTTCTCCGTGGTCACGATGTACCCTATCGCGGATGACTAAAGAAGGAGGACTGTTACCCATTTATGGGACAGTCCTTTTTTTCTTTGCCTCTGTTAGATATGGAGTTTGGGAATGCTGTATTTACGAAGATACCCGAGGAAATCCTGCATTTCCTTTGTGCAGAAAATATCTTCCGCCTCTGCGGAAAGTAAAAATTCCTTCTGTAAGGGTGTAATCGGGATTCCTGCGCCCCGGCCCCCGTATGCGGAGAGATCCTTATCATCCTTTAAGTAGTTGGACTCTGCCCTTTCGTATACCTCCGCACAGATCGTAAGAAACTCCCTGATGCAGTGATACTTGGGAATATCTTCCCGTTGCAGCGTTTCCTTGATTTCCTCTGTGAGTTTTCTGTCTAACCATACTCTTAATACGTTTTTTCGCTCCCTCATGATCTATATTCTCCTTTCATAGTTCCTTCCCCAACAAAAAAGAGAGAATCCCCTTTGTTGGTCAAATGGAATTTCTCTCTGTCTTTAACTATATTTATCATATCATACATTTGCTGTTTGTCAATACATTTGCATGTTGTTTTTGATCTTTTTCAAGAATTTTCCGCAAGATTTTTCAGAAATTCTGCAGGCAGATATACGGGAACTGCTGCATCCGCATAGTCGTGTATATTTCTTGTTATGATACAGTCAGCCTCGATCCTTGCAGCGGTTTCTATCATTACCGCGTCTTCAAAGTCGGACACGGAAGAGGATAGTGCCCGTTTGCAGTCGATAGCAGCGGAATCCACAATCTCGAACAGTTGAAACAGCGCATTCAGGGCTTTGCGTACCTTCTCGTTGCTGTGCAGAGATCTGTGCATAATATAATAAATATCCGTTACGGATTTTGCCGTCAGACAGCCGGTAAAGTGCATGTTGGCCGCAGCAAGAAAGATCTTTTCCGCATTTGCAGCAAACGGCTCCCTTTTCTGCAGAGCATCTATTATAATGCAGGTGTCAATGATTGCCCTCATATTTTTTCAAGCCTTTCTTCTTTTGCCTCCTCTGCGGTAATATCAGCCGGAATGATCCCAAACAGCGACTGTGCTATATCTACACGATTCTGGTAGGGATTCGTAAGTTTGGCTATGACTTTTCCGTTTTTTGTGATATATATGTCTTCGCTTTCGGCCATCATGAGGTATTTGCCAAAATTAGTTTTAAATTCTGTTGCGGTGATTGACATAGCAAAATCTCCTTTGCTTTTTATATATATTATAAACAAATCGCGCGATTTTAACAAGACTATCGTGCGATTTCCCCCTTTTTATAGAAAAAAAACTTCCCTCGTGAACATTTTTTTATGTTAAAGTCAATTCACAGAACAAATCCATGAGAAAGGAGAAGAGATATGGATCTGAAGGAATACGCCCAAATGCTTGACGGCAGACAATCGGATATTTCCCTGTTACAATTTACAGAGGATGAGCTGCAGATTGCCAGAGATAACGGCTACGTCATCGCGTACATAAGTGGAGACGATTATTTCGAGTTTGACGGAGCTTTGGTCGATACGGACAGCATTCAGCCAGCAGTTTTCTTTGACCAGGATGGGCTTTCAGAATGGCATGAGGACGAGGACAAGCCAAACAAGATCGAAATTTTAAGAGATGAAGAGAGTTGGCGGCAGGAGGGAAGAATTGAGTGGAGTTTCAAGACTACCATTTCCCACGAAACCTTCCTGATCTATTTGATGGGGCGGAAATATTGCGAGGGGATTGTTTTTTCCATCGACGACCTGAAGAAAAATTACGAGGAGGAGGAATAAGCAATGCAGTACAATGATCTTTTTATACCGGATTTACAGGAGGCAGTGAAGGTCTTTATTTCGATGATCGAAAAGGATGAAAAACTGAAAGAGAAGATTTCTGTAAGCAAGTTGGGGCTGGAAATCGAGGTTTTTCCTCAGACATGGAGCAGAGACGAACTGATGAAAGGAGAACTGGGTATCTTTGAACCCGGAGTGTTTGAGGAAACCGGGAACATCTTACATACTATCGTTATAAAGGAGCCTGTCAGCCGGACATATGGCGTTTTCATCAACAATTTTTGCTATATTGTCCGGAATCCGAACATAACCTTTATGAATGATCTGAAGGAAAGGAAAATGAGAGACTGGAAGAATGCAAAGAAACACTATGGTGCGTATGTTTTCTCCCAGGATAACCGAAGACATCCAATTTTCCGCTTTGTCCCCGAAACCGGAGACATACTCTCTAAAACGGAGATCGAATATGCAAATGATCTCATAAAAGAATTACCCGAGGACCGCCGCGCCAAAAAAAGGTGAGGCTTGCGTGGCACTCGACCAAAGCTATGCACATAGCAATCAAACACGCATACATTAAATGGGCCGTATGGGATAGTAAACTAAAGGTCATATGGTAAAACTGCCAATGGCAGTGTAAAACCTAAAAGCAGCGTCTTACTTTACCAGAGCGAGAACGCTGCTTTTTTTGAAAATAGCGTTGTTTTCGCAAAAAATCACTTGAAAAAATATGGGGGGGGGTTATAATCAAAGTATAATATATTTATAATTTATTTTTTTAAAATTTTAGCAGAGGATCTTCGGATTCGCTGCTTTTTTATATATTAACCTTAACAATCCGCTTTTTTGGCGGTTAAATATAGAGTAACTGGAAACACAGGAAACAGGCTATTATATAGGCTGTTTTTTCGTGTTTTCCATAACAAGATCTGAGCCGGATATAGATTTCGGCAGAAAGGAGGCACTTATGAGTGCTTATTTTGTTAGAAAAATTAACCGTCTCGCTATCGAGAAAGAAGATTTTATTCCGTTTCTGAAGGCAGGAGGCAGGGTACATCCGGAAGAGATCAGATTTGTCTGCCAGCGTTTTATCAATGATGCTCCTGTTAATGCTCCTGTTTTCTTTTCCTTTGCTTCTCCACAAGAATTTCTGGAGCTGTTTATTAATATCGAGCCGGAAGATACCCTTTGCTTCCATATGTTTTCCTACGGCGGAGAGATTCATGAAGATTGCAAAGATATGTATGACCTGGAAAGGTTTGCAATCAGCAAATCCATAGAATCTGAATATCGGAGTGCTTTTATCAACGGAGATTTTGACGGCTCCCTGCAGGAGTATATCGCTACGTACTTTCCCGAGTACTTTCCCGATTATGACAGGGAGAAGGGGTGGAATGACTGGAAGAACTGAAGAACAAAAAGATGAGAGACTGGAAGAATGCAAAGAAACACTATGGTACATTTGATGCATAAAAAATGAGTTTGAAACAAGAATAAATCTCTATGCCGCATAGCCGTTCTCAAACAGGCTGTGCGGCATTTCTACGTTTCATGACTTTCCAGCGCAATATCCGCAATGTCCTCAAATGCAATCTCCTCGCCGCTTTCCATGTGCAGCTTTCCGGTGTACGGATCCAGTTTTTTGACAGTGCCGCAGAGCGGAATATAACATCCTCCGGTTTTTCTTGCATCTTCTCTGAAATACGTTAGGATAACCACCGGTTTTTCCGCAATTCTGCTCTGTATAAGCTGCAGGACGCCATTGATCCGGGCTGTTTCTTCCTCTGATAATTCCACCTTTTTTTCCGTCAGCCGTGCGGCCTCTGCCACCTCATCATCATAGCCGACCAATGCGGCAAAGGGGGCGAACTGTGCTGCCCGGTTTATCACGGACATTTGCGGTCTGGTAGCTGATATGTGATGTGCATGGTTCATTATGTCATCATAGCGGCTCATGCCCTGTGTCCTCCGATCTGGTTATTCCGCTCTTTGGCCGTGGCGCCATCCAACAAATCTGATCCTTTCAACAGCGCGTTTTTACCGAATTTCTTTTTTATGTCCAGCGCGGCCGTCTGCAGCGCCATTTCTCTTTCACGTTTCTTCCGTTCTTCGGCTCCGGTCCTGTTAAGCGCATCGTAATCCGTGAAAAGATCCATTTGCTCATAAGATTCCTGTCCGGCGGTAATGTCTGTTTCTTTTAGAATGCCGCAGGCGCAGACGTTGATCCGCCGGATCAACAGGACGGGATTTACGATACGATTGTATAAGGAAAGAACCGCCTCAACAAGTAGGGACGAGGAGGCCGTGTATTCTTCCAGATTAGCCGTGCCGTGGGAATGGACCGGGATCTGCCTGCCATAGCTGTCCGTATGGAACTTACCCTTATATTCAGCCCGGATTTTCTCATTTCTGGCGTTTTCCGCATCATAGCCGACGGTAAGTTCCATACGCTTTGTGCAGACGCCCTTTTCCATCAGATCCAGGGCGAGGGATTCTGTCATTTCCCTGACGATTATCCCGGCCTCCGTGCAGGAATAGGGGCGCTGCAGCACCTGCCCGGAACTTACGCTGCCGGACTCGGGCTTATAGGCTTTAATGTCCGCGATAGTACACGGTTCCCATCCCCACGCATGGTCAATCAGCAATTCTGCATTCACGCCAAAAAGCCGATAGAGTAAATCTTCGTTTCGCTCGGAGCATCCGGCCACATCACCCATGGTTTCCATGCCGTTTATAAGAAGTTTCCTTGCAGTACCGTTGCCGACCCTCCAAAAATCCGTGATCGGCGTATGCTCCCATAAGGTCTTACGATAAGACATTTCATCCAGTTCAGCAATGCGGACACCTTTTTCATCGGCCGGCATATGTTTTGCCACTATGTCCATTGCCACTTTGCACAGGAACAGATTAGTGCCGATCCCCGCAGTTGCCGTGATCCCGAAAGAGGCATAAACATCATGGATCATCTTCTCCGTCAGCTCGCGGGCGGTCATATGATAGGTGGCCAGATATTGTGATACATCCATGAACACTTCATCACAGGAATATACATGGATGTCCTCCGGCGCGATGTATTTCAGATAAACTTTATAGATTTCCGTACTGTAGCGCATATAGGTGGACATCTGTGGTACTGCAATGATAAAATCCAGCATAAGCGACGGATCCGCGGATAATTCCGGCAGAAAACAGGATGATCCGGTCAGTCTTTTCCCTTTTGCGGCATATCTTCTTTCTGCATTGATCCTCTTTACCGCGCTTTTTACCTCAAACAGCCGCGGACGTCCCGGGATCCCGAAGGTTTTCAGAGCAGGCGAGACGGCCAGACAGATGGTTTTATCCGTCCGGCTTTCATCCGCAACCACAAGATTCGTGGTAAGCGGGTCAAGGCCGCGCTCCACGCATTCTACGGAGGCATAGAATGATTTCAGATCAATAGCGATATATATGGGATCCATGTTATTTCTCCTTCCGGGAATATTATCGAACATATGTTTCTCGATGTCAACAGGATATGATTTCCGCTTGCAAACGCCTGTATTCATGGTATAATATACCCATATAATATTAAAAATTTACTTTTTTGAAATTTAGCAGTAGAACTTGCCGTTCCGCTGCTTTTTTTGTGCTTGAAAACAATCCGCATCTAAGCGGTTGAATATAGAAACTAAAAATAAAAAGAGATGGAAATTCCGGTAAACCGGGGAAAGGAGAAAACATATGAAAATCAGTAGAGAAGTTTGTGCCGGTGATACCGGCACTTATACGTTGCAGGAGGCAGCGGAGATCTTCGAGAGGAGATCCTGCGTCGAAAAGAAAATGAAACGCCGGAGCAGGAAAAAGGGTCTGCGGTGGTATCGTATGGCCGGACTGATGGTGCTGATGGGTATTACCGCGGCAGCGGTGCTTGATGAGGCATCTGCGGGTATTATGCTGTGCATGATCGGCGCGGCCATCGCCTTTGGCGCGGGAAAGGGGGATCTGTCGTGAAACTAACGGTAATTGCCCTGTATCTTTTAGCCGCGGTGGTGCTGGTTATCGGCCGGATTATCCTGTGCAGAGTCCATAGGACGAAACAGGCGGAGATAGGAAACGAAAACAATAAACTTGTCATCGGCCGGACGGAGGTTAGAATCGGCCTTCAGGAAGTGCAGAATCGGTTCTTTGATGACAGAATGAACCGCTTTTTGCGTTCCAATTTTGACGGCTTAAAAAGATGGAGTCCTGTCAGTGAAAACCGGGTGGGAGAACATTGGGAAGGAGATCATACCATCCGGCTGTACTTCTTTAATGGAGACAGCCGAGAGGTAAAGGTCACGGTTCCTGAAGATCATTTGACACCGCAGTTTACAGAGCAGCGGTAGAAAGGAGAAAAAATGTTTTACGAGATTATTCATAAGAAGGACGGCCGCGAGATACGAGAGTACGCCAAGGCCGAAAACATGCAGCAGATGATTAGTTTTTTCTATGATAAGGAGCAGGAGGCAGAGTTCCTTAGTATCCGGGTGAAGAAGGACATACGCGGAATCCCCGAGGGTTCCTATGTCAATATCCCGGCGGGGTATAGATCTGCTGAAAGTCTTGCAGATAAGAAGGCAAGGGAGTCTTTGGCAGAGACGGTCACGGAAGTAACCTGGCTGTACAGGGAACTGTGGGACCGCGGTTTCTTACGGGATATTCCTTATCAGGAGCTTACGGACGTCATCAGGGACGTAGCAGAAAAGTTCGAGAATATCCATAAGGATTCGGATTGGCTGGAACAGGACTTCCTGAGCGAAATCGAAAAGTTTGCCAAAAAGGAAATCGCGGTTTGCCTCTGGGAGAAATTCGGCGACATACCGATGAACCCGGATACGGAAGAAATCGAGATTGCCTGGAACGGCTTTAATCCCGGTACAAACAGAGAAGACATCTGGCACTGGTTTGAGGAGACTTTCAATGTCAGTGTGGCAGAGGATCTGATGCGTGTGGGATAAGTGAAATACAGACGGAGCGGGCACAATATGTCTTCTCCGGAAAAAAGAAAGGAGAAAAAAAGATGGCTTATGATGATCCGACATACAGGGAAATTGTAAGAAGTTACTGTGAAGGTCGTGTGGAACTGGACGAAACTCAGGTAGCAAATGCGTCCCGTCTGGCACAGAAGAATATCTTTGATTACGGCATGGCTGCCGACAATGCAATTATGGACGCAATCGAAGGAGTATCAGACTACCGTTTCCCGGAATATCACCCGGAAGATGTGGAGGAATATTCTTCCAACAGCGTCCTAAAAGAACTGCAGAGTCTGTCTTCAAAAGTTATAGATAGGCTTAAACTCGATGAGTCGGACGGTTGCCTGTATGCTTACCTTGCTAACAGCCAGAAAGTTAATGTAACGGAACTGCTTATGCAGCAGATTCATTCGTAACAAATATTCAGTTGTCGGGGCGGGTGCAACATGCCCGCCCTAGGTCGTAGGGAAATTTTGAGGAAAGAGAGGTAGTAGAAAATGGCGCTTTATAAAAAACTGGATTTATGGAGCGTATGGGACAGTTTGGAGGAAATAGTAGACTGCTACTGTGATGCACCGGAAAAAAATAGCCAATATTGGGACTTTTACAGCGATCAGATAAACGAAATGGGAATTTTGGCGGCTGATATGCTGGAAGAGCTGCAAGGGCTGAAAGATAAAATATGGTATAAGTTGCCGGCTAAAAAACTGGAATTTTATAGGGACGACGGAGAGAAAAGCACGCCGGCGGGTATATCATGGTTTAATACGGCTGCCTGTCTGCTATCTGATACTGACATGGTGGCGCTGCTGGAAAGCGAGGGTAAATATTTGGATTACGGCGAGGCAGCAGAGGAAAAGAAAAAGAGAATTAAAGTTATGGGAAGGCTGACAAAAGATCAGCAAATGTGGCTTTATACAGAGGTTATAGGATTTATAACCAGGTATCTGGAATTACGGGCCGCATACGAAACCATAACGGCAGTTATAAGAGAACTGGAATATCACCAGTCCTTTGTTATAGGGAAAGACGGAGTTATAGTGCCGGATGCGGCGTATCTATAACAAATAAAAAAGAGTTGTCGGGGCGGGTACAACATGCCTGCCCCGGATCGGAGGGAAAAGATGAGTTATTATTTGGATTTAACTGTAATGCAGGCACCGCGGAAAGATCTGCTTAATACAGCGAGCCGTATTATGGACTGGTACAGAACCGAGGAAAATGCACAGAATTATCTGAAAGAGGTATTTCGTGGTGCACCGTCCATGCGATTTAGGCGGGATATACATACGAAAGAAGACGTGCGGAAAATCAGAAGAGCTGATGCTGAATGGATTTATCATGTTCTCAATTTCCATTTTATTCTGTACAGGGAAATGAATCTGATCGCACTGGTGGGAGAGTTGCCTGAAGGTTTAGTTTTACCCGAAGGTGTTAAGTCCACTGTTCTTGGTTTCCAGAACAGCACGGATCAGGATTACTCTCTTACCGGTTGGCTGGATCTTCCTGTACTGAGGAAATATGTCTTTGAGATGACGGGGTTCCATTCCAAAAAGGAATGTCTGACATCGGATAAGCAATACAATGCTGCCAACAGCGAAGAGGGGTATGAACTTCGCAGTCGTGTATATGAAAAGATGGAAGAATTACTGCATATCAGGGACTATCTGTATAGAAAAACCAATGAATCATTTACGATTTTCACTTTGAATGCGGTATATGAATCGGTTTATGCGTACAAATTGGCAGACTTTCTTCATTGTTTTCTGAAGGAAAAAGGCGAATACAACTATGTGATGGAGGAAAATAACGATGGGAAAAATGTCGATTAAAAGAACAATCAACGGCGTGGAACATGAGTTTGAGCTGACAGAAGAGGAGATTTACCGTGTGTATCTGGCACAGATGCATGAGAATGACACTGAGGATTGTGACGAGTTTCTTGACTCAGTTGAGGATCTGATGAATCTGCTGACAATTCATCTCGACAGGAGCGATAAAGCATATGAGAATTTCCTGTCCAGCATGGCAGACTGTTATAGGGAAAATGTAAATAACGGTATGGCAATGGGAGAACCGGAGACATTCGAGACTTCCTTTTGGAATGCGTTTTCCTTAATTGAATGTCATGTTGATGTGGCTGAAAATTCGTATGTCGTGGAGAACATGTTTCGGTATGGGTATACGTGGAACGGCATGATTCCCATGAGTAGTGCCGCTGCGCGTGAGCTTTTCGGGAAGTTTACGATATACGCTCTCTATACCGATGGTTCCGAGGCAGAAGTGACTGACAAGGACGACGTAGAGGATGGCGTCATGTACGGCGTACATCTTGAGGATTGGAATAGACCTTTCAAATAAATGTCACTTAGATCCGTGCTTATGTTCATTCAGAACGGTTGTTTGTATAAAGCGGTTAGGAAAGAGGGTGGTTAAATGACCAACTTTGAGAAGATAAAGTCCATGAGCATAGAGGAAATGGCGGTGCTATTGGCGGACGAGATACCGCATGGAGATTGTTGTAATTGTTGGCTATACTGCGGATGTATAGATACCAAAAAACTAGACACTGATTGCCAAAACGCTTGGCTGGAATGGCTTGAAAGCGAGGTGGAGTAAATGCAACTAACAAAACAGAACGCGCATTTGTATGAAGGAAAGACATTAGACGCACATAGGCGTATATTTCAGAATTATCCTCTGACAGTAAAGCGAAATGGGCTTGGTGAATTGATGTATGTTGATACAACTGACACATATATACGCATTCCAGATGAAAATGATATGGTTAATGCGGTTTACTTTGATTTTGTGGTTGGATAGGAGGAATTAAATGCAGAACCTGAACATAGCGCAAGCGAAAGCAATAGAGCGAAAAAACAAGGAACGGCTTCTGAAAGTCAATTCGAATCTTAAAGATGTGGTGGTCAAGAAACCGGTAAAGAAAAGATACAGTGCAAGACTAGGAGAAGTTCTTACATAAGGACGATCTCCCGGCAATTTTATAACCATGAGTCCCCTGCCACCCGGCAGGGGATTTTTTGTTGCTTTTTTTTCATTTTATGATACGATAGACCTACAAATTGTATACTATACAATATATTCCAGAAAGGAGCCTCAAATTGAAAAAACTGATCATTACAGAGAAACCCAGCGTAGCCCGGCAGTTTGCAAGCGCCCTTGGCGTCACAGGCAAGCATAACGGTTATATAGAGAACGATTCCTACATAATAACATGGTGTATCGGCCATCTTGTCACCATGTCATACCCGGAAGTATATGATCCGGCATTGGGAAACTGGAGTCTGGACACGCTACCGTTTCTGCCGCGTGAATATAAATATGAAGTCATTCAAAACGTCCGGGCACAGTTTAACGTGGTAAAGGAGTGCCTGAACCGTAAGGACGTGGGTGTTATTTACAATGCAGGAGATTCCGGGAGAGAAGGAGAGTATATCCAGCGCCTTGTATACCGCATGGCAGGATGGAACAGACAGGCGAAGATGAAACGCGTCTGGATTGACTCGCAGACGGATGACGCCATCCGCTGTGGCATACGGGACGCCAGAGACGCGTCCGAATATGACCGGCTGACAGATGCGGGCTATATGCGGGCGATAGAGGATTATGCCATTGGTATAAACTTTTCCCGCGCGCTGTCCTGCAAGTTTGGCTACGAGTATAACCGAAAGATCAAATCCACAAAATTCAAGCCGCTCAGTGTCGGTCGTGTAATGACCTGCGTACTCGGGATGATCGTGGACAGGGAGCGGGAAATCAGGAACTTCAAGCCGACGCCGTTCTTCAGGATCGACGCGGATGCAGGCTTTATCTGCCACTGGAAAGCCGTGGAAACCTCTGCTTTCTATCAAAGCCCGCTGTTGTATGATGATTCCGGCTTTAAGCGTAAAGAGGATGCGGTCAGACTGGCTGCGGGACTCATGCAGGATAAGCGTCTGGCTGTCCTTCATGTGCAGAAAAAACAGGAAAAGAAAGCGGCTCCGTTACTTTATAACCTGGCGGAACTGCAGAATGAGTGTTCCAGGCGGTTTAAAATAAGCCCCGACAAAACCCTGGAAGTGGCGCAGGCGTTGTATGAAGGGAAACTCACCACCTATCCCAGAACGGACGCCCGTGTGTTATCCTCCGCGGTAGCCGTGGAGATCGGGAAGAATATCAAAGGGCTTTTATATATGGGCCATAAAGCGGAAAACGCGCAGGAAATTCTTCAAAAGGGCTGGTACAGGGACATCAGGAAGTCTAAATACTGTGATGATAAGAAGATCACGGACCATTATGCCATCATTCCGACAGGCCAGGGGGACGTCTCCGGGCTGGATGAACTGCAGACTCAGATATATCATCTGATCGTTGAGCGGTTCTTGTCCATCTTTTATCCTGCGGCGGAGTATGAAAAGGTTGAAGTTGAGCTGGTTCATGCGTGCAGAGAGAAATTCTATGCCTCCGAAAAGAATCTGACGGCACCGGGGTATCTGGCCGTTACGGGCTATGAAGATAAGGAACGGAATGAAACGCTCGCAGCTGTACGGGAGAAAACCATTCTCCCGGCCACCTTTGTCGTGAGGGACTCCCGGACATCTCCGCCCAAACGTTATACCACCGGAAGTCTGATTCTTGCCATGGAGAACGCCGGAAATCTGATTGAGGATGAGGATTTACGGGCGCAAATCAAAGGCAGCGGCATCGGAACCTCCGCTACCAGGGCAGAAATCATAAAAAAGCTGGAGAAAAACGGTTATATCACCGTAAACGGAAAGTCACAGGCGGTATCTGCACATCCGGACGGAGAAGTTCTGTATGACATCGTCGAGGAGAATTTGCCGAAATTACTGTCCCCCCGAATGACGGCCAGTTGGGAAAAAGGTTTGGCGCAGATAGAAAGCGGAGAGATCACCGGGGAACAATACCGGGACACTCTGTACAAATACATCTCGGACAGCATAGAGAGTATCAAAAGCAAGCAGGCCGAACAGCAGATGCCGGACGAAAGCCTCGGGATTGTCGTAGCAGACTGCCCTTTCTGCGGCGGGGAGATTGTCACCACCCGGTTCGGGATCGGCTGCAACAACTATAAAACAAAGGGCTGCAAATTTGCTCTGTCAAAGGATATGTTCGACAAAATGGGGCAGGAGCAGTTTGAAAAGCTGATCGCCGGGGAAAAGACGGATCCGGTAGACGGTCTGATCTCCAAAAAAGGAAAGCCTTTCAGCGCATCCTTCTTTCTGAAAGATGGGGAAGTGAAGATGGAGTTTCCCGGAATGGAAAACCAGTCGGAAATGGAAGAAACCTCCTTAATCTGTCCGCGGGACAAGTGTAAGAAGGAAGGAAAAACTTTGATCCGATACGGGAAAATGCTGAAATGCGGCTGCGGATATTCAATCTTTACCACTGTGGGCGGCCGGAACGGAAAGGATCTGTCCGACAGCGAAATGGAAAAACTGCTTTCCGGCGAGACGATACATGTGGACGGGCTGATTTCCAAAAAGGGAAAACGGTATTCTGCGGATGTTAAGATGAAACGCGGCGGAAAACTGGAAATGATTTTCCCGTAAAAATGGTCTTATGTTGAGAAATGATATGTCAATATATATGGGCGCGTGTCCATACATATTGACATATTTTTGTTATATTGTATAATATACAAAAAGGAGGAAGTGTTATTAATGATTTCTTGATTCATATAAGGATTTTTTAACGGAGGTATGGAATGGGTGATTTAATCAGTAGAGGTGAAGTGTTAAAGGAAATAGATGAAAATGGTTATGTGAATTGCAAGGATCAAAAAGACTTTTCCGCAAATTGCCGAATAGACAAAATCCGTCAGAATGTTGTTGAAATGCCTACTGCCTTTGACGTTGACAAGGTTATTGCGGAGTTGGAAGATTTGGACGTTTTTTTTGACAATGATAATTTTTCCAGAAACAACGAGCCAATGTTACTCAGGCGAGAGGTTTTGGAACTTCTAAAAAAACACCTATATCGTCCGATTTGAATCTGAAAAAGGATATTGGTTTCCGGGAAAGTAACGAATCTGTTACGGTGATCGGAAATATCCACGAATCGGAAGAAAAATTCAGGAAAACGGGAGGCGTAAGGAATGTATCATGTTTTATATCTTGATCAGGACGGTGATTTGAGTGCTGCGGCTGCAACAGAAATCTACATGGCGAATGCACCGGAAAAAGAAATCCGGAAAATGAAAGCCGAGGATATATGGTTCAAACAAAAAAGTAACGGAAATGAGGGGACGCCAAAAACAATTTATTTTCATCTGCCCCAATTTAACGATGAGTATTTTTGTGTATACCACTTGGATTTGTCCTCCGCGAATATTGGCTATACGAAGATGGAAAATCAGATCAGATGGGCCTTTGAGCATGGCAGACTGGATCTGACGCCGTATGGAATCTGTATTCCGGACGAATAAAAACCATGCTATGATCCGGCAGAGCCGGATAAAAATAAAAATATATTCAAGGAGGTTAAAAAAATGTCAACAATCTTAAACTTTTCATTTCACGGGCCGATTTCAGTGATCTGCATTGCGCTCCTGCTGATACTTTTGCTGCTGATTATATTCTCCAGCTATGTAAAGGCGGCGCCTAATACGGCGATCATCATCTCGGGTTTCCGGAAAGAACCCAGGGAACTGATCGGGAAAGCGGGAATCAGGATCCCATTTCTGGAGCGGCTTGACACGCTGTCCTTAGAGCTTATCCCCATTGACGTGAAGACCAGTTCTTCCGTACCAACGGCGGATTACATCAATATCATGGTAGATTCTGCCGTCAACGTACAGATCGGCAAGGACAAGGATTTGCTCGGGCTTGCCGCGAAGAACTTCTTGAACCAGAAACCGGAATATATCGCGCAGATCGCCAGGGAGGTCCTGGAAGGCAATATGCGTGAGATCGTGGGTCAGATGGCGTTGCGCGATATGGTCAGCAACCGTCAGAAATTTGCCGAACTGGTGAAGGAGAACGCCGCACCCGACCTTGGCGCTATGGGTCTGGTGATCGTCAGTTTCAACGTGCAGAACTTCACGGACGGCGAGCATGTTATCGAAAACCTCGGTGTCGATAACGTAGTCGCTATATCCAAATCGGCGGCCGTTTCCCGTGCGAACAGCGAGAAGGAGATCAAAATCGCGCAGGCGTTGGCGGATCAGGAGGCAAACGAGGCCCGTATGAAGGCAGATAAGGACATTGCGGAAAAACAGAATGCCCTGGAAGTAAGAAGAGCGGAATTAAAGCTGCAGGAAGATACCAAGAAGGCAGAGGCGGATGCGGCTTATAAGATCGAGGAGCAGAAACAGCGTAAGTTCATCGACATTGCGTCACAGGAGGCGGATATTGCCAAACAGGAGAAAGAGGCGGAACTGCAGAGACAGAAAGCGCAGGTAAAAGAGCAGTCCCTTACGGCTGAAGTGCGTAAGCAGGCTGAGGCGGACAGATATGCGGCCCAGCAGGCAGCGGAGGCGGAAAAATACAGGAAACAACAGGAGGCAGAGGCGATCAAAGCCATGGGAGAGGCAGAGGCAGAGGCTATCCGGGTAAAAGGACAGGCGGAGGCAGAGGCAATCAGGGCTAAGGGTATCGCTGAGGCCGAGGCTATGGAACAGAAAGCCCTGGCATACCAGAAGTACAACGATGCAGCCGTGACACAGCTTGTTTTTGAACAGCTGCCGGCCATAGCGGAGGCCATAGCGAAACCCATAGCTGCCATTGACAAGGTAACGGTCATCGACGGCGGATCCGGAGAGGGCGGTGTGGCCCAGGTGGGCGGCTATACACCCGCAGTTCTGGCAAAAGTGATCGAATCCGTAAAGGAAACCACGGGATTTGATCTGCGGGAGGTCATGAAAGCGGGCACATACGATGCCAAGGTAAACAAAAATGTACATTATGAGGGAGATCCCCTGGTCAGCGTAGATACGCAACAGGCTCCTGCGGCAGAGACACCCGCAGAATAGCATGAAAACATGAAAGAAAGGAGTCCGCGGGGACTGGAATTGATTCAGTCCCCATTGCTTTAAGGTGATGGGTATTCCTGCGCGAGCGAAATTTATGAAACGAAAGATCTGGCTTATATTTTTTCCCATACTCGTGATTCTTGGCGTTTATATGCTGACACATGCAGGCGCCGGAGTGTCCATGCAGACCGAGGACGGATATGATACCGTCGCGGAATACGAAAGTGATGCCTCTTTATTTTCGGAATTTGGCAAGGATCTGAAACACTTTTTCACTATTGGAGCGGATCTGTTTCGCGTAATTGGCGGAGGAGAATCCAGGTTTGACAATGGTATCGCTGCATTAACGGGTGGTGAGGACATCGACGCTGTCGGAGAAACTGCGTCCATGGAGGAGCCGGAAGAGAATGCGGATGCCATTCGGGAAAGCGCTCCGACTACGGTTGCCGAGCAGATGGCAGAGAAAAAGGCAGACTCTTCCGTGCAGCTTGTTAAAGCGTCCGTTGATCGGGTGGTGGATGGCGATACCTTTTATGCCTTCATAGGGGAGACTGAGTTGAAAATTCGTCTGATCGGTGTAGATACGCCGGAATCGGTTCACGCGGATGATTCTAAAAACACTGTATGGGGCACCTATGCAAGCGATTATACCAAAACCATCCTGCAGGAGGGAACAACGGTATACCTGGAATATGACGAGGAGCCGACAGACAAATACGGCCGGACACTGGCTTATGTCTGGCTTTCTGAAGATACCTCAGACTTTGGGAACATGCTGAATGCTGTGCTTGTTCGTGACGGATACGCCTATGACAAGATGTTTCGGCCTAATGTCAAATATGCTGATCTGTTTGAAAAACTGCGGATCTCTGCACAGGATAGCGGGACAGGGCTGTGGGCTGACGAAGGATTCGCGGCATTGTGGGAGGGATAGATGGTCGTTGCTGAGAGCGGAAAACGGCATTTCCTGTAAAAAGGGGAGGTTTGCTCCATGGATGATAACGTTCTGCTGATCTTTCTTTTTATGGTGGGCGTGGGCGGGATCCTGATGGCATGTGATAGATTTTGGATCGGGTTTGGCGGTGTTATTGCAGCCTTAGTATATATTTCGGTCAAGTTATGGTCTTTCTGCGCTGCATGATCGACCCAACAGCAATATGGAAAATGAAAGGTAAAAATATGTTCAAAGCAGGCTGTATTATATTTTTAATCTTTGCGATATTCTCGATCAATTCAGGAGTTGATAATTTTTCTCGCCGGAAAGTAAAAAAAGGTTGTTGCGCCTTTATAGTCTTTTTTGGTGTCTGCGTGCTCTTTTTCAGTATCTTAAATAAAGCAAATTTTGTTCCGGATTATGAAATAAAGAGTTTAGGTTCTGCTCAGGAGTGGTGTGAAGATCAGTCCGTAAAAGTGGAATCCGCAGATATGACAAAAGATCTGATACATTCTCTTCCTATTTACATTATTTGGGGAGTATTTGTCTTTATTGATACTGTTGTTTTGATGTACAGCTATCATAATTCAAGCGTAACTAAGAATGAGGTTTGTTTATATTTTTCAAATCTTGGCTGTTTCGTATTTTCTATGTTGATAATGGGAATAAACTATTCCGCCTTAACGGCATGGAAATAAAGGAGGATAAATATGGAGATTGTAATAAAAGACAACAAAGCATCAAGCATGAATACGAACATTGACCGAAACAAGAAAAAATATGGCAGGAAGTTATGGAGTGGTTTTGCATACACAATATCAGCTCTCGCCTTTGGATGTATGGTCGCGTTATTGGTAGTTATTCTCGTAGGAGCAGTTACAACATTCAAATATGGCAATATACTCTACTGCAGCGGATGCGGACAAAGTTATGTTTCCAATCCGGGACAGGATTACTGCACGACATGCGGAACAAAGCATTCAGAAGACGATACGGTTGACCGCTATCCTTATTGTTTAAACTGCGGAAAACTGGAAGGATTTGACCATAAGGTATATTGTGACAAATGTGGCGGGCTCATAGCACACAACGCCAAGGTAAAGTTGAGTGAAATAGAGAATCCGGTTGTAAGGTTCTTTGTAAAACGAAGCTTTTAGCAGGCAGTCGGGTCAAGATACGGCTCCGGATTTGCCGGACATATTTTATCGACAGTATTCACACTAATTGAAGGAAAGAGAGAGGGAAAGACAGATGCTTGGACAATATATTGTTGCTATACCAAACGGTGTTCCGGAACGCGATAAGGAAATCAGGATAATCGAAAGGAAAGATTATTCCCCCATTGAATATGAACCTATTGACAGTTCCAATGATCGGATGGAAACAGAAAAAATCATGAAATATATCATTGAAGTCGGCGTAGACGAATACCTGGCAGGATTCCAAAAGAAAGCATAGCCGTGAATAAATGGAGAGTGATTATTAAAATGAGTGATTTAAATATAAAACCTATATCGCTTAAAGATGCGAACGATTTTGTCACAAACATACATAGACACCACACAAAGGTACAAGGGCATAAGTTCAGCATAGCAGCTTATAACAGCGAAAAACTTGTAGGCGTTTGCATTGTTGGAAGACCGGTAAGCAGATATTTGGACGATGGTAAAACTTTAGAGGTTACAAGGCTGTGTACAGATGGAACGCGGAATGCCTGCAGTATATTGTATGGAAGAGCAGCGCGTATCGCGAAGGATATGGGGTATAAAAAGATCATAACCTATATCCTGCAGAGTGAAAGCGGAGTAAGCCTGAAAGCAAGCGGATGGGTCGTTGATTTGGAGAAGGCTGGGGGGGGGAGATTGGAATGTGCCAAGCAGACCGCGAAAACTTATTTCGCAGCAGTTAAAACCAAAGTACCCTACCGAAAAGAAAGTACGTTGGTGCAGAGAATTGTAGAGATTATGAGGAAAGAGAGGAGTGCGGTGGTGTATGGTCACAGTAGGCAACATTATATTTATAACCTTAGTCATTATTTCAGCAGCGATTACGGTTATTTATTTTAAAAATTATGAAGGTCATAAGTGTTTATTGTGCTTATTGGTCACGGTTTGTTTCTGTAGTTTAACTTACGATAACATTAAAGAAACCGATAGGTTAAATTCCGTTCCGGATCAATATGAAATTTTGCTTGCAAAAGTGGAATCTGCTGACGATATGACGGTGGATCTGGTACGGGAAGTCTCAGACTGGAATACGGAAGTAAAGGAAGGCAGGAAAAAGGAGAAAAATCTTATAAACAGGCTCCTTCTTCCGGTTGTATACGATAAGGTGGATACCATAGATATTAGGCTGGAAAATGCAGAATATGTAAAGTAAGCGGATAAAAGAGAAAGGGGACGGCATGGATATTACAGGGATATATAGTAAAAAAGAAAAGATTTTTGCGTGTATCACCGCAACAATTATTTTACTGGTCTTTCTGATTGCAGTTGTGATGTTGGTGTTATCTAAAATTGCATCTGATGGAGCAAGGGATTATGAAACGGATCTTATCTGCGGCACCTGCGGAGAGCCTTTTCAGACAGTTACCGGTTACTGCGAAAAGTGCGGGACCAAGCATTCCGAAAATGATTTTGCGGTCTTAAAGTCTCACTGTCCGAAGTGCGGCAGGGAGGCAGATGTGGCGGACACCGTTTACTGCCACTATTGCGGAAGTAAAGTGGAGCCTGATACCGTGGTAAAGATCGGAGACATCAGGAACGGGTTTGTAAGATGGTGTGTAAAAAATCGGGGAAGGTTTTAAGGAGGAGAGACATGTACATGGACGATGTTGTATTTTTCTTTATTTTAATCGGTATTGTAGGAATTTTTGCCGTCATTGCCACCATCGGTTCCATCATCCGCTACCACAAAAACAGGGATGAGGACGAAATTCGTTCAGCCTATTACGGCATAGGTTGTTTTGCGATTGGCGTGTTTATTGCTCTCAGCATGTTTTTAAATAAGACGATGGGAATGAAGTGAAAATAACATGTAAACAACATGGAAACAGAAGGGAGTCTTGGCAGGCAATGAAAGAAATAATGAAAAAGATACCGTTCAAAAGCATATTCACACCGGTTTTCTATTGGACTTTAGCTAACAGCGCAACCTTTACGGTATATTTTTTTCTTCCCATTATGTCATTAGTGTTTCAAACTCCCGGCGGTTTTCTTAAGGAAATAACCTTCACGGATTGTATGGCACTGTCACTTGTCATATTCATTGCATTCTGGATTACAGGATTTTTTGCATGGATTGTGAACATATTCAGCCAGATAAAGGAGGAAAATCATGAAAGAAATAATTAAGAAGATACCATTCGATACTATATTCACGGAATCTATGGAAAGAGCAGGGGTTGTTGGTATAGCTATGTTTGCTATAACCATTGCGTCTCTTATAACAGTAAAAGGTATTTTCGGGATTTCTTTTTATGCTGATCTATACGACCCGATACGCGAGATGAGTTACATCACGGTGATTATATATAATGCGAATTTTTATTTTCGGAGCATACAATACTTTATTTTGGCAAAGAGGGGAAAATTATGATTACACCTTTTGGAAAATATTTGCGCAATATCCGTATGGACCGGGGTGAAAAGCTGAAGGACATGGCAGTCGTACTCGGCGTTTCTGCAACCTTTCTGTCAAACGTTGAAACCGGGAAATCAAAACCTCCCAAAAAGTGGAAGGATATACTGGTTTCCCATTACGGGCTGTCAAAGGAAAAAGAGAAGGAACTTGTCTGTTGTATGTCGGATGTGCGGCGGACTGTAATCCGGCTGAACGGGTTTTCCGCGGAGGATAGGAAAATAATAACGGAGTTGACAGATCAGATCGTAGAAATGGGACAGGAGAAAAAAAGGGAAATAAGAAAACTACTAACTGAGAAAGGGGAAAAATGCTATGACAGATAAGAAAAATAAGGATGTATGGTTCGATGATCACCGAGTTTTAATCGGAATTGTTTCAATTCCAATCATATTTGCAGGATTAATAGCTCTGCTGGTTCTATATCATGAGCGATATGCTGATGCTTTGGGGTATGGAACAATATGTTTTGCCGGAATAAAACTCATTTCATGTGTCATTAGTAAGTACAAAATAGAGAAATCATTTATTTCAATCCTAATAGGATTTTCAGGCGCTGTTATATGCCTGTTAGTAGTCTTATGGATACATTCATATGTCTCTTTGAATTAATATATAAGGTAATTAACTAAATAAGAAAGCGGTTAAAAGGAGAAGAGAGAAATGAATAGAGAGTTATTTGAATTGGAAGAGAGAGATGAGTTCCGTTTCGATGCTGAGAAATTCAGTGCCTTTCGTGCTGCGACACAAAGCCCTCATGATCCGAAATATTCCGTAATGGTACAGGATATTGATGTCCTAAAGAGAAAGGAAAAGAAAAGAAAAATCAAAAAGGTTGCCGCGATTATTATCGGATTTATGAGTGCTATTGTATGCTGGTTAGTATTTTTATGGGTACTTTCATATGCCGTTTTGCATTAAAGGATGGAGGAAAAGGAACTTGCCTGCTATATGTCTGATGTACAGCGCAATGTTATCCGGCTGAATGAGTTCTCCCAGAGAAGAGGGACATAAATAAATGAGAATAGGACTTATTGATGTAGATGGCCACAATTTTCCAAATATTCCTTTAATGAAACTGTCCGCTTGGCATAAGCGGAATGGAGATAGTGTTGAATGGTATAAACCGCTTTTCCATGGGTTTCCAAATGAGCCTTTGGATAAGGTTTATATGAGCAAGGTATTCAGTTTCACACCTGACTATCCATATTACATAAATGCAAGGGAAATTTCAAAAGGTGGTAGCGGTTACTGTATTGAGTGGATGGGCGGAAAAGAAATATATCATATCGAAAATGATATAAAACTGGCCAAAGAGATAGAAACAATATATCCGGACTATTCCATTTACTATGAAAAGATGCCGGAGATCAGAGATACGGCATACGGATTTTTGACAAGAGGTTGTCCCAGATGCTGTAATTTCTGTCATGTTGCAAGTAAAGAGGGAAAATGTTCTGTTAAGGTTGCTGACTTAGATACTTTTTGGCAAGGGCAAAAGAATATAGTACTTTTAGATCCCAATATAACCGCTTGTAAGGATTGGAAAGAGCTTTTTCATCAACTTATAGACAGTAAGGCATGGATAGATTTCTCGCAAGGTATCGACATCCGCCTTATGACGGAAGAAAAAGCAGAACTGATAACGCAGATGAAAATTAAGAACGTTCATTTTGCCTGGGATAAATATGAAGATAAAGATATAGTCATTCCAAAATTTAAGATGTTTCAAGAGATAAGCGGTTATGATCATCGGAAGATGACAGTTTATATACTTTGTAATTTCAATACTACATTTGAGCAGGATTTAGATAGAGTATATACAATTAGAGCTTTGGGATATAACCCTTATGTAATGCTTTACAATAAAAAAAATATACCGCAAGGTGACAAATTAAAGCACTTACAAAGGTGGGTAAATAACAGGATTATTTTTAGAACTTGTGGTAAATTTGAGGATTTCGATTACAAAAAAGCATAAGGAGATTTATTAAATTATGAGCGTATTATATGTTGACAGTTTTGCGGGCGGCGGCGGTGCCAGCACAGGAATCGAATTGGCGACGGGGCATCCGGTAGATATTGCGATCAACCATGATCAGAGCGCGATTATGATGCACAAACAGAATCACCCGTATACAGAACATTTCCTGGAAGATATATGGCAAGTGGATCCAATCGAAGTAACGAAAGGGCAAAAAGTACGTTTTGCATGGTTTTCACCGGATTGTAAGCATTTTTCAAGGGCAAAGGGAGCTGCGCTTGTTGACCGCCATATCAGAGGTCTTGCATGGGTTGTCCTGCGTTGGGCGGGAACCGTAAGGCCGGACGTGATAATGCTTGAAAATGTTCCCGAATTTGTTACCTGGGGACCGGTACGGAAAGGAAAACCGGTAAAAAGCAAATCCGGACAGACATATCAAAAGTGGTACAGGCAGCTTGCCGATCTTGGTTATAAGATTGAGACGAAGGAACTTTGCGCTGCTGATTATGGCGCTCCGACAATCCGGAAACGCTTTTATCTGATTGCCCGGTGTGACGGACAACCTATAATATGGCCGGACAGAACCCATGCGCCCATAGACAGTGTGGACGTTAAAAGCGGAAAATGCCTGCCGTGGAGATCCGCTGCGGAGATTATTGATTGGACGCAGCCGTGTTACTCCATATTCGAGAGCAAAGAAGAGATCAAGGAAAAGTATGGGGTAAGAGTTGTCAGGCCACTTAAAGAGAATACCTTGCGCAGAATCGCCAGAGGTCTTGATAAATTTGTTATCAAAAGTGCTGAACCGTACATAGTAGACCACTTATCACCCTATATTATGAGCAATAATTCCAATAATGCGCCTCATGGCATGGAAACACCGTTGCCGACAATCACAACCGGAAACAGGAATTTTGTCGTTGCACCGTCGCTTATACAATATCATTCTGAAAGATCAGATAAAGAAAACAGGGGACAGATACTTACTAACCCGCTAAATACGGTTGATGCAGCCAACAGATACGGACTTAGTACAGTTTGTCTGACAGAATACTGTGGAAATGGAAGGGACGGAATTGGTTTACACAGACCACTTCAAACAATTACTTCCAAAGATCGCGAAGGAATAACCATCGCGTATCTTCAAAAATATTTTTCGGGCATTGTCGGAGCAGAAATGCGGTCCCCATTGCCGACAGTGACAGCGGTGGACCATAATGCCCTGATGGTATCGCAGTTCACTCATCTCAAGGGACAGGATAAAAGCCGGAGCAGGACATCTCCCCGCATGACTGTTACGGCAAGAGACGCCGGGTATGGAAAGGTCATAACGAAAATTGTGAAAGCAGATTGCATTGATAATCTTGGTTACTGGCCGGAAATACGTGATCTCTTAAACCGATACTGCGGTTATCATCTATCCGATGATGAGATCCTGTCTCTTACCATTGCGGATACATCGTATTATATTTCGGATATCGGCCTGCGGATGTTGACGCCCAGAGAACTATACAATGCCATGGGCTTTCCGTCTGATTATATTATTGATCACGATGTTTATGGTTGTCCGATCAGTCGTTCAGATCAGGTGGCCCGTTGTGGGAATGCTGTTTGTCCTGCCGTAGCAGAGGCGCTTGTCAGGGCAAATCTGCAGGAGTGTATACGGAACAAATTTGCCACTATGAGGGATTTGCACATGGCTATGGGATTTTAGGGAAAGGAAATAGGAAGAAATCGGGTACTTTCTATTTGTCGTGTTGGGTTTTATAGCCGCCGGATGGACATTGCCGTTTCTCTTTTCTGTTGTGGGAATGGTGGTCTGTGGTTATGAAGATCTGTGTGAAGAAGAGAAGACAGAAAACGGGAGACAGATTAAAGGAGAAGATAAATGATGAACATGAAAAAAATATCTAAAATCAATCAGCTTTCAATGGTTCTAATCGGCGGTGCAGTACTGCTTTTATGTCTCTGTGCAGCAGTCACAGGCATATTGGGAATGGCCGGAACAGAAATATCAAATAGAAATGATACGGAAATTACCTCAGAGTCATTTAAGGAAGAGAACATGGCGCGGAAAAATTCTCCCAAATATATCCTGAATGATCCGGTATCTGATATGGAAAAACCCGTCACATCCGATGTAACGGAGGAAAGCGAAACCAGAAAGAGCAATCGTCTGGAAGATATAGTAGGCGTATTGTCGGATGTATTGGAGGAAAAATGATTTATTGCGGCGACTGCAGAGAAATACTGAAAAAATTACCGACCGGAAGTGTCAACTGCTGTGTTACCTCCCCTCCGTATTACGGTTTGCGTGATTATGGCTCCAATCAGCAGATTGGACTGGAAGATTCGCCGGATGAATACATAGAAAAACTGGCGGATATTTTTGACGAGGTCAAGAGAACATTGCGAGATGATGGTACATTATGGATAAATATAGGCGACAGCTATGCGGGTAGTAGTAAAGGGACAGCTCATCGTCCTGTATCGTCGTCCGTTCATGTGCAGAATACAAACCATGGTTCTCTTACCATAAAAGATACAAATTCATATAAGGGAGGGGATATAAAAGCCCGGGATCTTATAGGGATCCCCTGGATGTTGGCTTTTGAACTCAGAAGACGGGGATGGTATCTGAGGCAGGACATCATCTGGGCCAAGTCTAATCCCATGCCGGAAAGCGTGAAAAACAGATGTACCAAGTCCCACGAATATATCTTTCTTTTATCAAAAGCACCGCATTATTACTATGATGCGGAATCAATTTCCGAACCGGTTGCGGATTCCTCGGTAAAACGGTATGCACAAAACATTGCATCACAAAAAGGCTCTTATGCCTACGGCAGAAAAAACGGTAATATGAAAGCCGTCCTGCCGCGGTATGGAGGGAAAAAATATACAGACAATCCTGATGTCTTTTTTCGTACAAAATCCGGATCGGCGTATGAGTTCAGACCCAAACGCAATAAGCGGGATGTCTGGACGGTTTCCACAAAGCCGTATAAGGGTTCTCACTATGCAACATTTCCGGAGGATCTGGTCGAACCCTGTATTCTGGCAGGCTGCCCGGCAGATGGGACAGTGCTTGATCCCTTTTGCGGGACATCCACCGTGGGCGTTGTCTGCATCAGGTTCGGTAGGGAATACATCGGCATAGATGTGAATGAAGATTATGTACGCATGTCTAAGGAGCGTCTTTCCGCCGTGCAGACAAAATTATCCCTTTAAGGCGTTCTGATGTGTAAATATGTATTGACATATTATACATATATTGTATAATATACAAAAAGGAAACAAGGGACCGGAGAATGGATAAGGAAAGGTTTATATCCAATTTCATAGCAAACTATGTGTCCTGCGTCAAAACGTCATCAGGCTGTTTCCCGGAAATCTCTGCCGCGGATTATATTCTGCTGCGTAAACAGGCGCTTTTGGAATATAACCCATCCGAAGACATGGCAGTTCTTCCCGATGATCCGGTGCCAAGGACATCCGGTAGAGCCGATGTGCCAAAAGAGGATCTGCACGGGAAAGCGACAGAGAAATCCGCAGGAAGTACAGCTGCGCGAACAGATAAGCGGGAGGAAATTAGCGAGTTGGCTATCCTGCGGGGATTGGGTGAGGAGGATTAGAGATGGAAAGATATATTGCGGTAGACTGCGGCAAGGGTAACACGAAGATTGCGGTTTATAATCAGGAAAAGAAAGCGACGAAAACGTTCCGATTCCCGACCAGGTTTAGCGACGGATTATTTGAGGATGATGCTATTGAGGCTGATACCATGATCGTCGAGGCGTTCGGCCATATATATAAGGTAGGAAACGGCGCCAAGGGTGCGGCCGATCTGGTAACGTCCAAGATGTCCGAGATCCACAGGATATGTACACTGGCCGGGATCGGGCTTTGCGTGAGCACGAAGGAGCAGGATCAGGTAACGGTTGTGATCGGGATTCCCGTAGAGGAGTTTAAGAATATCGAAAAACGCCAGGAGTATAAGAATTACATCCTCCCGGACGGTCCGGTTGAGATCAGGATGAAGATGAAGAGCGAGGGGGAAGTTGTAACCAAGCGTTTTGAGATCAAGGCAAAGTATGTCTATGCGGAATCTGCGGGCGTCACTTATCTTGATCCTGCCGGGAGCAAGGATGCCATGATCGGCGTTATTGACCTTGGCAACCTTAATATGAATGCGACAGTCTGGGATAACTTTGAACTGGACGACGCCCTTTCCTTTACGGATGAGATGGGAGGCAATCTGCTCGTTTCGGAATTAAGCCAGCAGATCTCCTCTGAGTTCAGCCGTGTCAATGAGGCTTACATGCTGAAAGTTCTGGTGCGGGGCATTGAGGATCCTTCCATGCGTAAGCTGATCCCGCAGAATCCCAACCCGGAGATCGAGGAGAGATCCAAAAAGTTCATTGATGATTTTCTTCTGGACTATGTGCGGCAGATCAAGAGAAAGTGCGATGCAAAGCGCTGGAGCCTTGACTTTATGAAACTGGCTTTCATCGGCGGTACGGCGAAGTTACTCAAAAATGAGATCAGGCAGGTGTTCGGGGAGAACGTCACGATCTATGATGAGCCGGAGTATGTCAATGTGTTGGGTTTCTTAAAGCGGCTGTGCGCCAACAAGCTGGGCGTTGTGATCGCTGCGGATGCCGCAGAGAAGACAGAAAAGAAAGCGTAAAGTTCAGAAGAAAATGGAGGAAATGGATATGGAGGTATTACTTGCGGATATGGAGGTATTACTTGCGGATATGGAGGTATCACTTGCTGTAAGAAGTTTAGCATTAGTTTTCACCTTATTTTTCTTTCTCATTTTCATTTGGTTTGAGGTAAGTGTATTAGAAATAATTTGGAGTCGTAGTGATCCATATCGTGTAATTGATAACACTATCATTTTTTTTTGCGATCCAAGCATTACTGAGTTTTGCTTTGATAATCTTAGTAGATTATAGTATCTTAAAGCAACATGGAACTGGAATGGGAGATATTTTATCGCAAATCTCAGTGACAGATGATGCCGATACGACAGAAATAATAGAAGATAAGGAGTTTCACAACACGGGAAGTGAAATTCAACTTACAGAGGATAGCGGCGGAGACGGCAGAAATCAAATGAAAAAGGACACAGAGGAGAAAGAATCGGTGGCAGCTACAGAGGAGGAAGATCCAAGCGACGCGGTAGAGAGTTACCCGACATCTGCGGAAGAGGATGCCTCCATTCAGATGATAGAGAAACTGGAGAACAATGAATTTCGTATCGAAGGCAGTATTTTGCCGGAGGACAATAGATTTCATATCAAAAACAGTATTTTGCCGGACTGAAATCATCTGCGTAAAAAAAAGATCGCACAGGAGGAAAATCGGATCAATTATGAAAAAAAAGATATTGATTGCAGCAACCGTGCTTTTGCTTGTAATAATCTTTGTCGAACCGTTTGGGGGTAAATCTCAGATTATTCAGGCATCAAATAAAAGGATATTTGAAACCTACTCAACAGGCAGTAATGGTAGCAGGATTATAGTTGATCGGGGTTCTGGCGTATGCTATTTGGTAATAGATGATCTGTACGGAAATGCAGTCACTGTCATGCTTGACAGGGACGGGACGCCCATGACTAAGGAAAAAATGACAAATAACTTGAACAGAATCAATGGAGGAGGAAAATAGAGGATGATCAAGATCGCGAGTCAATGTGGAACCAAGGGAGACAGATACCACAAGGCCACCCTGTCAAAGATTCTGGAGGAAAGGTAAAGAGTTAGAAAAAGTGAGGGTGTGAGATTATGAAAAGAGAAGAAATATTAACGATTGCCAAGCCTATTTTGTTTAATACCGAGATGGTGCGGGCGATTCAGAATGAGCGTAAGACCGAGACGCGTCGGGCGATAAAGCCGCAGCCTCTCTTTTACACTGGGAGAAAATATATATTTGCAGACGATGTTTGTCCCAAGAAGTGGAAAGGTTGTAGCGATTTTATTTCCACATACCAATATCAGCCTGGCGATTACCTGTATGTGCGGGAAACATGGGGCGATTACTCAGAATGTAAAATGGGTGGTGCAGGGTATTTTGTGTACAGGGCAGACTACCCGGACGGCACAACAACGGCGGTATACTCGGATGGAACTGAGTTTGATCTCCCAAGATGGCATCCCTCCATCCAAATGCCGAAAGAAGCCGCCAGAATCTTTTTGCGCATAACGGACGTGAGAGTGGAGCGGTTGCAGGATATAGACAATGCGGGGGCTTTGAAAGAGGGGTGTGACGGAAGATGCTCCGAGCCTGCGGACGGAGCATTGTCAGATTGCCAAAAAGATTATGATTTCAGCGTAGAGAAATTTGAATCCGTCTGGGATTCCACTATCAAACCGGCAGATCGCGACAAATACGGTTGGAACGCAAATCCGTTTGTATGGGTTATAGAATTTGAAAGAGTGAGGGTTGAAGATGTGTAAATATTGTGATTCATCTCGTTATGGAGGAGAAAGTATTTATTACAATAAAGATTCTGAAGATTTAAGAGAGATAGTTATAGAACTAGATGGTACATTGTCAATAATCAGCAATAACTTTGACGAAAAAGAATATGAAAAATGGTCAAAATTTGGTTTTTCTAGCCTTGAGGCTAGGTATATGGCGGAATACACTTACAATATCAAAATAAACTATTGCCCTTTTTGCGGCAGAAAGTTGAGGATGACTAATGGCAGAATATCATGTTGGTTGCGGAATGGCAGGAATTTACGCCGGAACGCTGAAAAAAACAAGACTATGTGGCAGAACAAAACGGAAGTGACGGTTAAAGAGAAAGAGGAGAGAAATTGATATGGCTAGAAAACCAATTCCGCAATCTGTAAGGAAAGCGGTATATCAGAAATACGGCGGTAGATGTTTCCATATACCGTCCGGAGCTGAGATTGACAGAACATAACCCAAAATAAAGATTTTGGGGTTTTTGCCACCCTTCGGACAGCATGGTTATGATACGGTTTTAAGGCTGCAATGACGCATAATCCGTATTGTAAAAGTATCATGACGGACATGAAAAAATTCCTTGTATATTTCTCCGGTTGTGTTATATTAACATTATAATAATATAAATTTTCTGTTTGTAAATTTAGCAGTGGATTTCCGATCCGCTGCTTTTTTGTGGTTAAAATAATCTGCCTGCGGCAGTTTAATATAGATTGAAATCATCAAAAGGAGGTTCGGAAATGGTAAAGGAAAAAACAACCGGAAAGATAAAATTTTCCGAATTTATGGGTTGCTACATGGTAATCTATTACGATCCGGAAGTGAAGAAGAACACGGTTGTAAAAAAGAATACCAGGAAAGAGGCAGAAGACTTTCTGTTGGAACAGGGAAACACCGGCATAGAGCGACGGTTCTGGTACGGTGAAGAGTAATTAAAAAAGGCTGCAGATTGCTGCAGTCTTTTTTTGTGCAAAAAAGTATCGCTTGCAAATGCCCGTGATTATGGTATTATGAATTTACACATTGTATACTATACAATGTTTTTTGAGTTTTCAAAAGCCGAAAATGCCGTAAAATCGCCGTTTCCGGAAATAAAGAGTGTTAAGGAGGTATACAGAAAAAATGGTAAAAGCAGAGGTTTCAGAGGTAAAAAAGTTGTATGGAATAAAGGATTGCACTGTGGACAGGATCGCGGGATGCTATATTAACGCGGAAAAAGAGATTTTGTCCACTTTTTCCGAACATTTCCTCAATAAAGAGGAAAACGAGATCTTCAAGTATCTGGACATCTTCAAACAGGGTTTGTCCGGTAAACTCGGCAAGGAGCTTAATACACTTTCCTTTCCCATAGGTGAAGGAAATAAAATAGGCGATAATCAGGCTTTTCTGTTAAAGCTGCACGCCTCCGGCTTAAAGGATAAGGAACTGCTTAACGTCTTCTGGGATAGGGCGCGGGAGGCATATCCGCTTACGGAAAATGCCCTTTTTCTTCTTATCCATAACGTGTACGACGTCCCCGGCCGCGGCAATGACCATTTCAAGAACATGGATGCCTCAGATGAGGTATACGACTATATATCCTTTTATATCTGCCCGGTGAAACTGGAAGATGCGGGGCTTGCCTATAACAGTAAGAACAGGCAGTTTTCCTGTAAAGATACCAGGTGGTGTGTGCAGAAACCCACATACAGTTTTCTGTTCCCGTCTTTCGAGGACAGATGCTCCGACGCGGACGCCATTACCGTCTATACAAAGAAGACGGATGGCAGCATGGACAACTTCACGGCTGATTTTCTGGGTATAATGCCTTCGATTTCACCGGCTGAACAAAAAAAGATGTTTCAGACGGTCGTGGAAGACGCTATTTCATCCGGCGGCGATGATATTGATGATACGGTTCAGATAATGACGGGCCTGCATGAGCGAATGGTGGAGAGCCTTGAAGACGACACTGCGGATGCTCTGGAAACGACGCTGCGGGTGGAAGAGATTCTTTCCATCGCCGAAGAAAGCGGTATGGACAGCCGGATGGTGGAAAAACTGGACGACGGGATCAGAAACGCTTTCAAGGACAGCCCGATCCGTACAGAGAACGTCATTAATCTAAAGAACGTCGAGTTTAAGTCGGAGGATTTCGTTGCAAAGGTCAGCGCAGAACTCGCCTCCAGGGTAAAAACGGACACCATTAAGGGAACGCGTTATCTTATGATCCCCCTGGCCTCTGATAAGGGTCTTGACATAGAAGGCGTGAGGGTTGGAAGAAAGGTGTGAGGGCCGATTGGATAAACGTTATAAAATCCTGATCGCCGTGGTTGCGGTTCTTTTGATCTTCGAGCAGCTTACTGCGCATTTCCATGTGCTGGACGAGTTTTACTTTATAATCGAAGTTGCCTGTCCGGGCGCGGTAATAGCAACAGCAGCAGTTTATGCTGCCAGGGCGCACAGGAATCAAAGAAAAGGAGAAGACAAACGTGAAGACAAGAAAGTATAACATGCTGTGGAAGATAGTTGCCGTGTCCGGCGGCGTGATAACGATGGTCTGCTTAACATGGCTGATCCTTTTTGAAATACACGGGGCCAATCCGGATGTCCCCGTGCCGTTTTTGTCGCTTTTGGGCGGCGAATCATCCATGGAGCAGGATAAAGCGGGAGTCTCCCATGCGATCGAAACCTGTTATACCGGGGATCCCTATCTGGCGGACGCTTTATTTGAGATCCCTTTTCAGAGATCGGAGAATTATGTCTGCAATGCTGATTTCATTAAGGAGATAGGGACAGATAATGCGCTGCTTATGACCGACAAAGCGAAGGAAACCGTCTCGGCATTGTTTGACAAGTCCTATCAGGAACGGGACAGCGCGGACGAGACGCTGACCGGCCTGCTGGCAGACGGAATTACGGTTGTATTTGCCGACGGGACTGTCTCAGAGGGCGCCGCAGACACCGTCAAAATGATTAACGACTGGTTTGTCCGGAGCAAAACATCCATGGAGGCACATCTTACCACCGACAAGTGCATGGTCTATTATGACGGGGGCATGGTCATCGTGCGCGGGGAGTTTGTTTTTGCCGTCTATAACAGTGATGACTTTGAAACCATAAAGAGCAATCTCGGCATGGAGGATCTGCAGAACGGGGAACGCCGCTCCTGCGTCATGGAACTGGAGTTTATGAGTCCGACCAACCGGGCGGATTTTTCAACTTATAAGCTCTGCGGAGCCAAAATATTATAACGAGGAGGAAGGAAATTTTGAAAAAGAATCAGAAATTATTCAGCTTAAAGTATACGCTTTTACTGCTTGTTGTGCTGCCGATTCTGGCGGTCGCCGTAATTCTGACATGGTTCAGCGCCAATAAGATGCGAAACGCCCTGCAGGAAGAGGCGTTGGAAGGTCTGGGAGCATCCACCGCAGCCATGACGGAGCTTATGACCGTCATTGACGGTGACTGGTCAGAGGAAAACGGCATCGTCTATAAGGGAGATACCCGGATTTCCGAAAATTATGAGTTTGTGGATGACATGAAAGCCCAGACCGGAAATGAGATCACGATCTTCTGGGGTGATACCAGAATCGCCACATCCATTAAGGATAAGGCAACAGGCGACAGGCTGATCGGTACGAAATGCACGGATGAGGTAAAAAAAGCGGTGTTATTAAACGGTGAGGACTATAAAAGCACGAATACCGTCATAAACGGTGAAGAATATTATACATATTATAAGCCGCTCCATGACGCACAGGGAAACATAGTGGGAATGATGTTTTCCGGGAAAGCCGGCACAAAGGCATCCGAAGTTATATCCGGGGTCGTTACGAGCATCATTTTTATTGCGCTCTCGATTGCCGTTTTAGTCACCATTCTTGCGCTGCTTATTACACGCCGCATTGCCTCGAATATTGAGATATGCTCCAAAAAGCTGGCACTGATCGCAGAGGGCCGGATTGATGACGCCGCTTACGACGCTGAAATTGCCCTGATGACGGAAAAAAGGAACGAATTGGGCGTTATTGCCGTCTCGATAGAACTTCTGAAGAAAAAGTTCACTGAGATAGTGGAGGAGCTGATGAATGACGTCGGCAGCATCAATAACCTGGTAGGGGTGCTGAATACCAGCGCCAAGGGAGCCAGAGAAAACACCGGGGATTTGTCGGCCGCAATTAACGAAGTGGCACAGGGAGCTACCGTGCAGGCCCAGAATACCCAGGATGCAAAGGAGGCAACGGTCAATATCGGCAGCGAAATTGAGGATGTTGCCGGGGATGCCAAAATATTGACTGATGCGGTCGGCGTGATGCAGGAGATCGGCGACCGGGCAAAGGGGAACATGCAGGAAGTTCTGACCTCCACGGAAAAAAATGATGCTGCGATAGCCGCAATCAAGGAACAGTCCGATAAAACAAATGAGAGTGCAAAGCGGATCCGCGCGGTCGTGGAACTGATTGCGGAGATTGCGAACCAGACAAATCTGCTGTCCCTCAATGCCTCTATCGAGGCTGCAAGGGCCGGGGAGGCCGGAAAAGGATTCGCCGTGGTCGCATCCGAGATCAAAAAACTGGCGGAGCAGAGCAATGAGTCTTCGCAGGAGATCAATTCCATAGTGGACGAGCTGGTAAAGCAGGCTGAAATAACGGTGGAGGAAACGGCATCCCTGGTAGAGCAGAGCAGACAGCAGACGGCGCTTGCCGAAAATACCCATGCCTCCTTCTCCGAGCTGGAAAAGGCGATTGATACCGTTAATGACTCCGCAGACAAGATCAACAGGGCAATCGGACTGATCGACAAGGCAAAAAACAGCATCGTCGATACAATAGAAAGCCTGTCGGCCATATCAGAGGAGAATGCGGCATCCGCACAGGAAACAACTGCGTCAACTGCCATGCTGCATGATGCCATGGACACCCTCGACGAGCAGGCGGATGAACTTTTACAGATTGCACAGACGATCGACAAAACGATGCGGTATTTTCAGATTGCGGGATAAGAGAGGAAAACGCGGTGGTTGGAAGGGATATAAACAGGATTCTTCTGGACTTTGACAATGATTTTCTGATATATCACTTTACGGACAGGGGAAATCTCTTCCGGTATCAGGAGATAGATAAGCTGGGTCTTATCAATACCTTTCCCATCACGGACGCGGAAATTTATATGGAGCTGTGCAAGGCGGGCATGTTCGGCATCGAACTTTTGAAGGAAGAGCTTGTGATCTATAAGCCGGGAAGTATGCCTGATAAAGGGGAGAAGATGATCCTGCAGGAAAAAAAGCGCATTTCCTGTCCCGGACTGTATGGCTCCAGAGAGAAGATTTTGGAAATACTCGGGTATCTTGAAAAATAATGGCTTGCAATTTTGTCACCACATATTGACATATCATCATTCTATTGTATAATATACACAATCCAAAAGAATTGTGAGGTGACAGTAATGGTGACATCAACATACATTCAGATCCAGTACCGGAATATCGGGTATGAGATCGTATCTGCCAAGATACGCGGAGTGGTCTGTGCCTATGATCCGACACGGACGGCGCCCTTTCCCGTGATTGCCATCTGCGATAACCGGGATGATTATATCCTCTCGAAGGTCAATACCGACCATATCCGCCGCATTCTGACGGAGGACATTGCGCTGCCGGAGATAAAGGACGTGCTTTTCGTGATTCTCAACAAATGGAGATCACGGGATCTGGTCGGGGGAAACCATGTCGTGGTCGAGTGCGGTACGGGCAAATACCATGTGGGACGGATCAGCGCCGATCTGAAACACGAATACCGCATCCTGACACAGATTCTTGCCGTGCAAAAACGCACGGAAGAGAAGAATCGGATGCAGAAACCGTACCTTCTTCACGAATACCCTGTCCGGGCCACTTATCTTATGATGGCCGCGTTGTTTTTCCTGTATACCGTAACAGGCGGCCGGGCGGAAGAATTTGGAGTATCTTATGAGGCTGTCATGGGCGGCGAATATGCAAGGCTTATCACCTATATGTTTACCCACGGCGGTCTGCTGCACCTTCTGGGGAATATGTCGGCGCTTTGGGTGGCCGGGCGTCTGGTGGAGAAAAGAAACGGCGCGGCATCTTTCTTACTTGTTTATGTGCTGTCCGGCATAGCCGCGGCGCTTGTTTCCATCTCCTTTAACGGGGATCCGTCGCAAATTACGGTCGGGGCATCCGGGGCAGTCTGCGGACTTCTCGGGGCGCTCTTTACCTCGGAGGCATTTACGGACAGGTATCAGAGAAGGATTCCGCTTACGACGATCGCTTTTGCGATTTTGGTTTCCCTGACCGGCGGGGCACGGTACATGAATACGGATAATCTGTGCCATATCGGCGGTCTGGTTTTCGGAATGCTTGTGATGGGGATCCTCTGTCTGTGCAGGATGATCGTCTGGGATCTTGGCAGTATCAAAAGGCAGCGTTTCTTTAACAGGCGGATTGTGTTTTCCGGGTTCGGTGAGAATCCCTATTCTTTGGACAGGACGGGGTGATGGCTTTGAAAAAGAAGATCCTCATGGCGGGTATTGTGCTGCTTGCCGCGGTAGGGATATTCAATTATAAAAATCTGCTCTATGCCTGCGGGACGGGCGTTGATACGCTGAACAGATATGCCGTGAGCATATCCGGACTCCTGGATGGAGATGTTCTGGGAGAAAGAGAGGAGAAACGGTTTGGTGAACTGTTTGCAGTTTCACGCCCCGTACCGGATGAGGCTTATCAGGACGTATATGATGTTCAGGCGGGGTACTGGCATTTCAGCCATTTGGGGTATGAGGAAAAGGCCGTGTATACGGAACTGCTCTATGCGATTATCACGGGAAAAGAGGTATTTGTGTCCGCCACAAGGGATGAAACGGTCGCAAAATGTTTCCAATGCGTTCTGAATGACCATCCGGAGATCTTCTATATAGACGGGTATCACTACACCAACTATATGGTTGGAGACAGAATCGTAAAAATCTGCGTGAAAGCGGATCAGACCATGCCGGAGGAGACTCGAAATAAGTATCAGGACATGATAGAAAAGCGTGCGGATGAGATTCTCTCCGGCCTGGACGCCGATGCGGATGATTATGATAAAGTCAAATATGTTTATGATTACGTGATCCGACACACGGAGTATGACCCGGACAGTGAAAACAATCAGAATATCCTGTCAGTTTTTTTAAATGGAAAATCTGTGTGCCAGGGATATACCAAGGCAGTCCAGTTTCTCCTGCAGAAAGCGGGCGTGAATGCAACAGCAGTCCTGGGAAAGGTGCATGGCGAAAGACACTCATGGAATCTGGTGGAAGTCAACGGCCTGTATTATTATCTGGACGCCACATGGGGAGATTCTTCCTATTATATTTTTTCGGACGGTACGGATACGGGGATAGCGGACATTAATTACGATTATTTCCTTGTCACATACGACATGCTCAGCAGGACCCACCTTGTCGATAACGTGATCAAACCACCCCCGTGCATATCCATGGTTGATAACTTTTACGTCAGAGAAGGGTTATACTTTAGCGCGGTATCTGATTCCAAGCTGCAGGCAGCCTTTGACCGCGGATATGAGGACGGATGGCGCTATATTACATTAAAATGCTCCTCGCAGGCCGTCTATGCGCAGTTGAAAATGAGGTTGTTAAACAATAAAGAGGTTTTTTCCTATCTTCGGGACAGAAATACCGTATCCTATGTGGATAATGAATATACAAACTCCATCAGCTTTTTCCTGTGAGGGATCGGCTATATCAAATTATGTAAGGAAGTGAATTATACAGTATGTCAGATAAAGAAAGAGAAATCATAACACAATTCCGGCATCCCGTTTTTACGGTGGAATATCTGGAAGAGTGGACGAACAGGAACGACAGCGTATGCCTGAGTCCCGTTTCCGCACTGCAGATCGCAGAGGCAAAAGGATTTTACGAGGCCGTAAAACTGCTTGCAAGAGAAGAAAGTGCTTGCAAAAAATAAGGGGGGGGGTATAATCAGAGTATAATATACTTTTAATTTAATTATTTTTTAATTTAGCAGAGAATCTTCGGATTCGCTGCTTTTTTTGTTTCAAAAAATAATCCGCTGACGGCGGTTTATATAGATAAAAAAATTAAAAAGAAAAAGGAGAAAAAACATGGAAGTAAAAGGTGTAAAAGAGCTTGAGATTGAGGAACTGAAGGACATGATTCTTCAGAAATTGGGCTGCACAGGCGAGCTGATCTATCGGTACAAGAGGAATATGGGGAAGAGCGCGTATCTGATCCTTCATTACGGCGATTCGGCCTGTCAGCCTGTAATCGCACTGGAAAAAATGATGGAAGAGAGTGCGGAAATGCCGATCGGATCGTTTCTTGACAACGTTAAGGTATGGGTTGAAAACGATCTGCCGCATATTCCAAAACCGGATTTATCTGAGCAGATCGCAGACATAAACAGGGTGCTCCCGACGCTCATCAATACCGAGGCGAACAGGGACCTTCTTGGAACGGTTCCGCACCGGGAGTTGCTGGATCTGTCTGTGATCTATCAGATTCCGGTAGATTGTGACGGCGTCAACGGGGGAATTATGGTCACAAACAAGATGGCCGCAAATTGTTCGCTGACGGAAGAACAGTTGTATGAATCAGCCATGAAGAATCTGCAGGTCAGGCTGACGTCCTTTAATACTGTGATGGAGGCAATTATGGGCACAGATGCTAAATTTGAATTGCCCGGATCGTATGTTTATACGAATGATTCCGGCCAGTATGGTGCAGCTGCAATCCTGAATGAGGAAGTGCTGGCGGATCTGTCCGCAAAGACGGGCAAGGATTTGTTTATTCAGCCCTGTTCCGTTCATGAGGTGTTGGTACATCCGGCTAATGATGAGGATGGGACTGCTAATGCGCTGGCCCAAATGGTGGCAGCGATCAACAAGACCAGCTTAGAGGTTGCAGATATTCTTTCCAACAGCCTTTACCGTTACAGCCCCGGAAAGGGACTTACGATAGAGGTTATGGGTGAAAAACTGTAAACACGGCTTATGGGCGGCTTAGTGCCGCCCTGTTTTTGGAGGATAGGTATGAAAAAAAAGACATCTGCGGATATTGCGGCTGAATCAGCCGCGGAAATCAGACGGGAATTGGAGCGTTGGAAATATCTGCAAGAGCACGGCGGCAGCGATCCCTTCTGGCCGGATGGATGCAATATGAATCTTGTAAGAAATCATGTCATATACGCAAAAAGAAAGTGCGAAGACATGCTGATGCCGGAACAATACCCGGAAGAGTATTATCTGGCTACGCCTCCGGAGGTGGACAATGATTTTATGGCCCGCAAAGAGGAGATTGCCGCACACGCAAGAACGGCACTTAGCATCTACAAGAAAAATCAGGACTATCTGTTCCTTCTGGAATCAATCAGCAGGCTTGATACAAAAAATGCGGATAAAACGCATATCGGTTCAGTTCTTAACTGCGTTAATGCCCTGGAATCAGCCATTGAAAACGGAGAATACCCGGTCATGCGAAGACATGAAAGATCTGACTGTTATTTGAACAATTTGAACAGTTTCCGTTCATGCCGCGCTCAAGTGGAAAAAATTCTCGGGAAAAACGGGAAAGAACTTCCTGAAGGGCAGCTATCCATTTTTGACTTATTTTATTGAAAGGAGAAAAACATGATAAAAACAACAAATGATACTTTTTTCCCCACGTCGATTTCTCTTCTTGAGAAGATCACGGAGGGTTTTAAATGGAATATGGTTCATACGATTCTTGAACCGTCTGCAGGCAAAGGGGACATAGTTGAGTTTGTCAGGAATAAGGCAGACTCATATCCCCATTACAACAACAAACTTGACGTAGACTGCATCGAACTGGATCCTGATCTGCGGTGTACGCTGAAGGGCAGGAATATGCGGGTGATTTACGATGATTTCTTAACGTTTCATACATTTAAGAAGTACGATCTGATCATCATGAACCCTCCTTTCAAGGATGGTGCAACCCATCTTCTGAAAGCGCTGGATCTGCAGAAAAGAGGCGGCTCTATCCTCTGTATCCTGAATGCAGAGACGATCAGGAACCCGTATTCCAATGAAAGGAAGATGCTGGTTAATCGGCTCAATGAGCTGGGCGCTGAAATTTCCTACATGAAGGAGGCTTTTTCCTGTGCAGAGAGGTCTACGGATGTGGAGATCGCCGTTATTAAGGTTTCAATCCCAGAGACTGAAACAAAAAGCACCATTTACGAGGAGCTGAAAAAGAAAGCGTGTGAGGATGCGCAGATTGAAGATGTGACGGATCTGGCACCGAACGACTTCGTGAAGGCGACTGTGGCAATGTATGAGCTGGAAGTAGAAGGAGGACTTAAACTCATTCGAGAGTACAGAGCTATGCTCCCGTATATGACGGTGAGCATCGAACAGAATGAACCGTGGCAGAAAGAACCAGTTTTGGAGTTGAAGATAGGTCATTCGACAGCCACGGAGAATAAGTTTATAAAACTCATCCGCAAGAAGTATTGGACGGCTTTTTTTTCAAACCGTAAGGTTATCGGCAACATGACATCCGGGATGCAGCAGGATTATCTTGCAAGAGTAGAGGAGTTGGCAGATTATGACTTTTCTATTTTCAATATTAAAACCCTGCAGGAGGAGATGACCCACAACCTGGTAAAGGGTATAGAGGACTGTATCATTAAGCTCTTTGATGAGCTGTCTTTCCAGTATTCATACAGTGATGAACTGTCCAAAAATATCCACTATTACAACGGGTGGAAGACGAACAAGGCCTGGATCATCAACAAAAAGGTGATTCTGCCGGACATGAATGCGTTTTCTTCCTGGAATGGCCGATTTGAACCGGGTTATTATGTCGGCAGCAAACTTGCCGACATTGAAAAGGCGCTTAACTACCTCGATGGCAGACTTACTGACGGCGCCAACCTGTTTCAGGAACTTAGGGTTGCCGAGACGCTTGAGCAGACCAAAAACATCCGGTTAAAGTATTTTGACGTTACCTTTTTCAAAAAAGGCACCTGCCATATCACTTTCACCAACGAAGAACTGCTTAAGAAACTCAATATCTTCGGCAGCCAACAGAAGAGATGGCTCCCGCCGGCTTACGGCAGGAAAACCTATCAGGAGATGGATGCCGGAGAAAGGGCGGTAGTGGATGAGTTCGAGGGTGAGGACGCATACAGGCAGACGCTTGAAAATGCCGATTACTACATTTACGACCCGAAGACGTCCCTTCCTGCACTGGAAACCGTGGCATAGGGAGAAAGGAGACTGTATGGAAAAGAAAATGGTAGATTTTTTTAAAAATTTTCTTTCCCAGTCAAACTGGGAGGATGAAAATATTCCTGCACAGGCAAGGTCGTTATTTACCTCGATCTGCCTAATCGCCAGGATTGACGCAGACACAAGCCTGTGCGACCGGCTGTTAAAGATGTCCTATCTTTGGCTGCCTGAGAAAACAATACCGTATGCAGACTATGAAAACTTCATGTTGGAGTTTATTGTCTGAGACGGTCAAAAGAGCGATTTTGGATGTCGGAGTCTGTCCCGCAAAGGTGCGGGGCAGATGCGTGCATCCATTACGACAATATCGGGGCCGGCTCCTTTCAAAGCCCGGTTTCCGCGCCCATGGCGTAGACTTTTTGTGTGTGCGGCATGGAGCGCATACATTATAGAAAAAAAGATGATATTGCCCTCTGCGGAGGAGAGAAAGACAGGGAATAAATATTTTGAAGACAAAAGGATTATATCTTCCCTACGATATAGGAGAAAAGGTTCGGGTAACAATGGACGGCACTGTAAAGGAAGGCAAGGTAAGCCAGTACCGTATCACCGAAGATTCCTTTGGTGTTGGGATCGAGATCGAAGGCGGCATAGGGTTGTCCTGGTTTCAGGGATCCGATTTTGGCAGGATCATTTCTTTAGAGTCCTAAACGGAGAATATGTCAAAGATTGGCAAAAGTCTCCGGTGTCGAATATGCAATGTATTAAGAAAAACCCCGTCGTGACAGGCGGGGTTTTCTTTTGTACCCGTAGCCGGTGCAAAATCTGTCACTACATATTGACATTTTATCAACTTAAAGTATAATATACATAAGATATTGGGGAGCATTGAGGACATTTTCGGAGTAGAATCATGGACCTGGCAAGTTTGGGTGTAAAGGAAAACCGCATAAAACAGCTATCTAAAAGGAATCTTGCCACGGTGGAGGACATTCAGCGCTTTTTTCCGCGCAAATACTATGATTACAGCCGGGCATCGGAATTGCTGCCCGTGAATGCCAACCGTCATACGGCGGTGATTGGTACGCTTATGTCCGTTTCCACGAAAAAAACAAACAATACCCTGATGGTAAAGGCAAAGGTTTTCGAGCCGAAATCCGAAAAAATGCTCAATATCATCTGGATCGGGCATTATTATCTGTATAAGATCATTCAGCCATGGGTAAAGGAGACGGTGATTGCCTGTGGGGAACTGACTTATAATGAAGAGTATCACTCCTTTCATATGAGCAATCCGATTGTTTTTGATACGCAGATTGATAAGAATCTGCGGATTTATCCCGTGTATAAAAAGATGTCCGGTATTTCCGCGGAGTTTATGCAGGATCTTATAGATGCGTCTCTGGGTGTCTTAACACAGGACCCGTTGCCGGAAGATCTGTTGAAGAAATATCATCTGATGCCGCTTACGGAGGCTTTGATGGCCATGCATCACCCGACCTCCCAGGCTGATGTGGAAAAGGCCAGAAAAAGATTTACCTATGAGCAGCTTACCGCCTTTGCCCTACGTCTGGAATGTGAAGAACGGGAAATCTCCAAGGGGACGTTTTTCAATATAAAATCCCTGAAAAGCGTCGATCAGTATATCCGTTCCCTACCCTATGAGCTGACGGACAGCCAGAAGAAAGTGTTTGCGGAAATGAAGGAAACGGCTTATAATGGAATGCGCATTAACGCGCTGGTCCAGGGGGATGTAGGCTCCGGAAAAACCGTGATCGCCGTGCTGATGATGCTTGCCATGGCAGACTCAGGCTATCAGAGTGTTCTGATGGCGCCGACGGCCATTCTGGCCGCGCAGCATTATGAAACCATATCTTCAGTAGCAGAATCGTATGGCTATAAGGCAGCCTTTTTGTCTTCAGATCTGAAGACGCCCGAAAAAAGGAAACTGCTGAAGGGCATAGAAACAGGCGAGTACCGGTTTATCGTCGGAACACACAGCGTTATTTCTGAGGACATCGTTTATAAAAACCTTGCGCTGGCCGTGATCGATGAGGAGCACAAGTTCGGCGTAAAACAGCGCGACCGGATCTTTGAGCGTTCCAGATTCGGAATGCACAAACTTTCCATGTCGGCCACACCCATACCAAGGACGCTTGCGGCCACGATCTACGGGAAAAGCACAGCCGTTTATGACCTGGAACTGCCCGCCGTAAGGAAACCCGTGCAGACGGCGGTTTTTAACAATGACCTGAAAATTTTTGAGTTTATCAGGAAAAAGGTGCTTGACGGACAGCAGGCATATGTGGTATGTCCGTTTATAGACGATCCGGACAATAAATATCCGGTAGAAACAGTGGAAGATGCCTGTATCAGATATAAAGAGTATTTCGACCCGCTCAATATTTCGGTGGAAAGCGTTACGGGAGCCTTAAAAAAGGCGGATGCGGAAGAAATACTGGAGCGGTTCAGGAAAGGAAACGTTCAGATCCTTATAGCAACAAGTATAATCGAAGTAGGCGTAAACGTACCAAACGCCAACATCATAGTCATAAACAATGCGGAAAGGTTTGGGCTTGCGCAGCTCCATCAGCTCAGGGGCCGCGTGGGAAGAGGCTCTGCACAGGGATACTGCATCCTAAAATCCGCTGACCGCGAGAATGCCAGATTAGCCGTTATGTGCAGGACAACGGACGGCTTGGAGATTGCGAAAGAGGATATGGCGCTCAGAGGAACCGGGAACATCTTGGGAACGGAGCAGTCCGGGAAAAGTGACGAGATCAATCTGATTCTTACCTTTCCCAACATGTATGAATACTGTAAAAAGGACGCTGTCATGCTTGCAGACCGCGGCATGAGGCCATGGTAGGTGTTTATTTATGGAACTTGACCTTAATCAGCTTTATCAGAAAGCAGGCGCAACAAAGAAGGATCTCGCTATGATAACCGGGATCAGCAGGATGTCTGTGAGTAAAACGACGGTAGGCAATGATAAGGACACGATCTATGTGCCCGATGCAAAATATTATGAGATCCACAAGAAAATGCCTCAATATCTGCCTCTGCCGGAAGATTTTTTTCACTATACAAGGCCGATCCTGATGCTCAACAAGTATCTGTATCATGTAGATACGCAGATTCTTTATCAGAAGTTGTCAAAGTACAAGGTGAGAGGGTATCGCGTCTATTTCCTGTACAGCAATAAAAATGAGATTGACGCCATTTTTCCTGAGTTGATTCTTCCTTATTATTTAAACGGCGACGGGGTGGCCGTGCCGTATGAAGGCGAGGACTTCCGTTTTGCGAATATGGAGAATGGCGCGGCGCTGCATGAGGCTTACACTTACGGGCAGGCAGTCGTTAAATGGCCGGGGAAGGACAGGGCATATATCAGCCGTTATTCGCCGCTGAATATCAGAGCCAATATGATCATTTACAACATGCAGCTTAAAGACGCCGCCGGTCTGTTTGGAAGGGATATAAGCAGGGACATACGGTTTCATCATCCGGTCAGTTTCATTCAGGACAGGGAGATGTTGGAGCGGCTGTTTTCGCCATACCTTTTTTTGCGTCCGGAAGATCTTGCAAATGCCGGGATCAGAGAATAACGTGAAAATCTGCTTGCAAATGCCTGCGGCTGTGGTATGATTATTCTATAAATATTTTTAATTTCATATTTTAAAAATTTAGCAGAGAATCTTCGGGTTCGCTGCTTTTTTTGTGTCCGAAAGAAATCCGCCATTGGCGGTTGAAAATAGATGGAACTTACAAAATTTAATTTAACAGCAGTAAAAACACTGCAGAAAGGAGAAAAAATGGGAATGAAATATGTTGATGAAAAAGAGGAACTCCAGAAAAAGCTGGACATCCTTAAAAAAAACCGGGAGAGCATTCCGAAGGTGGATTTGGAGACGAAGTACGCCAAGGCATACAAAAAGCTCCTGTCCGAGATCAATGATCTTATGAACGAGATTATGTGCGGAGAATTGTTTTTCTTTCTCTACACGGCGGATTTCCTTGAAAGAGGACGTGATCTCGTCATTAAGAAAATCACGGAAAAAAACAAAAACAGGAGACTGTCAAGGGCCCTGTATACAGACTATTCCGCACAGGAATACATTGATCTGTTGCGGGAGATTCATCATGAGATCCTCAGTGAGTATCTGGCTGAGGAACATGATTTCAACTCGCGGATCAGATGCCGGATCAATCCCTTTATCGAAAAGGGTAAGTGTCTGGTGACCTTTGCGGCCTGAAAGGAGAAAAATCTATATGAGTTTATTAGTAAAAATAATAGATGGCCAGAAAAATAAGGTTTATTCCATTGCTGACAGAGGAAATGCAAAATTATATATCGAAGATTTATTTTTAAGAATGGAAACGGCAGATATTAAGGATATATCTACTGCAGAAACCTTTTTAAAAGAAAATCATTACGATTTTGATATTGTTACAGATCCGAATATAGCCGCTTATGGTATGATCCCTTATGTATATGATATACGGAATAAAACGTTATACAGAAATGGGGAACAGGCCAGTAAAGAGGGGACAGAATATATCGGCAAAATTAAATATCTGTTTTCCGGGGAAATCATGTATTATTCAGACATGGAATCCTTTTTTAATACGATAACGGAAGACAGCGATATTTACAGCCCGAATGAATTTTATTATTCTGCCATATCTCTTGATCCCAAGATACGAAAGGTAACAGATGATTATTATTACGGTTCCTTCGGTGAAGATAATCCACGTTCTTTTGAAGAGTATAAACAGACTGATCTTAATGATCTGATTATGAACCGTGAAAGAACGCTGCGGGCAGAAGAAATTTACAAGATGCTTTTTGAACGCAGATATGCCGACTTTAAAGATTTCCCATGGATCAAAAATGCCGTAATATCCGATGAAAATAAAGCGGTCGCACAGATGAAAGAGCTTTATAATATGGTATCTGTGCTTGCAGACACGCAGGACATAGACCTGCAAAACCTTATCAGCGTCACCTTCCATGACAATCCCATATTTCAAACGAAATAGAAAACGGGATAAGTTTTGAAGGAATGTGAAGAAAATTATACAGGAGGCATGAACATGAAAAGAGTATACGGCGCCATCAACGAAGAGATGGCAAGAGCAGCAAAAAACGCCAACTCCATGAGCGATTACCGCGAGGGGAGTGCTACCGGAGAATACAGGCAGTACGTCGATCTGGTGTACGACATTGTTGAGAAGATCGCCGAGGTACGGCCCCACTTACTGGAAAAGGCCACCGGAATGGCAGAGCGGTACAGCCGGAAACTGGCTGATTATTACAACGCGTATTACCGAAACGAGGCAAGCTGCCCGTCGATCCTGATCTCGGGAGGCAGTAATTTCCCCGTAAAGAAAAAAGCGCGACAGAACAACCGCAGAGAAAGTCTCATGAATGAATGGAACTATCTGAACGAGTATGCGGGTAAGATCAGGAATCTTCTGACAATGGAGCAGCCGATCCTTTCAAGCGACGAAAACGCGATTGAGTTGCTGGAAGATAAGCTGGCAGACCTGATCGAGACGCAGGAGAAGATGAAGGCGGCAAATAAAGCAATCCGCATGAAGAATGTCGAGGAGGGAAACGACGTACTCGCCGATCTGGGATTCAGCGAAAAGCAGATCTCTGCTCTGAGAACGCCGGACTACTGCGGGAGAATCGGTTTTCCGAATTACGAGCTCTCCAACAACAACGCAAATATCCACCGTGTCCGCGAGAGACTGGAAAATCTGAAAAAGACGAAAGAGGCCGGCGATACCCGGACGGAATGTGAGTTCTGCAAAATCGTCGAGGACACGTCCTCCATGAGGATCAAGCTCATTTTCGAGGGAAAGCCGGAGCCGGAGGTCCGTGAAATCCTTAAATCGAGCGGTTTCCGCTGGGCTCCCTCACAGGGCGCATGGCAGAGACAGCTTACTGCAAACGGTAAGTATGCGGCCCAAAAGGCGATTGAGGCGATTGGTAAGTTATCGTCGATGTGATTCATATTACGTTTTATCTTGGAACAAAGCCTGTCGGTACATCCGGCAGGCTTTTTAAATGTGTCAACATGTATTGACATATTTTCATTATATTGTATAATATACAAAAGGAGGCGGAACAGGGTTATGCGCGGAAAATTTACCTATAAAATCATGAAAAATGAAGAAACCGGGTACTGTGTATTCCGCTATCATTTTGCCGAGATCAACCGGGATGTCAGTTGCATCGGCTATAATCTCCCCATGAACAAAATCACCTATGATTTTGAGTATGAGGAGATCCTGCATCCCAAGTACGGCCGTCAGTTTAAGATTATCAGTTTTACGGAGAGTATCGGAAAGGATAAGAATGAACTGGTGGAATATATGGCCATGACATACGACGGGATAGGCCGGACAACCGCAGAAAGAATTTATGCGAAGTTTGGCGCATCCTGCATTGACGTGATCGAGCAGGATCCCGTCAAGCTGCTTAGTGTGCCGAGAATCAGCAGAAATGTACTGGATAAGATTCTTGCGTCCGTTAAAAAGAAGAACCAATATAAGGATCTGTACATGCTGCTTTTAAAGCATGACTTCTCCAATAAGCTGATCGAGCGCATTATCCGCGTATATCATGAAAGGGCTTATGAGCGGATCAGGGAAGATCCATATATCCTTTGCGAGATCAAAGGGATAGATTTTCGCAAAGCCGATCTGCTAAGAGAAGAATGCGGGATCAGCCCGACAGATGACAGGCGCCTGTCAGCCGCGGTGCTCCAGAGTCTTAAGGATGATACCGTAAACGGAAATTCCGGCACAACAAAAGATACCCTGTTAAATACCATGTACCGTTATCTGGCATCGGACATACCCGCGCCGGAGGCAAAAAAGATCATGTGGGGCGCTGTTCTTAAAATGATTCAGTTTGAGCGGATTTCCTACCGCAAGGTTTTTTTCCGGAACAACATCGTACAGTATATGTACCTTAAATATATGTGCGATGCGGAGAATCAGTTCGCCGCCGGCGTTGTCTCCATCATGCGGGAGCCATGCGAGCCTGTCCCGGATCCGGAACGTCTGATCCGGGCGCAGGAAAATACTTTTGGTATTCGTCTGGACGAATCACAAAAAGATGCCATCCGGTTATGTTTTACCAACAACTTCCTTTTGATTGTAGGCGGTCCCGGTATGGGAAAAACCACCATCATAAACATCATATGCGCGATCTATGAGCAGTTGTATGTGTACGGCAAACAAAATAAGAACGAACCGGAACTTCTTGCGCCGACCGGACGAGCGGCCAGAAGGCTGAGTGAGTTAAGCGGCAGAGAGGCATCGACCATCCACAGCCGCCTGCATCTGGGGATCCGGGAACAGGACGGTAATGCGGCAGAAGAAGAGGCGGAACCGATTAGGGACACCCTACTCATTGTGGATGAGTTCTCCATGGTTGACCTTTTGCTTGGCTGCAAACTGCTATCCAAGGTGGAGCACTGTAAGGTGGTCTTTGTGGGTGACGAAAACCAGTTGCCTAGTGTCAACGCAGGACAGCTTTTATATGATCTTGTCACCTGCGGCTGCGTACCCGTGGCCAGACTGAAAACCACCCACAGGCAGGAGAAAGGCTCCTCCATCTGTCTCAACGCCAACGGAATGCAGAACGGGGTCTATGATCTTATCGAGGATCGGGATTTTCGCATATCCTGTGCAGAGGATCCTAAACTGGCCGATATGAAGAAACTGCAGATGATTGAAGATGCCATGATTAAGGAGTACCTGGATTGCAGAAACTCGCCGGAGTTTGAAAGTGTGGTCTGCCTGTGTCCCTATAAGAAATACCCCGCAGGCGTTTATTCCGTCAACAGACGAATACAGGACATCGTGAACCCTTTAAACGGACGCGCGGAGATGAAAGGGACACATGAGATGGTGTTCCGTGTGGGCGATCATGTGATGCACCTGAAAAATGAAGACGACACCATGAATGGCGATCTTGGTATCGTAAAGAGGATCTACAGGGATCCCTATAATGGAATGACTATGGATGTCGTGTATGATACCTATATAGGTTTGGTAAACATGACCTATACCCCGGCCAATATCGAAGACGTCACTTTGGCCTATGCCATGACGGTCCACAAGAGCCAGGGCAGTGAGTATGACGCCGTGATTACCTGCATCACGGGCTTTCATAAGCCTATGCTGTATCTGAATATCCTTTATACCGCCATCACCCGCGGAAAGAAGAGAGTATATCTGCACACGGATTCAAAGGAAACCATAAAAACCGTAGTGCTAAACAAGGATATGAAACGCCGCAACAGTCTGGTGGCACACAATATCCGCGCTTTATGCGAGGAAAAGTACGAACAGATGCGTCTGGCACTGTAAAGCAGTATTCCGGAGGGCGGCAAATAACGGGGAAAGGATATAGCCTTTGAAAAAGCGGGGGTTAAATACAGAAAACAACTGTGATATGGAATATGGCACAGGGAAATGTATCGGGAGAAAAATGTAAAAATGAAAGGTCAGTTAAGTCTGTTCGAGCCGGACTACATAAAAGATTCCGATTGCACGAAAGATACGCCGGTGGTACACGGAGTAAAAGATTCTCCAATATACGGAAGAGGCGTGAGAATTAAGCCGAGGCTACCGGGGCGCACCGAATCTGAACACATGAAAAAAATATATCTGCCGGAGCTGTTACCTCTGGAGGAGTATGATCTGATAGCCATATTGCTGTCCGGCGGAAAAGACAGCATAGCTTGTTATTACAAACTCCTGGAACTTGGAGTGCCAAAGTCAAAAATGGAGTTCTGGCATCATGACATAGACGGCGAACACCCGACGCGGAGAATGGACTGGAGATGTACCCGAAATTACGTCCGGGCGCTGTCTGAGGCTGAGGGAATACCATTGAGGCTGTCATGGAGAGTAAACGGCTTTTTCGGAGAACTGTACAGAATAGGGGCGAGCGAGCCGGTGGAGTGGATGGAGCCGGACACCGGAGAGATCATCCGCTGCAGGCTATCGCCGAATTACGTCAAGTGCCGGGAGCTAAAGGAAAAGAGCCTGGATCAAATGGAAAACGAGCTGAAAAAATACGGGTACAGAATGAAGTTTCCCGCAAAGACCGGCGACCTGAGCCGCCGCTGGTGCTCCGCTTACCTGAAAATCATGGTTACAGACAGCGTAATGAGTAATCTCGACAGCCTGGGTAAACTGGAGGAAATCGGAGGGAAACGCCATAAATTCCCAGCAAAGGGAGGAACGCATCAGGGAAGGTGGTGTAGCGGAAACCTGAAAGCAGCCGTACAGGACAGCATAACCGTGAACATGGAGCGGACAAAAGAGAATGTAAAGGTGCTTGTTATATCCGGGGAAAGGCGCGGAGAATCTGCCGGGAGGTCAAAGTACAATGAAATTGAGATACACAGGACAAACGCAATCAAAAAGGCACACAGGCTTGTCCACCAGTGGAGGCCGGTGATCGACTACTCGGAAAAAGACGTGTGGGAGGTTTTGAAAAGACACAGGGTAAATCCCCACCCATGCTATCGCTGCGGGTGGAACCGCTGTTCGTGCGCTATGTGTATATTCTCCACGCCGCCGCTTTTCGCCGGTATCAGAGATATATACCCGGAGGACTACGAGGCGCTTAAACAGGATGAAAAAATTCTCGGGTTCACTCTGGATAACAAGTGCGACCTGGATTCTTTTGTCGGGGAGGCAAAGTCGTGTGTATACAGGGGAGATCAAAGAGCAATAGAAAATCTGGTTACCGGAGAGTTCAAAACAGAGGAGATATATGTGGACGGAGCGTGGCGCTATCCTGCCGGAGCGTTTCATGGGGCAGAGGGAGGCCCGTGTTAAGGGAGTGGAAACAAGGCAAAAGTAAAAGCACACGGGGAATAAGCGAAACAGTACGCAGAGAAGAGCAGGACGGAGCAGGATGCAGAAAAAGGGGCTGACGGAAATGATCAAAAATGAAAAGGAGAATGCGGGAGATGACTCTTGAAAGATTAACGGATTGTGAGCAGCTTGTAATGAAGACCGTATGGGACGCTGACGAAGAACTCAGCCTTGCGGAGATCATGCGGCGGGTGAATACGAAATATCATAAACAGTGGAAATCTCAGACAGTATCAACTTTTCTGTCCAGGCTTGTAACGAAGGGCTATCTGCGGCATTATCGGCAAGGACGTGTGTTTTTATATCAGATCCTTGTACTGCCCGATGAATACAAGAGTCAGTTGACAAGCGACTATGTGAATTTCTGGAATCATAATAATGCCGATGAATTTCTCTGTGCACTGGCAAAGGCAAGACCGTTACGGCAGGATGAGATCGAAAGAATAAAAAAGATTATTTTAAAATCATGAAGGAGGATGAAAATATGTGTATCTATTGCGAACGGCGGAAAGACGTAAAATTTGGATGGGATCAGCCTTCATTATATGATGAGCATTGGCAACATCAGGAAAACACCATACCGGACAGAATCACATCCAATCTGAATCTTGACGGAAATTCTGACTGGAAAGCGGTGATCCATGATTATCAGACATGTACGCCGCAGTTGGTTCTTACTTCAAAAAATATGGGACAGACATTGTTTGGTGACGGCGGCATTGCCACGATCAATATCCCCATAAAATATTGTTCTGTATGCGGTAGGAAACTTGGAAAACCGCAAACCGGTGAGGAGGGTATTGAAAAATGAATGATAACGAAAGATCCTTAATCAGGTGCGTGTGCAAAAACGATATGGATATGGCAAAGCAATATGCGAAACTTATTCTGTCCGAAAACAAGGCCAAAAGTAACGAGAGATTCTGTGCTGACATGCTGAGACAACTTGAAACCAAAAAGTCATTTGAACTTCCACCGAACTTACAGAGTATGTTGTTTGTCGAAGACCCGCTGGAAACCATGAATGTCAACCGCTACTATCTGAGTACCAGAGAAAGCAAAATTGCAGAGAGGATAATGCAGTTAAATGCTGTATCAAAAAAACTGGCTGAATTAGGTGTCAATTACGTCAATTCAACTTTACTTTATGGAAATAGCGGTACAGGAAAGACAACATTCGGAAGATATATAGCATATCGGCTTGGATTGCCTTTTGCATACCTGAACTTTTCACATGTGATCAACGAATACCTCGGCGGCACGGTCAAAAATCTGACCAATATATTTGATTTTGTAAAGCAGAAAAAATTTGTTCTTATGCTCGATGAGATTGACGCCGTTGGAATAAAACGCGGTACAAAAAGTGAGGTCGGGGAGCTCTCCAGAATTGTAATCGGACTCATGCAGTGCTTGGATAACCTCACAAGCGATACTGTTCTGATCGCCGCCACAAACAGAATAGATATTCTGGACCCGGCGCTGCTTAGAAGATTTACTGTAAAGCATCGAATCATCGAACTCAATCGGATTGAAAGTAAAGAAATGATACATATGTTTTTCTCGGATGTCGGAGTCTCTATCGACGAGACGGAGGCGGATTTTTTGGCGGCCACGGAAGGTTCGCAGGCTGAATTAATGAATCAGATGGTGATGATGCTTGTGCAGAAGTTTTCACGGGAAGGAGAAATGACAGTATCATAATGCTTACACTGCCGATACGGAAGAAATGGTTCGATATGATCCTGGAAGAGGACAAAGATAAGCGGAAAAAGGAAGAATACAGGACGCTCAACGAATATTGGGGCAAACGCTTTGCCACGGCCCTTGGTTTTACCGGGAAAGATGCTGTCGGCGCCCTAAACAAATACATACAAAGTCATGGACAGACGGAAGAATTTACTGTCCGCTATCGTAACGGCTATTCGGGAAACAGCCCCACGGCAGAGGCAAAAGTAACCCTGTCAATCGGACCGGGGAAGGAAGAATGGGGAGCAGAGCCGGGCGTGCAGTATTATGTACAGCATATTTTAGAGGTCAGACAGATGGCAGACAGATAGAAGAAATGGAGGAAAAAGATATGTCGGGAAAATCTGCGAAAGATCTGGCTTTTGAAAGGGAAAGGGCCGGGTATAAAAAAAGGATAAGAGAGCTGGAGGCCCGGGTCGAAAATGAAAGGCGGCTGTGTTCCATGAAAGAGGACGAAATAAACACGCTGCGGGACAGGCTGGCAGAGAAAGAGGATTGGATCGGGCGTCTTCTCGAATACATGGACCTTTCCGAAGAGGATATGAAAAATATCATAGAAAAAGATAAGCATGTTGCGGCGGCGCTGAATCATATGGCGGCACTTACAAACATTTTCAGACTTTATTAAAAAATGACAGCGATCCGACAGACGAAAGGCGGTTTATAAAAATGACAAACGCGGAAGAAAAATATACGTTGGAACAGATGATTGATGCGATCACGCAGGCTGATGATGCCGTGATGTATGCGGTTGAACATAAGGACAGAGAACTGCTGGAAAGCTGTCTGCAAGAGTATCTGAGCAAAGAAAATGTCGAAATCGTTGGAGAGGTAAAAAGCGAAGAAGAGGCAGCGGAACTGCAGAAACTCTTTGCCGCCGGGTCATATGATTTGATCGACAAGGATATTGCCAAAGACAGGATGGAAAGGGGAATGGGAATGCATAAGGTAATGCTTGTCATGGATAAGCCGGAAAGTTGTGAGAAATGCAAATTGTCAAGATGCCTTCCCGCAAAAGGCGTAGGAATATGCGGTGAAAACAGGGAGCATTTTGATGACATGACAAAGGTACAGGATTGGTGTCCTATGCGGGATGTACCGGAAAAAGATAATAAATCTTATTTTCCGGATGAATATCTGGACGGATTTGCCAATGGATACAATTTTTGCATTGACCAAATTCTGGGAGGCACAGAAACTTAAAGAGCGGCAGGAAAGAGGGGAACTGATGGTCCACAGGATAAATAAAATACTTGGCTATGACGATTCGGAAGATGTTTTTATGCTCGCCGGCAGATACTACCTCGCAGACGGCTGGTGGTGCGACATAAAGGACGGCGGGATAAAGCTGTTCGAGGCCCGGGAATCGGAGTTACGGGACATGGAGAAATGGAAGGCGCAGCGCGGGCATCTGCCTGAAGGGGACGGTCCTTCCATATCAGCAAGGCAGAAAACAACAAAACTGCTCACGGAGCATCTGGAATATTTCTTAAATCCCCATAACGATCCGCGTATCTATACGGCAAAGGAAGTCACCTTCGACTATGCGACGGCCCACCGGATACGCGTTGATTATATGCGTTTTCTTCCCAAAAACAACAGCACTGACGGGATTGAACAGGGAGTTTTTTACTGTTATGAGATCAAATCCTCCGTGGAAGACTTTCATTCTCCCAACGGCCACAATTTTATCGGCGACTATAACTATTATGTTATGCCGGAGGAAGTCTTTCAGCAGATAAAGGAAGAAATTCAGGAAAGATATAACGGGTATGTGGGGGTTTACGTTCCCGACTGGTTCAGCCTTACATGCGTGAAAAAGGCAAAGAAAAAGGAAAGGGAGCGAAGTACGGCGGAAATGCTTTTGATGATGTTTCGGTCTTCCAACAGGGAACTTTTGAAGGAACGGAAGATACTTGACGCCGATTTGTGAGTCGGCGGTTATGTGAGAGAAAATGTTTGACTCATCCGCATGTGCAGAAACAGGAAAACACTTGCAAATGCCTGCAATCGTGGTATAATATTCCCATAAATATTATAAATTTATTTTTTATGAAATTTAGCAGAGAATCTTCGGATTCGCTGCTTTTTTTGCGTTCAAAACCAATCCGTCTAATGACGGTTAAATATAAAAAAATGAAAAGAAAGGAGAAAAGCATGGAAAATGACATTAATCAGTTTCCCTCACAGACTTTTGAAATGGTACAGATCGTACCAAACAAAGGGCAAATCGTCGTAAAAAACGGGAATGCCGTAACCTTCTGGGGAAGGTGTGTAGGCAGCAAATCAGGTTATATCTACACGTTTAACGCTTTCGGCGAGGCCAGGGAACGTGTTCTCAGGCTCAATTTAAAAAACGGAAGTAGAGTAATCATTACAGGATTCCAGAAGGAACACAAAGTGGGAAATCACTATCAGTTTTCCACATCGGTATCTGCAATCGACTATTGCCCGGCCAATGACGACGGATTCCGCAAGAAAGCCGTTGAAAAGCTCCTTGCCGGAGGAAAATTAAGTGTTGAGGAGATTGCCGATACGGTATCGCTGCCGGTAGAAACGGTGATGAAGATCCGTAACGAGATGCAGCAGTCCCGGACACAGGAACCTCAGAAAGCATCTGCTCAAGTGCAGGAGAAACCTGTTGTTCAGCAGGCACAGCAGCACAGGGAACAGCAGGCTGTCCCTCAACAGACACAGCAGATCGAAGAGCAGGAGCCGGACTCGAATGTCGAGATGGACATCGAAAGGTTTCTGCAGTTGTACAGCACATAGACATAGAAAGGGGTGAATATATGCTGCTGACTGAATTTGAATGGCTTACGGGGTTTTATGTCCCCAATGCCTTTTATAACGTCATTGAAAAGGAATACCTTAAATTTGACGGTGACAAACATGCTTTCTGTAAGGCATTTGAGAATAATACCGATGGTCTTGCAGAGAAACTTGCAGCCAGATTTAATCTGGAACAGACGGAAAGAGACGAAACCGTCCAAAAACGGATTGAGGATTTGAAAAAGCAGATTAAAAACCTGGAGGCTGCCTTGGAGCGTGAGCAGGAGTGGAAACCCTATGAAGGTAAACATTCTGTTCCTCAGAGTGCTTACGATGACCTCCGAAACTGTTTGGGAGTAAAGAGATTGTCGGTGGCGGAAACCAAAGATTTTTTGTATGAAAGGTTTGGTTTCGCGAGGGAGAAGGTAGAGATTCTTCAGACCTTGCCTGTATATGAGATAAGCAGGCATCGGCAGTTACGCGAAGTAGGCAGAGCAGTACGGGAACCGTTGTATTATACCTCGGATTGGCACTACATCTGTTTTGAATGCAGTGGTCTTATCTATGAGGTTTACAATGACAGTCTCAATCCGTGCTGTTGACCAAAAACAACCCACTGCTATTTGCGGTGGACTTTTCAAGAAAGGAGCTAAAAAATGGCTAAAGATATAGTAAATTTTACGGGCAACCGGAACGAAGAGTTTAACAAACAGATTCAGGATTTAAAAGACGCACTGGAACGTGAGCAGGAGTGGAAACCCTACGAAAATCCAAACCTTATTTCAACGTTCTCATATGAAAACATGAAGGACCTCGGTTATCGTGTAATCAGCGAGGAGACAGCCCTGGATTTCGTAAGCAAATACGGGTTTTCCAGAGAAAAGGTAGAAATACGTTTTTCCCTTCCCGTGTATGAAATCAACAGGCATAACCAGAAGAGAGTTGTCGGGTCGGCCGACTATTCCCCGTTATTTTTTGAAGACGGAGAAAAACTCAATTTCGTATGTTTTTCATGCTGCGGCTATGATTACATGATCTACAAAGGAAATCTGTTTATGGTTATATTTTAAAAAGCTGATGAGCAAGTATAAGAAAGGATGGACACTATGAAACTTAAAGAAGTAGCAGTTGGCGGTGAGTTTAAGATCGGGGCGGATTCATTTATCGTTCTGGATCAGGAGGACGGCAAGACGTTTGTGGTATCAAAGGGATTCATGCTGGAAAGTCAGGCGTTTGGAGATACGCCGGACTACAGAGAATCAAAACTCCGCAACAGAATTGAGGCAGAAATTCAGCCGAAGATCGAGGCCCGGGTCGGCGCGGAAAACATTCTGGAGCATGTTGCAGACCTCGTTACGATGGACATGCAGCACGATTTCGGTACGCTGAACTGTAAAGTCCGGTCATTCACATTCGACGAGGCGAGGAAGTACAACGACTTACTCGCCAATAAGGATCTGGATTCTTGGACGTGGACATGTACATCGTGGTCGGTGGAAGATCGCGGATGGAATTTAGCAGTCGTTTGCGTTTGGCAGGATGGCGTTTTCTCCGATTGCAGATGCCACAACTGCGGCGGTGTGCGCCCCGTTATGTGGCTGAACGGCAACATTGAAATTTAACGGAAAGGAGGACACGCGGTTAAGCCCCACAGGGTTTAATCGCGTAAGATTTTAATGAAAGAACATTGTATATCAGTAAAAGAACTGTTTGAGAAGTACGGCAATCATTTGACATACTGTGAAATCAGCACAGAAGATGATGATGAGCGATCCTACTATGATCTTGTGGACAAACGGGATCACGGAATCCTTTGTATGGATGGCGAATCCTGTGAAGTATTGCAGGAAGGTAAAGATCTTGTCGTTTTGTTTAACGACGGCCTGACCTTTTGCTTAACACAGGAAGAGTATGCTGTGGCAGTTTTCCAACCCGTGAGAAGATTAGGGGATATTCCTGTCGGTGACGAGTTTATGATCGGAGAGGATTCCTTCATCGTTCTGGAGCAGACGGATGGCAGGACGTTCGTTATTTCCGGGGACGTTTTGCTGACAGATCAGGTTTTCGGCAAGACGCCGGATTATAAAGTCTCTGATCTGCGGACAGCAGCCGAAACCAAAATTCAGCCGAAGATCGAGGCAGCGGTCGGCGCGGAAAACGTTCTGGAGCATGTTGTAGACCTCGTTACGGTGGACATGCAGCGCGATTTCGGTACGCTGAACTGCAAAGTCCGGCCATTCACATTCGACGAGGCGAGGAAGTACAACGACTTGCTCGTCAATAAGGAACTGGATGATTGGACGTGGACGTGTACACCGTGGTCGGTAGAAAAGCGTGGATGGAGCAGTTCAGTCGCTTACGTTATGCGGGGCGGCGATCTCGACTACAGCGACTGCGTCTGCATCCACAGCATACGTCCCGTTATGTGGCTGAACGGCAACATTGAAGTTTTAACGGAAAGGAGGACGCGCGGTTAGATCCCGGAGCAAAAGTTCTGAGTTTGGCCGTGCAAAATTATAATGAAAGAAAATGTAAATAAAAATTGTCAGGATGTCCGGTTATCCATGAATCTCAGGGTTGAGTGTGCGGGTGATGTATTAAGCAGACTGACTCATCACATTGAGGAACTTCTCACTTTGGATGAATGGCCTGAAATAACATGCGTTTCGGATGTGGTTATAGAACCGATTTCCAATACGGACACCGAGCCGAAAATGGAAGTTTGTGATGTTCTCTACGTTCCTTCGGAAATCGTGGATAACGTCATCCCCTATAAGGTGACCAGAATTTATGAAACCGACGGTAATCGCATGATCGAGGCATTATCCGAGGATCCTGATAAAATTACTCTTGATCCTATACAGATTCCGGTTTCCCAGATAGGAAAAACGGTGTTCCTTAATAAAGAGGCTGCGCTTTTAACGCTTAAGTCCTATCAGGAATATCTGGCATCAGAAAAAACGACAATGATGCCTGCGACATTACTGCCTAAAGGCTGGACATGGATAATGTATGCTGACAACTCGGGGTATCTTGAATCCCCTGACAAAAAGATGTATTTCGAGTATGATCGAGATACCGATGAGTACAAAATAACCCCCGATCTCTCCTGGTCTATTGAACCCGGACGGTTAGATGACTTTCCGGCGTTCAGATTATGGGCCGAGGAATATGTATTAAAGAATATTTGCAACTAAATCAAGTTATAGCAGTAAAGTCCCTACAAACAGCCGTAGGGACTTTTTCTGCAAATACGTTGTAAAACAGGAAGAATTTTGGTATCATATAGATACCGGAAAGGAAGAAACATGAAATCAAAAGAAGAGTTACATCAGGAAGATCTGAAACGGATTCAAGCGCTGCGGTACATGGACGACGACTTTTTCACCGTCTGTCTGGCCGACAACATAGAGGGCGTACAGCTGATTTTGCGGATCATCCTGCAGAACGAAGACATCACCGTTACTTCGGTGAAGACACAGGAGCACTTAAAAAATCTTCAGGGACGTTCGGCTGTCCTGGATGTCCACGCCGTAGACAGTGACGGAAAACAGTATGATTGCGAGATCCAGAGAGCCGACGCCGGAGCCGGGGCAAAGAGAGCCAGACACAACAGCAGCCTGTTGGATGCACACATCCTTCGACCCGGCGAGGAAACGGACGATATTCCTGACAGCTATGTGATCTTTATCACGGAAAATGACGTAATGCAGGGCGGCGAGGCGGTTTATCCCGTTGACCGTTATGTGAAGATCGGTGGAAAGAAAGTATTGTTCGGTGACGGATCGCATATTCTATATGTGAACGGAAAATACCGCGGAGAGGATGCAATCGGGATGCTGATGGAGGATTTCTCCTGTGCAGACCCGGATCAGATGAACTATGAGTCGCTTGCAAAGAAAGCAAGATTTTATAAAAAGGACGAGAAAGGAGTCGGTAGTATGTGCAAAATGCTTGAAGATATGAGGAATGAGGCGGCACGAGAGGCGGCAGAAGAGGCTGCACAGGAAGCAGCATTATCCACTGCGAGAGAAAATGCAGATCGACTAATCCGAAAGGGTCAAATGTCACTTGAAGATATCGCAGACTGCATTCCGCTGTTATCGCTGGATGATCTGAAGAAAATGGAGGCAGAAATCATGTCTCTGGCTTGATAACACAACTTTATGAAGGCTCGCGACAGCGGGCCTTTGCTTTTATCCTGTGGAACGATATGTGAAGATCGGTGGAAAGAAAGTATTGTTCGGTGACGGATCGCATATTCTATATGTGAACGGAAAATACCGCGGAGAGGATGCAATCGGGATGCTGATGGAGGATTTCTCCTGTGCAGACCCGGATCAGATGAACTTTGAGGCGCTTGCAAAGAAAGCAAGATTTTATAAAAAAGATAAGGAGGGAATCGGAAACATGTGTAAGATCCTGGAGGAAATGAAAAAAGAGGCGGCAGAAGAGGCTGCACAGGAGGCAGCATTATCCACCGCGAGAGAAACAGCTTTGCGTATGATAAAAGGCGGTAAACTCCCACTTGAAACCATTGCAGAGTACGCAAATCTTCCTCTTGAAGAGATCGAGGCATTAGCGGACCCCGTCATGGTGTAACGTAAAAGGAGTCGGTAGTATGTGCAAAATGCTTGAAGATATGAGGAATGATGTCGCTATAGACATCGCTCAGAATCTTATCAAAGCTGACAATGTATCTCTTGAACAGATTGCTAACGCCACCAGCTTACCGTTAGACACAGTGAAAAAACTGGAGGCAGAGATTATGTCTCTTGCTTAACGACGTAACTTCATAAAGGCTCGCAACCGCGGGCCTTTTTTCTTATATCTCCAACTCTTCCTCTTCTTCCGGCTCTTTCACTTTCGGCTCTTCGTTCCCATGCGGATATTCAAAGTCTCCTAGTATTTTATCTTCAGGCAGCGACTCAATATACGACACTTCCTTATTAACCTGATCATATACACAAAAAAAGAGATCTCCTATCTGTAATCCGGCCCCCTCTTCTTCATAAACCTTTATTGGCACATAATATTTTTCGGTCTGCTGACCGCAATCATCTTTTTCTGCCGTAAATATATAATAGGGAGAGCTAAATTCAATTTCTTTCAGTCTCACTATTGACGATTCCTCTCCATTTTTCAGTATCACTCTTGGCGATTCCTCTATACCACCCACAGGACCATTATTCACCTTCATATCAAACTTTCCCCCTTATATTTTATAAATGTAGTCTTATTATAGCAGATATATCCCATAAATCAATATTTTCCCTTGCAAAAACACAAAATTGTGATACCATATATATACATTTGTATACTATACAATAAAAATTTAAGGGAAGAGAGGATATATTTCATGCAGAGCAAAAAAATACTACTCGGAGCGGTCTGCGCCATGCTCCTTATCCGGGCAAACACAACCGTGTACGCCACGGAGCAGAAGAGCATCCCCGCGGATGCAGCAGAAACAGACATGACTGCAGAGGATGCAGTCTCAACAACCATGTGGGCCAAGACAAAGGCGCCTTACCGCAGTAGCGCATCCGCAGACAGCAGCGAGCTGGGTACGCTTTCGCAGTATGAAGAAGTGACTGTGATTGAAACATCCGGCGACTGGTGCAGAATCTCGTTAAAAGACGGCCGGGAGGCATACGTCCCCGCGGCGTTCCTCACGTCTGAGGATCCTCATAACAGAGAACTGAATATTTACAATAAGGAAACCGGGCTTGTAGATACCTATACTTTCCGGGATCAGGATCCTGTTGTCATTGACGGAGCGATTGAGAGTATCAGGGAGGAGTATGCGTCCAAAGCGGAAACGGAAGAGGATGCCATAGGGCCGGAAACAGAAGAGAGTGCCATATCTGAAGATATTATGTCCGACGTTAAGCCTGCGTCAAAGAATACCTCCGGATCAGTCTACCGGGGGCTGACCGTGGCCGCTGCCATTGGAGCGTCCCTTGTGTTCTGTATGGGTGTTTTCTTCCTTATATATAATAAAGTAAGAGGACGTGTGGATTAAACCGGACCGAACAGATTATATTAAAGCCCTAAAGTCTTATGCTTTAGGGCTTTTTCGTTCTATTGACATATAGTCATTCTGTGGTATGCTTATCTCATGGAAAGTACCCATGACAGGGTGGCAGCCTCCTAGTCTATTAAGGCATCAGCAGTTTTATATTGCTGATGTACATAGGAAGGAGGTGGTGCGAATGACAGCATATGATGTGATTTCACTGATTATGGACGCCTTGGCGCTGATAGCAACCTTCGGTTGTTTTGTACTCGCACTTCTCCAATTCCTCCAAAAGAGGAACAGAGATAAAAAATAAGCCCCTCTGTCTGACCCACAGAGGGGCAATGCCCATTCGGGCATAAACCTTACATGAGAGGCATCCACTTATGGAGTGGGTGCTTTCCTTTTGTAATTATATTATAACAAACAAATTCCGTAAGTCAACAGGAAAGTACCCATGACAGGGGGCAGCCTCCCGGTTTATTCTCCAATTCCTCCAAAAGAGAAACAGAGATAAAAAATAAGTCCCTCTGTCTGCCAACAGAGGGGCAGTGTCCGTAAGGACATTACCGTAATGTGGGAGCATCCACTTTGGAGTGGGTGCTTTCCTTTTGTAATTATATTATAACAAACAGATCCCGTAAGTCAACAGGAAAGTACCCGCGCCATCACGCCTCTTTCTTATCCTTGACCGATACGGTTCCGCTTTGTATAATAATCTCAGGAGAACACCGCACTTTAAAGCGGACGTTCCCGGAATGCTGTTGTTGCCCTTTCGGGTAAAGCCTGTTCCGTGTGCAGACAGGATAGGCATTTTTATTTGTGCTTACCATTTCTCGGATTGATAAGGGACGGCAACGCGATAATCAGCAATAGAAAAGCCTCAGAGGTGCATCTCTGAGGCTTTTCGTTTAGGCCACATGAATGTCCTGACAGTTTTTTGTTGCCTAACGGCATTATAGCATATGCAGTTCAGCGTTTCAAGATACAAAATTTCCTTGCAGATCATTGACCGTCTGACACCCCGGAGATCATTCCCCAGGGTGTATTTTTATGCCTTATTCTGTCGGGTTATGATATAATCAGTTTGTTACCGCTCCCAATCCTGGTAAAGAAAGGGGGTGAGGCCGTATGAATATCTTAGCCGCATTAGCTGTCGCTGTTGCGGGTGGCGTGATAACCCATTACGTCATCAAATGGCTGGACGGCGACTAAAACGGTAACCGGCCTATGGTTTTAAGCCCGCCCATACCAAAATCGGGAATAGAAAAGCCTCAGAGACACAACCTCTGAGGCTTTTCGTTTAGGCCACATAAATATCCTAGCCGCTTTTTTGTTGCCTAACGGCATTATAGCATATGCAATCCGGCGTTTCAAGATACAAAATTTCCTTGCAAATCTCTGTATTTTTTTTAAATTACCCCTTGCGAAATACCGAGAGGGGGGGGGTATAATAAATCTATAATTATTATAAATTTATTATTTCTAAAATTTTAGCAGACGGATCACCCGCCTGCTTTTTTATATAGATTCAATTCTTAATGATCCGCTGTCAGCGGAATAACATAGATCCCCGGGGAAAACAAAATAATTGTCTGCAGATGCAGATAAAACTATTGACTGAAAAGATCGTTTGTTCATCACAGGCGGTCTTTTTTTGTTTCAGAAAGGAGAAAAAGATATGGTATCACCAAGGCAATGGTTCGACGAGGAAATCATAGCAGACCCGGAAAGTGTCAGCGTACAGGGCAGAGGAAAGACAAGGACTCTGCATTTCAACGGGCGCATCGCCAATGACACGTCCGGGCACATATACAAATTCTGGTACAGATTCAGCGGCAATTTAAACGTGGATATGTGGTTTCCCGATTATTATCACTGCGGTATTCGGGGATGGTTACTCATCGCCGGACTGGAGAGTTTTTATGGCAATGGCGAGATCGACATCTTCCGCGGAGTCGAGGTTAAGCGTCTGGAAACATTTGCATATTATCGCTGGCTTAAAAGCGGGATGCCGGCATAAATACTGAAGGAGGAAAAACAAAATGAAAGATGACAATGAAAAGAAAATATGGAAATTTGTAGGTGATGTCGAAGTGGTAAGTACGGAAAACGGCGCATACACGGAGCATGGACGGGGAAAAAACAGGCATATCAGATTCTTCGGGAAAAGTCCCGACAGACCTATGCGCAAGTGGACCGAGGAGTTTATCGTATACGGAGAAACGATGCAGAAAATGCTTGCGCTGGGTATCAAAGAGGGCAGCCGTTTCTGGATTCACGGATACATCAAAGGACGTGCAGCTGACGAGGGGCCGGAACTCCTTGTTACGGTTGAAGAAGTGTCCAAGCTGTCTTCCAACCTCATTGAGTCGTTCGTTGTTAAGCCCCTCAAGACTTTGAAAAAGAAAGAGCGGCTTTTGGATGAGTATGAAAACAAGGGTGTTGACGAAACGTGGCTAAAGGTTCAGCGCTTACTTCTGGAAGAGAATTTTCGCTGTGTTTACAATCAAAGGGACATCCTGTACAGAGAGATGGGAATCGAATATTGATTTATCCGTTACAAATGCCGATCCTTAAACGGGTCGGCATTTTTTATTGGCATAAGATCTTTCCGCACCGGGATGGCTGAAGACACAGAAATAGCCGCCCCGGTCCGGAAAACTGAGCGGCTGATTTCTTAGTTGTTTATAATCCGGGCTAACCGTCTATCGGTAGCTCCAGTGGGGCATCTGTTAGCGCAGATGTCCTTCTTTAGTATCACTATAACATGATTTTCCAAATACTTCAAGCATAGTGCTTACTAAAATAGTATAATGATCTCCCATGAGTATGTCAATGATTTCGGAGATCATTCCCCCGGGATGTATTTTTATGCCTTATTCTGTCGGGTTATGATATAATCAGTATGTTACCGCTCCCAATCTAGGTACGGAAAGGGGGTGAGGTCATATGGATGTACTCGCAGCATTGATAGTCGCT
>CANRPO010000006.1 GCA_947632515.1 uncultured Lachnospiraceae bacterium
ATGTAAACCTTCCGTTTTCTTTTATCTTATCAGAAAAACAGATAGTTTACAATTAATTTATTCATGCGTTTGTCGTGAGCACACAGCCACCTTCACTCCCCGGCTCCCGGCGAGCGGAATATGCCGCCGCAGGGCGCTCATTCCAGATTCAGCCTGTGCTCCATCACATGCCATGTGAGCAGATAGAATCCCACCGCATAGAGCAGATTCAGGATCAGCGCAAACTCCCAGGACCAGTGCCCCAGGATCCCGCTCCACAAATATTCCTCCGCTCCGCCGGTCAGCAGGAGCAGCGCGGTGATCAACACGCCCTGCACGATACTCTGCAGGACATGGAATGCAAAGTAATAGCCAAGAGAGGCCATCACCTTATGGTTCGCCGAAAGCTGCCCCAGAGAGGCGCTCGCCGACACCTGCAATATCTTTGCAAAGATACCCGCCACCGCCGCGACTATCGCCATGATCGCCGTAAATACGTTGAGTTCTTCCCTGACCACATAAATCGGCAGATACCAGTGACCGCCGAAGAATTCGCTGAAGAAATCCTTCGTATCCCCTCCGCAAACCAGCCAGGCGGACATGTAGCCGACCAGCGCCATCACCAGGATCCAGAACGCGCTGACCAGCGCCTTCGCCACGATAATGTAATGCTTGTCCACCGGCAGCGTGTGCAGCAGATAACCCTGATCCCCGTAGGTGGAGGTGTAGAAACGGTAGATCAGATAGATCGCGCCGCCTAAGAACACCGTGATAACGCTGAGCGCATAGGACAGCATCATTACGAGTATAAAAATCCCGCTCATCAATCCGTCCAATCTGTCTTCCGAGAAAAGAGACTTCCCGGCAACGTCATTTGCGATCCACGTCATGACCGAGAGACACACGATCACCAGATTCGCCGGCAGGAGCAGTTTCCAGCTCGCCTTCCACTCGTATTTCATCAATTTCCCTAACATGCGAACACCTCCCGGAAGAATTGATCCACAGACTTGCCTTCGTTGCGCCTGATCTGCTCCGCACCCGCCTGCAGAACGATACTGCCCTGTCTGATGAACACGACTTCGTCCAGAATGCTCTCCACATCGGAGATCAGATGCGTGGACAGCAGGATCGTCGCGTTTCTGTTATAGTTTGCCACGATGGTATGTAAGATATAATCCCTGGAGGCCGGATCGACGCCGGCGATGGGCTCGTCCAGAACATACAGTTCGGCATCCCTGCTCATCACCAGAATAAGCTGCACTTTCTCTTTCATGCCCTTAGACAGATTTTTCAGTCTCTCGTAGGGCTGGATCTGCAGCCGCGCCAGCATGTCGTATGCTTTCTCCACCTGAAAATCGGCGTAGAAATCCCGAAAGTACTCCACGATCTCCATAACCTTCATGTGGGGCTGCAGATACGTCCTCTCCGGCAGATAGGAAATACGGCATTTCGTCTCCACGCCCGGTCTGAGCCCGTCGATCAGAACCTCCCCCGCCGTAGGCCTGAGCAGTCCGTTCATGATCTTGATAAGCGTGGTCTTGCCGCTGCCGTTGGGCCCCAGCAGACCGATGATCCTGCCGCGTTCCAAATTCAGATAGAGCTGATCGAGAGCGGTCTTCCTGCCGTATTTCTTAGTCAGCCCGATACACTGTATGATAGGTGCCATTCCACTTCCTCCTGTATGTTAAACAAATCGCGGCGCCGTGCGCCTGCGCGAAGTCAACAATCCCACTGCAGGCAGCGGGGCGTCAAGCCAACCCGCCGACGGTGATCCGATAGTCCGCCGCAAACGTCTCTCCCGCCTCCAGCGTCTGCATCCACTCCCGGTCCTTCCATTCGCCCGCGTAGTCCGCGCGGTCGCATCTGCCATACCACGGCTCGATGCAGATAAAAGGCGCGTTTTTCTTCGGAGGCGACCAGATGCCGAACAGGGGCGCGTCAAAAGCTGCCGTCAGATAGTCCGTGCCGTCCGGCGCAACAAGCGCGACGCGGTGCGCCTGATCGTGCTCGATCACCAGAGCGTCCCTGTCGAAAAGATCCTCCGTGACCGGCAGCACGCCGTCTTTCAGCCTGTAAGTCACTTTTTCGCCGCTGACAAGACCGCCTTCCAGGACGGAGGCGACAATCTGTCCCTCCGCGTCAAACCGGAGCGCGTAATCGCTCTGTCTCGTTCCTTCCAATATGGGACAGAGAAACGCGGGATGCCCGCCGATAGAAAACCAGATCGTTTCCCCGGAAGGATTCTTGACCCTCCACTTGACAACCACCGTCTTCCCCGTCAGTTCATAGCCCAGCCGCAGCTCGAACGGATAGGGGAACTTCTTCATCGTCTCCCCGTCGGACTGCAGGATAAACCAGATCTCATGAGCCGTCTGGCTTTTGAGCCGGAACTCCGCGTCTCTGGCGAAACCGTGCTGTCCCATCGGATAGGTCCTCCCGTCCACGCGGTAGACGCCGTCTCTCACAGCGCCTACCAGCGGAAAGAGTATCGGAGAAGTCCTTTTCCAATATTTCGGATCGGCATTCCACATATATTCTCTGCCCGAGGAGACTTCTTTGAGCGACTTAAGCTCCGCGCCCATACTGTCAATCTGTATCGTGATCTCGCCGTTGCTGATCTGAAAAAGCGCCATTCGCGTCCCTCCTTCCAAAATCCACACATAAGTATACCACATCTGCGATCACACCCGCAAGCCTGCCTCCGTCCGCAATTTGTGTCCAAGCGCAAACGTCTCGGTGTGGAATCTGCGTCTCGGAAGTTCCGTGGTCAACGTCTCCAGCTGTTCCTCCAGCCAATCCTGCAGGATCTGTTCATCCGCTTTTCTGATGCGCGTTCCCTCACCGATCCGATAGGATCTGGTCTTTGAGAGATAAGGCAGCGCGATGACGACTTCCCCGCCCCGGCTGTCCACCACATAGCCTTCCTCTCTCTTTAAGTACGCCTCCAACACGCACTCGTAAGATTCCGGCAGGCGATCCATATCCTCCGTCTCCATGCCAAGCCGCTCCCGCATACGGCATCGCCGTTCCAGCTCCCGCGCCGTATACTCCGCAAAACCAAACTCCCACTGTGCCTCAAACTGTTTGTTGCGCCGCTCCCACCGGCGCAGGATTTTCTCTACCTCCTCATAAAAGAGCGACGAACACTTGCGAATCTCCTCCTCGCACACGGCGCTCTCCCGCCCGATGGCGCGCAGCATGCGCGTCAGATCCGACGCGCTCTCCCGCCCTGTCCCGGCGCACTCCGACTCCACGCCATTGTCCGTCAGATACTGGTAGAACTCAGCCATCCCCCGCATCTCAAAATCAAGTTTACATAATTTATCTCCGCGCAGATCGTACAGGACAAGCTTTCCCGCGTTGCCCCCGACGCCCATTTTGCAAAACCCGATCTCATCCAATGTAAACTTCTTCTCCTGTCGAACAAGGTTTACATAACATATATCCATTTCCTCCACGATGAGCCTTCTGTTAAAATAGAGCAGAAAGCATACCGCTCCTCCCACAAGCATCAGCGCCAGCGGCAGATACAGAAACGCCCCTCCTCCCCGCGCGGAGGGATAAATAAGGCGCATTGCCGCCGTAAACAGGGCGATACCTACCGCCAGGACGCCGCAGACAAGCGCCGTCCCGCTCTCCCTGACCTGAAATTTGATCCCGTCCTTAGACTCCGAATTCACGTCCATCTCTTCTCCCCGCCGGCGTCCACCGGTTTCACGTCAATCTCTGCCCGCAGCGTCCCGCACCACTTCCCCGTACGCCGCCACCAGATCCGGCAGCGGCACGCTGGCAGTCTCGTTTTTATTCGTCCCGCCCGTGGTCATGCCGATCAGGAAACCGCGTCCGTCGAAGGTTCCGCCGCCCGACATGCCCGCCCTAGCAAAACAATGACCGTAGAGCATATTGGCGTCAAACTCCTCAATATATCGGTTTTTGTCCTCCACATTCCCCTCGTAATACCGCGCCTCGCTCTGCGAAGAACCCGCATCCACAAGAAACATTTCATCCCCCGGCGCGAGCGCCTCGTACGCCTCCATGTCGGCGCGGGCGTACCTGATCTTCTGCAGTTCTTCATAGGTAAACTGTCCGCAGCCTACCGCCACAAAACCCACGTCGTACCGCTTAGAAACACCCAGCACCCATGCGTCCACGTCATACCCCTGAGGGAAATGCACATATCCTTCCTCTGTCGTCCAGTAGTCGAGGACATGCCTGTTGGTAACGATCACAATGCGTTCGCTGTCAATCTCCCATATGATACCGCTGCCATGCGCGTTTCCCATCTGGATCCGCACAATGCAGTCTTTGATATTTTCATAAGCTGTCTCACAGTCTGCCGTGTCCAGCGCAGCCGTCTCCAGATACCCGAGCGCCAGCATTCCCTCATAGATGTCCTGCTCCGACACGGTCTGGATCAAGTGCGGCGGCAGTTCCTTTGCCTCCGCCGAATACGGCGTCAGACATGAGATGACACATACGATTGCCACGGTCAGGAACAATGCCGATCCCTTTTTGCGCCTCATATCACTATCATGCCTTTCTCGCAACATCCTATCATCTAATATTTCATTTTCACAATATTTCTATCATGCGCATCATAAAATTTTAACTCATTCTATACCATCCCCGCCGCAAAAGCAACCGGGAAACGGCCCCGCTCCAAAATCCTGCGGGACGCAAAAAAGATCTCCCCCGCCGGAGAGATCTTCTTTATTTCCGCTATGTATATGATCAGGTCCGCTTTTTGTGATTGTAAAAAGATACTGGAAACCATAGTCATGTTTATAATGATTAAGGCTCTACAACAAAAGCAAAAGTACCCATCTCTGTCAGATCAACTACAACGTGATCCTTTCTGATCTCGGTAACATTCAGGTCTGTCCATGTGCTGCTGCCTTTGTCAAAATGAAGAACATGGATGTTCTCGGTTCCTGCAACACCGGGCATATAGAAATTCACGTTCGCAACGCCGAAACCTACATGGGTATCGATCTTTACCACATTCAGTACCGTGCCGCCCACGGATTTCGCATAATCCTTCGCGGAGTATACGCGGGACAGTTCCGGTTTCTGAACCTTAAACGTTACATTGGACTTCACGCCGTCAAGGACAACTCCGCCGCCCTGAGCAACCGGGGTAACGCTGTCCATATCCCAGATGCCCGTAACCGCGTCCGCCATATACTCGTCGACCAGCTTATCCTCTGCGATCGCCGCAACGGTGATCTCGGGATCTCCCACATCAGATTCGGGCTCCAGATAAACCGCAACCGGAGCGCCTACCTCTTTCGCCATGACCGGCATGGAAAATACCATGGCACCTACCAGTGCCAATGACATAAACTTTGCCATTCTTCTCATCTAAATCGTCTCCTTCTTGTTTCTTATTCTTGTCTTTAGCGCTATAATCTCCAGCACCTTTTTCCAATCACAATCACAAATACGATACTCCCCCTTTCCTCCCTCAAACAGCGCTGTCGTTTCTCCCAAGTAGTATACTACATCAATATTTTATTTGCAATGCTTTTATTTTATATATGCATGATGTTTATATTGTATATGCATTATATAAAAATCCTTAAAACATTGTAACAATATATATTATGATGGAGACAAAAGGAGTCGTTTCTATGTTAGTAATAAAAAAAGAATACAGCGAATATGTCAACAAAACATTTCGCCTACCAATCGACATCATCGATACTCTGGATGTTGTGGCCAAGGAAAAAAATACATCCCTGAACAGAGTCGTCATTCAATGCCTGGAATATGCTATTGAGAATATGGACCGGGAAAATGAATCGACTTGAAGATACGCCTGAATCGCCCTACGACAAAAAGACCCTCCCACAACAACCGGAAAGGTCTTTTTGATTGCGTATCTCAATGTGCCGAGCAGAACGATAAGCCGGGTTATGTCGTGAATGATCATCTATCTAGGATCATCGTTGCCGATGACCTCCAGCGACCCACCTGAAAGCAGATCGGGCAAATCTGTCGCTTTCTGCTTGGTCTTGCTCCGGATGGGGTTTACACAGCCGTCTTCGTCACCGAAGACGCGGTAGTCTCTTACACTGCCATTCCACCCTTACCGCGGAGTTTCGCGCTGCGAAACTCGGTTCGCGGCGGTTTCTTTTCTGTTGCACTGGCCTTGGAGTCGCCTCCACCGGACGTTATCCGGCATCCTGCCCTGCGGAGCCCGGACTTTCCTCACCTGCTCCCTCGCGGGAGACAGCCGCGATCATTTATTCTACTCAGCTTGATAACGCTATTGAAAGCAGATCTCGCAGATATGTTACACGTCAAAGCAGCTCCCGCCCACAAACTCTCTGCAAAGAGAGTTCTTGGGCAGTTGTTCGCTGCTCACTCCCAAGAAATACTCCAAAAATTTCAGAAGTCTCTTCGCCTCGTGATACTCCGGCTCTCCCCTCTTAATACTGAACAGCAGCGGTTCCGCAAACTGCTTGATGACTGAGAGCTCATAGATCATAGCGGAGTTGAACATGGCGTCCGCCTCCTCCTGATAGGGGAAAATATACTTTTCCTCGCCTCGTCTGACGGAAGGCCACATGTCGATCGTCTTCTTGGCGGACGTTCCCCGCGTCCTGGCGTCTCTGACCATACGGCGCAGCAGTCTGCCGTCCGTCGTCGGAATACGGTTGTGTTCGTCGATATTCAGACAGGTAAGCGCGCTGATATAGATCTTGAATTTGCTTTCCGCCGGCAGCGAATGGGACATTCTCTCGTTCAGCCCATGGATCCCCTCGATCACCAGAATGTCGTCGGCTCCCAGTTTCGTCCTTTTACCGCTGTACTCCCGTCTGCCCGTCTTAAAATTGAAGGTCGGCAGCTGTACTTCCCTGCCCGCCAGCAGATCGCCCATATCCTTGTTGAACTGCTCCACATCCAGCGCCTCCAGGCATTCAAAATCCGGCTTGCCGTTCTCGTCGAGAGGCGCCTCGTCATGGTTGCGGTAGTAATTGTCCAAGCCGATGGGGTGCGGATTCAGCCCGTAGGTGCGGAGCTGTATGGACAATCTGTGAGAGAAGGTGGTCTTGCCCGAGGACGACGGCCCCGCGATCATGACAAACTTCACATTCTCCCGTCTGGCAATGTCCCTGGCAATCTCGCCGATCCTGCGCTCCTGCAAAGCCTCCTGCACAAGAATCAGATCGCCAATGTCGCCTTCACAGATGCGGTCGTTCAGATCGCCCACCGTGTCGATTCCCATCTCCATCCCCCACTCGCATGTCGCCATGAGCGTCTGAAACAGTTTCTTTCTGGGAACAAACGCCGGCAGTTTCTCCGGCTCTCCCTGCTCCGGCAGGAGGAGTATCATACCGTCCTCGTAGGGGAAAAGGTCGAACCGGTCCACATAGCCCGTGTTCGGCAGCATATAGCCGTAGTAATAATCATAGTAGTCGCCAAGGCAGTACACGTTAATGTTGGAACTTCTTCGGTATCTGAACAGGGCCACCTTGTCCTCCATACCAAGCTCCTTAAAGATCGCCACCGCATCATCCGCGTGGTAAGCGCGTTTTGTTATGGGGATGTGGTTGTCGGCCAGTTCTTTCATGCGGTCCTTGATCCGGTCGATCAGATTCCGATCCAGTCTGAGGCCGTTCTTAAAGCCGCAGTAATACCCTGCGCCGATGGAAAACTCCACTTTCACGTTGACAGCCGCCTGCATGCCGGCCACATCCTTGATTGCCTTCAACATCAGCATGATCGCCGACCGCACGTAGGTCTTATGCCCGATCAGACTGTCGTAGGTGATAAATTCCAACTCGCAGTCTTTTGTCAGCCGTTTCATCAGCTCCTGGATCTTGCCGTCCACCACGACAAGAGCGATACGGTATCTGTAATCGCACTGGTACTCCTCCGCTATCAACTGGTACTGAATGCCCTCCTCGAATAACTTGTCTTCCCCATTGATCCTGACCGTAACCATAAGAACATCCCCTTTCTCTTTATTTTATTCATACCGGCGCCGCGATCCGCAGCGCCGTCCTGCATTCGCGCAGCGACTCTTCCACTTCCGTATACCGTCTTCTCTGCTTTTCGTCGGACAGCCCCTGTGCGCGCAATCTGTCGAGGATCTCCCCGCAGATTCTCTCCTCCCGCCGCAGATATGCCGCAAGCGTTCTGTCCCCGCGCGCCAGCAGCATGGGGCCGAATCGGTCGCAGAGCCTGCACAGTTCGTCGTCCCCGATTTCGTCACATATGTTATTTTGAAGGATCGTCCGCAAATACCGCGCATACGCGCCGGAGTCCCCGTATCTTGTACCCGCCGCCTCCGCTCGCATCATCAGATAAAATTTGCCGTCTTCCTCTATCATATTCTCCTGCGCGATCCGATACCCCTCGCTGCGCAGCCACGCGCGAAACATCTGAAACTCTGACTGCGGCTGCAGAATCAGCTCCCGAAACGACGCGGTCTTCTCCCTGTCGGCAGACAATATCCGCATCATCAGCCTGCCTCCCATGCCGGCGCAGATCAGCGTCTGTGCCTCGCCGATATTATAGTTATGTAAACCGTCAGACATTCTCGTCTCTATAACAGATTCCAGCCCCCGCTCCGCTATGTGTTCCTTCGCCGCACTGAGCGGCCCGCTCCTTACGTCCATCGCCAGAACCGTCGGGCTGATCCCTTGCTCCACCAACCAGATAGGTACAAATCCATGGTCGCATCCCACGTCGCACACCCGGTTCCCGGCCGTGACCATGCCGGCTACGGCTCGCAGTCTGCCGGACAACGCCACAGGTTTCATCAGTCTAAGTAATCCTTCAATTTACGACTTCTGCTCGGATGACGCAGTTTGCGCAGCGCCTTCGCCTCGATCTGGCGGATACGCTCACGGGTCACGTTGAATTCCTTGCCCACTTCCTCCAATGTTCTGGCGCGCCCGTCATCCAGCCCAAAACGAAGCCTGAGCACCTTCTGTTCCCTCTCTGTCAGCGTCCCAAGCACCTCCACGAGCTGCTCTTTCAGAAGGGTAAAGGCGGCTGCGTCCGCGGGAACAGGCACATTGTCGTCCTGAATAAAATCTCCCAGATGGCTGTCCTCCTCCTCGCCGATGGGCGTCTCCAGAGACACCGGCTCCTGCGAGATCTTCAAAATCTCCCGCACGCGCTCCACAGGCATATTCATCTGCTCCGCGATCTCTTCCGGGGTAGGCTCCCGCCCCAATTCCTGCAAGAGCTGTCTGCTGACACGGATCAGCTTGTTGATCGTCTCCACCATGTGTACGGGAATACGGATCGTTCTCGCCTGATCCGCGATGGCTCTCGTGATCGCCTGACGGATCCACCATGTGGCGTAGGTCGAGAACTTATACCCCTTGCGGTAATCGAATTTCTCCACGGCCTTGATCAGACCCAGATTGCCCTCCTGGATCAGATCCAGGAAAAGCATGCCGCGCCCCACATAACGCTTGGCGATGCTGACCACGAGGCGCAGATTGGCCTCCGCCAGTCTCTTCTTCGCCTCGGCGTCCCCCATCTCCATCTTTTTCGCCAGCTCGATCTCTTCCTCCGCGCTGAGGAGCGGCACCTTGCCGATCTCCTTCAAGTACATCCTGACAGGGTCCTCAATGCTGATACCGTCCGGCACGGACAGATCGATGTTCTCCACATCGACCTCGTCCTCCTCAGTCAAGATGATCTCCTCGTCATCCACCTCGTCGTCGTCCGTGATACGCAGTACGTCTATGTTATTCTGCTCCAGCGCCTCCAATATCCTGTCAAACTGATCCTCCTCCAGCGCCATATCGGCGAAAAAATCGTTGATCTCCTGATACTCCAAAACGCTCTTCTTCTTCTTTGCAATCGCCAAGAGCTCCCTGAGGCGCTCTTCAAACTTTGCCTGTACATTTTCGTCCATTACTTGGCCCTTCCTTCCTAAGTTTCAAGTTCTATATCTATCCGCCGTACCGAGGGCAGTCTCTTGACAGACTTCTGCGAATAGCTTGCCCTCATTACAGGGAAATATGCGTTTTTCTCAGCTCCTCGAGCGCCTTTTTGCCCGATATGACCTGATTCAAGGCATCCATATCGGCTCCCATCCTGCCGGAATAATACGCAAAACTGTTCTCCTTCACGGTGCACAGGATGTCATGGAACGCCTTCTCGCGCTCCTTAGGCGTGTCCAGCTCCTCCAGTTTTGTGTTGAAGATCTCCGCCACCGCCCGCTGTTCCTGCTCCTCCACGAAAGCGCTGACAATGGTTGCCGGGTTATACTCCCCCCGGTCCAAGCCCGCAAACAGCTTGTCCGCCACCTGACTGTACAGCGGTTCCGTAAAATCCCGCGCTGTGACATAGGGCCTGATCTTCGGGTACACCTCCGGCTCGTCCGCGATCCATGTGAGCAGGAGCCGCTGGGATTTCTTTACATTCTCCTCGGGCGTGCTCTTTCCCGCAACGGTACTCTTGGGCCGTGCCACCGGCTGCACCAGCCCCGTCCTCGCCGCGTAGCTGTTCACCAATTTGCGCAGATTGTCAAATCCGATATGGTACTTTTGCGCCACGGATTCGATATAGTTCTCCCGCTCGACCTCCTCCTCGAACCCGCACAGTTTCTTCGCGATCTCCCTGTGAAAGGCGGTTTTGGACTCGGGGTCGTCCATGCGAAAATTTCGTTCCAGTGTGCTCAACTCGAAGAAAAAGCTGTTCTGCGCCTGATCGATCCTCTCCTGAAAGGCGTCCGCCCCCATATTCTTGATGAACTCGTCCGGATCTTTGTAAGGTTTCATGTCGATCACCTTACCCCGCAGACCCGACTCTCTCAGAATGCCGATGGCCCGCAGCGCCGCGTTCACTCCCGCCCCGTCGCTGTCGTAGGCGAGCAGCACTTCCTCGGTGTAGCGTTTCAGAAGATTCGCCTGTCCCGCGGTGAAGGCAGTGCCGAGAGAGGCCACGGCCTGCGTGAATCCCGCCTGGTGCATGGCGATCACATCCATATAGCCCTCGCACAGGATCATGTTCCCCTTGCGGGAAGTTCTCGCGAAATTCAGGCCGTACAGATTGCGGCTCTTGTCGAAGATCACCGTCTCGGGGGAATTTAAGTATTTCGGCTTGGCGTCGCCCATCACGCGGCCGCCAAATCCGATCACCCTGTGATTGCCGTCCTGAATGGGAAACATGACCCTGTTCCAAAACTTATCATGCGCGCCGCGTTTCTCGTCGAAAGCGATCAGTCCCGACTCGTTGAGCAGATCGGCGGCATATCCCTTTGACTTCAGATAGGCCGTCAGATCGGAATTTGCGCCGTCAGCGTAGCCCAACCCAAACCGTTTCATCGTCTCCTCGGAGAGCTGCCTGCCCGCAAGATACTGATACCCTGTCTTTCCTCTGGGCGAGCGCAGCATGTAATAATAATACTTAGCCGCCTCCTTCTGGATCTCCAGAAGCTTGGCCCGGCGGCTCTCCTTACGTCTGGCCTCCTCGCCGTACTCCGCCTCCGGCAGAGGAATGCCCGCCCTGTCCGCCAGCGTCTTCACAGCCTCCTGAAAAGTGGCGTTCTCATATTCCATAACAAACGTTATTACATTGCCGCCAGCCCCACAGCCGAAACAGTAATACATCTGCTTGGAGGGCGACACCGAAAAGGAGGGGGATTTCTCACTGTGAAACGGGCACAGGCCGAAGTAACTGCTCCCCTTCTTCTGCATGCGGACATAACCGGAGATCACGCTCACTATATCGTTTTTTGTTCTGATTTCCTCGATCAGCTCGTCCGGATAATACATCGTACCCTAACCTCATCTGTGCCACGTCTTGGGAATATAGATCTCCTGATACTGCGCGATGGCAAACCGATCCGTCATAGAACCGATATAATCGCACACGATCTTCTCAAGCGGCTCCCCCGCATCCATGAGCCGATCCAGAAAATCCGGCAGTTTTTCCGTATGGTTCATATAGTACTCGTACAGCGTGATGATCAGATTCTCCGCCTTGTTCTCCTCCCCCTTGGCAATGGGATTCCTATAGACGTTGCGGAACATGAACTCCCGCATCTTCTGCATCGCCAGTTCCGCCTCCTGCGACATGCATATATCATTCTTCCCGCGGCTGTTGGTCACGATATTGTGTATAAAAAAGTCCAACCGCTGACCGCAGCTGTACCCGATCACAGAGCCGATCTCCTCCGGCACGTCCTCCTCCTTCAGGATGCCGCCCCGGATGGCGTCGTCCATATCGTGATGGATATACGCGATCTTATCGGCCAATCTGACGACCTTGCCCTCCAGCGTGGACGGCGTGCCCGACGTCTGGTGGTTCAGGATCCCATCCCGCACTTCCAACGTGAGATTGATCCCCTGTCCGTCCTTCTCCAACAGATCTATCGTGCGGACGCTCTGCTCATTGTGCTTAAACCCATAAGGACATACCCTGTTCAATGCGCGCTCCCCCGCATGGCCGAAAGGCGTGTGTCCCAGATCGTGTCCCAGGGCGATGGCCTCCACCAGATCCTCGTTGAGCTGCAGCGCCTTGGCGATCGTCCGCGCCGTCTGGCTGACTTCCAGCGTGTGGGTCAACCGGGTCCTGTAGTGATCGCCCTCCGGCGTCAGAAACACCTGCGTCTTGTCCTTGAGTCTGCGAAAAGACTTACTATGTATGATCCTGTCCCTGTCCCGCTGAAAAACCGGTCTGATGTCGCACTGCTCCTCCGGCCGCAGCCTTCCCTTGGAATTCATGCTGAGCATGGCGTAGGGACTTAGGTATTCCTTCTCCCACTGTTCCAAACCTTCGCGTATATTCATAGTACTGCCTTTCTTCCTATGCAAAATGACCGCTCTACTATTATTATTCTACGGATACCTTGAAAATCCTTTTTTCTCACCGCAAGTTTTTTATCTGCATATGTCATAGATGAACTCCGCATTCTTGTCCATCGCCTCATAGGCGGTCTTGAAGGGCGACATCTGAAAGACGTGCCACATACCCTTGAACATATCGAGCTTGACGGACACATTCGCCTTTAACAGTTTCCTGTACAGCATAACGGAATCGTCCAGCAGAATCTCGTTGCCGCCCACTTGGATATAAGTTGGCGGGAATCCCTCAAAAGCGCCAAACAGCGGAGAGATCAAAGGATCGGTAAGCTCCATATCCGGCGCATAATTGCGAATCATCTCCTCCAGATAACCCGCGTCAAGCACAGGATCGATGGCGGCCTTGGTGTGATGCGATCTGCCGGAGGAGGTGAGGTCCGTCCAGGGCGACATCAGCACCAAACCGCGAGGCAAAAGCCGTCCCTCCTCCTTCAGCCGTAAAGTCAAAGACAGCGCCAGATTGCCTCCCGCGGAATCCCCTGCCAATATGATGTCCCGCGCGCCATAGCCAAGCAGCATCAGATAATTCCACACCCGCATGGCGTCCTGCGCTGCGGCCGGATAGGGATGCTCCGGCGCCAGCCTGTAATCGAAACTCAGCACGTCCATGGACGTGGACATCGCCAGTTTGCCCGTCAGCGTTCTGGCATAGAGACTGCTCCCTGTGGAATATCCGCCGCCATGGCAATAGAGGATCACATACTTTTTCATGTGCGCGCGGTTTACATAATTCCACTCGGCATGAATCGTCTCCTCCCCGTCAGCCCGCCCGGGGATCTCAAGCGTCTGTGTCAACACGTCCTTACTGCTGCCAAGAAGCGCGCCAAAGTGATCCTGCGACTGGCGGTGTTTCTCTATATCCGTATTTTCCACCACCCCATGCATCCTTTTGATCAGATGCATCAGATTCGCGTTTGTCTTGTCCGTGATCGCCATATTATCTCTCTCCTGTCATCATAGTTCCCGCTTTTGCCATATTCTGTAAATACTTTTACATAAATGCCATTATTTATGATATTATATCTACAGTATGAAAAAAACAAGACGTCACAACACATCAGAGCAAATAACGAAACAGAGCGCGAGAAACCGCCGGGACGTCTGGTACAAACTGGATCTGTCCGCCATCGTCTATCCCACTTTGCAAAGGCGCGATTTCTCCTCGGTCTACCGCCTGTCTGTCGTCCTGAAGGAGCCCATCGATCCCGCCTTGCTGCAGCAGGCTCTGGACAGGACGCTCCCCCGTTTCCCCACCTACAAGGTGGCGATTCGCAAGGGACTGTTCTGGCGCTACCTGGAGCCGAACAACAGGCCGGGGCCGTTTGTCAGAGAGGACATTAAGAATCCCTGTATGCCCATGCACTTTAAGGGGAACAACCGCTATCTGATCCGGGTTTACTATTACAATAACCGTATCTCCCTGGAGGCTCACCACTGTCTCGGCGACGGCACGGGCGGCATGTGCCTGCTCCAGACGCTGACCGCCGCCTATCTGGGTCTGCTCGGGCATCCCGTCCGTCCCGAAGGATTCGTTCTCGACATCGACGCGGAACCCGATCCCGAGGAACTGGAAGACGCCTATATGCGCTATGCAAACGCAAAGGTGTGCCCGCCCCGCCCCGCGGATAAGACTTACCGCGTGCGCGGCACGAAGGAGCCGTTCTACACGCTGAACATCATAGACGGCGTCATGTCTGTGCGGGAGGTCATGACAGTGGCCAAAAAATACAAGGCCACCCTCACGGAATACCTCAACGCAGTGTTGCTCTATGCCCTGCTGCAGAAACAGACCAACGACTTTCACCTCAGACTGCGGCCCGTGCGCATTGCCATGCCCGTCAATCTGCGCCGTTTCTTCCCGTCGAAGACACTGCGCAATTTCATCACGATGGTGTACCCGTTCATAGATCCAAGGCTTGGAGAATATACCTTCGATGAGATCGTGGAACAGGTTCACAATTACATGCGTTATTATATCAGTGCAAAATTCCTGCGGGGCGACATCACCACCAACGCCTCTACCCAGCGCAATCCCTTGATTCGCGTGGTGCCCCTCTTTATCAAAGATTTCGTGGTGCGCACCTTCTACACGAGGGTACAGGACAGAAACTCTTCCGCAGGACTGACCAACATGGGCGCGCTGCGTGTGCCGGAAGATATGAGACCCTATATCGAACGTTTCGACATCTATATGGGCCAGCCCTTCTCATCCCGCACCAACTGCGCCGTGATCAGTTTCGAAGATACCCTGACCGTCAACTTCGCCAGCAGCATCGTTGAGGCGGACGTGGAGCGCTATTTCTTCCGCAAGCTGGTGCAGGACGGCGTCCATGTAAAGATCGAGAGCAACCGTGAAAGGAGCTGACTATGTCATACTGTGTAAACTGCGGCGTGGAGCTTGAGGCGTCCCTGCGGGAATGTCCGCTTTGCCACACACCTGTTATTAATCCCAGAGAACAGAATCAGGAAATCCCGCCTTCCCCCTACCCTGCCGACATGGGACAGGTGGAGGTCGTCAAACGTAAGGATCTGGGCATCCTCGTGACTGTGGTGTTGACCGCCACGGCCGCGACCTGTTTCCTGTTAAATATTCTCGTGTTCAATTCCTCTCTCTGGTCGCTTCTTGTGATCGGCTGCTGTCTGTGCCTCTTTGTCTTCGCCTTTCCGGCGATCTTCTACAGCAAAATGCCCGTGTGGCTGACGCTGCTGGCCGACGGGGCGTCTGTGGCCGTGTATCTGTTTTTGATTACCTTTATGACCCGTTCGGACGCATGGTTCCGGCAGCTCGGTCTCCCCATCACGATATTTTTGACTCTGTGCGCGGAGGTTTTTCCGCTGCTGTCGAGATTCCTGTCGTTCACAGTGCTCTCCTATGCCCTGTGCCTTTTTATTGAGATCCCCGCCTTCTGCGTGGCGCTGGAGCTGCGCATCAGACATTTCGCCGGGCAGCCTATCCGCATCGTCTGGTCGGCGGTCGTCCTGACCGTGTGTGTGATCATCGACATCGCGCTGATCACGATCCTCGCAAAAAAACGCCTGCGCAATGAAGTGCGCAGACGTCTGCATTTCTGATCTGCCGACAGCCGTGGCGTTTAGGGGAGTCTGCCGTGTTTCTCCTCCGCCTCCTCCAGCGAACTGTAGCCATAGAACTGCGTCTCGTTGGCGATCGTCTGCTTTAGAAGGTTTTCGCCCCTCTCATACGCCCTGACCGTCTCCTCATAGATCAGTTCCAGCGTGTTGAGAGAGTATGTCAACAGTTCGCCGCGCAGATAGCTCTCCATGGAGGAACCCGCCGCAACGCCGTCGTCCGCCGTCCTAAACGCCCTGCCCCTGCCGCGCAGATTGGGATAGTCTCTCATCATGTCCGCATCCCACTCCACGTTGATCTTCACGATCTTTTCCGCAAGTTCCGTCTTGTCCGAAACATCGGGCAGAGTATCTTTGATCTGCTCGTACTCTTCGGGGTAGGTGCTCTCCATCATCCTCGCATACTTTTCAAACAGCAGATTTCTCCCCTCCCCGCAGGCTTTCTCACAGTCCTCATAATAACTGTGAAGCACCTCGTCAGAGTAAACCATCCACTGACTCATGCGCATCTTAAAAAAAGTGTCGGGATCATCCTGACAGGACGCTCTGCCCCCGGTATTGTTCACCTGTTGAAAAAGCTCCCACTCCATCTGTGCGATGTCAAAAATCAACTGCTCTCTTGCACTGATCTCAGCCATACTGTCACCTTCTCCTATTTTTAGTGTTCTGCCGTCATATTTTCCCCGGCTGCCGTCTCGCCGGCATCAGACACGTCTCCGGACTCTCCATCCTCCGAATCCTCTGCGTTCAACATCTCCAACAACTCTTCCGGCGTACATTTCGCAAAGGGCTGCGCGTACTCTCCGCCTAATCCCGCAAGCGGTTGGCCCTCCACTGTAAGCCAAATACCGTCGGCGCTGTAGTTCTCCAGAAAAGTATCAATAACAGACGCTATGATAACGCTTTTCGCCTCCTCGGACATGGTGCGCAGATACTCTCCGGCCGCCTTGGAAAGATCAAGGTACAGCACGCTCCCGCCGCCGTCCTCCTCCTTCTGCTCAAAAGCAAGGACCTTCGTATCCAGAGACATGATATTGTGCCTCGCCAGCGCATCGACCAATTCCTCGGGCGTCATTTCCTCAATTTCCACCGTCTCCCGCTCCAGGTCAGAAGAACCGCCGCTGCCATAATAAATGACAGCCGACGCGCTCTCAGATTCCATGGGGGCGCTCTGTGCGTCTGTCCCCTGTATCTCCACTCCCTGTCCTTTCTTTTCCTCCGGTTCCTCCGCCTCTCCCTCGGTTTCATCCAAAAGCAGATACTCCAAGGAACTGACCAGAAGATCCTCCGAAGAGACTTCGGGCGCCACCATCTCGCCGGAAGTCGCATCCTGTTTCCGGCTGCCGCAAGCCGCCAAAAATACAAGCATCGCCGCCACAACCGCAGCCGCCTCTAATCTTTTTTTCATAATCCTCTCCCCGGGACGATCGTCCGCCAAACAACTGCCTTCTAAATTGCGTCTATTCTATCATACTCGGCAGGAAAAAGCAAAAGAACTTTTATTGAGTCATCGCAGTAATACCCGACTTGATCACTTCGCGCAGCGCAAACGCCCGGTCGGTGACAAGAATATCCGCTCTGCACCCAGCCCGCAGGACGCCGCGTTCACCCGCGATGCCGACGGCGCAGGCCGGATTCCAAGTGGCCGCTCTGACCGCCTCCTCCTTCGGAACGCCCATCTCCATCGCCATCCTCATGCAGTCAAACAGATTCGTCACGCTGCCCGCCAGCGTACCATCCGCCAATGCCGCATGCGTCCCCGCTACCGTCACGCGCTGACCGCCCAGCGTATATTCGCCGTCCTCCATGCCTGTAGCCATCATACTGTCACTGACCAGAATGAGCCGTTCTGCCCCGAACAGCCGAAACGTATTCCGCACCATGCTCGGATGGACGTGGCGCCCATCGCAGATCAGCTCCGCCACCACATCCTCCGACTCCGCCGCCGCGCCGATCACTCCCGGCTCTCTGTGCAAAAACGGCGGCATCGCATTGTACAGATGGGTCACATGCCGCGCACCCACTTTGACAGCCTTCTTGGCCGTATCATAATCAGCGCATGTGTGGGCAATAGAAAAGCGAAAATCTTCTGCTTCCCTCTCGATACAGGCAAGGGCTCCTTCCACCTCCGGCGCGATCGCCACAACACGGATCAGCCCGCCCGCGGCGCGCTGAAGATTCTCCAGCAGTCCCGGATCCGGTTTCTGTATATATGCCGCATTCTGCGCGCCCCTCTTCTCCTTTGCGATAAAGGGCCCCTCCAGATAGATTCCGCTCAGTACCTCCCCCAGGGATATTCCATCGGAGAGTTTCTCTCTTGCAACCGCCTGTGCGCACACCGCGCAGACAGCCCGAATACGGTCAGCGGGAAACGTCATCGTGGCGGGGCAGATCGAAGTGATCCCGTGCGTCAGCTCATAAGCCGCCATAGCTCTCATGGCCTCCACCGTGCCATCACAGAAATCATATCCCGCGCAGCCGTGAAGATGGATGTCCACAAGCCCCGGCAGAATAAAGCTCGCCCGCTCCCGCGCCGTCAATGCCGCCTCATCGCACAGCTCCACTGACAGGATCCTGTCACCCTCCAAGGTAACGCAACCGGCCTCAAACCGAAAATTCTCCGTGTAAAGTATTCCTCTGATTTCCCTCATGGCGCTCCGTCCGCTAAAATGCTCCTATAAGGCAAAAGACACCGCATACTGCAGTGTCTTCGCCAAGTACCATTATGTAGTGCAGGAAAAGGGACTTGAACCCTCATGATATTGCTATCACACGGACCTGAACCGTGCGCGTCTGCCAATTCCGCCATTCCTGCGAACAAATGATATTCTACCGTTTTTTCAGGTCTATGTCAAGCCCTCTTGAAAAAAATCTGTTTGATTCGGTCAATTTGCCGATATATGCCTATCCATCTGCACAATGTGCGTAGCGATCCACTCTGTCATAAACTCCACAAATCCGGCCAATTCATCCCCGCTCATGCTATAAAACTCGTCATGATCCATCAATTCCAGTCGGGTTGCGAGCGCATCGTGCGCCAGCCTATGTACATCCAATCCGTCAAAGCGAATACTCTCCATGTAGTCTTCTTCATCCTTAAAATGCGTCCGCACATAGATATGCAATGTCTTGAGCCTATCGACGATCTCCGCGTGCTTATCCGCCGCGTCGTCGCGGGCGATCATGTGATGGATCTCCCCGAGCATACGCAGCAGCTCCCTGTGCTCCTCATCGATCTGCTCAACTCCTGTCAGATATTCCTCCCGAAAAGCGCAATCGTCCTGTTTCTTCCACTCCTTCACTGTCACCAGCTTGCCAATGAGCAGATCGGAACCGATAATATGTCTGTAAAGCCACCTCACCAGATAGGTAAGCAAGTCCGTGACGAGTCCGTACTGGTCGCTTTCGCCGGAGCGGATATCCATCTCTTCGATCTTCTGACAGAACTCCTTATGCTGCTGCCTCTGCTGCTCCAGCTCCGGATGATCGATCGCCTCCATGTACGTCTCCTCGTGGCGAAAGTGCTCTACCGTGTACTGTTTCAACCGCTCCACTATCTCGCATATTTCATCATATCTATCCTTGCTGAAATCTTCCCCCAGCATGTCGTGCAGCTCACCGATCAGACGAAACAGACCTCTGTGCTCCTCATCGATCTGCGTGATGCCGATAATGCAGTCATCCGTAAAAGTGTATACCATGGTATGTATCCCTCCGTTCTCTTGTCTTACAATCGATACATATATACTTATATAGTATAGCAAACAATTGTTTCAAATTGTATATAATTTTTATTTTCACTTGGATATTTCACAATCCGGGCAATATAACGCAATGCAACATTTTTTATAAAATGTCTTGACTTTTGGTGCCGCGAATAGTAAGATATACCTTGCGTTGTAAAACGTGAGCGGAAGTGTCGGAATTGGCAGACGAGCAAGACTAAGGATCTTGTGACAGCAATGTCGTGTGGGTTCAAGTCCCATCTTCCGCAGTAGATTAGGAGCGAGGAAACCTTGCAAATATGCGGGTTTCCTCTTTTTTTGGTGTTCAGCTTACTTGAACACCCTTGAACACGTTGTGGATTTATCGTTAATAAATTTTTCCTATTTTATTTTGATTCATCTTGCAAACCCCTGTCACTATGATAAAATAGATATATGGGTGTTACCTAAACGGTAGCGGTTCGCCTTTTGCCAAAATGAGTACATTTTGAGAACTTCCTGTATCAGGGAGGGGATACATATGGAAAATAACGTGAAAGGTAAGCACTATTGGTGTTGTATATGATTTTGGAGCTTGTCGGTATTGTAGTGACGGTGATCAGTATCATCGTGACAATTATCAGTATCCGACAGACCGGAAAAAATAAAAGACATCAAAAAAGCAACCGCACCGCCCAAGGTTAGTGGTTGCTTTTTTGATTAATAACCATTAATCAAGGCGAACCGTTGCTTTACAGTAACACCCTTTTGCATTAAATATCGTAACACTGATCGACGTTTCCGTCAATAGCTTTTTGGTCGATAGTCACTCATCCGGATTTTACACTTCTTTTACACAACCAAGTCAGCGTCCCGCAATCCCCTTCCTTTCGTTAGTCTGCGGACAGATTACAATTCAAGTCCCATCTTCCGCAGTAGATTAGGAGATGAAATCTTGTAAATATGCTGGTTTCCTCTTTTTTTGATGTTCAGCTTACTTGAACACCCTTGAACACGTTTTTATTTAAAAAATTAAAAAGACAAACAAAAAATCCTAACCCTCCGGATTCAACGTCTGCCTTTTAAAACTCTCTTGCCATCCAATGTATGAATGTATCATAACATGCGTTATGTATAACGGTTGAATGAAACTCTTATCCCTTTTTAAGCCCTATAATTATAATCTTCCCTCCCGTTTCTTCCATTATGATTGGCTGGTACTAATTATTTAATCAGACATAATATTTTTCTCTAACGTTTCCTTTTCCAACGCTTTAAAATCCACTTTCAGATTAGGTGTGATAGGCAATTCGTCCTTTTGAATATATATTTCCGGAATCTTATACTCTTTCAATGTACTACACAATTTAATAATCCGAGAACGAATTAAAGCAGAATCCTTTTTATATTCCGCCTTTACAGAATAAAATAATACCGGTATATTTTCCTGAACATTATCCGGTTTAGCTACAAGCGCACAGGATTCAATTTCAGGAACTTTTTGCATTATAAAATCTTCTATTTCCGTCGGAGAAAACTTAAATCCTCCGCGTCGAATCTGACGCATCTTTCTTCCTGTTATATAAATCCCACCATCAGCATCAATCATTCCCAAGTCACCTGAACAGCACCAAATCGACCCATCTCTTCCTTTTTTATAAAATTTCTTGGTATCCTCTTCTCTATGAAAGGCATATCCTTTCATTGAGCATGGCGTTTTATAGCGAATTTCACCTTCTATATTTTGACCATATTGAAGTTCTTCGTCAGTATCCGTATCAAAAATCGAAATTGTTGTAAATATCATCGGATATCCAGAACATCCGGGCTTTTTTAATTGCAAAAAGCGGTCTGACGAAAAGCTGAGTCCTGGCCCACCTTCATTTTGACCATATCCTGGTCCGACCTTTGTTTTACATCCACGTTTCTCAAGTTCGCTGTCCAAGTCATATTGAATCGTACTCTCCAAATGTGCACTTCCGCTTACAATTGATTTCAAAAATGATAAATCTTCTAAATCAGACGGATTTTCTCTTAAATATTTTAGTAAAACTTTCATATGAATTGGCGCTCCTAATATATGATTTGGATGATATTTCTTTATCAATTCCGGCAATTCATCAATAACAGGAATAGGTATTAAAATATTTTCTAACCCAAAACATAAAATCACAAACAAAGCACTGTTTGAACCAAACCCTAAAAACATGGGAATAATATCTAAATTTTTATCCCCTATTGCATAACAATTTTCACCTAATTCTAATTGTCTAGTCATACTTGTAAATGTTTCATTAGTATATTGAATTGGTTTTGGCATGGCTGTTGTTCCACTGGAATAAATAATTTCAACAACTGTATTTTCATGATACTTTGAATCAATAATATCAGAGCAATTTTCACCATATTTTAGGAAAGTTTTCCAATTTATAAATTTATTATTTTCCGGAATTTTGGGTTTACTTCCCTTTTTTCGTGATAAAAAATCATTAAAATCTGATAAAATGTTTATTCCCATCGGTAAAGACTGTGTTGGAGAAAGGAGCAAAACTTTTTCAATTTGTTGTTTCAAATGCATATTTTCTGTAAGTATTTCATCAATAAAAATCGAACAATCCTCTATTGTAATGTACCATCTGGCTTGTGATTCTTCCAAGGTCTGACAAACATCATTCTTGGTAGTTCTCGGATCTAACTCAACAGCCACAGCACCTATCCGATTTAATGCAAATAGTATATATACAGATTCGGGTGTGTTTGGCATGGCAATAACAACGTAGTCATTTTCTTCTATCCCCATTTGTATAAATGATTTTGCGACTTTCTCAATATTATCAAACATAGAAGCATATGTGATTTTTCTCCCATAATAATTCAATGCATAGTTATTAAGATTGTTTTGATTTTTTAGATAGAGATAATCATACATTTTCATTTTAGGCAATACTGCGTCCAGCGCATTTCTCTTATAGAATTTGAGATGCGGTCTATCAATGCTTGCATATCCTGTATTTTTTGTAGGTTCATAATAGGCATCAGCATTAAGAGTCGGATTAGCCAAATACTGTTCAATTTCCCGTTTATTGTATACATTTCCACCGACCAATATCGGTGAACAATCCATATCCTGTTTCTCCTCAACAAATACAGATTTCTGATGTTCTATTTCATTCATAAACATATTCCTCCTATCAAGCGTTATATATGTACGGATATTCACACATATTACTTACACAGTATACTCGGATATTCATACATAGTCAAGCGGATTTTCTACTTCTAAACTAAAATAAACAGATTTCAAAAGGAGTTTTTCAGTGATAAGCTATACACCTTTATTTAGAACAATGAAAGAAAAACAAATTACATCCTATCGATTAGAAAAGTTAGGTTTCTCAAGGGCTACCTATTACTCCATTCAAAAAGGTAACAGTGTCTCGACAAATACCATTAATCAACTATGTAAATTATTAAACTGTAATGTTTCGGATATTATAGAATATATAGACGAATAATAAAGCTATGAAATTTAATATTTTTTTACGTTCTATTTCATGTTTATTTGCTATTATATCTTGCAAACCACTGCCACTATGATAAAATAGATATATGGGTGTTACCTAAACGGTAGCGGTTCGCCTTTTGCCAAAATGAGTACATTTTGAGAACTTCCTGTATCAAGGGAGGGGATACATATGGAAAATAACGTGAAAGGTAAGCACTATTGGTGTTTGATATGCTTTTGGAACTTGTCGGTATTGTAGTGACGATGATCAGTATCACCGTTACCATCATCAGTATCCGGCAGACCGAGAAAAATAAAAGACATCAAAAAAGCAACCGCTCCCGCCAAAGTTAGGTTGCTTTTTTGAGTAACTACAACTGAGGCGAACCGTTGCTTTACGGTAACACCCTTTTTGTATAAAATATCGTAACACTGATTGACGCTTTCGTCAATAGCTTTTTGGTCGATAGTCACTCATCCGGATTTTACACTTCTTTTACACAACCAAGTCAGCGTCCCGCAATCCCCTTTCTTTCGTTAGTCTGCGGACAGATTTCATATGGTACTTTTATAGGGAACGACAAAATCATCTTTGCCGCTGTTTTTATGCGAAACCATAATCACAAGCTTGTTGTTCATCAACTTCTTTAATGCTTTATGTACCATCAGTTCGCTTTCCGCATCCAGTGCCGACAAGGGCTCATCCATAATAAGAATAGACGAATTTTTCAGAAAGGCTCTGGCTATCACAATACGCTGTCTCTGACCGCCTGACAGATTAGTCCCGCCACTGGCAAATCCTGTCAAAGGATTCCTTAAACGAAGTCAGTCCGGCAATCAGCACGATATTCACAGCGATCCCTATGATACTGATCTGTACGATTTTCTTTCCGCGTTCCATCCCTGTCATAGCCTTTTCCCTCCGGCCTAAAACTTAATCGATCCATTGAATAAACGCCGTTTTATCCGTGCTATTGTAGCCTGCTTTCCTGTAAAATCTGAGCGTTTCCTCTTTCTTGGAGCCGGTGAGCAGCATCATTTTGTAGCAGTTCGCACTTTTCGCAAGCTTTCCGGCATAACTCAGACACTCCCCTGCATATCCTTTTCCTCTGTAATCTTCCCGTGTAACAACATTCTCGATAAACGCGTACGGCCTGATGTTTCTTGTCAGATTGGGGATAATCACGCATACGCAGGAAGACACTATTTTATTGTCAATCTCATTCACAATAATGTGGTGATTCACATCTTGCATGATAGTCTCCCATGTATTTTTCAAATGTTCGGTCATTTCCGGCACAGACTTTTCATGTAAATATAAATACAGTTCTAGTAACTCATTCAATTCATTTTCAGCGATTTCCCTAACCATACTTACCCCCTTTTTTAACCAATTTTATAGCAAGCGATCCTTGTTGACAAGAAAATATTAACTGCCGGATTCTGTCGCCGGCAAAGGCGCTTGCAAAAAACTCCCGAATATGCGATAACATTCTTGTAATACCGGCATCACTACGGATCGAGAGGACAAGGAACATGGAAAAAGAATGCGAAAAGCTGCTGCGGGGCATCACAGGCATCGTGCGCGAATGCGGCGGCATCATCTTAAACGCCGACAGGAGTAAGAGCGTCGTGGACGCGAAGGAGGGACACGCCAACTTCGTCACGACCTATGACAAAATGATTCAGGAAAAGTTGAAGAAAGAGCTTTTGGCCCTGCTGCCTGAGGCCGTCTTTGTGGGCGAGGAGGAGGACGTACACGCCTCCGTCGAGAAAGGATATGCCTTCATCGCGGACCCCATCGACGGCACCACGAACTTCATCAGGGACTATCACGCCAGCGCGGTCTCGGTGGGACTGGCGAAAGACGGCGCGCCGTACATGGGCGTTGTATACAATCCCTATCCGGATGAGCTGTTCACCGCCGTAAAGGGTTTAGGCGCTTACCTGAACGGACAGCCGATCCACGTCTCCTCCCATTCTCTGAAGGACGGCATCGTCATCTTCGGCACGGCGACCTACTATGAGGAACTGGCGGAGCGGACCTTCGCCCTCGCCTACGATTATTACAAGCGCTCTCTCGACGTGAGAAGGAGCGGTTCGGCGGCTCTCGATCTGTGCAGCATAGCGGCGGGCCGGGCTGAGCTGTTCTATGAGCTGCGCCTATGTCCCTGGGACTACGCCGCCGCGTCGCTGATCGTGACCGAGGCCGGAGGCCGGGTGACCACCGTGGAGGGCGGGGAACTTCCCTTCGGTGCAAGCTGTTCCGTGATGGCCACGAACGGGGTGTGCGGATAACCGTTTCTCCTGTCCGCGCGGCGGATGTCCTTACAGCGCCATCCCTATCAGCGCGCTCACCGCGATAATGAGGATCGGATGCTTTTTCTTATAACAGAGAAAGGCTGCGACAAACACCGTCAGCGCGCCGGTGAGATTGGCGCGCGACAGCATGGTTTCGGTGTCGAACACGCTGCCTGCCACCGACAAAAGCGCCACCGCGATCAGCGCCACGACCGCCGGGCGCAGCCCTTCCATAGCGCCCTTCACGACAGGGCTTGCCTGAAATTTCCGATAGTTTCCGGATATGAGCAGAATGATGAGAAAGGACGGCAGCACCACGCCCAGCGTCGCCGCCAGCGCGCCCGAGAGTCCCGCCGTCTCCGCGCCTATATAGGTGGACATGTTCACCGCCAGAGGGCCGGGCGTGGACTCGCTCACCGCGATAAAATCCACGATACGGCTCTCGGTCGTCCACCGATGCGCCAGAACCACCTGCCTCATCAGGGGCAGCATGGCGTACCCGCCGCCGAAGGTGAACGCGCCGATCTTCAAAAATTCCCAGAATAACTGCAGCAGAATCATCTTTTCTCCCTCTTTTTTGCCAGAGCATTCCGCACGACGCCGCACAGCGCGCACAGGATCAGTATGACGATGGAATCCGCCTGCAGGAAACAGGCTGCCGCGAACGCCGCCGCCAGCACCGCGTAGGTGAACGCCCGCCTCGAAAGCTGCCGAAACAGGGAGACGAGCGCGCTCGCGATCAGCACGAGGACGCCCGCGCGGATGCCGCGGAACGCTTTCTGCACGATGGTAAAACGCTCCACGCGCGCCAGAATACCCGCTATGAGCAGGATAATCAAAAAGGAGGGCAAAACGACGCCCAGCGTCGCCGCCAGCGCGCCCGGGACGCCTCCCACCCGGTTTCCCACGAAGGTCGCCGCATTGATCGCAAGCGGCCCGGGCGTGGACTCCGCGATGGCGATCAGATCAAACATCTCCTCCTCGGCGAGCCACTTCTTCTCCTCCACGACCTCCCGCCTGACCAGCGGGATCATGGCGTACCCGCCGCCGAAGGTGAAGGCGCCGATCTTAAAGAAAGTGACGAACAGTTCTCTTATGGTTCCCCGCTTCATTGCCATCTGTCCTCAGTCCGCCTTCAGCTCTTTCCACAGTTCATTGTACAGTTTCGTGACTTCCGGGTCGGTCTGCGTGCAGACCTCGCAGTTCGCCATATCCTCCTCGGTGGGTGTGATGGCGGGATCGTTCCTGAGCGCCTCATCCATATTCTCAACGACGGCCTCGTTGGGCGTAGAGTAATAGATGTACTCGAAGTTCTTCTCCGCCACGTCCTCACGGCAGAGGAAATCCAGGAATTTCGCCGCCGCCTCGGGGTTTTTGCAGTGTCTGGTGACGATCCAAGAGTCGATCCACACGTTGGAGCCCTCCTTGGGCACCACATAGGCCAGATCTTCATTGTACTCATGTCCCAGATACGCCTCGCCGGAGTACACCACCGCCATGGCCGCATTCCCCGCGACCACCTCGTCTCTCGCCTCGTCCACCAGATACGCCTGCACGTCCGGTTTCTGCCTGATGAGAAGTTCCTGCGCCTCGCGCAACTCGCCTTCATCCGAGGTATTCAGGGAATAGCCCAGATACTTCAGCGTGATCATGAAGGTGTCCCGCTGGCTGTTCTGCATGATGATGTCGTTCTTGTAGCTGCCGTCGAAGAGCACGCCCCAGCTGTCGATGGGCGCGTCCACTTTGGTGGTGTCGTAGAGAATGCCAATCGTCCCATAGAAGTAGGGCAGCGCGTACTCGTTATCGGGGTCGAAAGCCTTCGAGAACTCCCAGAACCGGTCGCCGATATTGCCCGCATACTCCATGGAAGAGAAATCTACCTTCTGCGCCTCTCCCTCCTCGATGAGCCGCTGGATCATGTAATCAGCGGAGCAGACCAGATCGTAGTCGATCGCGCCGGAGCTGTATTTCGCGTACAGTTCCTCCGGCGTCAGCGCCTCCTCATACTTGATGCCGATGCCCGTCTCCTCCGTAAACCGGTCGATCACATCGGGATCCATATATTCCCCGTAATTAAACACCGTCAGGTACTCTTCCGGCTCCGCCTTCCCACAGCCTCCCAACGCAAAAACGCCGGACAGCGCAAGCGCCGCAGCGCAAATCTTTTCCCTCATCCTCATCTGCTCCTTTCTATCACATCTTCCGTATTCTTCCCCTTGCCGGACAGCGCGTTGAACGCTAACAGGATCACGAAGATCACCGCGAACAGCAGCGTGGACAGCGCGTACATCTCCGGCTTGATGCCTTTTCTGATCTCCCCGTAGATCATGGTGGACAGCGTGTTTACCCCCGCCCCCTTCGTGAAGTAGGTGATCACGAAGTCATCCATGGACATGGTAAGCGCCATGAAAAAGCCCGCCAGGATCCCGCTGCCGATCTGCGGCAGCACGATGTGAAAGAACGCGTAGACGCTGCCCGCCCCCAGATCTCTGGCCGCCTCGTAGATGCTCAGGTTCAGCGATTTCAGTTTCGGCATGACGCTCAAAATCACATAGGGGATGTTAAAGGTGATGTGAGCGACCAGCACGCTCCCGAATCCCAGCGGTATCAGACGGACAAACCACAGCATAAGCGCGATCCCCGTCACGATGTCCGCATTCAGGATCGGAATGTTGGTCACGGACATCACGATCTGGTAGCCCCTCTTTCGCATGGCCTGAATCCCTACGGCGCCCAGCGTGCCGATGACCGTCGCTGCGGCGGCCGAGGCGAGGCCGAGGAGCAGCGTCGTCTCAAGCGCCTCCAGAATCTGCCTGCTGGAGAACAGTCTGCCGTACCACTTCAGGGTAAAACCGCCCCATGTCACGCGGGAGCGGGAATCGTTGAAGGAGAGCACGATCAGCACAAAGATCGGCGCATACAGAAACAGCAGGATGAACGCCAGATAACATCTCATAAACGCATTTTTCAATCTCACCATATCGACGTTCCTTTCTCCTCCAGGTCATTGCGCATGGTAAATGCCAGACCGATCAGCACGAGGAGCATAAGCGAGATGGAGAGCCCCGCGCCCAGATGCCAGTCCATGCTCTTCATAAATTCCTGTTCGATGATATTCCCGATCAGCTGCAGCTTACCGCCGCCGAGAATGTCCGCGATGACGAAAGACGTCATGGCCGGAACGAACACCATCACGATCCCGCTCAGCATACCCGGCATGGAGAGCGGAAAGATGATCTTGCAGAACACGGCCATGCCGCCCGCGCCCAGATCTCTGGCCGCCTCGATAATATCTTCGTCAATGTCGGAGATGGCGTTGAAGATCGGCAGGATCATGTAGGGCAGGAAATCGTATACCATACCGATCATAAGCGCAATCCATGTGTTGCCGATGGCAAGCGGCGCGCCGCCGAACTTCCCGACGATAAAATTCAGTATGCCGTTCTTGGACAGGATCATCTGCCACGCCAGGATCCGCAGGATAAAGTTCATCCACATCGGCAGCACCAGCAGAAAGATCGTAAACCCTTTGCGCCCCAGCCGCAGGCTCTTTAAGATGAGCGCGGCCGGATACGCCAGCAGAATACACAGCAGGGTGCATCCGAACGCAATCGCCAGCGAGAAAAGCAAAGCCTGCCTGTTGATCGGCTCGGCGATGGCCAGAATATTGTCCCATGTATAGCTCCCGTCGTCCCCCGTAAACGCGCTGACCGCAATCGAGACGAGCGGCAGGAGCGTAAACCCGACGATCCAGATTATGTACGGCGTGGCTAAATATTTTCGGCTCATTCTTTGATCATCTCCGCATCTTCAGATTTCGGCTTGTGCATGATCTGGATATTGTCCGGCAGCACATAGAGGCCGACCCGCGTTCCGACTTCCGGCGCGGTGACGCTCTGGCTGACCCACTCGCAGCCTTCCGTCCGCACCTTGATCTCATAGTAAGCGCCCTTGAACAGCACAGAGACGACCTGCCCGTTGAAAAAGCCGTCTCCCTCCGGCCTGATCTCCAGATCCTCCGGGCGTATGACCACGTCCACCGCCTCCCGCTCGGCAAATCCCTCGTCCACGCAGGGGATCTTCACGCCGAAGATCTCCACCACCCTGTCCTGCGGCATGACGCCGTCTACAATGTTGCTCTCGCCGATGAAGTCCGCCACGAAAGCGTTCTGCGGCTCGTCATAGATGGACTTGGACGTTCCCATCTGCTGGATGATCCCCCTGTTCATGACCACGATCTTATCCGACATGGTGAGGGCCTCCTCCTGGTCATGGGTGACATAGATAAAGGTGATCCCCACCTCTTTCTTGATGCGGATCAGCTCCTGCTGCATGTCGTGGCGCAGTTTCAGATCCAGCGCGCCGAGCGGCTCGTCGAGCAGCAGGATCTCCGGCTCGTTCACGATCGCCCGCGCGATGGCGATCCTCTGCTGCTGGCCGCCGGAGAGCGCGGTGGTGTTCCGTTTCTCATACCCCTCCAGATTCACCAGTTTCAGAGCGTACCTGATCTTGTCCTGAATGTATGCCTTGCTCTTCTTCTTCAGTTTCAGGCCGAAGGCGATGTTCTCTTCCACGTTCATATGCGGGAACAGGGAATATTTCTGGAAGACCGTGTTGACGTTGCGTTTCTCCGACGCCAGATCGGTGATGTCCTTCCCGTCGAAGAAGACGGCTCCCTCATCCGGCCTGACAAACCCGCCAATGATGCGCAGCGTCGTGCTCTTCCCGCAGCCGGACGGCCCCAACAGCGTGATAAATTCGTTCCTGCCGATGGACAGGGAAAGATCGTCCAGCACTTTCTTTCCGTCAAAAGACTTGGATATATTTCTCAGTTCCAATATGTCTCTTTCTTTTTCGTTCATCTCCATACGTTTCTCCTAAAAACTGGGCGGCGTGCTGACCCAGAGCACCTTCGCCTCTTTTCGCCCGGCCGCCTCCAGCTTATGTCTCTTCGTGGCGGAGTAATAGAAGGAATCCCCCTGCTCCACGGTATGTACTTTCTCCCCAAAATACAGTTTGACGCTGCCCTCCAGGACGTATCCGAACTCCTCCCCCTCGTGGGGCTTGTCAAAAGGCAGGTTCGCCCTTGGCTCAAGGGTGACGAGAATCGGCTCCATCTGGTTCTTCTGCGCCGTCGGCACCAGCCATCTGGTACAGTTCTTCGCTTTGTCCACCTTCTCGAAACAGTCCTCCGGCTTATAGACGATCTGCGGATCCTCATCATCGTTAAAGAAATCCGCAAGATTGCTGCCCAGGCACTCGATGATGTCCGCCAGCGTCGCCACGGACGGCGCCGTGAATCCCCTCTCTACCTGGGAGATAAAACCCTTGGTGAGATCGGAACGGTCCGCCAGCTCCTGCTGCGTCAGCCCGTTCTGGTTCCTCAAATTCTTGATCTTATTTCCAATCTGTTCTTCCAGTTTCATACCCTAAATCCCTTTTCAATGCCTGTGTCTTCTCCTCCGCATGACAGGTCCGTATGTTTACTGACATTTAACTCAGAGTTTATACGCGCTGACTTCAATTATACATATACTAAACATAAAGTCAACTATATTTTTTATCTGCGCCGTTATGACTTCATGATTGTAATTTCACGTTCATTCCTATAAAATGAGAGGGGATCGGTGTACGCCGAAGATTCCACAGTCATGATACGCACAGAGGAGACAAGACTATGTTAAGACAGCCGGATAACGATTCTGTCACGATCCGCACCGCCGGCTTAAGCGACGCCCGGGAGCTTCTGGACATCTACGCGCCCTACGTTGCGGAGACTGCGATCAGCTTTGAGTATGAGACGCCGGGCTTGGAAGAGTTTAAGACCCGGATCGCGAATATCTCACAAAAATACCCCTATCTTGTGGCCGAGCGGGGCGGGGAAATTCTCGGCTACGCCTACACCCACGCATTTGTGGGGCGGGCCGCCTACGACTGGTCGGCGGAGACGACCATCTATCTCAGGAGAGGAAACACCGGGATCGGGATCGGCAGACTGCTCTACGAAACGCTGGAACAGATCTCAAAGGCACAGCGCATTCTCAATCTGTATGCCTGCGTCGGTTATCCTGAGATTGAGGACGAGCATCTCACCAAAAACAGCGTGCAGTTCCATGAGCACATGGGCTATCGCACAGTGGGCACTTTCCGAAACTGCGGCTACAAGTTTGACACATGGTATCACATGGTATGGATGGAAAAACTGATCGGGGAACCTGCGATCCCCCAGCCTCCCGTCATACCGTTTCCGCTGCTTGGCGACACGGCAAATCACATTTGTTCCCGCGCGGTCATATAATACAGTAAAGCTGACGTTTCGAGGCGACTCCTATGCCCTCTCCTATGATCGCCGTATTCGGCCGTTCCCGAGACACGCACAATTATGAAAACGCCCTGCGTTCTCTGGGCGTTCCTTTTATCACTACTCTCGATGTACAGAAGGCCGACAGCGCGACGCATCTGCTCTTACCCGGCGGCGGCGACATCACGCCCGCCTTTTTCGGACAGCGCAACGCCGGTTCCCGCAGCATTGACACAGAGTTGGATATTCTGCAGCTGCAGGCGCTCTCCTTTTTCATGGAACAAAAAAAGCCCATACTGGGCATCTGTAAGGGCATGCAGCTTATCAACGTCCATCTGGGCGGCACGATCAGACAGCACATCGGCACTGCCGGGACACACGAGTGGAAGGAGGGCGACAAGATGCACCGCGTCTATCACTGCGGCGTCAATCGCGGCGATTTCTTCTTTCAACTGTACGGTACGGGCACGCGTGTCAACTCCGCGCACCATCAGGCCATCGACAAATTGGGGCGCGATCTTGTGCCCGTCTGCCGCGCGGCGGACAGCGTGATCGAGGGTATCATGCACACATCCCTGCCCGTTATCGCTGTCCAATGGCATCCGGAGCGCATCATGGAAAGCGGCGGAGAGCGGCTGTTTCACTACTTTACCGGCCCTGTCTCTACCTGGTGAACATCTGCTCCAGCTGGAGGATGCCTTCGTCGAATTTCTCCTTCTGCAGTTCCGTCTTACTTTTAAACATTTCCTTCGCGTTGACCGACGCGATCTCAAAGAGGGACTTCATGATCCGCACGACCGCCCTGCCGGTCTGCGGATCAATCTCTTTTAACGCTGCGCCCACCTTCTGAATACTGTGAAACCAATGGGCGGTAAAGTCGATCAGATTGTCGGTTCCCGACGCCAACAGCACCTGATAGAGCGTATCGACGAAAGTGTGCATCTGCTCCTGCGTGAGCGAGAGGATCCACTCGTTCAGCGCCTCATCCCAAAACTTCCGCCCGGCATAGAGTTCGTTCACGCTCCGGAAATGATCATCCTTTACCAACCATGTGTAGGGATTGTGCTGCGCCAGCCCGATGGTCTTGCTCTCCACCACCTGATAGACGCCGTCCGAATATAAGATCATTCCCACCAGCGAAGAGTGCGGAATCGTTTTACAGATCCTGCCCTCGATCTCGTCGTAGGCTCCTCTCGCCTTCACCTCCGGCCGAAAGCCGGGCCCGTCATGATCGTAGATCGCCATAATGCGGTCCCGCACCGCAGCCTCGCAGTTCATGCAGGCATAAGTCGCCAGATTACCGCCCTTGGAGTGACCTCCCACATAGAAATCTCCCCGGATGACCTGTGCCGCGCGATTCAGATAGTCCACGCTCAAAAGCTGTCCCTTCACCGGCTCAGAGAAGGCAAGATTCAAATCCTCCTTCCATCCCACGATCGTCTCGTCCGTTCCTCTGTACGCCACATAACAGACTCCATCAGACAGCCGGAAGATCGACGCGGAGAACTGCGTCTCCGTCTCCAGGTCAATTAGATTTACATAACTATATATCTGCGTATCCTGAAACCGTTTACTGCCAAGCATGCCTTGAAACAGCGCGGTGTTGTCCTCCCGATAGCGTTCGTCCGCATACAGGCAGTCGTACCGCTCATGCGCCGCGATCTCCCGCAGGCTCGCCGCCGGCCTGTTCTCACCCGGCGACGGCGCGATCCCGTCAAACTTGAGATAGGATAACTGGCAGAGCACCAGACTGTCCACTTCGTTGAGCGGTTTCTCCGCAAATGTGTAATCCCCATATTCTTTCAGATAATCCAAAATCGTTCCCATGTTTCCCCTCGCACCGTCGGGCGTCCCCATTCTCTCTCACATCTATGCTATGCCGCGCCGTGTGATATGGCTATAACCTTGCCTCCAGATGTTCGATATTCTTGATCAGCACAGAGATCGTTCCGTCGGGATTGGTGATAAACTCCACGCTTTTGGGATCCTTGTACTGCTCCATCGGTATCTTGATCTCTATTCCTGTGTCCGTGTACAAGTGCTGGCTCTGGTACCTGCGCACCGTGTTCTCGCTCCGGGGCTGGATCTCCTCTTTTACCATATTGTACTTTTCCATTTTATCCTGAAAAGCCACCTTCAATTCAGGCTGCTCCTCGAAGATCCGCTCGGCCAGCTCCTCCACCACGAAACCGCCCTTCTCCTCGATCTCCTCCTGAATGATGCTCTTAGCCCGCATCTGTTTCTCAAATCTCTCTGTCTCGTCGTAGCCTTCCTTTTGAATGCTCTCCACGGCGCGGCTCACGATGGACAGCTTGGACTTGTGCGACAGATGGGAACTGCACTTTAGGAATAAAAACGAAAAGTAATCTGTCTTCTCGCCGTTCACCTCGTATTTTTTCTCGATCACCCACAGCGCCAGATCCTCCAGCCGGATGACCGCCGCCTCTGTGAGCCGCTGGCTCTCCGACGGCAGGATGGATTTATGCCTGATGATCTCATTGCTGTTACCTTGGCCGTCCTCAAGCGCCATCGTCCGATGCGTATAGAGCGATCTGTAATTCATCTTGAGGAGCGCGAGATACTCGTCCTCCCCCTCCTTAAAGCGAACGACCATGAGATCCGCCGCGGGAATATCGATATTGCCGCTCATGATGTCGTACAGCATGGACGCTATTTCCTTGCTGACGGCGATAAAATCTTCGTCCGCGTAGGAATCCAGCAGCCGATAGACCTCCGACTGATCCTTGTAGAAACGGCATTCCTTCGCGTCGTCCCCCGCGCTGATACGCGCGATGTGCTCTCTTACAAACTCCGCCACCTCCGAGCCGTACTCCAATTCCGTGTCCGACAGCACCGGCATGCCGATGGTGGAATCCAGAATATGTACGATCAGATGCTTGATCCTGATGTCCTCTTTGTTCATCTTCCGGGTCACTCCTCTATCTTCCGTTTGTCTTCTTACCGCATCTGCCCTGTCTGTCTGTGCAGACTATGCTCGACGCTGCGGCAGCGTCCCTAGCTATACTTTCCCTCATAGTCCGTCCCTGTCTCAGACTGCATTAGGTTTACATAATATTCCGGGTCCTGTTCCATTTTCAGGAACGTGTCAAATGCCATCAGGAGCATTTTGTCCGCGTTGTTCTTCATGTCATCCCTGCCGCGGTCCATCTGCGCCTTAAAGTGATCCATCTGCCACACCATGACGTCCACTATGCCGTAACCCCGCACCTTATACTCGCACAGAAAATTCCGGCTTTCCATGTAAGATACAAACTCCCGATAGATCCCCTCAGACCGCCCGAGCCTCTGCCAAAAATCCTGTAAAAACGCCTCGTCCTGTCCCGCGTAATGACACAGCGCGCACGCCCATTGATACGCTTTTTCTTCCATGATCTTTCTCCTCGCTGTGGCGGCGCATGTTTTCTTTTGCGCCGCCATGTTCTTTTTGACGCCCGTTCCCTATATAATTATGATAACAAAACAAGGCGCTCCGCACCCGGCGGTACGGGCGGGAAACGAAACGCTCTATGGCTTTGCTGGAACAACTCAACGATCTGCTCTGGGGATTTCCCCTGCTCGTTTTACTGATGGGGACCCACATCTATTTTACCATAAAATTAAACTTTCCTCAGAAAAATCTGTGGTACGCCCTGAAACTTTCCCTGGGCAAAGGTGACAACGCGGGGTTTGGCCTCTCTCCGTTCTCCGCGCTGGCCACGACGCTGGCCGCCACCCTCGGCACAGGCAATATCATCGGTGTCTCCACGGCCGTTGCGCTGGGCGGCCCCGGGGCGATCTTCTGGTGCTGGATCACAGGGATCCTAGGCATGGCCACCGCCTACAGCGAATGCTACTTAAGCGTCCTGTTTCGCAGCCGAAACGCCGACGGCGTCTATGTAGGCGGCCCTATGTATGTCCTGAAAAATGGTTTACATAATAATTTTCTCGGCTCTCTCTATGCCTTATGCACGCTGATCGCGGCCTTCGGCGTGGGCTGCACGACACAGGCCAATTCCGTGACGCAGGCGGCTGCCGCCTTCCGGCTTTCCCCGCATTTGGTAGGGATCATCCTCGCTTTCCTGACCGGGACAGTGATCATCGGCGGAGTGCGCAGCATTGCAAATCTGTGTGAGCGGACGGTCCCTGCCATCAGTTTCGTCTATCTGTTCGGCTGTATGCTGCTGCTGATCCTCTACCGCAAAGTGCTCCCCTCTGCCTGCCTGCTGATCCTGCAGGACGCCTTTTCCTTCAGCTCCGTGGCCGGCGGTATCACCGGAGCGACCGTGCAGCACGCCCTGCGCTACGGTATCGCCAGAGGACTTTTCACCAACGAGGCCGGAATTGGAACCTCCGCCATCGCGGCGGCGGCCTCTCACTCAGAGCCCCGCATTCAGGCTTATGTATCCATGACCGCCGTATTCTGGGATACCGTGGTCATGTGCCTGATCACCGGGCTGGTCATCGTGTCCAACATGCTCTACGATCCCGCCTCCGTGACTGGCGTCGTGGAGACCGGCCTGACCGCCGCCGCCTTCGCGCATCTTCCCTATGTGGGGGAAGCCTTTCTCACCGTATCTCTGGCCGCCTTCGCTGTCACGACGCTGATCGGCTGGTCCTATTTCGGAGAAAAAGCAACGGAATACCTCGTCGGCAAAAAAGGTATTCCGCTCTATAAGCTTGCCTATATTCTGATGATCTATCTGGGCGCTATCATACCCATGCGCCTTGTCTGGGAGAGCACCGATCTGATCAATGCCCTGATGGTACTTCCCAACGTGCTGGCGCTCTACTGCCTGCGGCGGCATATCAAAGCTTGACCCTGCCGCCCGACAGCTCCTATGTATCAGACTTTGAAATTGGCGGCGATCTCCTGCAGAGTGCGGCTGCTCCTCTCCAAAATGGACATCTTGCGCAGGATCTCCTCGGAACCCACGTTGGTATTCTGCATGGCGTCCGCCACGCTGCGCACCTCGTCCACGATCACATGATTTAACTCTGTCACCGACTGCAGCGACGCCAGCATCTGCTCCACAGAGGCTCCCATCTGCTCCGAGGCCGCGCCCAGATTGCCGGAGACGCCGTCGAAGAAGGAGGCGTCCTTCTGATACTGCTCTGCGGTCGCCACCATCGTGTGATAATCGTTGATCACATGATCCTTCATGAAATTCAACAGCTTGCCGGCGCTGTCCTTCAACGCCATGACAGAGTCGACCACCTCTTCGATCACCTTCTGGATCTTGTCGACCGTCGCCTGGGAATTCTCCGCCAGATTTCTGACCTCGTCGGCAACGACCGCAAACCCTCTTCCGGCCTCGCCCGCTCTCGCCGCCTCGATCGCCGCATTCAGCGCGATCAGGTTCGTCTGGTTGGCGATCGCGCCGATTTCCTGTGACAGGCTCTTGATCACCCCGATCTTCTCCACTTCCTGAAGCGCGTGCTCCAACTCGTTCTCTGTGCTGTGGTAGATGAGGCTGGCCTGCTTTTTGGACTCTATCGTATTCTTGTAGAGCTCATCCGCACGCGTGCTGATCTCCTTCGACGCCGCAGCCGAGTCCGAAGCCTGTCCGGAGACATCCATGACCGCGTCGCCGATGTCGCCGCTGGCCTGGCTGATGGACTGCGTCACCTCCGCGGCCTCCTTGACCTTCCCGATCAGCTCTTCCATGACCTGATCCATCTGGTCGATATTGTTATTCAGATCCGCCATCTCGCTGTACGCCGCCGAGGCCGTGTCCGCAATACTGTTCGCCTCCTCCGTGGTGCCGATGATGGTGCCCTTGATCCGCTCCTTGATGCTGCGGGTGGCATGCGTGACCTCCTCGATCTCATCCTTGAAACCTTCCGCCACCGTCGTTCTCACCCCTGCCGGCTCCTGATCGCTGAAGTCGCCGGACGCGAACTGTTTCAGTTCCGCGAGCGGCACAAGTGCCTTATTGAAGGTCAGCATAACGATCAGATCGATCAACACAGTTCCCACCACGCCGACCGCCAGTCCTAAACCCAGCGCGCTGCCCACGTTCGCCTTGCCTGTGATGACTGCGCTCAGGACCGACGCGATAAACAGAATGACAAACGATGCCGTCGAAACAGACAGAATCAGCTTACCCCTAATTGTCTTCATTCCAAGTCCTCCTCAATACCGCAAAATATAACAGATATAATTATACACGAAATGACGCGATTCGTCCATAGGTATCTTTCGCCGCAAATACCTCCGCAAACACCATCTCTTACGCCTCCCGCTCTCTTCGCCGATAATACGCATAGAACCCGATACAGATCAGAGCGGACAAGAGGGAACCCAAGGGAGCGGCCCACCCCATCGGATAGAGCGTATCCGGCCAAAGAGCGCTGGCAAGCCATGCCCCCGGAATACGGACTAACAGGATCGCGGCGATATTGTGGATAAAGGAGATCATGGATTTCTGGTCGCCGCAGAAGTAGCCGCTGAAACAGAAATGCATCGCCGCAAAGACACAGTCAAAGGCATAGGAGCGCAGATATTCGCTGCCCGCCGCGAGCACCACCGCGTCCCGCGTGAAGAGCCCCACCAGCGTGTGCGGCAGAAACTGATTGTACGCGGCGCACAGGCAGCCCCAGCCGACCGTGATCGCCAGTCCATAGTACAGAGAAGTCCTCGCCCTCTGTGGTTTATTTGCGCCCATATTCTGTGCTGTAATGGTAGAGATTGCAGATAAAAATGCCGAAGGAACTAGGAACATGAAACCGATCAGTTTCTCCACGATCCCCACCGCCGCAGAGGCGATCAGCCCGCGGCTGTTGGCGATCACCGTGATCACGATGAAAGCGATCTGGATCATACCGTCCTGCAGCGCGATCGGCGCACCCACTTTCAAGATCTGCGAGAGCGTATCCCTGCCCGCCCGAATATCTTTTCTCCCGATATGGATCCCCAGATCGCGCACGCGCATCATGACAAGCGCCACAGCCACGCTCACCGCCTGTCCGCAAACCGTCCCCAGCGCGGCGCCCGCAGCGCCCAGCCCACACCCGCCGATAAATACGAAATCCAGCGCGATATTGACCACGCAGGCGATCCCCACAAAATACATGGGCCGTCCGGAATCACCCAAGCCTCTGAAAATGCTGCTGATCACATTGTACGCCGTAATGAACGGAATACCCGCAAAACAGACGGCGAGATAGATCCTTGTCTCCGCCACAGCCTCAGCAGGGGTTAACATAACTTTTGTGATCGAACCCGTGCAAAGGAGCAGTACCGCTGTGATCCCGACCGCAAAGCACGCAAAAAAGACAATGGATGTTCCCACTGTCTCTGTCACAGCCCGCTCGTCCTTCGCTCCCACACCACGCCCGATCCGCACCGTAGTTCCCATGGCGAATCCAACGATGACGACGGTGAGCATGTGCATCACCTGACTGCCGACGGACACCGCCGTAGTCGTCTCCGACCCATTGTACAGACCCACCACGAACAGATCCGCTAATCCGTAGAATGTCTGCATAAAGCAGGAAAGTAAGTAGGGCATGGCAAAGAGGAGCAGGTTTTTACCCACGCTCCCCTGCGTCAAATCGTTTTTTTCGTTCATCATTCTAACTCTCTGCTGTTTTTTATTTTCCGAAATGTCCCGCCACAGTCTTCAGATGGTCAATGATCGGAAGATGCTGCGGGCATACGCGCTCGCACTGTCCGCAGGCGATACAGTCCCCCGCCCTGCCGAAATCCTCGGTCAGACGGTCATAGTATGTACCCTGGGGCGTCCAGCCTTTCTCCTTGATCTCCTGTCTGTCCGCGTTATAAAGCGAAAAGTATTTCGGGATCGCGATCTTCTGAGGACAGCCGTCCGTGCAGTAAGAACAGCCCGTGCAGGGGATGGCGATGTTGCCGCCTATGACCGCCGCCGCCCTGCTGACAAGCGCCTGCTCCTGGTCGTTGAGCGGTTTGAAATCCGACATATAGCTGATATTGTCGAGAAGCTGCTCCATATTGCTCATGCCGCTTAAGACGATCTGCACATTGTCCAGGCTTGCGGCGAAACGGATCGCCCACGAGGGGATGGACATCTGTGGGGCGTACGCCCGAAACATCTCGGCCACCTCAGCGGGCACCTGCGCCAGAGTACCTCCCTTCACCGGCTCCATGACGAATACCGGCACACCGTGTCTCGCCGCCGTCTCATAGCACAGCCCTGACTGGATGCTGGGACTGCTCCAGTCAAGGTAATTGATCTGCAGCTGTACAAACTCCATCTCCGGGTGTTCCGTGAGCACCTGATCCAAGAGTGCGGCGTCATCGTGAAACGAGAATCCCATATGCTTTACAAGCCCTTGGCGTTTCTTCTCCGCAAGCCACTGAAAGCAATCCAATTCCGTGAAAATTTTATAGTGATTGCGGCCTATATCGTGCAGCAGATAATAGTCAAAAAATCCGGCTCCCGTCTTCTCAAGCTGCGCGTTGAAAATCTTGTCTCTGTCTGCTTTCGTGCTGATAAACTCGGCGTGGAGTTTCGTCGCCAGCGTAAAGCTGTCTCGCGGATGTCTGTCCACCAGACACTCCTTCGCCGCATCCTCGCTCTTAAAGCCGCAGTACATCCAAGCGGTATCAAAATAGGTGAAACCGTTCTCAATAAAGGTGTCCACCATCTGTTTCGTCATCTCTGTATCGATGCTTGCGGCGTCGTTCGCATTGCGAAGAGGCAGCCGCATCAAGCCGAACCCTAATTTCTTCTGATTCATATGCCCTCCAACCGAAATCCCTTGCCTCTTGTTTTCTTCCACGCCCAGTATATCACATCCAAACGACCGCCCGCAACCCTGCGCGCGTCCCGCGCCTTACCCCAAAGCCACATCCAGGATCATCATGATCACAAAACCGACGGCCACGCCGATGGTGCCGATATTGCTGTGTTCGCCCGTCTGAGACTCGGGAATCAGTTCTTCCACCACCACATAGATCATTGCGCCCGCAGCGAAGGCCAACAGATAGGGGAGCGTCGGAACGATCCTGCTCGCCAAAAGCACCGTGACCGCGGCGGCAACAGGCTCCACCACACCTGAAAGGGAGCCGTACACAAAGGAGCGCAGCCTCGGCATGCCCTCCCCGCGCAGCGGCATAGAGATGATGGCGCCCTCCGGAAAATTCTGAATGGCGATACCCACCGCGAGAGCGAACGCGCCGGCCATCGTAATACTCGTGTGTCCGAAGATCGCTCCCGCAAATGTGACGCCCACGGACATTCCCTCAGGGATATTGTGCAGCGTCACGGCAAGGACAAGCATAGTTGTTTTTTTTAAATTGGCTTCAATGCCTTCCGGCTGTGCGCTTTCCAGATGCAGATGGGGAATCAGACTGTCCAGTATGAGCAGGAAAGCCATGCCTCCTAAGAATCCGACCGTGGCGGGCAGCCATGGGATCCTGCCCTGCTCCCTCGCCATATCGATGGCGGGGATCAAAAGCGACCAGACAGAGGCCGCGATCATCACGCCGGAAGCAAAACCCAAGAGCATTTTCTCCAGCTTTTTGTCCATCTCTCTTCTCATGAAAAAGACCATCGCCGACCCAAGCGTTGTTCCCGCAAAGGGGATCAACAGTCCCAGCGCCAACTGCATAATATCACCTCGCTACTTGCTTTCTCTGCACGACACTTACATTATATGCGTCCCATCTCATTTGCGCCACAGGAGCCCGGAGTCCCTCGCGGCAGTCGCCAAGCGGACGTGCAGGCACGTCCGCCCGGCTCGCCGGCCGCGGGAATCAACCTGCAAAATCATCGCGCATCAGGTCCGCAATCGTGATGCTGTCAAAGTATTCGTTCATCATGCCGGTGAATTTCTGCCACATCGGCAGCGTCCTGCATTCCGCCGTCCTGACGCACGGTTTCGGATCGCACTCCAGACATGCCACGGGGGCGAGATCGCCCTCCGTAAGTCTCAGGATCTCACCCACGCTGTACTTTTCCGGCTTTCGCGTCAGGCGGTAACCGCCGCCTTTGCCGTGAACGCCTTCTATCATATTGTTTTTTGTCAAAACAGGAAGTATCTTCTCAAGATATTTCAGAGAAATATCCTGGCGCTCCGCCACGTCCTTCATCGGCACATAACAGTCCCCGCAATGCTCCGCCAGATCGATCATGACGCGCAATATATATCTTCCCCTTGTGGAAATCATCATACGCCATCTGTCCTTTCGCAATACCCGCCGCGCATAGCGCAACGCCTACAGATCGCAGTGTCCGCAGCTTGCGCAATCCGGAAATTTGGTATGATCGTATTCTATGCCGTTCTTGTCATAATAATCCTTGAGCGCCGCCTTGATCGCCTCCTCCGCCAGCACCGAACAGTGCATCTTGTGTGCCGGAAGTCCGTCAAGAGCCTCCGCTACCGCCCTGTTCGTCAACTCCATAGCCTCCGACACGGGCTTGCCCTTGATCATCTCCGTTGCCATGGAGCTGGACGCAATCGCGCTGCCGCAGCCGAAGGTCTCAAACTTGACGTCGGAGATGGTGTCGTTGTCGATCTTCAGATAGATCTTCATGATGTCGCCGCACTTGGCGTTTCCAACCTCGCCGACGCCGTCGGCATCCTCGATCACGCCCACGTTCCTGGGATTGCGAAAATGATCCATTACCTTATCACTGTATAAAGCCATACACAGTCGCCTCCATTTCAAATTGCCGTTTGACTTTCCGTTATTTCGTAACAAATTGATTCTTGCCGCTCACAAGGTCGCGCCATACCGGCGACATGCTCCGCAGATATCCGACCACATCCCCGACCGCCCGGATCATGTAATCGACCTCCTCGGCGGTCGTCTCCTCCGACAGCGTCAGCCGCAGGGAGCCGTGGGCGATCTCGTGGGGTCTGCCGATCGCCAAGAGCACATGGCTGGGATCGAGAGAGCCCGACGTACAGGCGGAGCCTGAAGACGCATACACTCCTTTATCATCGAGCAGAAGAAGTAGGGATTCCCCCTCAATTCCCTCGAAACAGAAGTTGACGTTGCCCGGCAGTCTGTGCGCCGCATCCCCGTTCAAAACACTGTGCGGTATCTCGGACAGGCCCGCGATCAGTCTGTCGCGCAGCGCCGACACGGTCTTTGCATTCGCGTCCATATGGGCGCACGCCTCCTCCAACGCGGCCGCCATTCCCATGATGGCCGGAATGTTCTCTGTCCCGGCTCGTCTGCCCTGCTCCTGCGCGCCGCCCTCGATGAGGTTCGTGAGACGAACGCCCCGTTTCGCGTAGAGCGCGCCGATCCCCTTGGGGCCGTGGAACTTGTGGGCCGAGAGGGAGAGCATATCGATGTTCTGCGCCTTCACGTCTATGTGCAGATGCCCGACAGCCTGGACAGCGTCGGTGTGGAACAGCACCCCTTTTTCACGGCACACCGCACCGATCTCTCCGATGGGCTGTATCGTCCCGATCTCGTTGTTCGCGTACATGACCGTCACCAGACAGGTGTCGGGACGGATCGCGTCGCTCACCTCTTTGGCCGTGATCAGACCGTTCTCATGCACGTCGAGGAGCGTGATCTCAAACCCCTCCTTCTCCAGTCTGTTCAGCGTGTGCAGCACCGCATGATGTTCAAAGGCGGTGGAGATAATATGTTTCTTGCCCTGTTTCTCGCCGATGCGCGCGGCGGAAGTGATCGCGTGATTGTCCGCCTCGCTCCCGCCGGAAGTAAAGATGATCTCTCTCGGCTCGCAGCCAAGGCACGCCGCCATGCGCTCTCTGGCAGATACAAGCGCCTCGTTGGCCCTCTGCCCCACCGAATGCAGGCTGGACGGATTGCCGTAGATCTCCTCCATATACGGCAGCATGGCGTCGATCGCCGTCCTGCTCATTTTGGTTGTAGCCGCGTTATCTGCATATATTTTCATCGTACACCTCCATTTACCCACCTACCTGGTGGGTAGGTAAATAATAGCATGGAACTTCCCGCCTGTCAATACGCACTGCACAATTTCTGTCTACACTCCCCACGTCTTCGCCAGCTTACGCCGCACAATGATAAAGCATACCACATGCGCGAGGAATGTGAGCAGCCAGCTCACCGGATAGGTCATATAGAGGGATGTCCTTGTGTGAAACATCTCCATGCGGAAAAACGTAAATATCCAGATCAGGCGCAGACCGCAGGCGCCGATCAGGGACACGATCATCGGCATCACCGCATAGCCCATGCCGCGCAGCGAACCCACCATCACGTCCATCATGCCGCACAGCGCATAGGTGGAACAGATGACCCGCATCCGGATCATCCCCGCCTCGATGACCTCCGCGCTGTTCGTGTAGAGCGACAGCAGCGACCGCCCGCACAGCACGGCCAGATTGCCGAGCAGCACGCCCACAACGATCACACACCCCTCCGCAATATAGAGGATCTTATTGACCCGCTCATACTTCGCCGCTCCGATATTCTGGCCCGTGAAAGAGATCGCCGCCTGGTGAAAGGCGTTCATCGCCACGTACACAAAGCCCTCTATGTTCGCCGCCGCCGAGTTGCCGGCCACGGTGATCGCGCCGAAGGAATTGACTGAGGATTGGATGATGACGTTGGAAAAAGAGAACACCATCCCCTGAAAGCTCGCAGGCAGCCCGATCTGCAGGATCCTGCCGAATTTATCCTTATCGATGTGAAGTTTTGACATTTCCAGCCGAATGCCGCCCTCCGCCTTCATCATGCACCGCACGATCAGGAATGCGGAGACGCACTGGGAGATCACTGTCGCAATGGCCACGCCCGCCACGTCCAGCTTGCAGACGATCACGAAAAACAGATTCAGAATCACATTGATCACGCCCGCCACCGAGAGATAGTATAACGGCCTTTTCGTATCGCCCACAGCGCGCAGGATCGCACTGCCGAAATTGTAGAGCATGGTCGCCGTCATCCCGACGAAATAGATGCGCAGATAGAGCGCCGCGAGCGGAAGTACGTCCTCCGGCGTCTGCATCCAGATCAGAATGCGCCTGGCGCCGACGCAGCCGACGATCGTCAGGAGGATCCCGCTGTAGACGCTCAACAGCATCGCCGTATGTACCGTCCGGGAAGTTTCCTGATCTTTCCCCGCGCCCCGGTACCTGGCCACCAGCACGTTAGCGCCCACGGAAAGACCTAAGAAAAAATTCGTCAGCAGATTGATCAGCGACGAGTTGGAGCCCACAGCAGCTAACGAGTTGTCGCCCGCGTATCTGCCCACCACGATAATGTCCGCAGCGTTGAACAAGAGCTGCAGGATGCTCGAACACATAAGCGGGATCGCAAATACGAGCAATTTGCTCAAAATAGGCCCGTTGCACATGTCCATCTCATATTTTTGTTTTGCTGTCTTTTCCATCGTCTGTCCCTCTCATGCACATCTGTATTTACGCCCATGGCGCGCGGCGACTCTCCTGCCACTTCTCCCGCTCGGCCTCATACCGCCCGTTGATCCAATCCGCCGCCTGATCGACGCCCTCGGCTGTCAGCGGCACCTCGATACTCTCCTTGAGGTGATCCGGTGTGTGCTGCAGATTGAACGGCTCCGGCCATATCGTCACCCGGATCGCATCCGCCTCGCCGCTCTTGACTCGTTTCAGCATATACCGCATGCCTTCCATGCTGCCCGAGTACTCTTCTTTCTTGATGTAATTGAGCGGGTGAAAAGTTTCTTTGTCCAGCATATTCGTTTGCTCCCACTGCAATTTCCCATAGAAACAGACAAGGAATGCTGAATCCTCAGCATTCCCTCTCTCACAATGATCGGAGTGACAAGACTTGAACTTGCGGCCTCTACTTCCCTAAAGTAGCGCTCTACCACCTGAGCCACACCCCGACAGCAGTTATCATTATAACCAATAATGATGGAAAATGCAAGCCCTATCTTCTCTAATATAATTTATTTATTGATGTTTATCAATGATCTCCTCAAACTGCTCCTGCGGAACGGGCTTGGAGAAATAATATCCCTGCTGGATCTGACAGCCCACCTGTTTCAGATAATCGCTCTGCTCCGACGTCTCCACGCCCTCGCACAGAGAAGTGATCCGCAGTTTCTTAGCCATATCCACCATACAGGAGATCACGATCTTGTCGCTCTCCTGCAGAGCATTGTCCTTGAGAAATACCTTGTCCAGCTTGATAATGTCGATCGGCAGTCTGCTTAAAAGGTTCAGCGACGAGTAGCCGGAGCCAAAATCGTCCATGGACACCTTTGCCCCCAACTTATGTAAACCTTCTACCAGCTCCAACGCCTTCTGCGTATTGTCCAGATAGATGCTCTCCGTCAATTCAAATTCGATCAGATCCGAGGGCACATGATACTCGTCAAACAGCTCCTGCACATAATCTAAAATAGCCATCTTATTCAGATGCAGGCGCGACACATTCAAGGAGATGGGGACTACCTTCCTGCCCGCCGCGATCCGCTCCGCCAGAAAACGGAAGACTTCGCGGTACACATAGTAATCCACATCCACGACCTGACCGCTGCGCTCAATAAAGGGAATGAACTGATCCGGATAGATGAACGAACCGTCCGGTTTCTGCCAGCGCACGAGAGCCTCGGCGCCGATCAGTTTCAGTGTCTCCGTCTCGATCTTCGGCTGATAATACACTTTAAATTCATGGTTCGCAATCGCCCTGGGGACCTGCGAAGTGATCTCCACCTCCCGCTTGATCCCCTCCATCATGCTGTTGTCAAACAGGACGCAGCTGTCGTCCTCCAGTTCCTTCGCCACTTTTCTTGCGAGATTAGCGTTAGAGACCACCGTCTCCGCATCATGGCTGCGGCTATTCTTGTCCACAATGCTGATACCCGTACAGAACTGCAGGCGGCTGTTCAGATACTTCTCCCGAAACCGCACTTCCCGCTCCTGATTCAGTTTGTGAATGAAATCCCGAAACGCCTCGTTAGCGATCCCCTCGGGCATCCAGTTCGCCGCGATAAAATTATCCGAGTAGACTCTGGAACAGCAGATCATATACGGATTGTCCGTGGTCATCTCCTGCACGAAGTCCTTTAGGAGCGCGTCGCCGACCTGATACCCGTAAGTGTCATTGATATATTTAAAATGCCTGATGTCGGTATAGACGATCACGATACGCCTGTCGCCCATATTGTCTATCGCTTTTTGCAGTTTTTTCAGAAACACCTCGTATCTGTCCAGCCCCGTCAGGGAATCCTTCATACCGCCCGGCCCCTTCGACGAAGGATTTTCAATCTTGATTCGTCCCGCAAACAGATCGTTCATATCCGCCACCTCATATTCTCCTGTTCTGCTCACCCCCCCCACTGCCGCGAGGAATGCTGCGTCATACGCGGGCGCCGCTTTCTTCAGGGAGAGGAGTTTGCCCTCGCGATCCAGGAAACAATGCCTGCTGCTGCCGTGGGCCCTGACTTCCTGCGTCGCTTTATCCCGAATCATATAAGACAATTCCAGTCTGACTCCGTTATATTTCTCTATCTTCGGCAATATCTCCACGGTGTCGCCGAAGTGCACCATCGACTTGTATTCGCACTGTACTGCCAGAACCGGACTGATGATCCCGTCCCGCTCCATCTGCCCGTAATCTGCGCCGATCTGCTGCATGAAACAGATCCGCGCAGATTCAAACCATCTGATGTAATTGGAGTGATGGATGATCCCCATCTGATCCGTCTCATAATATTGTGCCTGATGTTCGTATCTCCACATGAAATGCCTTTCCGGATCACGCCGTATAGGCGTACCTCCACTTTTATATCGTACTATTTTACTATATGGCACTCCCCACTGTCAACCAAGTCGTCATAAATTTTTCGCGGACTTACCGTGTTCCAGAATGGCGCACAGATATTCCCAAGTTCTCTGTACGGAGGCAATGTCCAGACTCTCTTCCGCGGTGTGGACATCCGCCATGTCCGGTCCCATGGATATGCAGTCCAAGCCGGGGATCTTGGCTGCCAGAATGCCGCACTCCACGCCTGCGTGGATCGCCTCGAGCACCGGTTTTTTGCCGTACATCCGCTCATAGATCTCCGTCACAATGTCGCGCAGAGGAGACTCCCTGCGGTATGCCCAGCCCGGGTAGGCGTTTTTGATCTGCGCTTTTGCGCCCGCCCGCTCAGCGATCTCCACCATGCGCCTGCAGAGTTCTTCCTTGTCCGCGTCCACAGAACTTCTGACCGCATAGCACAGGCAAAGCTCATCCCGCTCTACGGCGACAACGCCCAGATTCAGAGACGTCTGCACGAGTCCTTCCAGCTCGGGGCTCATGGCTACCACTCCGTTTGGGAGTTCACAGAGGCAGGCAAGCGCCCTCGCGGAAGATTCTGCATCGTAGCACGCGATCTGCCCGCTCAGTCCGTCCCCGGGCGTACAGGATACCGACAGACCCGCATCCCTGTCGCCAAGCTCCCGCCTGATCTCACGCTCCTGCCGCTCCACATAGGCGGTCACAGCCTCAATATTTGTTATGTCAACCAAAATATCCGCCTCAGCCTCTCTCGGGATCGCATTGTCCGCCAGACCTCCCCGCATGGTCGCTATGCGGATTCCAAACTGCTCCGAGAGGCCGTTTAAGATACGCCCCAGCAATCTGTTGGCGTTGCCCCTGCCCTTGTTGATCTCTATGCCGGAATGTCCTCCCAGCAAGCCTGCGACCTTCACCGTAAGTTTCCGGATGCCCTGTGTGTCGGCTCTCTCCCGGCACAGAGGCAGATTCACCTCGACTCTGGCGCCGCCGGCACAGCTGGTGATGATAACGCCCTCTTCCTCCTGATCTAAGTTGATGAGACGCCTGCCGCGCAGCATGGACAGATCGATCTCCTTAGCGCCCTCCATGCCCGTCTCCTCGTCCACTGTCAGTATGGCCTCCAGTCTGGGATGTCCGATGTCGGAGGCATCCAGCAGCGCAAGGATATAGGCTACCGCGATACCGTCGTCGCCGCCCAGACTTGTCCCCTCCGCGCGGATCCTGCCATTCTCAACGCGGAGGCGCAGTCCCTCCTTCTTCATGTCAATGTCACAGCCCGGCTTGCTGACCGCCACCATATCCATGTGTCCCTGCAGAATGATCGGCTCCTCGTCCTCGTACCCCGCCGTCGCCTCCTTGACCATGATGATATTGCACAGATCGTCCTGTATACAATCCAGTCCTCTCTCCTCGGCAAACCGTTTCAGGTAATCACTGATCTGCCTGACATTGCCGGAGCCATGCGGGATCTTGCAAATTTCCTCGAAATAGTGAAATACGTTCCGCGGTTCCAAATGTTCCAATACGCTCATCTGATTTTCCCTCCTGATCTATCAATGCGCCGCCTGCTTTTTTTCGCGTTCGATAAAAAAAGAACTTCTCAAGCCACACTCGGGTTTGGGAAATTCTTTTTATTTCCTGAAACAAATTCTTTATTGCAGGCTGCTCTTAGCGATCTCCGCCAAGGTGGTAAACCCTGCCGCATCATTTACCGCAAGCTCCGCCAACATCTTTCTGTTAATATCGACGCCCGCCGTCTTGAGCCCGTGCATAAATCTGCTGTAGGACAGACCGTTCATTCTGGCCGCCGCGTTGATACGCGCGATCCAGAGCTGTCTGAACTGGCGCTTTCTCTCTTTTCTGCCCGCGTAAGAAGACGCGAGAGCTCTCATCACTGACTGCTTTGCCACTCTATACTGTTTGGATCTTGCGCCTCTGTATCCCTTCGCAAGCTTTAAAACTCTGTTGTGTTTCTTTTTAGCGTTTACACCGCCTTTGATTCTTGCCATGTCTCTTTCCTCCTTATGACCTAAAACTTGGGCTAAAACTCTACCTATGATTACAAATAGGGTAAGATCTTCTTCATATTCTTAACATTCGTTGCGTCCGTTATGGCGGGCTTTCTAAGATTTCTCTTGTTCTTAGTAGTCTTCTTGGTTAAGATATGGCGTCTATAAGCTTTATTTCTTTTTAACTTACCTGTTCCGGTCACTTTAAAACGTTTCGCAGCCGATCTGCTTGTCTTCATTTTTGGCATTTCATTCTTCCTCCTGATCTATAAATTTAAGTTTATTTCAACTAAGCAGCTGTCTATCGCTTCTCAGCCAAAAACATCGTCATGCTCCTGCCCTCGACCTTCGGCGCCTTATCGACGACCGCAATGTCGGAGAGAGCCTGTGCAAAATCATCCAGAATATGCTTGGTGGTATTCATATGAGCCATCTCACGCCCCCGGAAACGAAGTGTGATCTTCACCCTGTCACCCTTGCCGATAAACTTTCTGGCGGCGTTGATCTTCGTGTTCAGATCGTTGGTATCGATATTCGGAGAAAGCCGGATCTCCTTGATCTCGACGGTTCTCTGTTTCTTCTTGGCCTCTTTCTCTTTTCTGGTCTGCTCATACTTGAACTTGCCATAATCTACGATCTTGCAGACCGGCGGTTTCGCCGTCGGAGCGATCTTGACCAGATCGACGCCCGCCTCCTCCGCCAATTTCAGCGCCTCCTTCGAGGACATGATGCCAAGCTGCTCGCCGTCCTCGCCGATCACGCGCACTTCCTTGTCTCTGATCTGTTCGTTGATGAATAATTCGCTAATAGTTCTTCCCTCCATACCCGCACAAAGAAATTGTTATACAACGTAAAAAAGCAGATAGCATAACTATCCGCCCGTCAATTCATCCCGCATAAATCTGCCGCACGCCTCCATCACGGCGACAGACCGTAAAATCTGAATGATAAACGCTTGCGAACGCGATCGTTGCAAGGTGAGAGCGGATACTCTGCTTGATTGTCATGTGCTCCTGCGCACTTAGCTACTATACCATAGGAATTTTCCCGTGTCAACCACAAAACGCAGATTTTTTCTGCGGCCTTTTCTGCGGACGGACGCCCCGTCTCACAGCTGGACGTCCTTAAAGATGCTGCTGCCGAGAAGTCCCGCCGTCCCGCCGTAGGCCGACAGCAGAGCCGCGTTTGAGCCGAGCGCCGAAAACGCAAGCGGCGAACCGCTCATTCCAAGCCCCGTCAGGCCGCTGTAATATCCCGACGATAACATGCTCGTCTGTATCTGCTGTATCTGCATCTTCTGTTGGTTCGTGTAGAGGGCCTCAAGCGCCGTTCCCACATCCTTCCACTCCGGATCGCTCTTTAGGCGCTCCAGAGCCTCCCGGATGTCTACCGTCTCCTGCGCATCCTGCCCGTTGCCCGCCACCAGACTCTCCACCGTCTTCTCCAGCGTGGTCGGGAAACGACCCGTCTCAGACTTGCGCGTCTTTTCAGTATTTCCTTTTTCCGTATTCAGGTTTGCCGCGTCTGCACCTGCGATATGGCTGCCCGCATCCCGCATGCCGAGATCGTTTATGTACATGAGAATCTCTCCTCCCGTTTTCACGTACTGATACATTTTTATTTTAGTCCGCTCAGCCCGTCCTGTCCATATCATTGTAACGAATCCGCCGGAAATTGTCACGAAAGCGGCCTACCGCACCTTGATCGTAGCCGCGCTGGCTTCATACTCTTCCATGCGGTCGTACTCGTCCGTCTGGGTGTAGGTAATCATATAGCTCTTATCGGCGTTGATGGCATACTCCAACTGCGTGACCGTAAGGCCCTCCGTCTCATAGCTGCACAGGATCCGGAAGGCCGGATAGCCGCTGATCTTAACACTCTCAAAGCTCTCCACATTCACTGTGATGTCTTCTCCGTAGGCCTCGCTCAGGTTCTCCTCCGCCTGTTCCTTGAAAAGCTCCGCGGTCAGCAGCTGTAAAGAGACATCCCTGTCCATCACCTCATAGTAGATCATAGAGGTGTCGATGGGATAACGATCCGTCACATACAGTCCGGGCGTCTCCTCCGATTCCTTGAACCCCGCCGGAACGCCAAAGACACACCCTCTTGTGGCGTGCTCAATCTCCATGACCGACGTGTCCAACTCGTTTTCCTCCAAAAGCTCCGCCGTGAGCTGATGCCTTGTCTCCTCGTCGATGTCGGATCCTTCCTCGGCCTCTTCCTCCCGCGGGGTCAGCGATCCCTCCTGCGCGCCCGCGTCCTCCGTTTCATCCGCCGCTTTCTCTCCGGCCTCGTCCTCCTGTATCCGGGCGGCGGCGCTCATGGCGGCCTCGTCCTCATCTTTCCCACAGCCCGCCAACACGCACGCCAGGATAAGGACCAGGAGCGCCGGTCCAAGCCTCCCTCGTTTTCGCTTAAGATCGTTCTGATAAGTCTCTCTCAATATAGGTACCCCTTCTGTCTCTTTACCGCGACCCTTTTATTATAGAATATTTTAAGCAAAGCGTCTCCGCGCTCCGTACAGATAGAATCTTTAGGACACGCCCTCGCGGCAGCCGCCAAATGGACGCGCAGGCACGTCCGCTTGGCTCGTTGCTCGCGGGGATAGAACCGTCAGTTATGATTCCTTGAACGTGGCGCACTCCGTCTCCTCGCAGCTGCACGCGCCGCCGCCTCTGATGTCCACATGTTCCGCGTGACACTTATAGTTACTATTATACACACATTTCACAGCTTCGCAATCAATACTGATCGTTCTGCACGGATGTTCCAGCGAACTGACATACGCGCCCTCCCGTTTCTGCGCAAAACTCTCGCAGCATGTGTCCGTACTGTTGTCGGCATGTTTGCCGCCCACCATGATGTCTCCCTTACAGCAATACTTCTCCTGATTGTAAGAACAATTCTCGACTCCACATTTTAATTCCGCCATAACAACCTCCTGTTTCACCGCACGTGGCGCACATTTGTATGCGCACATGTCACATTGATCTACAGTGGTTATTATTGGCAGCTTTTTCAATCTTTATACAATGTTTCTCTCACGGGAGCGCCGGTCAGCCCGCCGACAGCTCATACAGATTGAACCAGTAGCGTTCCAGCAGACAGTCCGCAGGCTCGCCCACCGCGATCCCCTGCGATCTCAAGACGTCGACCACGTCCTCCCGGCTGCGGAAACTGCCCAGAAACCAGACCTTCCTGCCCTGAGAAAGCCAGTCTCTGATCTGTTCCGTGTCCTCATCCAGGGAGCCGCCCGTCGCCCCGCAGATCTCCTGAATCAGCGTCTCCGGTTCCCCGTACCACAGATAGCTCTCATTGTTTACATAATATCCTACCACCATCTGTACCTGGTCAAAATTAAAAATAAGAATGTCCTCCGCACCGATCCTGTCCAAGACCGTTTCCGTCTTCTCCATCTGAAGCGCCTTATACTCCTCCTCACCCATAAAAGAGCGGTAGTCGCGCAGCCCCACACAGAGTACAAGCACGCAGACCAAGGCGGCGACAGCGGCATAACGCCGCGCAAAGGCAGACTCCGCGCCCGACGGACAAACCGCCGCCGGAGCTTTCGAAGGTTCTCCCGCGATCACGCCAAGGGACACGGCAAAAGCCAGCCAAAAACATCCCAACGCCGGGATCATATAGCGGTAGACAAAGACGGGGCGAAAGAGCATGGACGCTGCAAACCCAAACATTATCAAGCCCACGAGAACTCCCACGCCCGCTGCTATATAGCTTGCGTCACAAACTCTTCCATTATGGTATAGTTTTATGACTGCGCCGATCAACACCGCTGCACAGACCGCGGACAGCGCCACCGCCAGCACAACGTTCACCGTCTCGTTCGCAAACGCGGGTTTCATCACAAACTTTACGCATCCTCCAAGAGTCCTGAGACTCAGCGGCAGGATCCAGTAATTCTCACGCACCGCCGCAAGCTGTCCGCACAGCGAGACAAGCCACGGCGCATAGCCTGCAACGGACAGAGCAGCCCAGAGCAGCCACCGCCTGACGCTTTTTTTGTCTTTCCTAAGAAAAAAGAGCAGCACATAGAGATAGACCATGACCACTGCCACACAGGCGAAATACTGCGTGTAGGCGGCGGCAAGGCCATAGAATGTGAGCGCGGCTCCGTGCAGACGCACAGCATTTCCGCGCACCGCCTCATAGGCGTGCAGAAACGCCGCTGTCACGAACAGGAGCGCCCAGCTGTACATGCGCATCTCCACCGTGTACGCGCTAAGCTGCGGCATGGAGATCACACAGAACAGAAAGAAACCGCCCGTGAACATGCCAAACCTTTTGCGGACCAGCGTAACGCTGTACACAAGAAGGATAAAATACGGCAGCAGCGACGCGATCTTTGCCGGAACGACGGTGTCCCATGCCGGGGCAAATAGTTTACATAACTCTACGAAAAATTTCACGATACAATAGTACAGCGGCGGGTGCACGTCCCGCGCTGTAAACGCGATCAAGTCGCCGTAGGAATGTTCTATCATTCCCACGGTGAATAACTCATCATACCAGATGTCATCGCTAAAACACAATGACAGGCTTTTGAGCAGCATCATGATGCTCAGTCCGACCATGAGACCGCCGACGATCTCCCGGACGGACGGCATTCTGCCGCCTCGTATCTTCTCATATCCCATATTCTGACCCAAGCCGCATATCCGCGGCAGCGCACACCGCGCACAGTCCCCTGTATCGCGATCCTACTTCTGCTGCGTTTCTTCCCTGCGGATCGCTTTCGTCCTGATCTCCTCGCAGATCTGATCGATAAATTCCTGTATCGGCTTTACGCCCTCGTCGCCCGCGAAACGGCTCCTGACGGACACGGTCTTATCCTCCGCCTCCTGCTGCCCCACAACGAGCATATAGGGCAGTTTGTCCAGTCTCGCCTCCCTGATCTTGAACCCGATCTTCTCGGAGCGGTTGTCCACCGTCACGTCGATGTCGTTCTTCGCCAGCTCTTTCCTGACTTCCTCCGCGTACGCCTCATACTTCTCAGAGATCGGCAGGATGCGCACCTGCTCCGGGCACAGCCAGGTGGGGAACTTGCCCGCGTACTTCTCGATCAGCCAGGCCAGCGTCCTCTCATAGCAGCCCATCGATGTCCTGTGGATGATGTACGGGCGCACCTTATCGCCGTTTGCGTCCACATAGTACATGTCGAACTGCTCGGCCAAGAGGGCATCCCACTGGATCGTGATCATGGTGTCCTCCTTGCCGTACACGTTCTTCGCGTTGATGTCCACCTTAGGCCCGTAGAAGGCGGCCTCGCCCACGTCCTCTGTGAAGGGGATGCCGAGCTCCACAAGCATCTGCCGGATATGGCCCTCCGTCTCCTCCCAGATCTCGGGTTCGCCGATGTATTTCTCCCGGTTGTTCGGATCCCACTTGGACAGATGGTAAGTCACGTCCTCCTCCACGCCGAGCACCGACAGGCAGTACTTCGCGTGCGCCAGACAGTCCTTGAACTCCTGCACCATCTGATCGGGGCGCACGATCAGGTGCCCCTCCGAGATCGTGAACTGCCGCACGCGGGTCAGCCCGTGCATCTCCCCCGAATCCTCGTTGCGGAACAGGGTGGACGTCTCGCCGTAGCGGATCGGCAGATCGCGGTAGGAATGCTGCGTATTCTTATAACAGAAATACTGGAACGGGCAGGTCATGGGCCTGAGCGCCAGCACCTCCTTGTCCTTCTCCTCGTCGCCCAGCACGAACATGCCTTCCTTGTAGTGGTCCCAGTGCCCCGACATCTTATACAGATCGCTCTTCGCCATCAGAGGCGTTTTCGTGCGGACGTATCCCCACTCCTTGTCCTCCAGGTCCTCGATCCAGCGCTGCATCTTCATGATCATCTTTGTGCCCTTGGGCAAGAGCAGCGGCAGTCCCTGTCCAATCACGTCCACCGTCGTAAAGAGCTGCATCTCCCGCCCCAGCTTATTGTGATCGCGTTTTCTGATGTCCTCCAGATGCGCCAGATACGCCTCCAGTTCTTCCTTCTTCTGAAAGGCGGTGCCGTAGATGCGCTGCAGCTGCGCCCGGTTGGAATCGCCCCGCCAGTACGCCATGGAGGAAGAAGTCAGCTTGTAGGCTTTGATATTTTTCGTACTCATCAGATGCGGGCCCGCGCACAGATCCACGAAACCGCCCTGATCGTAGAAGGAGATCTCCGCATCCTCGGGCAGATCGCGTATCAGCTCCACCTTATAGGGCTCCTCTCTCTCCTCCATAAATTTGATCGCCTCATCGCGGGGCAGCGTGAACCGTTTCAGCTCATGTCCCTCCTTGATGATCTTCTTCATCTCCGCCTCGATCCGGTCCAGATCCTCTCTGGAAAAGGGCGCGGCGTCGAAATCGTAGTAGAATCCCTCGTCGATGGCCGGACCGATGGTCACCTTCGCATTCGGGAACAGACGCTTGACCGCCTCCGCCATGACATGGGAGGCCGTGTGTCTCACCACCCGCAGGCCCGCCGGATCGTCAGCCGTCAGAATATTCAGACGGCAGTCGCCGTCGAGCACGGTGCGCAGATCCTTCACCTCGCCGTCCACCTCTCCGGCGCATGCCGCGCGGGCAAGTCCCTCGGAGAGATCCCTCGCAATGTCGATGATGCTCATTGCCTGCGCATATTCCTTGACCGAACCGTCTTTCAATGTGATCTTCATGATATTCTCCATCCTTTCTGTCAATGTTTCCCTGCTTAATTTTCCGCTGATATAAAAAATCCCCTGCACTGCCGCTATGGCAATGCAGAGGACGTAAATCTACGCGGTTCCACCTCGCTTGTTCCGCGCGCCTTACGACGGCGCACCGAAACCTCTCTTTCGACTGTAACGTGAGTCAACGGGCCGGATTGGGGCCGCTCAGGGTTCGTTTTCAGATGGTTCCGGCAAAGGCGCTTTCAGCGCAGGGCGCCTCTCTCTGCTGCGTTCCGCATCCTACTCTTCCCGTCATCGCGTTGTCTTATTTAGGAAACTCTGCTGTTCTTATACCAGACTGTACTTATCATTACCGCCTGACTATATTCGTATTCTATTCTAAAACCGTGAGAAAGTAAAGCGTCAATTTTGCATCTGTTTTCACCGCGCGGCGCACAGTCAGCTACGAGGCGTTTCTGCCGCAGCACTTCTTGTACTTCTTGCCGCTGCCGCACGGACAGGGATCGTTTGGATAGATCTTCTGCTCCTTGCGGACCGTGGCGGACTGTTTCTGCTCCCTGTAGAGCGCCTTGCGCTTGTCCGCGTCGAAAATGTCGTTCCATTCCTCCAGATTGTAAAGCCAGTCCGCGTCGGCCGCCACCATATTCTTATAGAGAAGTTCCTTGTCGAAGTCGAGGCTTACCTTCGTGTCCTCCTCCATCTCCTCGATGGGGTTCGCCTTCTTCAGACTGTCATTGATGCCGTCCAGAAATCCCGCCATCGTCATGATGTCCACGTCGAACTTCTCCGCCAGCTCCTTTACAGTGCCTTTTACAGCCTTGTCGGGCGTCTTTAACAGCTGTGCATAGATGTCCTTCTCCTTCGCGAAATAATCCGTCCAAAGTCTCTGCAGATCGCCCTTGTTGGCAGTCTCAGAATACGCCATGTCTCTCCACTGTTTTAATAAAGCCATTGTAAGATACCACCTTTTGTCCTGTAATCCGCAGTGACGCTCTTCCATAACCGCCGTGCGCTTACCCGCCGCACTGCGCCGGATTCTGCATCATCGCGCCTGATACCTAAGTATATAACATTTTCATAAAAAAGTAAATTTAAAAAATTTTTGCGCGCCGTGTATAACTTCGGGAAATCGGGCAACAATGATATTAGTCAAAAGATAAGGAAATACTTATCCTCCCCTAATTGAGAACCCCCGCCGCTGCAAAGGCGCAGCCGCGGGGGTTCTTTTTATATCTTGGATTTCACTTGCGACACTGTCCCACGCAAAAGCCGTTTAGATCAGCGATTCGTACAGTTTCGTGATGTCCTCCACGCTCGTCTCCTTCGGGTTGCCCGGTCTGCAGGCGTCGTCGTATGCAGACTGTGCCAGGAACGGAATGTCCTCCCTCTTCACGATCTCCTTCAGATCCGCCGGAATACCCACATCCTCAGACAGCTTGCGCACAGCGTCGATGGCCGCCTTTCTGTACTCCTCCTGGCTCATGGAATCTACGCCCTTTACGCCCATGGCTCTGGCGATCTCGCGGTACTTCTCGCCGGTCGCCTCCGCGTTGTACTCCATAACGGTGGGCAGAATGATCGCGTTGGCGATACCGTGCGGCGTGTCATAGAGAGCGCCTAACGGGTGCGCCATGGAGTGTACGATGCCCAGTCCTACGTTGGAGAAACCCATGCCCGCCACATACTGACCGAGCGCCATATCCTCTCTGCCCTTGGGGGTGTTCGCCACCGCGTCGCGCAGGGAGCGTGAGATGATCTCGATCGCTTTCAGATGGAACATATCGGACAGTTCCCAAGCGCCCGCCGTGATATAACCCTCGATGGCATGGGTCAGAGCGTCCATACCCGTAGCCGCCGTCAATCCCTTCGGCATGGAGGCCATCATCTCGGGGTCAACGAATGCTACCACCGGAATATCTTTCGGGTCGACGCACACCATCTTGCGGTTCTTCGCCGCGTCTGTGATAACGTAGTTGATCGTCACTTCCGCCGCCGTGCCCGCCGTGGTCGGAACCGCGAAGATCGGCACGGATTTATTCTTGGTGGGAGCCACGCCCTCCAGGCTGACAACGTCCGCAAAATCCGGGTTCTCGATAATGATACCGATGGCCTTTGCCGTATCCATGGAGGAACCGCCGCCGATCGCGATCAGATAGTCCGCGCCGGACTTCTTGTAAGCCTCCACACCTGTCTGCACATTCTCGATGGTAGGGTTGGGCTTGATGTTGGAATACAATTCATAGGGAAGTCCCGCGCCGTCCAATACCTTCAGAACCTTGTCCGTCACGCCGAATTTCACCAAGTCGGGATCGGAACACACAAAAGCCTTTTGAAAGCCTCTGCCCTTCGCCTCCGCAGCGATCTCCCGGATCGCGCCCGCTCCATGATAGGAAGTTTCGTTCAACACAAATCTGTTTGCCATAATACACGCTCCTTTACATTAAAATAGTTTCTTGCTTTCTCTATTATACAGAGGATTTCCCCGTAGGTAAAGCCGTATGCAATGAATAAATTGCAAATTTTTCCGCAGAAATACAAAATGGCGCTGCGATATATCGTCACAGCACCATAAGCAGCGTCCCGGCCGCGATCAGCGCACAGCCCGCCAGAGACTTCGCCGTAAACTGCTCGTGCAGAAAGACAAACGCCAGCACCGGCGTGATGACAACGCTGAGCTTGTCGATGGGCACGACTTTAGAGGCGTCGCCGATCTGCAGCGCCTTATAGTAACACAGCCACGAGGCGCCCGTCGCCAATCCCGACAGGATCAAAAAAATCCAGCTTTTCCTGCTGATCTGCGATAAGCCGCTCTGCGCATTGGTCAGAAAAACCATTCCCCAAGCCATAACGACTACGACCACCGTTCTGACCGCAGTCGCCAGATTGGAATTAACATTCTCTATGCCGATCTTCGCCAGGATCGAGGTAAGCGCCGCAAAGACAGCGGACAGCAGCGCAAATACCAGCCACATACATTATCACCCCACCTATATGTTCCCGCTCACAGATACTTCCTGATCTTCTCTATCATCTCCCCGTACTCGGCGTCGCTTAAGTAGACCTTGTCGGGATTCATCAGGAAAGTGCCGCCCCACTCGTCCCCGTCCTTGTACTTCGGGACAAGGTGCATATGCAGATGGCAGCCCGTATCTCCGTACGCGCCATAGTTCAGCTTGTCCGGCGCAAAAGCCTGATGGATCGCCTTGGCCGCCCTCGTCACATCAGCAAAGAAACGATTCCTCTCCTCCTCGCTGATGTCCACGATCTCGCTGACATGATCCTTGTAGGCGACGATGCATCTGCCGGGCTTGCTCTGCTCCTTAAAGAGGATCAGCTGGCTCACGTCCAGATCGCAGATCTTGATCCCGAATTTCGCCAGGAGTTCCCCACCCTGGCAGTAACCGCAATTTTCTCCTTTCATACCGCAATACCTCCTGATTTTTATCATTATATTGATACAGAACAAACATCTTCAAAATCAAATACAGGCAGCCGCCTATCCGTACAAAACCTTTCGTCTTGATTCACAGCCATATAATTGGTGAGCAACGCCTCAATAATAGGATTCCTGTTTTTTTCTCTGGCTCCGACATGATAAAAATGCGGCTGTGTAATCTTATGACAGAAATACCACACTTTCTCGATATACTCATTCTTCCTAAAGTCATTGTGATCCCACGTTGACACCATAAATTTAACTCCCGAACTCAAAAGTGTTGCGCACAAAGTCCGCTCCTCCTCTTCACTCCATGAGTCATAATAATCAACATGGCGTCCAATATACGGCGGATCACAATAAATGAATGAATGGTCATCCGCCATCTTAATCGTTTGCTCAAAAGATTGACATACAAAAGACCAATCGTTATATTTCAGCAATTTTTCAACATGGGACACCTGATTTACAATTTTGGTGACATATGCTTTTGAAAAACGCTGCGGTTTATGTCCATAGGGAACATTAAACTCAAAATTTTTATTAAATCTTATCATTCCATTAAAACAGGAACGATTCAGGAATAGGAAATCCAGAGAATCATGCTTTCGATTAAAGCGCTGACGCACTTCATAATAATAGTCTTCTCCGCCTTTTGATAAAAGATCACCCTCTTCTTCCAGAAAATCTCTAACAATCCCGGAAGTAATTTTACCCTCTTTTATTTGAGTGTAAAACGCGATGATATGTGGATTTTTATCTGCAAAAATCGCAACAGGCGGCGCAACGTTAAATCCAACCACCCCGGAACCCATAAACGGTTCGATCCATATACTTTTTTCACCCAAAAAGACATTCTCTCTAATCAAGGGGACAATTTTTGTTTTTATCCCCTGTGTTTTGATTGGCGGTACATATACTTTATCTGTTTCCATCTGTCTTCCCTTTTACCTTTTTCGCTTTCGGGTTATACAAAGCCGCCGGCAACCCGCGATATCTCAAATATTCGTCAAATGATGACATTTTTTTATATTCTCCTGTCAGTGTAGGAATCTCCATTTTTTTATAATTTGCCCAATAGTCATCAAACAGTTCTTCTCCGGCTTTCGCAAAGACTCCATTGCCATTAAGTATATCCTCAATTTTTTGGATACTCCCAATATTGGCCGTGTTGCCGCTGCCTCCTATATCGCTCGCGATACGCCATTTTTCTTCCGCAAAAAACACAAAATCCCTGATCACCGGCGGAATATCCATAATACGATCCAGCTTATAGACATGCGTTTCTTCATCTTTAGCGATCGCCGCTCTTGTATATATGATGCCCAGGCAAAAATGTCCGCTGTATTCCCCATAAGGGTATTGAACATTTTTTCTGCTTTTCCGATTGACAAAATACTCTCCATGAGATCCCAGAGTAAACCCGTTACAAAATCCGGAATATTCCTCATCTCGATAAGTTGTCTTTAAATCTACGGCAAATTTAATATTTGAATTATCCTTCTTAACAAAAGACATATCGGGGTACCAGTTCTGACAGGCCGCCAACTCTATATCATATCCAATACTTTGAGCGAATGCGTATACGATTGGAAACAAATGCAGTTCCAAAATCTTAGAGACAACTTTTGTATCGGTAGAAATCGTGTATACATTTTTAAAAATATCAATAAATCCACGAATCGTCCATTCACCGTTTTCTGTAATTTTTTCAGGCAACGACGCCGCAAATTCTTTTAGTTCTTTGGCGAACCTGCTCTTTTCGCGCTCATCTGTCATAATAATGCGCACTCCTCCCATGGCAAGTCCATTGACCCGGTTCAGGCAAATTATACCACATATCCTCTCTCGGGCAAACATTTTTCAGCCATCTGCACCACCCACACGAAAATCTTTCTCCCGATGGCTATATTGGCCGTTTCCACCGCAAGACCGCCAGGTATCGCTCCCCCCCCCTTACAAAATATCCTCATTCTCCCCGAACAGTTTCCTTGTAAAATGCACATTGAAGAAATCGATCACCGGACCTAAGCCAAACGCGGACACGAGAGTTCCCAGTCCCACGATGCCGCCCGCCAGAAAACAGACCAGCGCGCAGACTGCGTCCGTGAAAATACGGTTCCAGAAATAAGAGATCCCCGGCAGCCGTCTCGTCAAGATGAGCGACTGGCTGTCGTAGGGCGAAACGCCGACGTTGGGCGTCTGATACATGGACACGCCCAGCCCGGTGACGACCGTCCCCGCCAGCATGATCGGTATCTGCACGGCAAGATGCTGCGGCGGCGGGGCGAGCTGCGTCCAGAGCTGATAGAAAAAGGTGGTGATATAGCCGAGGAAAAAGGCGTTCACCAGCGTGCCTGCCCCGATAAAAGAACGCCCGAAAGCAATCTCCAAGACAAAGACAAACAGATTGATGACCAGGAGCAGATTGGCATACTGCATACCTGCCCTGTCCGCCAAGGCCATCACCATACCGCTGTATGGGTCGTTGCCTAACCCCGCGAACTTGAAGATACTGATGCCCATGCCGAGGAAGATATTGCCGAACACCATGACAAGCAGCCGTCTCCAGCCTGTTTTTTTGAAATATGCAGCAATCAAATTTTCTTTGCTCTCCATTCCCGCCGTCTGAATATGGTTTCTCTAATAACATGCCATTTTGCGCGCCTAATAGAAGTATAGCATAATCTGTCCCTGATTCCTACCAATTCCTGTCAAAATTTTTCCACAGACCGCACACCGCACAGCCCGCCCACAGATCGCATTACGGACGCAAAACCTTCCTGTACTGCGCCTGTTCCTCCAAGAGTCTCCGATACAGCGCCTCGTCCATCTCTCCCGACTCTCCGCCCGCGCAGTAAGCCTCGCTCTTGATGTCCGTCCATGTCTCAAAATCGCACACATAGACGGTCAGCTCGGACAGATCCCGCCCGTATGCGCCGAACTGATCCGCGTTGACGCCTCTGACGAGCGGTCTGCCATCCTTATCCAGAACCACCGCCCAGCCGCTCTCATTCTCCGGAGAGATGACATGTACCGTCACCTCGCCGGGCGACACCTCCACAGACTTCAATCCCCAGCCCGCCCCGTTGGTCTCATCGACACGGATCTCCGAGCCGCCATTGACATCCCGCGTGATCTCAATGGGCTCTGTAAACTCCCATCTGCCCGCAGCCTTATAGTCTCCGCTGTAAACATAGCCTTTAAACCCGGTGATCGCAAGCTCCATCCGAAAGTTTCCGGGGAGCTCATACTGCCCGAACCAATCGTCATAATTTTCCTCCGTCACCTCGATGCCCTCGAAAACTTCCCCGCGGGTCGCCGCCGTCCTCTCCCCTTCCTCGCACGCCCGGTCATATTTTCTGCTGTCCACACGAATGCTGTCGTAGTCGATCCGCATGACGCCCTCGAAAGTGTGCTCATTCATGAGTCTGCCCTCGATCTGCCTGCCGCCGCTTACCAGCTCGTCCCCGGCGTCGCGGAAACTGTACCGCTCCTCCGTCCACACTGTCAGAATCTGCCTGTGCGGTTCGTCCTGCATAAAGGCGAATTCCGGGAAGGGCGTCTCACTCTCCACGCGCACGCCAATCTGAATTGACTGATTGGAGGCATAGTACTCGGCAAGCGTCACCGTGAGTCCCTGATCCGCAGCCTGATACTGCGGTCTGTCGCTCTCACTTTGCTCGTCCTGCAAGCCTTCTTCGCCCATTTCTCCCTGTTCTGCCGTTCCTGTCTGCCCCTGCGCTCCGTCCGTGTCCTGTCCGTCTGCAGTATCGCCGTTTTCTCCGCTTTCCGGCGTATCAACTGCCGTCTCTTCTCCCCGCAGTGAGACGATCTCCTCCTCCGGTATGCCGCTGTAGACAAACAATCCACGCAGTTTCCCGAAAATACCGCCGACTACAGGCAGTTCCTCAGCCAGCGACGGATTCGCCGCGCAGAAGATCACCGCCAGCGCCATGACCGCTGCCGTCACGCCAAAACCGGCCGCCGCCCGCCTCAGAGCGAGTCTGCCTCTCCCCGCGCCGTCTTTTCTACGGTTTCCGCCTTCTCTGACGCCCTGTCTCTGTCTGTCCGCCCTCTCTCTGATCTCGTCGTAGGCGCTCTGTATTTTCTGTCCGATGAGCCGGCTGTCCGACAGATCCGCCCCAAGGATCTGTCTCAACTCTTCATCTGAATATGCTCTTTTCATAGTGACTCCCTTCTTCCTTCTCTCCATGCTGCTCTCTTAGCAGTATGCGCCCTGCTTTTTCGCTGCGGTGCTCTTCTCTCTCCCCGTGCCGCCCTACCCCGGCATTTCCCACTCAGATCGCCTTGCGCAGCTGTTCCTTGCCCCGCCGCAGCCTGCTCTTCACCGTGTTCTCATTGATCCTCAATATCGCTGCGATCTGCGCTATACTGTACTGCTCCCCGAAATACAGCTGAAAGATCATGCGGCTGTCCTCCGGGAGCTGTTTCAGCAGATCGTGAAACTCCAGATCGCTCTGCGCCTCAACACCTTGAGAACCGCCCTGCGGCGAGTACCGCTCATACTCCTCCGCGCTCAGATCATATGCGGACTGTCTCTTACTCTGCCTGTAGATCCCGGTGCAGTTGTTGAGCAGGATGCGCGTAAGCCACGTCTTGAAATACTCAGGTTTGCGCAGCTCGTGGATATGCTCGAAGGCGTCCAGAATCGTATCCTGCAGGGCGTCCGCCACATCCTCCTCCCTTTTCAGATAGGCGAAGGCGATCCTCTTCATACTCTCCTTATTGTCTTCCATCAAGCGGATAAATGCCTCTGCGTCCCCGCTTTTTGCTCTTTTGATCAGTTGTGTCATGTTTTCCCCTATTCCGAAGCGCCGATCCGCGGTTCTGTCGCTCCTTACACCCATTAGACGAAGCAGGCCGTCTTCAGGTTGCATCGAATTTATTTTTTCAAAAAAGCACAAAAAAACCTTAAGGATACGTCGCTCCCTAAGGTTTTCATTCTGTCAGATCTGTACAAAACCGCGCGCTCTTATCTGTCCGCACCGTCCGTGCGCACAAACGCGGCGGTCATCTCGGCCACGCGCCTGTCGCCTGCCTCCGTAAAACCGTGTCCCTCTCCCGCGAAGACCCGCAGCACGGCGTCGGGATAACGTTTCGCCGCCTGTTCGCTGTAGGAGACGGGCACCACGTCGTCCGCGTCGCCGTGTACGATCAGCACCGGCTTGTCGAAACCTTCCGCCTGTTCCTCCCACTTTAGATCGTACAGCGTCTCCACATATGCCTTTCCCAGCGTCATATCCCAGAAGGGAATCTCCTCCGGAATGTCCGCCGCGTGCGGAAACTGCCTGATCCAGTCGTCCGCGATACAGAAGGCGGGATATTTCAGAATCAGGCCCCTTATCTGAGCCTTGCGTTCCCCGGCCGCCATAGCGGACACCATACCGCCCTGACTGGAACCGAACAGATAGATCTGCTCCTTATCGACCCAATTTAGGAATCTGACCTCGTCCAGCACCGCCAGCAGATCCTGTTTCTCGGTGAACAGCGTCATGGATGTGGTCGGAAAACCGCTCGTGTCTCTGTTGCTGCCGCCGCAGAAATTCAAAGCGACCGCCCCGATCCCCTCGGACGCCAGATATTCGCCCAGATACGCATGATCCGAGGCATGACCGTTGTAACCGTGGCTGACGATGACCATCGGGTGCTTGCCGCCGCCCTCCGGGCGATACAGCACGCCGTCCACTCTTCTCCCGTGATGAGGTATGATGATTGTCTCCATTTTGAAACCCTCCTTTGCCATCGGAACGAAACGTCCCGCATTCTTCCGGCTCCTCAGTCCTCCGTCCGGGCTGTCCGCCTGTCTGCTACAGATACGACACCTGTTTGTCCCTGTCAAATCCGTGAGGTTCCTTCGTCACCGCCTTGTGGCCGACCGCGATCGCGATCTCGTAACGATAGCCCTTCGGGAATTTCAACGCGTCCGCAAAATATGCCTTCTTCTCTCCCGACAGCGCGTCCTTGACGCAGCCGATGATCAGACTGCCGAGTCCCATGCCTTCCGCCGCGACCGCGATATTCTCCACCGCGATGCCCGCGTCAATGCTGCTCCAATAGTATTCCTCGTCCGCGCTTAAGAAAAGCACCGTGGGCGCGCTGTAATAGAAGTTTTGCTGCGGATCTTTGATGTCCCGCAGACTGTTCTTAAGTTCTTCCAATTCAGCGAGGATCGGGTTGTCGCCGTTCACCACGGTGATATGGATCTCCTGTTTATTTGCCGCCGTGGGCGCCTGCAATCCTGCCAGGATCAGGCTGTCCAGCTCTTCCTTCGTCAGTTTCTCATCCGTGTAGCCACGGGTGGAACTCCTCTTTTCGATTGCCTGTAATACTTCGTTCATTGTTTTCCCTCCAATCACACGGCAGCCCCGTCTGCCGTAAACTGTATTTTTCTTTTCTTTAAATTGTACCACGATCCATAGGTTTTGTCAGTGATAAATATTCTTTGACCATTATATCAAATTTAATTATGCCATATCTGCCTTTCACTGTGTACTTTTTCGCCGGATGCGTCCGCCTCCCGCAGAAGAATCGCCATGTAGGCGTCCTGCAGCGCCTCCCGCAAAGGATACGGCTCGCCGCCCGCCCCTCTCACGTAAGCGGCCATGCGCTGCATCAGCAACGCCACCGCAGTCTCGTCCTGTGACAGGCCGCACGCTCCGAAGGGCGGGCTGTAGAGACTTTCCCCTTCAAACACCGCATCCGTGACTTCCTCTATCCTGTGCAGATTCGGGTTGTCGTACGCCCGCTCCACCGTCCGCTTTTCCACCCGCAGCTTTGATACTGCCGGCTCGTTCTTTTCGTCCAGATAGTATACCGTGTCATCAACGATCTCTCCGCGGCTCCCCTGCAGTTTCAGCGTGTTCTTTCTGATCGGTGAGCGATACTGCTCGGAATCAAAATCGTACAGCGCCACCTTGCCGTCCGCAAATTCAAAGGCTGCTACAGTGCGTTTCTTATCCGCGATCCTGCCGTCCTTGTAGGAGTCGTATCTCGTCAGCGTCTCCGTGGTCGGGAAGAGATAGGTCTTCGCCGACACCGTAAAAGCCGTATCCAGCGCAACTCTCAGCATTGCCCGCATGAGGCTCGCCCCGTGATACTCGTGAGCGAGGGAAATGTTCAGACAATCCGGCTCACCGATCAGCCCGCAGTCGATGACCCGGAGCAGCGCGCTGTATTCAGGATAGGCCGTATACTGCTCCGCCACCGCCGGTTTATACCCCCGCTCATGCATATCCCGGAGACGGTTCAGCGTCCCGATGTCTGACGCCGCAGGCGTCTCGCACAGAACGGGAACACCGCGCTCAAGCCATGCTATCCCCACCTCTGCGATGGACGCCTTGTTGACCGCCACCACCGCGAAATCCGCCTGACATTGCATGCACTCCTCTATCGAGGTCGTGGTATGGATATGGTGTTCCTCCGCGATCCTGTGCGCCTTCTCCTGTGTCCTGCAGTACATCGCACACAGTTCGAATATCTCCGGCAGCGCTTTTGCCACCCTGACGTAAAAGAGGGACCGCCAGCCTGAACCTACAATGATAAATCTGATCTTATCCATTTCATCTTCCCTGTTTCTTCTTTGCAAGCCAAGTCTCAAACTGCCGCTCAAAGGCGAGCTCTTCCTCCGACCCCACGGCGGGGATCTCCACCATTCTCCTCTCCCACGACGACAGATATGCGGCATTGCTGATCAGCAGACTCTTCCTTCCCTCCGTTCCGGGGGCGATACCTACTCCGTTTCCCAGACACTCGTCGGCAAATCCCCGCAGGACCTTCTCGTAAGGTTTCTCCTCCTTCTCGGGAACAAGCTCCGTCCATGTGCCCTTGATCTTCTTAAAATAGTCGGTCGCATTCTTTCGGTAGTCCGCCTCCTTGCCGCCCATCTCCTGCGCCAGCTCTCCGATCCGCAGCTTTCCGTCCTCGCAGACGATCATGGCCTCCTCCAGAGAGATCTCCAGGCGATTGATCCCCGGCGCATCCCCGGTGGAGGAGATAAAAGTTCCCGTGGCGCCGTTCTCCCACTCCAGATACACCGTCACGTCGTCCTCCACTTCGATGTCATGAAAATGTCCTTCAATGCAGAAACCCTGTACGCGTGAGGGCATACCGCAGATCCACTGCAGAAGGTCGAGATTGTGCGGGCACTGGTTTAAGAGGATTCCGCCGCCGTCCTTCTCCCAAGTGGCGTGCCAGGAGCTTGACGTGTAGTACTGCTCCGGCCTGTACCAGTCCGTCACAACCCAGTTGACCCTTTTCAATGCCCCATATCTGCCGCTATGCACCAGCTCATACAGTTTCCGATGGATCGGCAGCGTCCTCTGGTTGAACACCATGCCGAACACTTTGCCCGAACGGGCAGCCTCCTCCTCCATGATCCTCGCCTGCCTGCTGTACACCCCCGAAGGCTTGTCGCACAGCACATGCAGACCGTTTCTGAATGCCCTGACCGCCAACTCTTCGTGCGCGTAGTGGGGCGTCGCGATCACCACGGCGTCCAACGTCAGCTCCTTCCGCTCCACAGCCTCAAAAAGCGCGTCCGCCGTCTCATATACAGGCATTCCCGCCTCGATAGAGGGCAGAAGCATCTCCCGATAGGTGCCACGCACCCTCGTGATGGCGCTCAGTTCCATACCCCGTATCAACCCGTCCTGTATCAGGGACGCGTACTTACTTCCCATGTTCCCTACTCCGATCACCGCCGTTCGCATCGTCTTCCTCCTTCTTCTTATCCGATCTCAGAACCGCTCCCTGTCATCCTGCCGGGCAGCCGTTACCGTCCGATTCCTTCCATTGCATGAACCATCTGCACCATCAGCTGCTGCGTCGGCGCCTCTCTTCCCTGCTCCTTGGCAGCTCTCACCACCGCGCCGCTTATGAAGTCCACCTCCGTCTTCCTGCCGTTCTTGAGATCGGCATAGATGCTCGTATAGCCGCCCGGTGCATTGTTCAAATGGCTGCGAATGCGCTCCGTCTGCTCCGCCGCGTCAAAGAGATAGCCTTCTCCCTCGGCGGCGGCGCAAATCTCGCCGATCAGTTTCTTACAGATCTCCCACGCGCTCTCGTTCCCGGCTATATAACCCTGATTGACGCCCAGCACGCCCGAGAGCACGCTGGAGGAGGCGTTGATCATCAGCTTGTTCCACACCATCCGCCTGATATTGTCGCTGATCTTACAGGGAAATCCCGCCTGTTCAAACACTGCGGCGATCTCGGCAATCCCCGTAAATCCGCTGTCTATCGCGCCGATCGCCGTCTCGCCCAACCCGCTGTTCACGATGGTGTGCGCGTTTTCCCGGTAACTGCCCTGTGCGGTCGTGCCAAGCAAAATCCTCTTGGCGTCCGCAAATCGTTCAAGCACCGCCTCATGGCCTGCGCCGTTCTGCAAAGTGAGAAGCGCTGTGTCAGGACCGATCAGCGCTCCGTTCTGCGCCAGCGCCTCCCCGGTCAGATAGGCTTTGGTAAACAGGATCACCAGATCCGCCGTTTCCTGCGCCTGACCGCTCAGAACAGCCGGCACATGGTATACAGACTCCGCGCCGTCCCTTTTCAGCACGATACCGTTCTCATTGATCTGCCTGACATGCGCCTCGTTATTTCCCACCAGAACGACCTGCGCGCACCGCGAGAGTTTCGCCCCATACAAAAGTCCCATAGCGCCGGGACCGATCACCGCAATCTTCATAGTTCCCTCCGTTTTGAAACGCCTGCAGCGCTCCGTATTTCGTTGTCCGCTACTAAAATGATAGCATATCCGCCGCCGCATAGAAAGATAAAATATTCGTATTGACACCCCCGTGATAAGACTTGTAATATAAGTATTGGATTCACGGTAAAGATCGCGGCAGTCGCCAAATGGACGTGCAGGCACGTCCGCTTGGCCCGTTGCTCGCGGAAAGAACGCGAAACGCCTGATTTCAGGCGGGCGTTTCAGAACGGAGGACAGGATGAAAATTACAGACGATATTCACTACATAGGCGTGGACGATCACGAGATCGACCTTTTCGAGGGGCAGTACGTTGTGGAGAACGGCATGGCGTACAATTCTTATGTGATTCCGGACGACAAGATTGCCGTCATGGATACGGTGGACGCTCATTTTGGCGGGAAATGGCTGCAAAATCTGAAACAGACAATCGGAGATCGAACGCCCGACTATCTGATCGTGCAGCACATGGAACCGGATCATTCCGCCAACATAGACGCTTTTGCGAAAACCTACCCCGATGCGGTCATCGTCGCCTCCGCGCCCGCTTTCACAATGATGAAACAGTTCTTCGGGTCAGACTATGCAGACAGACGACAGGTAATCAAGGAGGGCGACACCCTCGCCCTCGGCGCGCACACCCTGCAGTTTGTCGGCGCGCCGATGGTACACTGGCCTGAGGTCATGGTCACCTATGACAGTCACGACAAGGTGCTGTTTTCCGCTGACGGTTTCGGCAAATTCGGCGCGCTGGACACGGACGAGGACTGGGCCTGTGAGGCCCGCCGCTACTATTTCGGCATCGTCGGCAAGTATGGCATGCAAGTGCAGAATCTTCTCAAGAAAGCCGCAGCTCTCGACATTCAGATGATCTGTCCTCTGCACGGTCCGATCTTAAAAGAAAATTTGGAGTATTATGTAAACCTATACCAGACATGGTCCTCCTACGGCGTGGAATCCGAGGGCATCATGATCGCCTACACCTCCGTCTACGGCCACACGAAAGCAGCCGTAGAGCTTCTCGCCGAGAAACTGACGGCGAAGGGCTGCCCCAAAGTCGTTGTGGCGGACCTTGCGCGCGAGGATATGGCTGAGTGCGTGGAAGACGCCTTCCGCTACGGCAAGCTGGTTCTCGCCACCACCACGTACAATACCGATATATTTCCGTTTATGCGGGAATTTATCAGCGATCTGACGGAACGCGGCTATCAGAACCGCACCATAGCGCTGATCGAGAATGGTTCCTGGGCTCCCACAGCTGCGAAGGTCATGAGAGCCCGATTGGAATCCTGTAAGAATATCACGTTTGCGGAGCATACCGTACAGATCAAGTCTGCCCTCAATGGCGAGAGCAGGGCGCAGATCGAGGCGCTGGCGGAAGAGCTGACGCAGTAACCCGAATAGATATGTTATGTAAACCCCGCTGCCTTTACTGAACGGCTGCGGGGTTTCTTCATGCATTTTTCACGCGCCAAAAACGGCAGGCACATTTTGTGCTCCGCCGCATAGGAATAAAAGAAAAGAGTTTTTATCATGTTTGACCGCTTTTTTCACAACTTCCTTCTCCACATCGCGGGAAACGGACGCCCTGCGGCTTTGGCGAACATCGTCGGAAACGCCGCCTATCCGAATCTGAACGGCACGGTGAGCTTTTATACCGTACCTAACAGAGGAACGGTCGTGGAGGTCGAGGTACACAACTTGCCGAACGGCATGGACGGGAACCCGAATGCATTCTTCGGATTCCATATCCACGAGAACGGCGACTGTTCCGACTCCTTCCAAAACACCGGGAACCACTATAATCCCTCCGGCGCGGCTCATCCCTCCCATGCGGGCGATATGCCCCCGCTGATGTCCAACGGCGGCTACGCCTGGGCCGTCTTTTATGACGACCGTTTCACTCCCGCCGAGATCCTGAACCGATCCGTGGTCATACACAGGATGCCCGACGACTTTACCACCCGGCCTGCCGGAGACGCCGGGGAAAAGATAGGCTGCGGCGTCATCAGATTCCCCGGCTAAACGCATCAAAGCCGGAACGCGTTGACCGCATTGTTGAGCGTCTCCGCCTTCTCTTCGAGCTCTTTCATGGAATCGTGCAGATTGTCCACGATCGCCATCTGCTTTTTCAGGGAATCATTGACGGCCGATATAGACGCGGCATTCTCTTCCGATACGGAGGAGATGCCCTCTATCGCCATCAGCGTATCCTGCCTGTGCTGTTCCATCCCTCTGATAGTCTCACTCAGGGAAGAGAGCTCCAGAATAATATTTTCCACATCATCATTCAGACCCTTGAACACCTGAATCGTGTCCGTGACAGTCTTCGTCTGTCTGGAGACAATATCGCCCGCCTGCATGGACGCGCTCACCGTCTCGTCCGCATTCCTCCTGATCGTCGTCATCGCGTCACGAATCATATCCGCCGCCTGAATCGTATTGTCGGAAAGATCGCTGACGGAAAGTGCGACAACCGCAAATCCCTTGCCGGCCTCACCCGCTCTGGCCGCCTCGATGGAGGCATTCAGCGCCAGCAGATTCGTCTCCTTCGCGATCTTATTGATCGTCTCCACAAACTTCTCGATCTCCTTCAGGCTCTCGCCCAGATTGCTGATATTCGTTGTAACCCGGCCGGTAATATCGGAGGTGTCGGCCGATTTCTCTGCCAAGTCGTCCATCGTAGCCATCCCATTGCTGATCGTCTCTTTTGTACCAACCATGATGGAATTGATATGGTCTGCGGATTCCACGGCCACCGCGATCCGTTGAGACAGCTCGTCCATCAGTTCCAGACAATTGCGTGAATTCTCAGACTGAGAGCTGAGTCCCTTGTCCATCTCCTCCACCGAATCAGCGATCAGGCTGTTGGAATTGTTGAGGGTCACTGTCGCGTTGGCCAGTTTTTCCGTGGAGTCCGACACATCCTTCGTGGTGTTTAACACCTGTATAATCAGGTTTCTCGAATTTCTGATCATCTCCGCAACGCTCTTTACGAGGACCTTGAATTCATCCCTGCGGCTCGTGTTGACGTTCACCGTCAGATCGCCGCCTGCCACGATCTGCAGACGTTTGCTGATGTGGCTGATCGTCGATACGATGCCCCGGATGATGAGTATCCCGGCGAACATGGCGATCAGCCATGATACGATCACAAGGATGACCGTCACATTTCTGATCGTGTCCGCCCCCGCGTTGACCATACTGACCGGCACCATGGCGCAGATCGCGGAACCGTTGCTGCCGCTCTTGCTGATCATAAACAGATGCTGCGCGTTTTTGTAGGTGACATAGTCGATCACGATGCAGGCGCGTTTCGTGGCCAGAGGCCTTATGTAAGAGCACGCATAGCTGTCTGCAGAATAGCCGTCATAGATCTTGCCAAACATATCGTCAATATGGTCGTGACTGCCGATCCAGTCCCCTTTCAGCGTCTGCAGGCATTTCCCCTCCCCGGATTCCAAGAGCGCATCATAGAACCCCTGCGTCTCTGTGTCATCGCCGTAGGCGGAGATGATCGGCATATCCTCCCGGGGAATGATGTACATGTTTTCCACGAAACTGTTGCCGCCTCACGGAAACTGCCAATATCCATATCCTCATAGTCAGTCACAATGGCGCCATCCTGAATACACCGGGCCTTGGAACTGTCCATCATGTCATAGGTGACCGCCCGCTCCTCGAGCGTGGCCGCCAGCGTGGAGCCGAACTCCCCATCCATCGCAGCCTCCCAGTGATTAAATCCATCAAACAGATACAGAAGGGAAATCAGATTGATTTCCGAGACGCCCGCCGCCGACATATAGCCGGGAGACACGACCACCATCTGGGCCTATCCGCCATCCAGCATTTCCACAAGCTCTGTCTCATTCTCCGACAGTGTGCCGTCGCTGCACTCCACTTGGATCGTTCCCTGGGACAGCTCCTCCACCACTTCCCTGAAGGTCTGCAATCCGTAGTGATAGGGATTGTCCGCCGAAACCTGATTGGAGGCGATCACCATATGAATCGTTTTCCCCGCCGAAACGGCGTTCTCTTCCTCCTTAGGAGCGATCGTGCCGATGGTCCTTCTCTCACGTATCCCTCCACAGCCGCCAAGACAGGCAACCGTCAGGATACCCGCCAATGTACCCGCCACAAACCTTGATAATCTCATTTCTTATCTCCTCGCCTGTATTTCATGCCGCTTTCGCGCTACATCTTAACTTCGCGCCTGCCGCTGCCATATCTTTCCATTTTTTTAATTTTTTTGTGCAAATTGACGAATCCGACAAATTATGCATCTACGCCAAGCCTTCTCAGCTCCTCAACCGCCTGCGCCTGACTCTGAAAACGTATCGTGTGTATGCCGAATTTCCCGGCGGTGTCCAAATTGATCTGCGTATCGTCCAGAAAAACGCACTCCTCCGGCGTCAGATCAAATCTCCTGATGAGAAGTTCGTAGATCTCGGGCATCGGTTTGATCAGCTTTTCTCTGTAGGAGAGAATGCCGCCGTCCGTGTAGGGCATAAAATCAAGCGCCTCGGCGCAGTCCGCCGCCGCTTTCTCGCCAAAATTCGACAGATACAGGACACGATAGCCCTTGCCCTTCAGATCACGGATCCACGGGATCGCATAGTCGTTGCGCACCACCATCGTCCTCACATTGGCGAGAACCCTGCGAATGTTCTCCGCGATCTCAGGATCGCTGTCCGCGAAGCCCTGCACAAGCTCTTCCCTCGGTATAACGCCCCTGTCCGTTTCACACCAGAGAGCGCTTTTGACCGTCGCCCGCGCAAGGCGCTCCACCATCGCCTCATCATAGCCAAAACTTTCGTAATGCTCCTTCCATGTAAAATCGGCGAGCACATTTCCGATGTCAAATATGATCGTTGTGATCATAGCCTGTTCTCCTCGCATCTTCCTATTAAATTTACATAACTTTTCAAGTTTATCGTCGGCGGGTTATAGGTTTGCATAACTCACAAATCCAGCAGCTCGAGCAGATTCCGCGCCGCCGCAGACAGCGTGTCTTTGACATTCGTCACAACGCAGATGTGGCGTTTCGGTATAATCATGTTGAACCGCAGTTCAAAGAGCCTGCCGTCCTCCAGATATTCCTTTGCAAAATCGCGCATCACACAGCCCACACCCAGGCTGCGCAGCGCGAACTGCACGATCATATCGCTTGTGGCAAGCTCGAACTCCGGCCGGATATGCACATGATTTTTCTGCAAAAAGGAATCCATATAACTCCGGGTGCTCGTGACTCCCTCCAGAAAAATGATCGGCATTCTCTCCAGCTCCTGCAGATCCAGCATACGGTTCTTGTACTGGATGAACCTTCTGCCCGCCACAAAGACGTCCTCGATCTCCCGCACCTTCACTGTCTGCAGTCCGTCCCCACCGTCAAAGGGAGTGCTGACGACCCCCAGATCGATCTTGTTATCGTGCAGATTCTGCAGCGTCTCCGGCGTGGGCGCGTTGCTGACAACCACTTTGATGTGCGGATATTTCTCGTGAAACCGCTCCAGATAAGGAAGAAGATAGAATTGCAAAGTCATGTCGCTGGCGCCGATATGGATCTCGCCCAGCTCCAGGTTCAGCATCTGTTCCAACTTCTGCTCACCCAGCTCGATCTGCTCATACCCCTTCGCCACATAGCCATAAAGCAGCTCGCCTTCCCCCGTCAGCCGGACTCCCTTGGACGCCCGTGTGAAAAGTTTGGCGCCCAGCTGCGTCTCCAACTGTCTGATGGACTGACTGACGGCAGGCTGGGAAATATTCAACTCTCTCGCGGCCACGCTCAGACTGCCCGCCCGCGCCGCATAATAGAACACTTTGTAATATTCCATGTTGGCGATCATCGCGTCTTCTCCCATCCGGCGGCGCACGCCGCCCATACTCTACATTATACATGAACCCGCCAAAAAAGATAGTTTTTCCTCCGCAGGCGTACAAAAAGACCCGCGCACCGAAAACACAGTGCGCATCGGCAAGCGCGGGTCTTTTCTATATCGGCAGTCAAAATAACGGCAAACTGCACCGCTCTGCCTGCCGCTATTTCTGCAGCGGGCTCCTGCGGTAAATGATGTCCCCTCTTCCCGGCCCGTTGGAGACCATCGTGATCGGATAACCGATCTGTTCCTCAATGAACTCCACATAATTCCGGCAGTTTTCCGGCAGTTCTTCGTAGTTCTTAATGCCGCGGATATCGCATTTCCACCCCGGCAGTTTCTTAAGTACCGGTTTCGCTTTCTCCAGCTTGCAGGTGACGGGGAAATCCGTCGTCACCTCGCCGTCCACCTCATACCCTACGCACACGGGAATCTCATCCAGATAACCGAGTACGTCCAGCACGGTGAACGCCACATCCGTCGTTCCCTGCAGACGGCAGCCGTACTTGGATGCCACACAGTCAAACCAGCCCATGCGGCGCGGACGTCCCGTAGTCGCGCCGTACTCGCCGCCGTCGCCGCCTCTGCGGCGAAGCTCATCCGCCTCGTCGCCGAAGATCTCCGACACGAAAGCGCCTGCGCCCACCGCGGAGGAGTAGGCCTTGCACACCGTGATGATCTCCTTGATCTCGTGGGGCGGCAGGCCCGCGCCGATGGCGCCGTAGGCCGCCAGCGTGGAGGACGACGTGACCATCGGATAGATGCCGTGGTCGGGGTCCTTCAGCGTGCCCAACTGCCCTTCCAGCAGAACAGTCTTGCCTTCCTTCAGCGCCTTGTCCAGATAAGAGGACACATCGCACACATAAGGCTCTATCATCTTCCTGTAGCCGCAGAGCGTCTCAAACAATTCCTTGGTGTCGATCAGCGGCTTGTGATACAGATGCTCCAAGAGTACGTTCTTCGTCTCACTGACGCGCTCCACTTTCTCCTTGAGGCGCTCTTCGTCGAAGAGTTCGCTCACCTGAAAACCGATCTTCGCGTATTTATCGGAATAAAAGGGCGCAATGCCCGACTTCGTGGAGCCGAAAGACTTGCCGCCGAGCCGCTCCTCCTCATACCGGTCGAACAGAATGTGATAGGGCATCACGATCTGACACCTGTCGGAGACAAGAATCTTCGGCATCGGTACATTCCTGTCCGTGATCGACTTGATCTCATCCATCAAAATCGGAATATTCAGCGCTACGCCGTTGCCGATGATACTCGTGGTGTGACCGTAAAACACCCCCGACGGCAGTGTGTGCAGCGCGAATTTGCCGTAATTGTTGACGATCGTATGTCCGGCGTTGGCGCCCCCCTGAAAACGCACGATAATGTCGGCTTTCTCCGCCAGCATATCCGTGATCTTACCTTTTCCCTCGTCTCCCCAGTTGGCGCCTACAACTGCCTTTACCATAAACAATTCCTCCTTCACATGCTTTACTTCCAAACAGAAAAAGCGGGTTGTAAAAAACCCGCTCTCCGTTTCTTACTTTATGATTATAAACCATGTATAGTCATAAGTAAAATCAATATTATTTATATAATTTATAATTATTGTTTATATCGCAGCGCTCTCGTCGCATTCAGTACGGCGATAACCATGACGCCCACGTCCGCAAAGATCGCCCACCACATGTTGAGCGCGCCCACAGCCCCCATCGCAAGACAGGCAAATTTTACAAAAAGCGCGAAGACAATATTCTGATGCACGATGCCCAGCGTCTTTCGGGAAATCCCGATGGCGGTGGCGATCTTCTCCGGATTGTCGTCCATCAGCACAATGTCCGCCGCCTCGATGGCCGCGTCCGCCCCCAGCGCCCCCATGGCTATTCCTAAGTCCGCTCTGGACAGAACCGGCGCATCATTGATCCCGTCGCCCACAAACGCCAGTTTTTCCTTCTTTCCCTTGGCCGCAAGCAGGGCCTCGACCTCCGTCACTTTGTCTGCGGGCAACAGTTCGCTCTTAACCACGTCGATTCCCAGTTCGCCCGCCACCGCCTCGGCCACACTCTTGGCATCACCGGTTAACATAACTATCTGCTTCACGCCGGCAGCTTTCATGCCTGCCACCGCCGCCTTCGCGCCCGGTTTCACCACGTCGGAGATCAGAATATACCCCGCGTACGCGCCGTCGATCACCACATGCACCTGCGTGCCGATCTGCTGCGGCGTCCTGTATGCAACGCCCAGCTGCTCCATCAGTTTCGCGTTGCCCACAGCCGCCTTCCTGCCGTTCACCACTGCCGTCACTCCATGACCGCTGATCTCCTCTACATCGCTCAGCGCCGAGACGTCGATCGGTCTGCCATAAGCCTCCTTCAAGCTCTTGCTGATCGGATGGTTGGAATAGTATTCCACGAAGGCCGCCGTTTCCAGCAGCTCTTCTTTGGAGATCCCCTCTGCAGGCTCGATCTGCGTCACCTCGAACACGCCCTTTGTGAGCGTTCCCGTCTTATCGCAGACGACGCAGGCCGTCTGTCCCAATGCCTCCAGATAGTTGGAACCTTTGATCAGGATCCCCTTGGCGGAGGCTCCTCCGATCCCGCCGAAGAAACTGAGCGGAATGGAGATCACCAGCGCGCAGGGACAACTGATGACGAGTGTGGTCAAAGCCCGGATCAACCACTGTGACCAGTCAGCATTCCGCCCCGCAAGCAGATTGAACAGGGGCGGCAGGACCGCCAGCACAAGGGCGCCGATACAGACCGCAGGCGTGTAGTATCTGGCAAATCTGGTGATAAAATTCTCCGAGCGCGATTTCTTCATGCTGGAATTCTCCACCAGATCAAGGATCTTTGACACTGTGGACTCCCCGAATTTCTTGGTCGTGCGGATCTGCAGTACGCCGGACATGTTGACGCAGCCGCTGATCACCTCGTCGCCCGCAAGCGCCTCTCTGGGCACGCTCTCCCCGGTCAGCGCGCTGGTGTTCAGGGACGAGGAACCGCTCACGATCACGCCGTCGATAGGCACCTTTTCCCCCGGCTGTACCGTGATCACCGTCCCGATCTCCACCTCGTCGGGATCCACCCGAACCAACTGCCCATCCTGTTCCACATTGGCATAGTCAGGGCGTATGTCCATCAGCGCCGCGATATTTCTGCGGCTCTTTCCCACCGCGTAGCTCTGGAACAGCTCGCCGATCTGGTAGAAAAGCATGACCGCCGTGCCTTCCACATACTCTCCCAGCGCAATCGCACCCACCGTCGCCACCGCCATCAGAAAATTCTCGTCAAAAACCTCGCCGTGCACAATCCCGAGTATGGCCTTTTTCAAAATATCATAGCCGATGATAAGATATGGTATCATGAAGAGGACAAATTGGATCCCGGCAGACCGCTCTCCCCAAGTGCGGTCAAAATATACGCTGATCACGCGAAAAGCGATCAGAAGTACGGTGGAAACGATAATGCGCGCCAGTACCTTTTTTTGTTTGTGTGTCATAGCAAAATCCTCCCTCACGCATGGTTTTAATTATCTTATGAACATTTGAACATATGTTGCATTATTTGTCAATATATATTTGCAAAAAATAAGGAATTTTGAAAGAAAATAAGCGGCAGATCGATCCTCGAATCTGCCGCTTACTATTTCTGCATTGCCATATAAATCAACGCCTGCGTCCGCAGCGCACACACCTATCCGTCTACTGCACGACGCCTGTGCCGCCTCTCGTCCACACGATATTCTGACTGATCATCTGATCGATGTCCATGCCGATGATCTGCGACGCCCTCGCCTTCGCCACACCCTCGTTGGCAGTGCCGAGATTCTTGTAGATCTCGTACGCCGGTTTCTTGTTGCCGTTCAGATCACACAGCCCCATGTCCAGATGACTCTCCATCTCATGCGCGTCGTCCGTCTGCCTGAAAAGCATGAATGCGTCCACATCAGGCAGAGAACGCGCTTTCAGATAACCGTAGGCGATAGACGCCTCCTGCTTGTCGCTGCCGAAAGCGGACGTATAACCGATCTCCGCCAGAGAGATGCTCCGCACTTCGCCGCTTGGACTCAGGAACTTCGGCTGATGCATGTAATCGATCAGAATGTCAAGGTTCTGCATCGTGATGTACGGCGTCGTGATGCCGCTCTGCACCCACACAGCCGGCCCGTTCCAGGCATAGGGGTCATACAGAGGCGAATTGTAGGGGTGATAGGAAAGCCCCCAGTCGATATTGCCCTCTCTGATCATATAGTAGTTGAACTGATCCAGATAGGCTTTCGCGAGGAAACTGCCGGGATTCGACTTCCTGTTCCACTCCTGGTCGATGGAGTTGTAGATCCGCAGATTTCCATTCTGACTCTTCATCTCGTTGTAGATAATGCGGAATGCCTTGACATAGACGTTCACATTGTAATCCAAGGACGTAGAGTTGGTGTACCACCAGGACGTCCGCGCATTCACTTCATTTCCGACGATCCAGTTGTCTACCTGACCGCATCCCGCCTGACCGGAATACCGCTGCGCCAGAAACGCTCCCACCGCTTTCAGGTGATTGACGCCGGCGGCTTCCGCCACATTCAGCGCATATCCCGGACACTCTGCGCCATCCCGCGCGTCGGGGTGTATAAGATCCTGCGCATAGGGGCTCTGTCCGCCGTTCAACAACACCAGCGTCACCTGAATGCCACATCTGTTGAGATTCTGTATCAGGGCGTCGAAGGACTTGATCCTCCCGCCGTTAAAGTAATATGTCTGTCCATTGTAATCAAACTGTATCGCCCCGGGTACGGACGCGTCGACGCAGATTTCATCCATGTCCATATTGTACACAACCTGCTGAATGCCGAGATCCTGCATCTCTCCGTTGGTAAATCTGTTCAGATCCGGAAGGATGCCCTTGATCCCCGTATCTCTGCGGGGCGACGTGTGCGCCGCGATGGCCTCCGGATTCGTGATGTAGTGCTCATTGCTGACCTGCACCATCTGTCCGCCGCGCTTTACCGCCACAAGAAACTTGCGGCTCAAATTGGAGTCCGCACTGTTGTAATTGAGCGGAAAAGACGCCGTCGCGGAGGGACCCGCCGCAGCCGTCGCGACCACCTTGCCCGCCGTCCCATCCTGATAGACTTCATCCGCGTAGATGTAATATTTGCCGTCGTCGCTGGCCGGGACGCTGCCCGCGCTCAAGCTGCACACCACATCCGATCCCGATATGGTACAGGAGGTGATGGAGACGGGTCTTCCGTCTGCCTGTACATACAGCGTATGCTCTCTATTGATAAACGCGCCTCCAAGTATCAGCGAAACGGTGAACGCCGCCGCCGTGAGCGCAGTCCTGATTCTTCCTGTCGTCATGATGTATCCTCCGGTGTTCGTCATTTTATCTGCGTTCATTATTATAGCTGTTCCTCCCGGTCTTGACAAGAACGAATGTCAAATCTTAAGGATTCCTGTCGCAAAATCTCCTTTTCACCGCGCCAAAAGCAACATTTACGCCGGATTCACATGCACCATGATGTGTTTGACCCTAGGAAAAGTCTGCTCGATAGCGTCATGTACATGCTCCGCAACACCGTGCGCATCGCGCAGCCTCTTCTCCCCGTCCACTCTGATCTCGATGTCCACATAGATTTTGTTGGCGAAAACGCGTGTGTGCAGCAGATCTACCCCCAAAACGCCCTCCTGAACCAGGGCGCATTCCCGCAGCTTTGCCTCCACCTCGTCGTCGCACGCCTTATCCACCATCTTGTCTACCGCGTCCATAAAAATATCGTATGCCGCCTTTTCGATAAAAATGCAGATCACCAAGCTGGCGATGGGTTCCAGAATCGGGAATCCCATTCGCGCGCCCCCGATACCGACCAGCGCGCCGATGGAGGAAAGGGCGTCGGAGCGGTGATGCCACGCATCCGCCATGAGCGCCCCGGAGTCGATCTTCTTGGCATAGATCTTCGTGTACTGATACATGCCCTCCTTGACCACAATGGACACGATCGCGGCGATCAGCGCCAAGGTGCCGGGCAGGGCGAGCTTTGCATAATCTCCGCCCGCGATCTTGCCCGCCGCAGAGCAGCCGATCCCCAGACCGGTGACTGCGAGGATCGTCGCCAATACGATCGCCGCCACGCACTCCAAGCGTTCGTGGCCGTATGGATGATCCTTATCCGACGCTTTGTTCGATATTTTGACGCCGATGATCACCACCACCGTGCTGAACACATCCGACCCGGAATGGACCGCGTCAGAGATCATGGCTCCGGAGTGTGCCGTCACTCCGGCTATGAGCTTGAAGAAGGTGAGGATAAAATTCGCAATGATGCTGACTTTTGACACGCGCATCGCCGTTCTCTCGTATTCTCCCTCGTCTCTGCCCTCCGGCATATCTCCGATCATCTGCGTATTTCCGCTGTTTCTCATATGATCCATGAATGCTCCCCCTGTCTTCCTACATCCACACTGGCGCTGTTTCCGTGCGCCAAAACGCCTATTCTCCGATACCTTCATCTCTCCTGTGGGAAATACGCGAAAGAGAACCTTTCGCTTGCAAAAAGAAAACACCCACGTACGCAGTGATCGTAACTCCTGTCCCGCAGATGTCATAATCTACTGTCGCCCGATGCGACCCGGCTCCCGGGCTGCCGCCCCGGCCTGCTCAGTTTGTACTGTAGTATCAGCTAGAGAGATCCGGCTCTCATTGTTGTTATGCAGTGCAAAGAGTATTTTTATCAATGTAGCATAGGCGGGTCGAAAATGCAAGCAAAATTTTGACCCGCCCTTTTGTCCCTTTTGTCTTTGAATTGTCCCGTCAGCTCCGCGGGATCAGAAGCACCTGCCCGATCCGCAGATTGTCGCTTGTCAGTCCATTCAGCCGTCTGATCGCATCCACTGTCGTGCCGTAACGCTGCGCCAGCCGCCAGAGTGTGTCGCCCGACCGCACCGTGTACTCGAAATAGTTGTAGCCGGACGGCGTCGGGATCTTCAACACCTGACCCACATAAAGCGCGTCGTTTCCAAGACCGTTCAACCGCTTGATCGCGTCCACCGTCGTGCCGTAGCGCTGCGCCAGCCGCCAGAGCGTATCGCCCGACTGCACCGTGTACGAAAAATAGTCGGGATCCGGCGCCGTTTCAGGCAGATTCCCGCGAATGTTCAGGTAAATATCGTAGAGCGCCTGCCAGGTAGCGCTCCCAACGATCCCGTCCGGATTAAGCTGCATCATACGCTGAAAGGCGATCACCGACTGTCTTGTGGAATTGCCGAACACGCCGTCCTGCGTGACGCTTGGGATGCTCGGATAAAACTGTGCGATCACATTCAGAAGATACTGCAGCGTCAGCACATCATTCCCGCCGGAACCAAGCCGCAGTACCGTACTTGGCGGCACAGTCCCGATCCCGAGCTGCACGCCTTCGCTGTCCAGCTCCGCCAGCCTGGCGACCGCGGTATAGATCTGTGAGATTTTGTACCATGTGGATTTGCCCACAATGCCATCCGACGTCAAATTGAAGATGCTCTGGAATTTCTTTACCGCCGCCTCTGTGCTGCTGCCGAACACGCCGGATGCGTCGGTGATGGCCGGGATGGCCGGATAGTTCCTGCGGATCCTGTTCAGATAATTCTGGATATTCTGCACATCCAACCCCGCGCTGCCGCGCCTGAGCGGAGTTCCCGGATAAGAGGACAGCACATTCGTGACCGCCTCCGCCTCCGCAATCACTACGTCATTCGGATAGTAGGAGCGCAGAATCCGCAAAGGCGTATATCCGCGCTGTGCCAGCGTCACCGTCCCCCACTGCGACAGTCCGGAACAAGTGACGGTCGTACCGTTGCAGAAGGAAGTAAAATAAGGCGCATTCTGTCCCGGACGCGTCACATACTCGTCGAAAATCTCATCGACAATCGCGCTGACGGACTCGTAGATCGGTCCGCCGTACACATACGCCTGATCGTAAGCAGTGCTGTTCGTGATGTCAAAATCATAGCCCTGGCTCCTGTACCACTCTGTGAAAACACGGTTTAGGGCAAACGTGACGATTGCATAGATGTTGGCTCTGAGAGCAGCATCCGGCCATGTCGGATAGATTTCGCTGCTCGCCACGTTCTTGATATAATCCGTAAAGGCGACCTGCACGTTGGAGGCATAGGAAGTAGGACTTCCCAAGTGAACCGTGATCCTATTGGGGATCACGACCTGCCTCAGAACATAAGGCTGCACGTCAATTCCCTGCTGCATGCGTACCTCCTGCCTCGCCACAGCCGGTTTCTCAATCGTGATCCGCTCCGCCTCCGCGTCCCGCAGATCGCTCTGCGACGGGATCAGATTCATTGGCAGGATCGTAGTCTCCCCTTCATAGATCGGCACATTCTCAAGATAGAGCGACTGAAACCCGGCCGCCTGCGCAAGCACATTATAGCTCACATAGGGCGTTCCGGAATAGTTTGGGTCGAGGGACAGGCCGGCGCTCACCGTCTCCAAAGAGACGACCGGTGCCTCCCCGCTTTCGTCCGTCACAAGGCCGTATACTCTGCGCGCCTGATCGTCCAGAATACTGATCTGAACGTTTTCCAACGGCACGGCTTCCTCCGCAATTCTCGTCTGTATCACCAGATATCCGATAGCCATAGGTATGAAATTCTCCTTTTGCCGAGATATTTTACATACTCTATTATATGAAAAGAACGGGCACGCTCTACTGTCCGTTCTTCTCTCCTGCTTTATTCGCTCTCTGTGCCGCCATCTGTTTCAGCTCGCCGTATAATTTGCGGCTCACTGCTATTCTGCTGCCGTTTCGCAATTCGATGCAGTCGCGGCCGACCCGGCGTATCTTGTCCACTCTGACAATGTATGACCGATGACATCTGATAAAGTCGGACTTATCCAGCCGTTCTTCCAACACGGAAATACTTTCCGCACTTTCCAGCTGAAACGTCCTGCCTCTCTGAGGGCAAAACTCGATCACGCAGCCATGGCTCCTCGCCTCCACAAACATGATCTTATCTGCGGCCACCTCTAAGATACTGCCCTTCACCTCCACCGTCAGGAACTTTTTCTCATCATTCTTGTCAAGCGCCTTGTCTATGCACCGAAACAGCTTCTCCCTGTCGCCCGGCCCAGACGGATGCAGCGCTCCATCCGTCTCTTCCTCGGCGATATCCGCGGTGTAGATAATCGGCATCTTAGAGTGATATGCCCTGATACGTCTCGCCGTTTCTTTTCTGTCCTCCGCATCCATGCGGACATCAGAAAAAAGCACTGCTATCCCGCGATGCTCTTCTCTCATTGCGATATAATTTTCTGTACCCGGAAAAGATATGATCGCCAGCGGAATATCCCTGTCCTTGCCCCATGCTCTGATATACCGCCTGATAAGTTCCGCATGGGTCTCGTCACCTTCAATAATTGCAAGTTTCATCCTTCGTTACCATGCCAACGCATAATTTATCTTTTGTCAACTATCGAAAGTATACCATACGAGACAGGATTTCTCAACAGATTCATGGGAAAACTTTCAAATATCGCTCGATTCCTCTCACAATCCCCTCGGCGATCTTCTCCCTGTACTCCTCCGTGCACAGCTTCCCCCGCTCGTCTTTGTTGGAGAGAAATCCCGTCTCTATAAGGCAGGATGGCATATGGCTCTTATTGATCACACACAGCTCGTCGTCCGATACCAGTTCTCTGGAAACAGCGCCCGTGGCGCTTACCGTCTCCTGCTGTACGAACTGCGCAAGCTGCCTGCTTTCCTCCGTCACACCGTTCTCCCCATACCACGTCTCAATACCGGACACGCTGCCGACCTCGCAGGAATTCTGGTGGATGCTCACATAGAGCAGCGCATTCGTTCTGTTGGCGTACGCAACCCGATCGATCTTCTCCACGTAGTCGTCCCCTTTTCGCGCAAGCTCCGCCCTGTATCCTCTGTCCCGCAGTTTTTTCACAACCTCCCACGCGATCCGGCGGTTAATATCCTTTTCCTTCACATCGTCAAAGACGCATCCGCCGTCCATACCGCCGTGCCCCGCGTCGATCACGATGGCCCGCTCCTTCTCGGCCTGCATTCTGATCGCTGCGCTCTCCCCCGCGCGTTCCATTTCCGAAACTGTCTCGCGCGCAAGATCGACGATCTCCCTTTCTCTGACCGTCACGGAGACAGGCAGAACCATGGGTTCCGCGGCGACCACCTGTGAGGCCTTTGTGTGGATCGCCATCGCCACGCACACGACGACGATGCAGACCGCTGTAATCGCCCACAGCACCGCCTGCAAGACCGCGCCTGTCTGCCTTCCGTTTCCTCTGTATCCGCGATAATGTCTTCTTCCGTACATAAAAATGATGCTCCTCTCCTGTATTTACTGACAGCATACAGGAAAGGTGCATCAAAACTTCATCATTTTTGCATCATAGTGCCATCATTTTTGCATCATTTTTGCATCATTTCGATACTTTCAGGAAAAGTTCGTCGATACCGTCGTAAAAACCTACCGTGACCACGGTTCTTTCGTCGCCGCCGCCGGAGAAGACATACTTCTTATAGTAGGGCGTCGTCTCCAGAAGGGGATTGTCGTTCTCATATGGTTCCGGCGCAGCCAGCCCCATATAGGAGCTCCACTTCTCCACAAGCTCATCCGGATCGATCTCCTCCCACTTGAGGGCAGAGCGCACGTAAAACTCATAGATCCTGCCGTCGTCCGCGTCGATGTAGGCGTCGATCAGACGGTTCTCCTTGTTGGCATTCTGCAAACTGCCAAGGAGGCTCAATTTCCAGACCGCCACATTGTTCCTCGGGTCCGGCACATCGATGGCGGAATAGAGCGCAGCCTCGTAAGAGTCCGCCTGCACCTCTCTGATCGCATCGGGCAGGATGCCCAGTTCTTTCAATGTTTCAATCTCTTCGTTGGCCGTCTCAAAGATCTCTGTGTCGGTGATCTCCTGCCCGGACGGCCCATTGTGGTTGACCACAAAAGCGTAAGTGCCCGTCAGCTCCTGATAGTCCATCCCCGCCTCTCTCGCCCGGGTATTCTGTTCCGTCCCCGGCGCGCTCTGCGAATTCAGACACCGGGACAAAATATAGAGTTTCTCATTTCTGCTCAGCTGATAGCGATAACCGGCGCCGCCCTCCTCCGCCTGCGTCCTGATCGTGTTCAGCACGTTCCTGTCTCCGTACGACGCCAGCATCTCCGGCCCCCATACGGACACTGCGACGACTACTATCGTCAGGACAAGCAGGGCAAGATTAAGCCTGTTCTTCTTCATGGCAAACCTCCTTCCCCGCCTCCGGCAGAAGGAATCCCACCGTCGTTCCCTCCCCCGGCACACTCGCGATCTCCAGCCTGCTCTCATGCAGACGCAGGATCTCCGTGCAGAGCGCAAGTCCCAAGCCTGCGCCGTTGCGGCTCCGCGATCTGGATTTGTCTACCATATAGAAAGCCTGCGTAATCTTGGACAGTTCTTCCTGCGGTATGCCGATGCCAAAATCCCTGACGGTAAAGCGATATCCCGCAGACTCCGAACAACCGCTGACCTCAATCCTGCTCCCCGCCTCGGACGCCTTGCACGCATTGTCCAGGAGATTCACCAGAACGGTCTGGATCAGGCTTAAGTCCGCCAACACATATGCCTCTTCGTAGTCGAACACAAACTCCATGCTCCCGTTTGGCAAAAACATGCTCCGCAAATATTCAAACAGCGATGCTACAGGAACCTTCTGCAGCTTTGCCCCGTCCTTTTTCGTAACGATAATATCCAGAAGACGCAGGGACATCGTCTCGAGCCGCCTGCCCTCCGTGTAGATATAGTTGGCGGAGAGAAGGCTTTTCTCCTCATCCAGTTTTCTGGACCGCAGCATGTCCGCATAGCCGATAATGGAGGTGAGCGGCGTTTTCAACTCGTGGGCAAAAGCGCCCACAAAATCCTCTCTGGCCTGTACCTCGTCCTCCAGCTGCCCGATGGTCCGCTCCAACGCCTCGGACATGCTGTTAAAATCCTGCGTCAAAAGGCCCAGCTCGTCACTGCTGATCTGCTCGGCGCGATAGCCATAATCCCCGGCCGCCATCTTCTTCGTGGCGCGCATCAAGAGCCTGATCGGTTTCGTCAGACCTGAGGCGATAAAGTACATGATTGCGATCCCCAACGCCAGCATCAGGATCATCAGCCGCCTGTAGACCCGAAAACCCGTCTCCCGCTCCTCAAACACCTGAGATACATCCCGCAGTGTCTCCAGATACAATCCCCGGCCGAGAGCGCTTACACTGCCGGCGGTCTGAATGTAGTAACGGTCCCCCGCCCGGATGACGCGGTACGCATACTGATCCTCCACAGCTGAGCCGAGCAGCGCATCATCCGCCTCAAAACCGTCGCTGGCGTAGAGCGTCTGCCGTTTCTCGTCGCAGATACGCAGAAGACGCCCCGTTCCCTGCCCGCCTGTCTCCAGGTTGGCGGCGATCTGCTCCACGGAACCATCCGGCAGCATATCGTACCTGACCGGCACGTTTAACGCTGCCGTCTCAAAGGCAAACCGCAGGATACTGTTCTCGTCAAGCGCCTGCTCCGCCTCCCTCTCCAGCGAAGTCTCAAACACGTAATTCACGAAATAGTAGCCGCTGAATCCGAGCGTGAGGGCTATGATAATCGTCGTCCACAGCAAAAGCTTCTGTGAGAATTTCATCGCAACACCATGCTCCTAAATCTCTAATCTGTAACCCACTTTGTATACCGCCACAAGATTTTTCTCCCAGCCCAGCTTGCGTCTGAGCCGCTGTACGTGGAGATCCAGCGTCCTGCTGTTGGCATAGTACTCGTCGTCCCACACCTTCTCATACAGATTCTCGCGAAAGAGCGCCACGTTCCTGTTCTCCGCAAAGAGCACTAACAGATCGAACTCCTTGCCGGTGAGGGGCACAGTTCTTCCCGCCCGCGTCACCCGTCTGGCCTCCATGTCGATCTCAATCTCGCCGACGGTCAGCTTTCCCTCCGTCTTGTTGTATCTGCGCAGCACCGCCTCCACCCGGGCGAGCAGCTCCGTCACGTCAAAGGGCTTGATCAAATAGTCGTCGGCGCCGAGCTTAAGCCCCTTCACTCTGTCCTTCACCTCGTGTTTCGCCGAGATAAAAATAACGGGTACTTTAAGCGGCGCAATATATTCCATCACGTCGTAACCGTCCGCCCCCGGCAGCATGACGTCCAAAAGCACCAGGTCGAACGTATCTTTCTCGATCGCATCTATCGCCGCAAGCCCGTCCTGCACCGCCATGCAGGCGTAGCCTGCCGACGACAGATTCATTTCTATCAGATCACAAATCGGTTTTTCATCATCTACGATCAGTATCTTTATCATGTCTCCGGGCTCCATCCCCAATAGGCTCTCGCCTTCTCCACAAGCTCCGCCACCGTGTCTTTTTCGCTGCAGGGGACCTTCGCCCGCACCTGCGTGTCCGTCTCAAACCCACCCGTCCGCTGGTAGTAGATCCTGTAATCGCTCTGCGTGAGGAGTTCATTTTCGTCTCCCGCGTAACTGTAGCGCGCCAGCACCAGAATATCCTTCATGCCGTCCCCGTCGATGTCCCTGCACTGGATCCCCTTCAACGCATACAGATTGTCAAAATCTCCCATGGGCTGAAAACTCCAGACGATATTGCCCTGTTCATTCACCAGATAGATCATGAACGTGGCGTACTCCGCCATGGTGTAAGTCCCCGGCATCACTTCCAGATAGCCGAGTTTCTCAAACTGTCTGGAGTAGTCCTGCTCCTCCACAACCTGAAATCCATGCCTGAGAAGCTCCGCCTTAGTCGACGCCGTGTAGAGGAACTCCGTGGAATAGCCGTCCCTGACATAGGCGATGATGCTCTCGGCGCTCTTGTTCATGCCGAATCGGTTGATCTTGTCCGAGATCCGATAGTCCCGATAGAATCCCGTATCACTCTGGAAAAGCACGTCGCCGACCTTGTAATTTCTGCCCCCATAGGCGCCTGAACTGTTTCTGCAGTCGGCGATCAACACAATATCCGTTCTTCCGTCCCGGTTTACGTCCTGAAACGCGATCGCCGAGATCCTGCGGATCGGCTGTTCCAGGCTGCCCACGCTCCAACTGTTGGCGGCAAGCTGTTCCGTGCGCCAGACAACGTTTCCCTCCGCCCCTACGAGGAACAGCACGAGCCTGTGATACCGCTTATCCATGGCAGGCGTCAGCCGTACCTCCCCGAAACGCGCCGTCTCCAAGGGGAAAATCTGGTCCTCGATGATCTCAAAACCGTTCTCCCGGATCTGCGTCTCCTCCTCAACGGCATACAGACGCTCCTGATACTCCCGATACTGCTCAAGCAGCTGTCGGTTCGCCGCAGCATCCGAATCTGCCTGCCCTGTCTCCTCAGCCTTCGCGGACACGGAACAGAAAAAGCACAGCAGTGCCGCAATGCCAAACGCTATGAATTTGTCCCATGATCTCTTCTGATGCACTCTGCTCATCGCCTTATCGTGTGTCTTTTCAGCGTGTCCTGAAACCAACGCTTTCTCTTTTACCTATCCCTGCATCCTTTGCAAAATCTCGCTGTGTTCTGAGACAACATTTTTCAGAACTACAATATCCGCAGCCATATCGTCCATCTGTTCCGTGCGTTCCAAATATCTTTTGGAAGTATCCAGATAACAGGATTCTATCGTGTTCAGACGCGGTATCACATTGTTCTCAAGCTGCACGACCTTGACGTAGTGCATGTCGTTCTCCAGCCTGCCCACCCTCGCATCCAGACTATCCAGCCTGTCATAGATCGGACGCAGTTTTTGATCCAATTTCTGATCCAGTTTCTCCTCCAGTTTTTCATCCAGCAATTCCGAAATTGCCGAAAGCATTTCTCTGTCTACCATTCTTTTTCCTCCTTTGCTGTGCCGCCGACGGAAGAAAGCGCTCTCCGCCGTGCAAGTAATCGTACAATGTGTTATGAAATTTTGGCGAAAAGCCGGACACCTTGAAAAACGGTGTATCGCACATCTGAATTTAGACGCTGCCTGTGCGAGAATCAATTTCATGTTCTAAATCTATCACACCTAAAGAAAATATGCAAGTAAAATTTAAATTTGATAAAAACGCTTTTTCGTTCTCCTCCCGGAAGGGAGTTTACAAACCGTCTCTATCGTGCCCCAAACTCAGAATAGAGGATCGTCGGTTTGGCCAGATATTGGTAAAACAGATTCCCCTCCGTCTCTCCCGAGAAATTGCCGCCCTGCAATAAACGACTCTCTATATCGACCTCGGGATAACGAACCGACTGCCCGTTGGTGACCGCCCAGAAAGTATTCATGACGCTCCTGTGTATTTCATTGAAGGGTGTGACGGCTCCCAAGAGCAATACCGCACAATACGCCGCGAAAAGATGCTTTTTGCCATCCAGCCGCAGTTTTTCAAACGTCTCCATGCACAAAAGCATTAAGATGAAAAGAGCCGGTACAGACGCGCGCATACAAAAGTCATGGCCGTTTCCCACCTTAATAAAAGGACAGAGGAGCAAAATGGCGGTGAGCAGCAGCACAAGAGAATCTTTTTTGCGGTATCTGCACACAAAATACAGATAAACGCCAAACTCGAGACTATAAAACAACAGATACCGCAATAATTTAGCCGCAGGCTCCGAGGCGGTCGCCATGGCGTTGTCCTGCGCGATCTTGCCGCCCGACACATTCCCGATCAGATAGAGAAACGACACGCCGCCCACAATAGCGACTCCCACAATATTCTGAAACGTCAAGAGCTCCTTCCACCGCGTTCTGTCCTGTATGATCCACCTGACACACAGATAGACCGCGATCGGGATCAGTCCCACAAACGGGATCGTCGAAGTCAGCATGATTAACGACAGGATAAAAAACATATTCTTGCCGTTCTTCTGCACCATGACCAATACCGTAGCGATCCAGACAGGAAGGGACTGGTTAAACACCCAAAACAACTGCGACGTGGTGGAAGTAAACTGGAAATCCCACGACCACCATTCGAGGTGGTACGCCTGACTCAGATCCACACCCCTTTCCGCCAACAGCCATGTGCCCACATAGTCCAGCCCGCTGAAAAAGATCAAAAACAGGATCGGGAGCAGATCGACTTTCCGCCGATATACGCAGATCAGGTAATAGACCATAAAAATTCCCAGAACCGCCCACAAAAACTGCGCGGCATACCCTGCCTCCAAGCCGAAAAGCTTTCCGACACATGCCGCCGGCAGCCAAAATCCTATGTAATAGATCAGACCGCGGCTCCCATCATGGGTGACGACCGGCCAGTCGCGCACCACAAGAGCGCGGAAAATAGCGCTGCGCACTTCATGGTCGCTGTTCTGGTAGCAGTAACCGCCGATGCCGGACAGATAGACCCACAAAACGATCAGTAAGAGCGCAGTGAACATCGTCTTCCCCTCGATCGGAACATCCGGCGCAAGACAACGCGTTTTCACCGATTCTTCAAATCCCCTGATACACGCGCAGGCGGTGAGTACGCCAAACAAAAGCGCCCAGTACCAGCGCAGCCAGCCGATCATAAAGATAAGGACAGGTAATGCCAGATATAGATATATGGTGATGGTAATGCCGAGATCTCTTTTGTTTGTGTTCATGTCGCCGTCTCTCCTCTGCGATTCTGCATTGTGATTCTGCATGCCTTTATTCGGTTCATCTGTCCTGATCGGCCGGATAAACCCAAGCTTGACCCACTTCCTTGTGTATGTTATGATAAACTTACTTCGAAAGGCATTCTCACCTTTCACAACTAAGGTCTTTGGCATGTCCGCCAATTACCCAACCTATTATCACATCACAAAAGCGAGGTCTGTCTATGTCTGAAAAAATCTTATCTAATAATTCATCCGTCTCTCCCTGCCCCATCTCTGATGTGCTCCTGCATGCCACAGGGACGATCGAATTCGGCTTTACCAACGATTACATGTTCCGTATCGCCATGCAGCGAAACATTCCTCTGCTCAAGAGTCTTGTCTGCTCCCTGCTCCATCTGCGGCCAGATGACGTCACTTCTATCATAATCACTAATCCCATCCTGGAAGGCGATTCCTACGACAGCAAGGAGTTCATCTTGGACACAGAGGTCATCTTGAACGACAGCCTCCTCCTCAATCTGGAGATGCAAGTCGTCAATGAACGCAATTGGCCCGAACGCTCATTAAGCTATCTGTGCCGCCGATTTGATCAGCTATCTCGGGGTGAGGACTATATAAACTGCAGACCCGCCATTCATATCGGTTTTCTGGGTTTTGCTCCGTTTCCGGAATGTGTGGAATTTTATGCAACCTACAAACTGTTAAATATCAAAAATCATCATTTATATAGTGACAAATTCACTTTAAGTGTGATAGACTTATCTCATATAGAACTGGCAACCGAAGAAGATATAGCCTGCGGCATCGACCGTTTCGCCCGTCTCTTCAAAGCCAAAACATGGGAGAACCTCAAAATGATCGCAAAAGACGACCTTGCAATGACTCAGGCAGCCGAAACCCTGTTCGCCCTCAACGCTGACGAACAGACCAGAGCCCGCGCGCAAGCGCGACGGGAATACCTCGTCCATGAACAGGCTGTCAAACAGCGGGAGGATATGCGCATACGGCAGATTGGGGAACAGGCTACTGAAATTGAACGTCTTCGAGCCAAGCTGGCAAGCATCGGCATCGACCCCGATGCCCCTTGAGTTATCTGTGCTGAACTATCATCCTCAAGGCAAATCCCAAATGATCTCAAAATGATTGTTTCCGCGCGGAATTGTTGGATTACAAAAAATAGCTGTATCAAAAATAATAATCGCTATTTAAAATTCCGCCATTTTATCCTCACGTTTATTTCGATTCAAATACTATTTTATACTTCCTGCTGATTTAGGCGATTTCGGCTTGGAAACAGAGGACGACCCCAAAATCATGAGCTTTCTATAAAAAATTATCAGCGTTAACCCTGCCTCCATAAACATTAACGTAATATAACTTATCACGGCTCCCCTCAGTCCTAGCATATTGACAAATGTAAACGCAATGATCCCCGAAATAAAACCTAATAACAAATACATATATCCGATAAGTTTTTGCCCCCTGATTATTGTAATTCCCATAAGATATAATGTAGAAAATGCGTAAAATCCGCCTCCCAACATAAGCAATATCAATTCCTTTTGATACGGCTCAAGGGATATTTGATATATCATTTGTAAAAGCGGTATTCCCAGTAATGCAACACCTAATATACAAGCAATAGTCAGACCAATAGTAACGATTTCCAGTTTTCTAAATATCTTAGCAAACTTATGATATTTATTGTCGTTCCACAAAGCAGCCAATTCGGAAACATATGGCTGAAAGAGCGAATTGACCAACAAGCTAATCATGAGCACTGGCGCAAAAAGGAAACCAAAAACTGCCTGTTCTGAATCATTCAAGTAAAAATCAATTGCATATTTAGGTAAATTTAAAATCATAAAAGCAATAAATGCTGTCAAAAATAGCGGCATACACTCTTCTAATACTATTTTTACTGAGTCAGATCTATCTTTTTCCCCTAAAACAGGTAAATAAATCTTTTTTCTTACATACAGAATTTCACAAACTACAAACAAACCTGATACAAGGTTGGATATAATCAAAGCATAATTAATATCCCTGAAAGCCAACATACTCTCCATAAAAGTCGCAAATGATACCAAAATCCTTTCAGTCAATAAAAAGCCCGCCATATCTAAATGTCCATGTTGCTGATAATTTCCATGATAAATATCTTCATAGGCATCTATAGCCTTCATGATACATAGTAATAAGAGCATTTCCGTTTTATATTCGGAATAATGATTCAGCCTAGAGCTGATCAAAACAAATCCGCTACAACCTATTATCATTACGCTTACCGTGACGATCCTAGTTTTTCGATAAAGTCTGAAAGAATGCTTTTCCAAGACATCACTGCTTTGATAATTTCTCATGCCAAATCGACCCAAATGCAAAAACAAATTGGCATTTGAAAAACCAAAGGCGAATATCCCTGCATCGTCTAATGTTCCGATTCTGGTAATAATCATAAGCATTGCTACAGACTGCAGAGCCATCAAAGCACTTGATAAAGAATTCCAAAAGAACGCTTTTACGATTTTATTATTTTGACTCATTTTCAACACCTTATATCAATATATATATGCATTTAATTCCCATCCTCTATAAGTCACTTTTGTTTCTGGCAAATTCATCTTTTCTATTTCATTTTTATACAAATTGTCCTGCCAAGGCATTTTTATATATATCACCCGATCATATTTTTGTTTCAAATCTATCATTTGATCTGCAGATGATAAATAAACAATATTCATCTCATTCTTATCACTGCCTGAAAGATACCTCTTTCCGTTCTGTTTATCCCACGAAACATATCTGGTAGGATTTTTAACATATTGATACCCGTATCCTCCAATACAATGAACCGCTCCTATATATCCATTTTTATTTGCTGATTTAGCGCTAAACTCATCTGAAAAAACAATACAGGAATCATCACTATAATCTACACATTTTATTATATTATCTAATGTTGCATCAAAATCCGCTATTTGTCTGTTGTATTGCACTTCTCCTGTAAAAGGCGCACCAAATTCAATAACATTATTAGGTGGAGAACATAAGACTGCGGATTCCCCTATATTTAAATTCGCAAAGCAATGTTTCATAAGTGGATCAATTGTGCGAAAACATTGAACAAACAGTAATAACGATACCATACAATAGATACAGCATCTTATAAAAACCTTGCCAATAAGTATATTAACTGCCCGCAGGAATAATAAATATAAGATTGGAATCAATGGTGCAATATAACGATAATGATTATAGGTAATCATAAACAAATTAACGGAAAGACAGCCTATCGCAGCGCCCAACATTTCCATCCATGCTTTATTCTTTAACACATTTTCCTGATTTACATATGAGATTGTTGGGATTATATTAACAATTTCTGCACACAAACAAACAATAATCCCTATCCAGAAAATCCAATTAAACTGAGATAGAAAAAGTACCGTCAATTTATCCTTTATATAAATCCAACTAACCCCTAAATTATTAAATAGACTGCCATCTACCGTTTCATATGAAAAAACGTTTGTAGAAAGCCATTGATGACCTTCATAATCAACAAGCCATAGTAATCCCAAAAGTAATATCATTAATGCATAGTAAAAATCTTCAGTTTTTATATATTTTTTTAAAGATTTAATGTCTATATTGTTCCAAAGCACATTTACAGCCATTATCACAAACATTATCACAACGCCGGTTTCCTTGCCAAATATTAACATAAATCCAGCAATGAACTGTAATGCTTTAAAATTATATACGCTTGCTGTCAGATATAATAGTAAACTAAATGTAAGATAAAATTCTAAATTAATACATTTCATTCCTCCTAAAAAAAACGGAGACAACGCATAAAGGAGCGAACCCAAATATATCTCAATAAATGACAAACCTGAAAACATCTTTCGTATCAATGCCATAAAACAAATATATCCGCCAAAAAGATATATAAAGTTTAATAAATAAACAGTTATGATAGTATCTTCCGTAATATAATTTAGGATTAGCACTAATAACGAAAGCGCATATGTTTGATGCCCCGCTATACGAAATGCCGAAACTTTTTCAAATAATGCGTCAAAAGTTATTTGTTCCATAAACCTATAGTATTCATAATTGTCCCAACGCAGCCATGTATCGAAAACATCTGCATTAGTAAATGTTAAGACAATAAAAAATACAGCTAACCACAATACTTTTATATAGTTGCCAATAAACAGTTTAGTAACACCCTTAAAATGCTTAACACAAAGAATTAAAACGCAACCTCCAAAAAAGGAAAACAAAAATAATCCAATGATTATAATGCAAAATTTCATATTTACTCTGAGATAAACCATTTCCTGAATAAAAAATTTAAAACAGACAAAAATCCCCAACAAATTACACACACAAAATAATCCGATTAAATAACGTTTTTGCCTGTTCCGTTTCCCATAAATTAAAATTGCATTACATAATATATATAAAAAAAGTCCTATACCTATAAACATAGATGAGCATAAAACACTTTGAAAATTTATCCATAAAACAAATCCTGTAACAAAGCAGGCACATGATAATATAAAGATACTTTCAACTTGCCCAAAATTAAATTGCCCTCTGAACTCTATTGATTCTGTTTTATCTTCTCTCTTAACTACACCCTTCACTTATTGCATTCCTCCCTTGAAATATTTCAATATAAAGGTTCTCTTGCAAAATTTTTTATTCAAGCGTGTTTTCAACAAAATCCCATGAATATCCTCTTTCTTGAGCATACTTACAACACTCCTCTATTTTGGTATACATATCTGCATCCAATGCCCATTCATGAGTAAAAATGATTAAATATTTATCATTCGATTTCTCTGTCAACGCCAGTTTCAAATCGTCAGCCTTCTCAAGTCTTATGTCCGTAGGGACAAAATAAATATCGTTCCATATATCGTAGTAATAATCTAATTGAGAAATATACTTACTTTGATCTGAATTGAATAAATAAATATCTCTATCGTCATCCGCGCTTAGATACCCCCTTACTTTCTCAGCCCCCCCCCTCGTCCACGATTGTATGACGGCTTTATTGCCTGCGTACAAATGTACCCTGGGAACATGATCAATGCATTCGCTGTTTCCTGTAATCCGCAATAACTCTAATATCACCATATTATAATCGCAAAGCGCCTTTTTATCATTTTCTAACGCATAGTTTGTATCCTCATCATAACTATGGAATCCAACTTTTAACCAATCGGCATTCTCTGAAAACTCCGCACTATATTTATCAGTTGCCATAGACAAGTCAAATCCATTTTTTTCATAAAAGCAATATAAACTTACCACTATACCGTAAGAATCATGTAACCTTTTTAATTGTCCCAGTTCCTCATTCTCAAATATACTATTATATTGATTGTCCGTGATATCCTTAAACACTTCAATAGAATCATCAAGAGAAAAATGTATCCATTTCTCCATTTCTACAGTATCCATATGTTTGTCCAAAGCTATAATGCCTTCTCTCATATTTGAATACCACCGCTTTGTACTGATCACTTGAGCAATACCGATTCCCAATATCACAAGAATAAGAAATGTTCTGAACGGTTGACTAACAAATAGTTGCCATAATTTCTTCCCGGAATGGTATACTCTTTCCCTCATCTAATTTCTCCCCCCCCCTGTTTTTGGATTATCGCTTTTAACTGAGACCATACCGCATAAGCCATACTGTAGGGTATTTGTTTCCATTGATTAACTCTCTGCTTTAAAAAAGAATATTCTTGATTTGTCTCCTTCAACTTATGATCAAGCACCTGTGTCATCGTTTCGTTTGTCCAATTTGCTTCCGGCCTGTCAAATAACCCCAGCACTGTTGGCAAATTATTCTCAGGTACACTGCCGAATCCTTGAAAATAAGAGCAATAACAACAGGGTGATTTGCAGTTATATCCTACGGCATCAAATTTAATCTTTCTTTTTGGATTAGCAAAAATATCATATCCTTGGATGTTCGCATGGCAACGGCTCATTTTGCCTGTTGTATAGTTAAGCACAAACGACCAGTCTCCCGCATAACAAAAGTTCTTTTCTTTTTTCCCCCATAGAACTAACTGTTGTTCAAAAAGATTAGAATGAAACGTACGTCCAAACTCAATATATTCTTTTTCCGAATGCCTTGTTAATATCTCTGGTTTGTTTCCACTTTTGCGCGCAATAGTCACTTGTGGCAAGGCTCCCATTTTTTGGGTACATATACCTTGAATTTCTGCTAAATTTTCTATGTACTCATCACAAAGAGTTAATGTTACATCAAGTGAGCAACCAGCTTTTTTGATTTTCTCCACATTTTCAAAAAATGTTTCCAACAGATTTTTCCTTTTTAATTCTACATAATGTAAGGACATATGGAACCTCAATCTGGATAACATATCCTGAGAATACCGGCTTAGCATTTGATCAATTTTATTGCTTACCGTTCCATTCGTCGTTATGTGTACATAATGTCCTTCATTTAGCAGCATCTCCACGAACTCAAAAATTTGATTTACCAATAGCGTTTCTCCATCTCCTGTTATAGCCAAGTATGACACGCCGCCTAATCGCTCCACGGATAACGCCTTTTGCATAACTTCCATAGAATATTGGAAACTCTTCTTTTTCCGCTTTCCCTGATCATTCCCCAGATAACAATAAGAACATGACAAATTGCAACCTGGTGTATTAATAGTTCCATCAATAAATCTTTTTACTTTTTCCATATAGTTCATCCTCCTCAATATAATCCCAATCTCTCAATAATTCTGCCGATACAGTTGACAGACCTGATATTGGCTTTCTTTTTTTGCTGTGGCGTATATTCCCGGTTGCTTTCTTTTAAACGGCATCTCATAAACTGTTCCATTTCCTTGCTGAGCCACTGCGTTCCATCAACGCACACTCGGTTTCGCTGATCTGCAAAATCCGGGGTTTTTAGTTCGGGAATCAAACCGAATCCCAAAAATGCATGTCCATTATAACAATGCCCTTCCAGACAGTTACAGCCCGTCGGATACAAGTGGAGAGGTTCGTCTATATTATGATATATATTGCCAAGCACTTTTCCCTTATAACATTGTTTGTATACACCTGTTTTTAAATTCAGAACAAATCCCCATTTTCCACTATAACAAAATTCCTTGCGTTTCATCCCGAAAATAGAGTCTTTAAAGCGAAACAATTCCGAATCAAAGGAATCCCAAGTCCTCACGAAATCATCGTGAGGGAGCTTGGACAGATAAGGATAGCCTCGAACTCGCTCATCTCTTGCCACTGTCACATGTGGCAGAGCCCCTAACCGCTCCAGACATATTTCTTTCATCTCCTGAATGTAGGGAATGTAACTGTCGTCGGGAGTAATTTCAACTGTAAAAGAAATTCCCGCCGTGCGAATCATTTTTATATTTTCAAAAAAAATGTTTAATTTTTTTAATTTTTTTAATTCTAAATAATGGAATGATATTTTAAAAAATAGTCTATGTCGATATTCCTCAGGAAATTTACAAAATTTCTCAAAACGGTTGGTAAGAGTCCCATTCGTCACCAACATAACATAATGTCCATCTGCCAAGATATCGTGGACAATATCAATAATTTCTGTGGGAATAAGCGTTTCCCCCATTGCGCAGATATTTACCATACATGGACCGCCCAGACGTTTTTGGGATAAGGCATCTCCTATTTTCTCCTTGCATTCAGCTAAATCGACTGGTTTGACATGGTTCTTTTTTGACAGGGGGACATAGCAATATTCGCATGCCATATTGCAGGCATAACTGGGAATAATACATTCTACAAACAGTTTCATCTTCACGCTTGATTCCATTGATCCAATGTTCTCCATATCCAATCCATATTTTCTGTTCTCAATTTGTTCTGCCAAGTCTTCATAATCGCCTGTCGATCACGAGGTGTACATACCTGCTCCAATGCCTGCTCCAGTTTCTGTACATCATCTATGATCACAATATAAGGGAGATCTTTTATCCATTTTTCATACACGCCCCGTACCTTTCCACTTATATTATCAAATGCGATACATGGAGTTGCGGTGATGGCGGCAAATATCATACTGTGCAGTCGATCTGTAATCACTACTTTCTTCCCTGTGTATTGCCACAATTTCCATTTTACAGCGGGAACTCTAAGCCATATAGGAATCTCCGCATGCATATAAAACATTTTCATATCAACACATGCGATCCCCGTTTTGCGCAAGTGACTCCTAATGTATCGGATCTCTGATTCTGTTATGATTTTTTCACGATCTGCGCGGAAACATAGCGCCGCTTTTCTTCTTGTTCTATCTTTTAGATGACTTACCAAGAGCATTACCATATCAGGAACAAGATGATATGTCGTTTCCGTTTCAAAAGACAATGAATCTTTCAGAATCTTCTCTGTATTTTCTTCTCTCGCAAGAGCATATATTTTCCCGTGGTTCTGCGTAAGTTCCCGAAAATGCCTTTCTCGTTCTTTATTCTGAAAAAAAATAGTCTGTGGAGCAAACATAATCTCATTTCCCCGATATGTTTCCATGATATGTTCCACCGCAACTTGTCCATCTTTCCATAAATCGCCGATATATCCGCCTCCAGTTATTATTATGTAATCATCTGGCGCAATAATTTTGCGTACGCGATGATTCCAGAGTTGATAAAAACTCAAATTGATCTCTACAACTTCCACGTCTGGATATCTCTCTTTTATAAGTCTTTTTTCAGATAACGCAATAGCGTGATCTCCCCAATTCAGATATTGTGGTGTCAGCATCAATATGATTTTGCGCTCTGAAGATTTTTTATATAGAAACAAGGGAAAATTAAAAAGCACCTCAACTGCATATTTAACTGCCGATTTTATCATGTGAACGTCTCCTAACTCCTTCAAATTTATAAAGTAGCAAAAACAGTTCATAGTTTATCTGTCAAACTATACTCCTTGATTGTTCATTATCCCCCCCCCACTTTCGATATATCTTATAGCCGAACCAAAACAGACGTAAATTCAAAACAATACATAATGCTCCAATCTTATCTATATAATTGCATTTAGAATTAGTCCATAAAGTAAAAAAATGTTTGCAGACATCTTTTTTAACATACGCGGCAATAGAATAATCATAATTATCATTTCTTGTCATAACAGACACGCCAAACAATTCAAGCCTTAACCTGAAACTGATAATATAAGCCGCAGATTCCGGATAAAGAGCAAGTAAATCTTTTTGGCTCTCCTGCATATGATAAATACCATACTCATATGTCTTTCCAAAACCTCCACTAGTCATATTTCCATCTATTTGAACATAGTGATACAGGCGTTCAGGGATCATCGTAATCTTATTTAACAGAGGAATAATCTGTACCATTATAAAATAGTCTTCATACATAGTATGCTGCGGCGGAAATGTCACTCGCTGAAAACATTCTTTGCGAAACAGTTTATTCCACATCACATGGTATCTGCCATGTCCGATATGCAGCATTTCTACATATTGGGCGGCATTCTTATTGCATTTCTGTTCAGTAACATTTACGGCAATATTTTTAGACGGATGGAGGGGATAATCCGTATAAAATCCACAGCACACCATATCGCAGTTTTCAGTTTTCATGGTAGTGTATAACTTTTCAAGATAGTCTTTCTCTATATAATCGTCAGCATCTACAAAACAAATATATTTCCCATTGCTCGATAAAACACCCGTTTCTCTTGCCTTTGGTAATCCTGCGTTTCTTTTGTGAATCACACTTATTTTTGAATCCTTCTCACAGAATCTGTCACATATTTCCCCACTATGGTCAGTAGAACCGTCATCTACAAGAATTGTTTCAAAATCGCGATAGGTTTGATCCATAATGCTGTTCATGCATGTAGAAATCCTATTTTCCATATTATAAATCGGTACTATAACACTTATCTCCGGGCGCATATGCTCGTAAATCCTTTCTGCTTTCAAAGGCTACATTTATCGAAAAAATAAACTATATAAAACCTTGTGGTATATTTTCCTCAGGCCAGTCCTCAAAATTAATCCGTTCCTCTTCCACCACCAACGGCCTGTTCATAATCCTCTGATTCATAGCCAATATGTACTCTCCCATAAAACCTAAAAAGAACAACTGCACCGATCCAATAAAGAAAATACCGATCATAAGTGGCGCCAGTCCCGCCGAAAAGCTATACCAATGGAGTAATTTTTGCACAAGATAAACCATACCTATCGCAAAACTCACCAAGCCTATGAAAAATCCCATGAAAGTCGCCAGTCGCAATCCTATCTTGGTATAAGACGTAAAGCTGAGCATCGCCGCATCATACAACGTATACAAATTATTATGTGACTTCCCTGCACGCCTTTTCGGCTGCTCATATGGTATTTCCTTTCGTCTGTACCCCAGCTCCGCAACTATACCCCGCATAAAGGGCGTAGGATCATTCAAATTCCTGCAGACCTCTATAAAATCTTTGTCATACAGGCCGCTTCCCGTAAAATGCTCTATCTGTTCTACGTCAGAAAACTTCTTGATTATTTTGTAGTACAGACTCCGCAGCTTATACATGATTGGATTTTCTTTGCTTGTCTTTTTAATACCGATTACAATTTTATATCCGTTCTCCCATTCCTTAATATATTGCGGAATAAGCTCGATCGGATCCTGAAAATCGCACACCATACAGATGGTACAGTCCCCCGTTGTCTGAAGCATTCCATAAAATGGTGAATTAAATTGTCCGAAGTTTTTGGCGTTAAAGATTGCTTTCACCTTTTTGTTTTTTTCACATATTCCCCGGAGTAATTCCCTTGTGCGATCGGTCGAATCATTGTCAATAAATAATAATTCATAATCATAATCTTTCAACGTTGTTTCAAACAGTTTCGTAATCTCTTCACTCATTGGAACAACATTTTCTTCTTCATTGTAACAAGGTATCGAAATACTTATTTTCTTCATAAACATTGCCTTTATATATTACTTAGTATGTTGTTGATTTCCTCTCTAAAATCAATCTGGTCTTTCCAACCAATGTACGTACTCAATTTATATACAGATGGGTTTGAATCATATCCCTTCACAGTCTCATCAAAGAACATCTCAGAATCGCTGTCTGTCAATCTATGTATTTCATATATATAATCCTTTAAAACTCTCGTATCAGCACTTGCAATGTTGATAATGCGGTTATCTCCCTGCGGCAGTTTATGGCATTCCTCAATACATTTCAGCATTGCGCCTACTGCGTCATGAACACTCATAAAATTCCATAACTGCCTACACGCGCCCATCTTCATCGGAGTTCCCGCCACAAAATTACTGCATGCGGTAGATATCAGGGACCACGGATGATCTCCCACACCAATCACGCTAAACAGCCGGAAATGAAGATACTCCATGGAACACTTCTGGCAAAACTCCCACGCATAATGATAAAATTCCAGTTTCATTTTTCCATACGCATTGTTAGGATTCCCCGCTGCCGACTCTTCACATACCCCGTTAATATTTCCGTATTCAGCCCGTGAGCCGGTATCCGCAAATATTTGGCAATCCAATTCATATGCTGCCTTCAGGCAGTAAACGGAATTCTCATAATTTTTTTTGTGAATATTGGCATCATCAATTTCTTCACGGTTGACTCCTCCCCACGCCAAATGAATAAAGGCGTCATATTTTTGTTTTGGAAACATCTCTGCACGCAAGGCATTCAATTCACATACAATCACGTGGCTGTTATGATATCCCGCCCACATATCTGCTTTATGAGCATCCCTCACTATAATATAAACATCATAGTCCCTCTCCAGTAGTTCTGCTGTCAGATAACGACCTATGAAACCACTGGCTCCGGTTATGATAATACTTTTATTCATTCTTTCTGAATAACCTCACCGTCTTTAATCGCCAGTATGTATTTAACATTTGTATAATTTGTCCTGATACTATTTGCTATCTCATCTGAAAATGCCGGTGCCATAATAATAATCAAATCAATATTATCCGTGATCAATGCTTCCGGCTTCTTTATCAGCAAGTGCGATACCGGCGTATAGCAATCCCACTTGAAAGATGCGGAGTCCACAACATACTTGATCGGCTTGGCAAAAGAAAGCGTTGCCATCATTGTCAACCCTTGGTGGCTGGCTCCCCATACCACCACATCCTCAATATTATGTTCTGTGATAAATGTATTAAGTGTCTTTTCAATACGGTTTTTCTGTCCGTCAAAATCAGGAAACTGTAGCATTGCCCTTTTTTTAACTATCATCTGCGTAGTATCACCGTTGAATCGGCTCATTTCAAGCACATCAAAACCGTTCAGTTCAAACAATCGTGCAAGAGCACCTTCCGTATAATAAGCTATATGGTCGCGCATAAACTCGTAATAAGATGCCGCCTCCATAAAAAACTCAAAACTTGGAACTGTAACTAACCCTATTCCTCCTTCCACCAGATTGTTATAAATGCAGGAAACCATCCCGCAAGGATCCGGCTGATGTTCCAAATAATTAAAAGACACGAAACAATCAAAAGGGCCTCTGGGATCTATATAATCATCACCCGCAAATCCTTGAATAACATGTAAACCTTCCGCACATGCCCTACTTGCCAGCTCCGGATCATTTTCTATTCCAAACGATTCAACCGGAAAATCTCTCCAAATATGCAGGAACTCTCCGGCTCCACACCCGACTTCCCATACTCTCTTATTTTGAAGATTATATTTATCAACCAAATATTGATACTGTTCTATTCTCAACCGTCTCAACTCGTCTGAAACTCTACTTGCCCGTATTACATTTTTATAATACTCAACAACATCACAATCAAATTGGACAAGTCCGCATCCGTCACATTGATAGAGCGTTAATTCAATGTTGTCATTTTCTAACATAGAATATCTGCGTTCCATACGCTGTACTCTGTCCGGCATATTTGGCATTCTATATAAACTATGTCTTAAAATTTTATGGCACAGAATACAATTCCTCATTAGAATAGTTCTCCCTTTTCCAAGCTTTGTTTTGCCCAACAAATCGTCTTTCGAATCCCTGCTTCAAAAGAATATTGCGGAACAAATCCGGTATCTGCCGTTAGATCAGAAATATCCGCTACCAGTTTAAATGGTCCATCACCATACGGTATATCCCCAAATCCAATTGGAAGTTCCGCATCAATCACATCTCGTATACAAGCAATATAATCATGTATTGGCTGCCCTGAACCATATCCTACACAGTATGTTTTTTCTGACACTCCTCGTTTAGCCAATAAATACAATGCCCTTGCTGCGTCTTCAGCATATAAATAATCCCAAATCTGATCCCCAGATGTACAAGAAGGTTTTTCTCTATTTAACAACTTTAAAATAATAGAGATTATCATTGAATCCCTTCCGTTATATTCGCCATATACACTAAAAAATCTTGTCCAAATATGTCCTATCCCTTTTTGCTGACACAGCAATCTGCTGAGTTGCCCCGCCGATAGCTTTGATATGCCATAGGCAGTCGTTGGTTTTTCAATCGTCTGTGGTGAAATTGAGCCTTCACAATTTCCATATTCAGCTTGTGACCCCGTTCCAATAAACAGTTTGCAATTAATCTTTTCAGCTAAATCGACCGCATCTAATGTATAATCTATATTTTTAATCTGTATTGCAATGTTATTTCTCAAATCGCGCGATGTACCGCTCCAACCTATATGGTAAAATACATCTATCTGTGAAGGTAAGGCCACTAAAAGACTAGAAAGATTCTCTAATTCACATTCAATAATATGAACGTTTTCCAAATTTTTAATTCCCTCTAATCTGGCTGATCCCGGACGCGCAATCGCATATACCGTAATCCCTTTTTGATTCAAATAACGTGCCAACGCGACCCCAATCGTTCCTGTCGGTCCAGTCATAACAACTTTTTCCATACTTATTGCTCCTGAAACAGCGGTATAATCATATTCTCCTCAAACTCCTGCTCATCAAGCGGCGGATTCATGTATTCCAACGGCTTAGACTCCATCTGTCCGTCTTTCCGCTTATAAGAAACCTGCTTCGGTACGGCAGTCAGTCCGATCGGCGTAAAGACCTCGCAGATAACTGGTCCGTCATATGCAAGCACTTCCGCTACCCCCTGTTTCAACTCCTGATTGTTATGAATCTGACAAGTTTTGATGCCATACGCCTCTGCGATACGTGCGATCGGCGGAATCGTAAGGTCGGAAGATTCATCACAAGCCACCAGATGGCCTTGGAACACATTGGTCTGCGTTGCCTTGATTGCCCCGTATCCTCTATTGCTAAGGACAAATATCTTGATCGGCAGATTCAGCCTACGAATGGTCTCCAGCTCCTGTATATTCATCACGAAGCCGCCGTCACCGTTGACACCCACGGTCCTTTTACCGCCGCTTGCCAGACATGCCCCTATCGTGGACGGCAAGCCGTATCCCATGCTTGCCAGCCCTTTGGTGCAGAACACTCTCTGCCCCTTTTTGACTCGGAAGGTCTGCATGGAAATGTCTATACAGCTCCCGGAACTGCCGGATACATAGACATCATCCGCCGTAAGCTGCTCGGAAATCGTATCAAGCAGGCAGTAGGTATTAACCAGATCCTTTTGCTCCCAATATGCCGGCTGTACGATCGGGTATTTCTTTTTCAGCCTGTCCGCATAGGAGAACCAATCAGTTCTTGGTTTTTTCTGTATCTTATCCTTATATTTCAGCAAAGTCTGTATAAAATACTTCGCATCCGCACATACGGGAATGTCCGGTCTTACGTTGATTTTATGCAACTCTGCTTCGTCGATATCCACCATCACTTTGACAGCGGCTCTCGCAAAGCCGTCAAAGTTATATCCCGTCTGCAGCAGATTCAGTCTGGCCCCGATACTCAGGAAGAAATCGGAATTCTGCTGGATAAAATTGGCATACCGATGTCCCAAGCCGCCCGGTCTGCCGTAATACAGCGGATCGTTCTCTGTCATCAGATCTATCCCGTTCCATGTAGTCAAAACAGGAATATGCAGGACATTCACCAATTCTTCAAATTCCTGTATGCCGTCAGCCAGACGGATGCCATTTCCTGCAAGCAGTACCGGCCTTGCGGAGGCATTCAGACGTTCTATGACGTCCAAGACCACGCTGTCGATATCCGGCAGTTCTTCCGGTTCTGGCGTATAGCCTTCCATGCTGTCTTCCTCAACCATGCTTGCCTGTACATCCAGCGGAATATCCAGCCACACAGGACCTTTCCGCCCATGAGTCGCCTCATACAAGGCTCTATCCATATGGTATTTGATCATTTCCGGCTCCATGACCACTGCCGCATATTTTGTGATCGGTTTTACCACCGAGATAATATCCAATTCCTGCATACCTTGCTGCCGAAGCCCCTGATCTCTGATCATATCAAGGCGTTTCACCTGGCCAGACACCACAAACATCGGCGTGGATTCCAGATAAGCTCCAGCAATGCCTGTCAGGGCATTGGTTCCGCCCGGCCCGGTCGTCACCATGAGAAGGCCGATCTTATTATTGACTCTGGCATAGGCTTCCGCCGCGATCGCACAGCCCTGCTCGTGCTGGCCGCATACAAATTTGATCTTACTGCTTTTCCCCAAGGAATCGTTCAAATGCATAGCGCCGCCGCCTGGCAGCATAAACATATGTCCTACATTTAGTTGTTCTAATCTTTGAATCACATAATCCGATACTTTTATCACGAAATAACCGTCTCCTAATCTGCTTATTGATCAAATATACTTTCGGTGATAAATTCTATCTTCCGGCATGCAGATGCCGACCTCTTGAAGTCCTGAAACATCTCTGTAATCTCTCTATTCAAGTTTGCCCAGTTTACTCCCGGATTCACTGCCGGGAGAAGGGGATCCGCATAACTTTCGTTATAGGTATCCTTAAATCCGTCAAAACCACAGATGGCGACCTTTTCTATCCCAAGATAATCCATCAGTCTGAGACAACAGATCGCAGCGTTGTCAAAATATTTCCAACCGTTCTTGATCACATTGTGAAATCCAACGATCCGCTCATGCTCTGATGCTTCTGCCTTTATATTAGACAGTACGATCTTCTCAGTAGATGCGAATCGATCACAGTCTGACTGTTTCGCATAGTCATACCGCAAGAGATTTACAAAAAACATATAGTCATAATCATAATCTGCTACAAAAGCATTGATGCCAACAACAACTGCCTGTTTCTCTTCAATATAACGCTTCACCGATTCGCATTGTGTTACAGCAGTTTTACCCGGCGCGATCAACAATATCTCACGTCCTTGCAGTTTCTCTTTCAGCTCCTGCACTGCTATTGTATCATCAATATATTGATTTTGATTTTCCAAATATTTTTGTTCCAACAGATCATAATCATACTTCTGTCGTTCACCAAGTTGCAGTGATTCTATGATATTGCGCATATCCTTCGCGCTGGTCTTATGCTCGTTGAGAAGATACGCAATATTATTGACATGACAGCAGTACATACCCGCAATAAAATACGGTGTGGAATATCCCCATTGATATTTCTCCTGAAAATATTCCATATAAGTGTCAATGGCATCCATCACGGCATCCAGATCATAATGACAGCCGCATCTGCGATTCAGGTAACTTGTGACAAGCTCAGTCGTCGCATTACCCGCTCCTCTGCCCATTCCGCACAGACTGGCATCCACGATCAGTCCTCTCTCCTCAGATCGCATCATCTCAATAAAATGCATCGTCAGCGCAAAGGAAAGCTGCTGATTGTTGTGGGAATGAAACCCCAACTGTATCGCAGGATCCAAATGTCGGTTCAATATCCCGACGATCCGTTCCAGATCATCTTCATACATGGCTCCGAAAGTATCTACCACAGATAACGACACAGGCGCCGCATCATTGACAGCCGCCGCCAGATCGATCAACTCGCTTTCCGAGTATGCCAGCGTATTTGCCGCCTGAAAAAAAATCTGATATCCCTTATCCTTGATCTTCTTCCCCACTTCGATTCCCTGACGGTATTTTTCATGGGGAAACACGATCCGCACAGCGTCAATGGACTGCTCGTCACACTCTGGCAAATAGGACAGATCATAGCGATCCCAGTCGATCATGACCGTATAGACCGTTTCTCCCTTTTTCTTAGGCAGATATCGCTTAAGATCCGCCGGAACATGGTAATAACTTGTCCCCGGCTGATGTTCGCTGTTTTTCAGCCACCCGCACTCAATGATATCAACGCCGGCCTCTTCCAGCTTATGGATAATCCCCTTGATCGCCGCTGTGCCAAACTGGGCATTCACTATATAAGCGCCATCGCGCAATGTACAATCCAGTAACTTAATTTGCTTATTCATATGATTTTGCCCGTGTTCTATATCCTTATGCTACTGTAATGTTTCTCGTATTTCTTTCGCCATATAATCGATCATCTCATCCGTCATCCCCGGATAGACCCCCACCCAGAAACTATCCCTCATGATTCGGTCCGTATTATCTAAACCGCCAACGATACGATACCCTTCCCCACTTTCCCGCAGTTCATCAAAACATGGGTGTTTAATCAGATTGCCGGCGAAGAGCATTCTCGTCTGAATCCCCTTGGACTCGACATACTGCACGATTTTGCTTCTGTCCGTTCCTTCCTTACAGGTAATCAGGAAACCGAACCAACTCGGATCCGCATTTTCACAGGTCTCAGGCAAAATCAGATATTTTTCCGTGCCTGCCAATCCTTCTTTTAAACGTTTGAAATTGTGTTTTCTTCTCTCTGCGAACAACGGCAGCTTATCGAGCTGCGCGCACCCGACGGCCGCCTGCAGATCAGTGGCTTTCAGATTATAACCAAAGTGAGAGTACACATATTTGTGATCGTACCCAAGCGGCAGTTCTCCGTACTGTCTGTCAAATCTGTGTCCGCACAGATTATCTGTCCCGGAGGGGCAGACACAGTCGCGTCCCCAGTCACGCAAAGAACGGACTGCCTTATGCAATAAGGGATTATCTGTATAGACCGCGCCGCCTTCTCCCATCGTCATATGGTGCGGCGGATAGAAACTGGACGTTCCGATATCTCCAATCGTCCCCGTATATTTCCATTTTCCATCCAACAAGTATTTTGATCCTAGCGCATCGCAGTTATCTTCTATCAGCCACAGACTATTTTCATCACAGAATTTTTTTACAGCCGCTAAGTCAAAAGGATTGCCTAACGTATGTGCCAACATCACCGCCTTCGTTTTATCAGACAATGCCTCTTCTAGCATCGAAACGTCAATATTGTATTGTGGAATCGTCACATCCACGAACACCGGAACCGCCCCGTATTGCAGCATAGGCGTAATAGTAGTTGGAAAGCCCGCCGCAACCGTGATCACCTCATCTCCGCGCTTTATTCTTCTGTCCCCCAAAAGCGGTGAAGCCAGCGCCATAAACGCGAGCAGATTTGCTGATGACCCGGAATTAACCAGAGAGCAGAATCGAATCCCCAGATAGTCCGCCAGTCTTTTTTCAAATTCTTCCGTGAATCTGCCTGAAGTCAACCAAAAATCCAACAGCGCATCCGTGAGATTGCACATTTCCTTCTCGTCATAGATCCTCCCTGCATAGGAGATTCTGTCGCCCTCAGTGAAGGGCTTATCCTGTCTAGGTTTCTGAAAATCATGAAAATACTGTGTTACAAGGTTTTTGATCTCTTCTCTTGCCTGTGCCTCGCTGTTCCAAGCTGCCATTTGTTCGCCCCTTCTGCCTTTTCTTTGTGTTATGAACACCCTATACAGGCTTTTACTCCCATAAACTCCTGTATCTCTCTTTCCATCTCCCCGGCAATATCGCCGTTTTCTATGTATACACGGGTAAAGCTACAAGTCTGTTCGACCGCCTCCGCGATATCCCATCGCGGAGACCACCCGATTTTCTTCTTAATTTTAGAACAGTCCAATTTTAAAAAGTTGGATTCATGCGGTCCGCCTGCATCCTGAGCTATCCACCTCTGCCCGGCACCCCATTTTTCACAGAACAGATCGACAAGCTCCCCCGTTGTCACGCAGTCGCCGTCGTCCGGCCCAACATTATAACAATCGGCATAAACTAAATCTTCATACTGCATTTTTGCTATTGTCAAATAGGCGGACAATGGTTCCAACACATGCTGATAAGGCCGTATCGAAAATGGATTGCGCACGATAATCGGCTGTTTCCGCATGGCTGCTCTGACACAATCGGGGATGATCCTATCCTCCGAAAAATCGCCGCCGCCGATGACATTGCCGGCCCTTGCCGTGGACACCGCAATATTCCGTTCCTCAAGAAAAGAACTCCGATAGCTATGCGTGACCAGTTCCGAGCAAGATTTACTGTTGGAATAAGGATCGTAACCATCCAAAGGATCCGTCTCGCGATACCCCCACTCCCATTCCCTGTTCAAATATACCTTATCGGTAGTCACATTCAGGAATGACCTGACACTCTCGCTGTTTCTGATACACTCACAGATGTTGACCGTCCCCATCACATTCGTCTCATAAGTACCATGCGGATCGCGATAGGATCTGCGGACGATAGGCTGTGCCGCCAGATGAAATACGATTTCCGGTTCAGCCGCCTTGAAAATCTGTTGCAACCTTTCTCTGTCTCTCACATCACCGAAAACACTGTTTATCCCGGCAGCTACGCCACTCATTTCATACAGATTAGGCTCATCGGCCGGAGCCAGAGCATACCCTGTCACTTCTGCACCCGCATCTGTCAGCATCTTACAGAGCCATGCGCCCTTAAATCCCGTATGTCCTGTCACAAACACCTTTTTGCCGTGATAAAATTCCATTGTTTCTTTCAACTGTCCCACACCTTCCACGGCGCTTTTCCACTCTCCCACAGATTTTCCAGCTTTTCTTTCTCCTGCATCGTATCCATACACTGCCAAAATCCCGTATATCTGTACGCCATCAACTGATTGTCCTTGACTAGATTTTCCAACGGTTCCCTCTCCAGAACCATGCTGTCACCCTCGATATAGTCAAAAACCTGTGGCTCGCATACCATGAAACCCATATTGACAACACTGCCGTCCGCGTCGTTTTTTTCACGGAAACCGTTCACCTGATTATCCCTGTTAATATCCAGCACTCCAAATTTCTGTCCGACGCTTGTCGCCGTCACGGTGCAGTACTTTCCATGCGACTTGTGGAACTCTACAAGCTTGTCTATATTGATGTCTGACACCCCATCCCCGTAAGTCAGCAGGAAAGGCTCGTCCCCTATATACTTCTGTATTCTCTTGACCCGCCCTCCGGTCATAGTATTCAACCCCGTGTCAATGACCGACACGCGCCATGGCTCGGAATAGGTGGAGTGTACTTCCATATTGTTCTCTTTTAAGTCAAAAGTGACGTCCGAACTATGCAGATAATAATTTGCGAACCATTCTTTGATAACTTGCTGCTTATAGCCCGCGCAGATAATAAAATCATTGTATCCATAGTATCCGTACAGTTTCATGATATGCCACAGAATCGGTCTGCCGCCGATCTCGATCATGGGTTTCGGTCGCAGATGGCTTTCTTCGCTGATTCGAGTCCCACGGCCACCCGCCAAAATCACCACTTTCATTGCTCTTGCACTTCTTTCTTCTCTATTGGTTCTGTATCTTTTGTCTCTTCGTTTCTTGTTTGATCCTCTTCATCCGTCGACTCTTCTTCATCCATATCCTCGATCTCTAAGACTTCTTTTTTTTCATCTCCAGCTCCGCCGTCTTCCTTCTGTTCCTCTTCTTTCGCGTTCTTCACCGCAGACACGATGCCCAACCCAAAGATCGCAAGAATCAGGGCCGCAATCACAATGCCCCAGATCAGGGATGTCCTTCTCTGTCTCGCAGCCAGTTCGGCCTCCTCCACATACCGCTGCTCCTCCTGCGCTACGCCGTCCATCTCCTGCGCCAGACTATCCAGTTCTTCTTCGGCATACACTTCCAGCACACCGCTCTCCACATACCCTTCCAGTTCCTGATAGAGCACCCTGCTCCAACCGTCTTCTTCGCTCTCCACGATGACGGCCGTCCCGGCCTGCAATTCGCCCACCGTGGCGCTCCCCGCATCCGCAGCCTCCTTCACCCCGGTGTTCGCCGTCACCTCATACAGAGTGCCGACCGTCGCATCTTCCGCCGCATGCGCCTGCATTCCCATCCCCGCAAACATACACAGGACAAGCAGGGCAAGCACTGATTTCTTTGATCCGTTTCCTCTCTTTTTCATACCGTCTCCCTTTCCATAACCGTCGGCAGTCATTCGCCGGCCCTCAGGCGCTCCGTGACCGCGCCGCCTGCCTCGTGCCGTGGCGTGCAGCCGTCTCAATCGTTATACAGGATCGTGAAATGCCCGTAGGTGTCTTCATGCGTATACTTCTCCGCCCATTCTCCCGCATACGGGTCGTCAAAGGCAAAGACCAGTATATCCTCCGCCGTGATCTCCTCCCCGTAGTCTTCCGGCTCCTCCTTCCGTTTCATGACCCGGATGTCCACATCCCTGTCCATGAACTGCAGGATGCCGATGTAGGCCCGTCTGCCGTCGTCCATGTAGATGACGTCCCTGCCGCCTTCACCGGCGAGCGAAACGATCCTGTCCGCCACCCGCGTATCACGGAAAGCCGCGTTCTTAAAGGGCAGCAGATACAGATTGTCCGCACGGACCGCCAGCGCCAGTTCTGCCGCCGCAGCCAGTGCCAGAAAATACCATCTCCCTCTGCGGCTCCTGCAAAAGAACACCAGTGCCGCCACCGCCAGCGTGAGGAACTCCCCAAAAAGCCAGGCCGTAAGATAAAACCGTTCCGGCGTATAGCCTTCCGGCCTGTACAGATAGCTGATCCCCACCATGAAGTATCCCAGATACTGCCCCGATCCGGTATGCGCGATCTGCCGTGTGACCATAAAGAGCACCGCCGCATGCGCCGCGGCGAAAACGCCCGTCACAAGAAACGCCGTGCGCCGCCGCACCTTCCACAGCGCGGCAAATCCCGCCGCCGTCACAAAGGGGACGATCAGCTCGCTGTATCTCCCGTAAGTGTAGTCGTCCACCTCGCCCCGTCCCAGCAGATACACCGATGCGATCAGGATCTGGGCCGCCGCGGTCAGCAGCACATAAAACGCCATCTCCGCCCGCGCCGTCTCCCCGGCGTCCGCCGTGCCGCGCCGTCTCCCGTCCGACGCATCCTCCAAGCCTGCGCGCCTTCCCCCGCGTATGCGGAACGTCTGCAGCGCGAAACGCGCCAGGGCAAAAATCCCCCAGTAGAACAGCCCGAAGGTCGCAAGGCCCAGATATAAGATCCCGCCGAGCACCGTGACAACCAGATCATAAAATCCTTCCTTCGTACGGATGTAACCGATCTTCGCAAGCTGCCCGCCGTAATCATTGTCTGCGGCGAGGACGGGATCCATGCCTCCGAAGACATGTGCGAAGGCGTAGTCCTTCATGTACGCCGCCGCAGGAAACGACAACAGGACGATCCCGAGGATCACAAGAAGGTGCCGCTTTTTCCCTCCCCGCAGGATATGTACCGTCAGTACGGTCAGGGCCGACAGCAGGATCCCCACCGTCCGCATGTGGACCGTGTAGGCATACGCCAGCGTCAGCATAAGCAGGAGCAGCGCCTGCAGCCTGTCCTCCTCCAGATACCGGTACAGCAGATACCCTGACGCGGCATACAGGAACACCAGAAGCGTCTCCGTCATGGTCACCTGCGCATAGAACAGATTCCACGGGGCCGTGACCGTGAGGGCCGCGAACAGGGAGACCGGCATGTCCGCCTCCAGAAACATCCTTCTCACCGTGCCGGCCAGAAGAAGATACGCGGCGGCAAGGAAGACAAAGTTCAGGCCCACGGCGATCCTGTATGCCGGAACCGCATCCCGGCACAGCCGGAAGATGGGAAACAGCACCAGTCCGTAGCCATAGGAAAAGTACGGCCCCAGCGAGGTGATGTCCGACCAGTCATAACCGGACACCCACGCGCCGCAGGACCAGTAGGCGAACTCGTCCGGAAAGAGAAGGAACCCGTATATGTCTCCCATCTTCAATATCCCGAAAGCGGCCACGACAGAAAGCACCAGCGCCAGGCTGCCCTGCCGCAGATCCGGCCTTCCGTTTCTCTGCCCCTGCTCTGTCCTCATATGTCCCGCGCTGCCTTTTCCCTCTGTTTTTCCCGTTTTTACGAAATACGGGGGAGCGGTCATGACGCCCCCCCCCTATTCGCAAAACAGAATTCTTTTTTGCCGGAAAGCAATTACTTCGCTACGATGCCGTAGGTGCCAAGTCCTGCCTTGACCGCGAACGTAACCGTCGCGGGTGAGCTGTCCTGATCGTTCAGGATCGTAACAACCCCGCCCGGCTGTACGCATACAACGGAGTAGGTCTTGGATGTGTCGGCGTTCTTGGGAAGGCCGACCACCATACCCGCGCTGCCGTTGGACAGGGAGATCAGTCTGCCGTTCTCCTTCGCGCCCAGCGTTACGTTGATCGCCGTTACGACCTGACCGCCCAGGGACTCCGCCGCCGCATTGACACAGTTCATCGCCAGGTTGCTCTTTTTGGCGTTGGTGTCAAATACGATGATGTAAGGCGTCTGGCTGCCGCTCAGGCCCAGGCTTGCCTTCACCTCTGCCAGAGGGGTGGTGACTGCCACGCCCTGCAGCGTGTCCACCTTGACCGCGCCCGCCACGGTGCTCCTTACGGACGAACCCGCTACGGATACGCTGCCGCCTGCGGATACAAAACTTACCTCGGGTGCCGCGGGCGCTGCGCTCTCTCCGTCGCCGGCTGCCTCCGCGATCACTTCCGCGACGGTGGACGGCGTTTCCGTCTTGCTAGAGCTGCTGGAGCCGGAAGAAGGTCTCTCTCCGCCCGCAGAGCCTGTCGTTCCGCCTGATGTTGCCGCAACGGACAGCGTGGAGCCGACCAGCATCGTCGCTACGAGCGTTGCTGTCAGCAGCTTTTTGATGCTTTTGCTTTTCATAAATTCTCTCCTCCTTTTGGAATTTATTATCTAACGAAGATATATTAGCACACTTCTTTTTATTTTGCAACTGTCAGTTAATATTTATGATAACTATTAGTTAGTTATCTTCTTATACTGATACGGTTAGAATAAAGAGGAGACTAAAAGGGAGAATAAATGAGCACACATAAGGGGAGGACAAACGGGAAAACAGCGGGGAGAAAAAGATAGGAGAATCTATGAATAGAAAAACATTGGGAAAGCGCATCCGGGAAGAGCGTCTGCGCATCGGTCTGACGCAGGAACAGATCGCTGAGTATATTGACGTTTCAACTACCTATATCGGATTTATAGAACGGGGCGAGAGATCCGTCACACTAGAGAAACTGATCCTTCTGGCAGAGTGCTTTCATGTATCCATCGATTCCCTGCTCAGAGAAGTTTCCGAAAACGCATATGACCAAAAGCTCTTTGAAGAACTCAATTTTCTTTGGGATACCGCATCCGCAGAGGATCGGAACCTGATCGTGTCCGTCAGCAGAGTGATCGTAAACCGCCACAATGCATAGCACATATATTTTTTCATATATATATTTCTTCTTAATATAAAAAGAAACCGAATCCAAAACGGATCCGATTTCTTCTTAAATTTATCAGCAGAATTTTATGTATGCCTTGCAGATCTGCTCCGCGTCATAGCCGTGTCCGGCCCGCAGTATACCACCGGCGTGATGATGGGGATAAACTTTTCTAAATTCTATGAGCGGTTTTTCGTTCTTCGCGTCCTGATCATCTACACATTGATTTCCGCTTTTACGCCCAACAATTCTTTGTTTTCAGCCAGAATCGGCTCCACGACCTCCTGCAGGAACTTCTCCACCTGAAGGGGCGCCCGCCCCACATACTTGGCGGGATCCATCGTCCTTTGCAGATCTTCCTCCGTCATATTGAAAGTGGGATCCTTTGCAATCAGCTCCAACAGATTGTTTTCTTTGCCTTCCCGCTTTACATTCGCTCCCGCCTCCATGGACAGCTCTCTGATCTTCTCGTGCAGTTCCTGTCGGTTGCCGCCCATCTTGACGGCGTCCATCATGATATTCTCCGTGGCCATAAAGGGCAGCTCGCTCATAAGGCGCTTTGTGATGACCTTGTCGTACACGACCAAGCCGTCCACCACGTTCAGGCACAGATCGAGAATGCCGTCCACTGCGAGGAATGCCTCGGGAATGGAGAGTCTCTTGTTCGCGGAGTCGTCCAGCGTTCGCTCAAACCACTGGGTCGCCGAGGTGATGGCGGGGTTTAGCGCGTCGATCATCACATAGCGGGAAAGGGACGCGATGCGCTCGCTCCGCATCGGATTTCTCTTGTACGCCATGGCGGACGAACCGATCTGGCTCTTCTCGAAAGGCTCCTCCACCTCTTTCAGGTGCTGCAGCAGTCTGATGTCGTTGGACATCTTGTGCGCCGATGCCGCGATGCCCGCGAGCACGTTGCACACCCTCGTATCGACTTTGCGGGAGTAGGTCTGCCCGGACACCGGATAACATTTTTCAAAGCCCATCTTCGCAGCGATCATGGGATCGATCCTGTCGATCTTCTCCTGATCCCCGTCGAACAGTTCCAGGAAGGAGGCCTGCGTCCCCGTCGTTCCCTTAGAACCGAGCAGTTTCATGGTGGACAGCACATAGTCAAGATCCTCCAGATCGAGGCAGAACTCCTGCGCCCACAGGGTCGCCCTCTTGCCGACCGTGGTGGGCTGCGCCGGCTGAAAATGGGTAAACGCCAGCGTCGGCAGATCCTTGTATTCCTCCGCGAACTTCGCCAGCTCCGCGATCACGTTCACCAGCTTTTTCTTCACCAGTCTAAGCGCCTCGGTCATCACGATAATGTCCGTGTTGTCGCCCACATAGCAGGATGTCGCGCCCAAATGGATGATGCCCGCCGCCTTAGGGCACTGTTTTCCGTAGGCATAGACGTGACTCATCACGTCGTGACGCACTTCTTTCTCCCGCGCCTTCGCCACATCGTAGTTGATGTCCTCCGCGTGGGCCTTCAGCTCGTCGATCTGTTCTTTCGTAATGACAGGCTCGCCATTCCGGCTTAAGCCCAGCTCCATCTCAGTCTCCGCCAGCGCGATCCAGAGTTTTCTCCACGTTCTGAACTTCATATCCTGCGAGAAAATGTACTGCATCTCCTTGCTCGCGTAACGCTCCGATAGGGGGCTGATGTATCTGTCTGTGCTCATGGTTTGTCTCCTCGTATTATAAAGTAGTAGTGTTTATAGACCCTCTCCAAGGTCTGTGTGCTATACTGTTTAAGATACTGTGG
>CANRPO010000007.1 GCA_947632515.1 uncultured Lachnospiraceae bacterium
AATAAAAAGGTTTCTGACGTATTATATTGTCAGGAACCTTTTTTTAAAAGCCGTCATTGCATAGATTTACAATCCATATTGTTTTTGATAAAATAGATTGAGAAGGCGCTTAAGACGAGTGCGGCGGCGTCGAATGGTCTGATTTATCGGCGGCACAGATAATCGGAAAGGAAATGATAGAAGAGACGGGATAGAAGAGATGGAAAAGAGGATTTTATGGTTCGGCATTTTGGCGGCGTCGGTGATCTTCTGCGCGGCGTGCGGCTCAGACAAGGGCGGCTCCGCCGATTTGGAGGGCAGCCTGAGCGATATTTTGGCGGAGGTGTATGAGAAGGCCGATCTGTCGGAGGATTTCAGGGAGAGTCTGAGTTATTACGAGACGCTGGAACTGAACGGGGACATGGAGGTATCGGTTCTCGGGACGGATGAGATCGAATATGTGGAAGGGCTTGTGTCGATGCCGATGATGTCCTCCGTCGCATATCAATGCGTGCTGCTGCGGGTCTCCGAGGACGATGTGGAGACGGTGAAACAGCAGATCAAAGACAGCGCCGATTTGGATAAGTGGGTGTGCGTCAGCGCCGAGACGATGCTCGTGGAGAGCCGAGGGGATGTGATCCTGTTCGTGATGGGGGAGAATGATGTGGCGTATGCGCTCAACAGCGCTTTTCAACAGTTATGACAGACGCAGCGGATAAAGCGGAACAGCATAGAAAGGCATGTCCGCGCCGGGGTATGGCGGGACGTGGGAAAGCAATAAGAAAGGCGGGATTTTGAGATGAGTCAGGGAAAGTATGTGGCGTATGTTTCCACCTACACGGTGGGAAGGGAGGAGACTTACGGCATCAAGATCTATGATGTGGATATGAAGAACGGCAGAATGACGGAGAAGAATCAGGTCAAGATCACCAACTCCTCCTATATCACGATCTCCCACAACGGGAAGTATCTGTATTCCATCACGGATTTCGGGGTGGAGGCGTACAAGATCCTGCCAGGCGGCGATCTGGAGGGCATCAACGAGGGAACGATCAACGGTATGCGCGGCTGCTATCTGTCCACGGACTATGAAGATAAGTTTTTGTTTGTGGGCGGCTACCACGACGGCAAGATCACGGTGCTGCGCCTCAGGGAGGACGGCGGCGTGGGGGAGATCACGGACGAGATCTACCACAAAGGCCTTGGCAGTATCGCGGAGCGCAATTTCAGGCCCCATGTGAACTGTGTGAAGATGACGCGGGACAATCATTATCTGTGCGCGGCGGACTTGGGGCTGGATCACGTCAACGTCTACCGTCTCGATCATGTGAATGGCAAGCTGAAACCCATCGACATGATCAGGAGCGAGCAGGAGTCCGCGCCGCGCCACATGAAGTTCTCCAAAGACGGCAGATTCCTGTATATCGTCCATGAGCTGAAGAACTATATCGACGTCTATACCTATGAAGAGATAAACGGCAATCCGGAGTTCGAGAAGATACAGACCATCTCCACGCTGAACGATTACCACGCGGGCGGTTCCGCGGCCAGCGCGCTGAACATCTCCGAGGATTTCAAATATATGGTCAGCTCCAACGCGGGGGACAACAGCGCCGTCATCTACAAGATCGATCAGAAGACGGGGATGCTTGAGAAGGTCCTCTGTCTGCCGATCAGCGGGGATTATCCGAAGGATGTGAATCTTTTCCCTGATAACAGACATCTGGTATCGCTCAACCAGGAGTCTAACACGATGACATTCTTCACCGTGGACTTGAAAAAGGGGTTGCTCGTCATGAACGGGAAGGAGATTCCGGTCAACCAGCCCAACTGTATCATTTTCCACAAAATCGAAGACTGAACAGAATAGAAAAGAATCCTCCCGCATATACATTTACCAGTATAAGCAGGAGGATTTTTCTATGGATTTTTTGCAGAACAGTACATATGACCTGTATAAAGATATACAGCTCCGCACGGGCGGGGAGATCTATCTGGGCGTGGTCGGCCCCGTCAGGACAGGTAAATCGACTTTTATCAAGCGGTTCATGGATCTTCTCGTGCTGCCCTTTATGGAGGACGAGAACGAGAAGGAGCGGGCCCGGGACGAGATGCCGCAGAGCGCGGGCGGCAGGACGATCACGACCACGGAGCCTAAGTTCATCCCCAAGGAGGCGGCGCACATCAGGCTGGGGACGGACATCGACGTGAATGTGAGGCTGATCGACTGCGTGGGCTACATGGTGGAGGGCGCCACGGGACACATGGAGGAGGACATGGAGCGCATGGTGAAAACGCCCTGGTCCGTGGAGGAGATCCCCTTTACGAAGGCGGCCGAGATCGGGACCAGAAAGGTCATACGGGATCATTCCACGATCGGCGTTGTCGTGACCTGCGACGGCTCTTTCGGGGAACTGGGAAGGGACAGCTTTGTGGAGGCGGAGGAGCGCACCATCACCGAGCTGCAGTCTCTCGGGAAACCCTTTATCGTCCTGCTCAACTCCGCAAAGCCTTATGCGGAGGAGACTGGCGCGCTGGCGGACGAGATCAGCGAGAAGTATAAAGTGACGGTGATGCCTGTCAACTGCGAGCAGCTCAAGCGGGAGGACATCAACCGCATCATGGAGAATATTCTCTATGAGTTCCCGCTCACCATGATCGAGTTCTATATGCCGAAGTGGGTGGAGATGCTGCCCTGCGACCACAAGATGAAAAAGGACATCATTGCGAAGATCAAACAGTTGATGGCGGATCTGAGCAGTATACGCGACATTACGACAGGAGGGTTGCTGCCGGAGAGCGAGTATATCAAAAAGTGTAAGCTGGACGGCATCAACATGTCCGACGGCAGCGTGCGGGTGATCCTGGATGTGGACGACGCGTACTACTATGAGATGATCAGCGATCTGGTGGGGGAGGAGATAAGCAGCGAGTATCAGATGCTTGCCACCCTGAAAGAAATGGCCAGGATGAAACGCGAGTATACGAAAGTGCTCCACGCTCTCGAGGCCGTCCGTTACAAGGGTTACGGCGTCGTTATGCCGGACCGCGAGGAGATCATGCTGGAGAAACCCGAGCTGATCAGACAGGGCAACAAGTTCGGCGTGAAGATCAAGGCGGAGAGCCCCAGCATCCACATGATCAAGGCCAGCATTGAGACGGAGATTTCCCCTATCGTGGGGACGGAGGAGCAGGCCAGAGATCTGATCCAGTACATCTCCGACACAGGGACGAGCGAGGAGGGGATCTGGGAGACAAATATTTTCGGCAAGACGGTGGAACAGCTCGTCAACGACGGCATCACCGGCAAGATCTCCATGATCAACGAGGAGAGTCAGGTCAAGCTGCAGGAGACCATGCAGAAGATCGTCAACGACAGCAACGGCGGGATGGTCTGCATCATCATTTGACGCGGTTCATCGGCGCGAAAAGAGAAGTACCGTATAGGCATGGCGAGAGCAGGATACGCGGGGAGTATCCTGCTTTTTGCGCGAACAACAGATTGCGGAGAGGGTAGTTTCATGGTATGATAGATAAGCGGTCGGAAAAGTCCGCAGAGCGGATAGGATAAACGGGTATCGGAACAGGCGATAACAAGAGAGGAGACAGACACAAGATGAAGACTTTTTTTGCGGAATTTAAGAAATTTATAGCCAGAGGGAATGTGATGGACATGGCGGTCGGCATCATCATCGGCGGCGCATTCACGGCGATCGTGACCTCGCTTGTCAACGATATGCTGATGCCGCTTTTGTCCCTGATCATCGGCGGCTTTGACTTCAACTCGCTGCGTATTGTGTTGGGCGAGGGAGAGAGCGCCGCCACGCTGAATTATGGCGCTTTTATTTCGGCGATCATCAATTTCCTGCTGATCTCTTTCGTGATCTTTTTGCTGATCAGGACGATCAACAGGCTGGCGGTTAAGAAGGAGAAGGCGCCGGCGGAGCCGACCACCAAGGAATGTCCGTTCTGCAAAGAGCAGATCGCGGTCGGGGCGGTCAGATGCCCGCACTGTACTTCAGAGTTGAATTAGAAAGGCGGTGACAATATATGAATCCTGTTTATGAGAAATTGTTGAAATGCTATGACTGCTACAAGGCAAAGATCGATTTTGCACCCAAAGTGGCCGTTGTGCTCGGATCGGGACTCGGAAATTTCGCAAGGACCGTTGATGTGCGGGCGGAACTGCCCTACAGCGAGATAGAGGGATTTCCGGTGTCCACCGTGCCGGGACATGCAGGCAAGTTTATTTTTGGCTACATCGGCGGGATCCCGGCGGTGCTCATGCAGGGGCGCGTCCACTACTATGAGGGGTACCCCATCACGGACGTGGTGCTTCCCACACGGCTGATGAAGATGATGGGGGCGAAGATCCTGTTTCTGACCAACGCCTCGGGGGGCATTGACCCGTCGTTTCATGCGGGCAGCCTGATGCTGATCCGCGATCACATATCAAGCTTTGCGCCGAACCCGCTGATCGGGCCCAATATCGACGAGCTGGGGACGAGATTCCCGGACATGTCCCATGTGTATGACGAAGATCTGCAGGCGGTCATCAGAGACACGGCAAAGGAAAATGATATTGAGCTGTTCGAGGGCGTATACGCGCAGTTGACAGGGCCTTCCTTTGAGTCGCCCGCCGAGATCCGCATGCTGCACAAGCTGGGCGTCAGCGCGGTCGGCATGAGTACCGTGGTGGAGGCGATTGCGGCGAATCATATGGGGATGAAGATCTGCGGCGTGTCCTGCGTCAGCAATCTGGCGGCGGGGATGAACAGCGCGCCGCTGACCCATGAGGAGGTGCAGGAGGCCGCGAATGCCGTGGCTCCGAAGTTTGAAAAATTACTGACCGAGTCAGTCATTAAGTTTAAGGATTTTATTTAAGGATCGGCCGGATAAAAGGATTGGGATATATATGGTGGAAGAACTGGATCAAAACACGGTGCGGACGTTGATCGCAGAGGCGGCGGAGGCGAGGCGGCGGGCCTATACCCCCTACTCCCACTATCAGGTGGGCGCTGCGCTGCTTGGGAAGGACGGAAGGATCGTCACAGGCTGCAATATCGAGAACGCGGCTTACACGCCCACGATCTGTGCGGAGCGGACGGCCTTTTTTAAGGCGGTCAGCGAAGGCATCCGGGAATTTCGGGCGATAGCCGTCGTGGGCAGCCCCGCCGGGGAAACCCTGACGCAGTACGCCTATCCGTGCGGCGTCTGCAGGCAGGTGATGGCGGAGTTTTGCAGTTTGGATGACTTTGAGATCATTGTGGCGAGGTCTGAGGAGGATTACCGCGTGATGACGCTGCGGGCGCTTTTGCCGGAGTGCTTTGGGCCGGACAATCTGGGCTGATAAGCCCGAGGAAAGGAAATGTGTCGAAGACTATGAATATCAGGTTTTATAATGCGCGCATACTGACGATGGCGAGCGCGGAGATTTTGAGAGGGGAACTGTGGGTGCAGAACGAGCGCATTCTGTATGTGGGCGACGGCAGGAACACGGATGCGGTGTACGGGAAACTGCACCTTGGCAGTATCGTGTGGGACAGGGAGATCGACTGTGAGGGGAATCTGCTGATGCCCGGTTTTAAGGACGCTCACACGCATTCGGGCATGACGCTCCTTCGGTCCTACGCCGACGATCTGCCGCTGCAGGACTGGCTGACGAAACAGGTGTTCCCGATCGAGGCGCGGATGGACGGCGAGATGATCTACCATCTGACGAAACTGGCGATCTTAGAGTATCTCACCAGCGGCATCACGGCGATCTTCGACATGTACCTGACGCCGGATACGACCGCGCGGGCCTGCGTGGATATGGGGATGCGGTGCGTGCAGGTGAGCGGCATGAGCGGACAGGACGACTTCGCGCAGTCGCTTGAGAAGACCGAGCGGTGCTATCTGAAATACAATCATGACGACCCGCTTTTAAGCTATTTCATCGGTTTTCACGCGGAGTACACCTGTTCCCGGAAACTGCTGGAGAGCGTGGCGGGGCTTGCGCATAAATACAAAGCCCCCGTCTACACCCATCTGGCGGAGACGAAGGCGGAGGTGGAGGGCTGCATAGAGCGGCACGGAATGTCGCCTGCGAAACTGTTTGATTCGCTGGGCATCTTTGACTACGGCGGCGGCGGGTACCACTGTGTCTATCTGGACGAGGAGGACATGGAGATCTTCAAGAAGAGAGGGCTGAGCGTGGTGACGAACCCGGGCTCCAACACGAAGCTGGCCAGCGGCATCGCGCCGATCTCGGACTATCTGGCAAGAGGCATCAACGTCGCCATCGGCACGGACGGCCCGGCCAGCAACAACTGTCTCGATATGTTCCGCGAAATGTTCCTCGTGACGGGGCTTGCGAAACTGCGGGAGCAGGACGCGGCGGCGGTGGATGCGTGGGAAGTGTTAAAGATGGCAACCGTCAACGGCTCCAGGGCGATGAATCTGCCCGACACAGATATTCTGGCGGAGGGCAAGCTGGCCGACCTTATCATGATCGATCTGCACCAGCCGAACATGCAGCCCATCAACAATATCCCGAAAAACCTCGTCTACAGCGGCAGCAAACAGAATGTGAAACTGACGATGATAGGCGGCAAGATATTGTATGAGAACGGTAAATTTGCGGACGGCGTGGACGCCGAGGCGATTTACGGAAAGGCGAACGAGATCATAGACAGTCTCAGATAGCGATGGATTCTATCATATTTGCGGGAGCGATCGCACTGACAGTCGCGCTCCTTATGGGAATCGAATACAAAAACAGCCGGAAACTGCGGGAAAGCTCCTTGGAAAAGCTATGGCAAAGCTACGGGCAGGCGTCGGACAGAACATACCGGGCCGGTGAATTGGAGCATATCGCCATGTACTACCGCAGGCACGCCGAAGAACATCAGATCGACGACATCACATGGAACGATCTGAACATGGACAGCATTTACCGAAAGATCAATACGTCGTGCAGCGCTGCGGGGGACGAGTATCTCTATTACAGGCTGCGGACCCCGATCTATGATGTGGACGAGATGGAGCGGGCGGAGTCCTGTATTCGGTTTTTTGCCGGGCATGAAAAGGAACGCCGTGAAGTGCAGAGGCTGCTCGCTGACCTCGGCAGAACGGGCAGATATTCTATCTACGAGTATCTGGACAATCTGGACATGCTGGGAGAGCGGGGGAACGGAAAGTATCTGCTGAGCGATCTTCTGCTGGCGGTCTGCGTCGGGCTTATGTTTGTGTCGCTCCCGGCGGGTATGATCGCACTTCTCGGGATGCTGTGCCACAACATTGTGGGCTATTACAGGGAATATCGCCAAATAGAACCCTATGTGACGAGTTTCCGCTATATCAACAGACTGCTTGCAGGCGCGAGACAGTTGGGAAGACACAAGATAGAAGGCATAGAAGAGGAGCAGGAGAGGCTTACCGCGTGTTATCAGGATATGCGGGGGTTTATCAGGAACAGCTGCCTGATCGTCTTTACGGAAAAAGGAAACGGCAATCCCCTGGGGATTTTGGCGGACTATCTGCGCATGATCTTTTATCCGGATCTGATTCAGTTCAACCGCGCCCTGCGCTCGGTGCGGGGACATGCGGCGCAGATCGACGAGCTGGTGACAGTGATCGGGCGGATCGAGACGGCGATCGCGGCGGCGTCCTTTCGGGAAAGCCTGCACGGGGCGTGGTGCGTCCCGAAACTGCGGTTCGAGCAAGGCGCGGCGCGCAGGCTTAGGATCGAGAATCTGTACCATCCTCTTCTGGAGCATCCTGTCAAAAACTCCGTGACGGCGGACAGAGGCGCGCTCATAACGGGGTCCAACGCCTCGGGCAAGTCTACGTTCCTGCGCTCCGTGGCGGTGAACGCGGTTTTGGCCCAGACGATCCACACCTGCCCCGCGGACCGCTACGAGGCGCCGGTTTTCTATCTCTACTCCTCGATGTCGCTGACGGACGACCTGATGGGCGGACAGAGCTACTATATGGCAGAGATATGCTCGGTCAAGCGCATTCTGGACGCTGTGCGGTCAGCGGAGGAGGAAGGGCGTCCCGTGCTCTGCTTTGTGGACGAGGTGCTGCGCGGCACGAACACGGTGGAGCGGATCGCCGCCTCCACGCAGATTTTGAGGATGCTCGCCGCAGAGAATGCAATGTGTTTTGCGGCAACTCATGATGTGGAGTTGACGAGGCTGCTTGCGGATGAGTACGACAACCTTCATTTTGAGGAGCGCATCGAGGGGGAGGACGTCAGCTTTTCGTACAAACTGGCCGACGGCCCGGCCACGACGAGGAACGCCATCGCTCTTCTTAGGGCGCTCGGCTACGACGAGCGCATCGTCTCTGAGGCGGAGAAGATGGCGGAGCGTTTTCTTGCGGACGGCAGTTGGAGCGTCGGGGTGAAAGGGTGATAAAATGCATGTGACGATCTATACGGACGGGGCCGCCAGAGGAAACCCTGAGGGGCCGGGCGGCTACGGGACGGTGCTGCAGTATATTGACGGAAAAGGAACGCTGCACGAGCGGGAGTATGCCGCCGGATATAAAAAGACCACCAACAACCGCATGGAACTGATGGCGGCGATCGTCGGGCTGGAGGCGCTGACGAGACCCTGCGACGTGCTCCTGATCTCCGACTCCAGGTATCTGACGGACGCCTTCAATCAGAATTGGATCGACGGCTGGGTGCGCAGAAACTGGAAGACGGCGGGCAACAAACCCGTGAAGAACGTGGATCTGTGGGAGAGGCTGCTGGCCGCCATGGATCCCCATAGGGTAACGTTTCAGTGGGTCAAAGGGCACGACGGACATCCGGAGAACGAGCGGTGCGACAAGCTGGCCACAAGCGCCGCTGACGGCACGGACTTACTTGACGATACGTTCTGAATGGTGGTATCATAGATAGTAGCTTGTACGGACAATTTTTAGGAGAGAAGGAAGAGGAGCCATGACAAATCTGATTTTGTTTGTGAATGCGTTTTTATCTTATCTGCTGTTGTTCTTATTTATTATCGCGCTTGTGATCGTCGCCTGCGTGATCGGCGTCAAGTGGCGCAAGAGCAAGGACGCCAAGGCGGCGGCCGAGACGGCGGCGGAGAGTACCGCCGAGGGCGGCACTACGGCATAGCCGTGCAGATGCGCGTAAGCGGCGAAGTATAATTGCATGTAATTGCGTAAAGCAGTAAGGGTGTTCGCATGTGGAACACCTTTTTGCGTGAATCCCGGTCATACCGTAAGAGGAGTGTGCGTGATGGCGAAATCCGCGAACCAGAAATTGAAATTGCTCTATCTGTTAAAGATCCTCACCGAGCAGTCCGACGAGGAGCACTGCATGAGCGCGCAGGCGCTGATCGACGCGCTGGCGGCCTATGACATTAAGGCGGAGCGCAAGAGCATCTACGACGACATCGCCCAGCTCATCGACTTCGGGTACGACATCGTGCTCGTCAAGGCGAAGACGGGCGGCGGCTACTATCTGGCGGGGCGGGACTTTGAACTGGCGGAGCTTAAGCTGCTCGTGGAGACGGTGCAGGCGTCCCGGTTCCTGACAGTGAAGAAGTCGCGGGAGCTGATCGCCAAGATCGAGAAACTGGCCTCCAGATCCGAGGCCGGACAGCTGCAGCGGCAGGTGTACGTGGCCAATCGGATCAAGACCGCCAACGAGAGCATCTACTATATCGTGGACGACATTCACCGCGCCATACAGAACAACGAGCAGATCTCCTTTCAATACCTCGAGTGGAATCTGGAGAAAGAGCTTGTGCCCCGCAAGGACGGCAAGATCTACCGCGTCAGTCCGTGGGCGCTGACCTGCAAGGACGAAAACTATTATCTGATCGCGCACGAGAGCGAGAGCGATTCCATCAAGCATTTCCGCGTAGACAAGATGGGGCACATTGAGATCCTTGCGGGGGCGGCGAGACAGGGGGCGGAGCTGTTTGACCGATTCGACATCGCCGCCTACGCCAACAAGACCTTTGGCATGTACGGCGGACGGGAAGAAGTCGTCACGCTGGAGTTTGAAAACCGCTTTATCGGCGTGGTGATGGACCGGTTCGGCAAAGAGGTGTCTGTGCGCAGGCGGGATGCAGGACACTTCTCCGTGCGGGTGCAGGTGGCGGTCAGCGGACAGTTCTTCGGCTGGCTGACGGGGCTTGGCGTGGGGGCTAAGATCACGGCGCCGACGGAAGTTGTGACGGAGTACAGGGAGTATCTGCGCAGGACGGCGGGACAGTATGAAGATACGGAGTGACCGGAGCGGCGAACTGTGGAAAAGAGATTCAGGAGGAAGATATGAGCAACAGAGACATCCGATTTGCAAAACGCATGAAAGAGTATGAGGCGGGGATCTTTCAGGTGTTAAACGAGAAGAAGGAGGCGGCGGAGAGACAGGGCAAAAAGATTTATAATCTGTCCGTCGGCACGCCGGATTTTCCGCCTGCGGAGCATATCGTCAGGGCGGTGACGGAGGCGGCGGCAAAACCGGAGAATTACAAGTACGCGCTGGCGGATCTGCCGGAGCTGATCGAGGCGGTGCAGGGACGCTATGAGAAACGCTACGGCGTCAGTCTGGCGGCGGACGAGATCATGTCCGTGTACGGCTCTCAGGAAGGGATCGCCCATATCTGTATGACGCTGTGCGATCCGGGGGACGTGGTGCTCGTGCCCAATCCCGGCTATCCCATCTTCGGGATCGGGCCGTCTCTGGCGGGCGCGGAGGTCGTCACCTACGATCTGACAGAGGAAAATCACTATCTGCCCGATCTGAACGGCATGGACGAGGCGCTGCTTGCGCGGACCAGGTGTATGATCGTGTCCTATCCGCTCAATCCCGTGTGCAAGGCCGCGCCGGACGACTTCTACGAGCGGCTGATCCCCTGGGCGCTGGCGCATAATATCGTTATCATCCATGACAACGCCTACTCCGATATTATCTACGACGGCCGGGTCGGCAAGTCGATCCTGCGGATCCCCGAGGCGAAGAGGATCGCGGTGGAATTTTATTCGCTCTCCAAGTCCTTCAATTACACGGGGGCGCGCGTCAGCTTTCTCGTGGGCAATCGGGATATTGTCGCGCAGTTTAAGAGGTTTCGCTCCCAGATCGACTATGGCACCTATCTGCCTGTGCAGTATGGCGCGGTGGCCGCGCTCACGGGCCCGGACGACGGCGTAAAGGCGCAGTGCGCGGAGTATGAGAGGAGAAGGGACGCCCTCTGCTGCGGTCTCAGAGAGATCGGCTGGCCCATAGAGGACAGCGAGGGGACCATGTTCGCCTGGGCCAAGATCCCGGACGGTTATACGGACGACGTGAATTTTGTCATGGAGCTGGTGGAGCGGACGGGTGTGCTGTGCACGCCGGGGAGCAGTTTCGGCTCTCTCGGCGCCGGCCATGTGCGGTTTGCCCTGACGATGCCTGTGGAGAGCATTCGGGAGGCGGCAGCCGCCATCGGCAGCTCGGGCATGATAGGCCGGAAACAGTGATCTGTGTGTTGCAATACCGTATAAAGACGCTCTTGGAAAGGGCGAAACGATTTGGGATATGTCACAAAAAGGCATATCCCTTTTTGGTACTTTTTCATGAAGGAGAATTATTGACATGCCATATATATTGTCATATACTAATTCTAAACCACAAAATATAGTGTTTTTATGTCAACCCACACTATAAAACATGTGTGTAAAATACCACGGAGGGGAAAGGAATGAGCAGTAAATTCGATTCTGATACGGAAGTCGCTGAAAATTATGGGTTGGAATATAAGCCTGACAAGACCGTGAAGGTCATCAAGAAGGACGGCAGCTTGGAGGACTTCAACGTTCAGAAGGTAATCGACGCAGTAGGCAAAAGCGCGTACCGTGCTCTGACAAAATTTACGGAGGAGGAGAAACGGCATATCTGCCAGACAGTCGTTGACAGGGTCAACGAGATGGGCGAGGAGAAGATTCCGATCCAGATCATGCACAATATCGTGGAGAGCGCGCTGGAGGAAGTGAAACCGATCGTCGCCAAGAGCTACCGCGATTACCGCAACTACAAGCAGGACTTTGTCCGTATGATGGACGACGTCTACAAGAAGAGCCAGTCGATCATGTATGTGGGGGACAAGGAGAACGCTAATACGGACAGCGCCCTTGTATCCACAAAGAGAAGTCTGATCTTCAACCAGTTCAACAAGGAACTGTACCAGAAGTTCTTTATGACGACAGAGGAGATCCAGGCGTGCCGTGACGGTTATCTGTATGTGCACGACATGTCCGCGAGACGCGACACCATGAACTGTTGTCTGTTCAACGTGGCTGAAGTGCTGAGCGGCGGGTTCGAGATGGGAAATATCTGGTACAATGAGCCTAAGTCGCTTGACGTGGCGTTCGATGTCATAGGAGACATCGTTCTGAGCGCGGCAAGCCAGCAGTACGGCGGGTTCACGGTGCCGGAGGTAGACAAGATTCTGGAGCCATACGCGGAGAAGTCCTACAGGCGCAATATCGAGAAATACAGAAAACTCGGCATCGATCAGGACACGGCGGAGGCGGAGGCGCTGGCGGACGTGAAACGCGAGTTCGAGCAGGGATTCCAGGGCTGGGAGTACAAGTTCAACACCGTGGCCAGCAGCCGCGGCGACTATCCTTTTATCACGGTGACCGCCGGAATCGGCACGGGCAGGTTCGCAAAGATGGCCACCATTATCATGCTGAATGTGCGGCGCAAGGGGCAGGGCAAGAAGGAGTGCAAAAAACCGGTGCTCTTTCCCAAGATCGTGTTCCTGTATGACGAAAATCTGCACGGGCCGGGGAAAGAACTGGAGGACGTCTTCGAGGCGGGCGTCCAGTGTTCCGCCAAGACGATGTACCCCGATTGGCTGAGCCTCACGGGCAAGGGTTATATAGCGAGCATGTACAAGCAGTACGGCAAGGTGATCTCGCCCATGGGCTGCCGCGCCTTTCTGTCGCCGTGGTACGAGCGGGGAGGCATGCACCCGGCGGACGACGAGGACGTGCCCGTCTTCGTGGGAAGGTTCAATATCGGCGTCGTGTCGCTGCATCTGCCGATGATATTGGCGAAGGCCCGTCAGGAGAGCCGGGATTTCTATGAAGTGCTGGACTATTACCTGAATCTGATCAGGCAGCTGCATATCAGGACCTATGCGTATCTGGGAGAGATGCGCGCGTCCACCAATCCGTTGGCCTACTGTGAGGGCGGTTTCTTAGGAGGACATCTGCAGCTCCACGACAAGATCAAGCCGATCTTGAAGACGGCCACCGCCAGTTTCGGCATCACGGCGTTTAACGAGCTGCAGGAATTATATAACGGCAAATCCCTTGTGGAGGACGGCGCTTTCGCTCTGGAGGTATTGGAGCATATCAACAACAAGATCAATGAGTTCAAGGAGGAGGACGGCAACCTCTACGCCATCTACGGGACGCCTGCGGAGAATTTGTGCGGCCTGCAGGTCAAGCAGTTCAGGGCGAAGTACGGCATCGTGGAGGGCGTGTCCGACAGGGAGTATGTGTCCAACAGTTTCCACTGCCATGTGAGCGAGGACATCACCCCCATCGAGAAACAGGACTTGGAGTATCGTTTCTGGGAGCTGGCCAACGGCGGCAAGATCCAGTATGTGAAATATCCGATCGACTACAATATAGACGCGATCAAGACGCTGATCCGCCGCGCTATGGATATGGGCTTTTACGAAGGGGTCAATCTGTCCCTGGCGTACTGCGACGACTGCGGCCATCAGGAGCTGGAGATGGATGTCTGTCCCGTCTGCGGCAGCCGCAATCTGACCAAGATCGACCGCATGAACGGGTACTTGGCGTACTCCCGCGTACACGGGGACACCAGACTGAGCGACGCCAAGATGGCCGAAATCGCAGAGAGGAAAAGCATGTGAAAACAGCGAGCCGGAAACATGCGGACGCCGCTTGCGGCAGATCGCATGTTTATGGCGAGCGTCCATCTATGAGCCGCGAATGAGGCTCTGCATGTTCCATGCAGAGGTTTTCACATTTCACATGAGTAAACGGGGAGAAAAACAGTTTTATGAGATACCATAACATAACGAAGGACGACATGCTCAACGGCGACGGTCTGCGTGTGGTGCTCTGGCTTGCCGGCTGCGCGCATTGCTGCAAAGAGTGCCAGAATCCGATCACCTGGGATCCCGACGGCGGTCTGCCGTTTGACGACGCCGCCAAAAAGGAGATCTTTGATCAGTTGGAGAAACCCTATATCAGCGGCGTCACGTTTTCGGGCGGCGATCCGCTGCACGCGGCGAACCGCCTCGATGTGAGGAACCTGATGAAAGAGATCAAGGACAGGTATCCCCATAAGACGATCTGGCTGTACACAGGCGACAGTTGGGAAGACATCTTGCACTATCCCGTGATGAAGTATGTGGATGTGCTTGTAGACGGAGAGTTTAAGGTCGATCAGAAGGACACAAAGCTCCTCTGGAAAGGGAGCAGCAACCAGCGGGTGATCGACGTGCAGGCCAGTCTGCGGCAGACGGATCCGGCGAACCCGGTACTCCACTGCGGAGACTACGCCTGAGACACGGGCTGTTATGCTGTCCGCGCAGACAAGACAGATCGGCGGATAAGAGCGGAGAAAGCGGCGTCGCGGGAGGGAGTATTTGAGATGCGCAGCGAGACGATCAAGATCAAGTATTTTACAGACAAGATAGACAAACTGACCTACATAGACGGCAAATCCGACTGGATCGACCTCAGGGCGGCGGAGGACGTGGCGCTGAAGGCGGGAGAGTTCAGGCTGATCCCGCTTGGCGTGGGCATGGAACTGCCCGAGGGCTATGAGGCGCATGTGGTGCCGCGCAGCTCCACCTTCAAGAATTTCGGGATCATCCAGACCAACCACCACGGGGTGATCGATTCCTCCTACTGCGGCGATAACGACCAGTGGTTTATGCCGGTCTATGCGCTAAGGGACACCGAGATCCATGTAAACGACCGGATCTGCCAGTTCCGCATCGTGGAGAATCAGCCGAAGATCGTCTTTGACGAAGTGGCGCATCTTGGGGATGTGGACAGAGGAGGACACGGCAGCACCGGGAGACAATGATCTGCACGGGATCGGGAATCTGTCATGAATAAGAAAACTCCTTCCAAGACATACTATGGAAAACGATGGTAGAGCTTTGGAAGGAGTTTTTGACAGTGCGGAAAATAGAAGAAGAGCATAGAGGAAAAATGACATCGTCGCTGCAGCAGACCATGTCTTACATGAACGAACACATGAAACCGGACACCAGTTTTGATATTGTGTACCGCGTCATCGAGGTGGGCGGCAGGCAGGCCTGTATCTATTTTATAGACGGTTTCTGCAAGGACGAGCTGATGATGAAGATATTACAGTACTTTATCGACCTAAAGCCCGCAGATATGCCTGAGAATGTCCATGAGATGGCGAAGAAGGCGACGCCCTATGTGGAGGTGGACTTAAAGGATTCTTGGGACGAGATACTCTACAGCATTCTGTCGGGTGTGTTCGCCCTCTTTATCGACGGCTACGACAGATGCATCCTGATCGACTCCAGAACCTATCCCGCGAGAGGCGTGGAGGAGCCGGACAAGGACAAGACGCTGCGCGGTTCCAAGGACGGGTTCGTGGAGACCATCGTGTTCAACACGGCGCTGATCAGACGGCGCATCCGGAGCACGAACCTCCGTATGGAAATGATGAATGCCGGCGTGAGTTCCCGCACGGACATCGTACTCTGTTACATGGATAACCGGGTGGACCACGAGTTTCTCGAAAAAATAAAAAAGAAGATCGGCAATATCAAAGTGGACGCCCTGACCATGAATCAGGAGAGCTTGGCGGAATGTCTGTACCAGCGCAAATGGTACAATCCTTTTCCGAAATTTAAGTTCACGGAGCGGCCGGACGTGGCGGCGGCCCAGGTGCTGGAGGGGGACATCGTGATCCTGGTGGACAATTCGCCCTCCGCCATGATCGTTCCCACGTCGATCTTCGACATCGTGGAGGAGGCCGACGATTACTATTTCCCGCCGATCACGGGGACGTATCTGCGGCTGACGAGGTTTGTCATCTCCATATTGACCTATATCATGACGCCGACTTTTTTACTTCTGATGCAGAACCCGCAGTGGGTGCCGGAATCTTTTCAGTTTATCATGCTGCAGGAGGAGTCGAACATTCCGCTGATCGCTCAGTTTCTCATATTGGAGCTGGCCATCGACGGCCTGAAACTGGCGGCGGTCAACACGCCCAACATGCTGAGCACGCCCCTGAGCGTGATGGCGGCTCTCGTGCTGGGGGAGTTTTCGGTCAACAGCGGCTGGTTCAACAGCGAGGTCATGCTGTACATGGCGTTCGTTGCCCTCGCCAATTACACCCAGCAGAATTATGAGCTCGGCTATGCGCTGAAATTCATGCGCATCATCAATCTGATCCTGACGGCCATTTTCGGGCTGTACGGCTATCTTGCGGCGATCCTCCTGTTTGTGTGGGCGATCGTGGGCAACAAGACGCTGTCGGACAAGAGCTATATCTACCCGTTACTTCCCTTTCATCCGGGGCAGCTGGCGAAACGCCTGTTCCGTCTGCGTCTGCCAGAATCGAAGGAATAAGCGCCCGCAGGATGAGGGAAAACAGGATCGCGGCACGGTTTTGCTTGTGCTTTCCGTGCCGCGATAGTAGAATATATAGTGACCGCAGAAGAAGAACAAGTATTACATGATACAAGGAGAAATACATATATGTTCAGAGACGATTTCGTGTGGGGTGTCGCCACAAGCGCCTACCAGATCGAGGGGAAAGACCCGCAGGACGGCGCGGGCAGGATGATATGGGACACTTTCGCCGAGGAGGGGCATATCGCCGATGGCAAAAACGCCTCCGTCACGTGCGACCACATGCACAGATACCGTGAAGACTACAAGTTGATGCGCCTTCTCGGCATCAAGGCGTACCGTTTCTCGGTGAATTGGAGCAGGATCATGCCCGAGGGCACGGGGAGGGTGAATGAGAAGGCCATCGCGCTGTACCGAGATATGATCTTGACGATGAAGGAGAATGGTATCACGCCCTATCTGACGATGTACCACTGGGAGCTGCCGCAGGCATTGCAGGACAGGGGCGGCTGGCTGAACGAGGAGTCGATCAGGTGGTTTGGGGAGTATGCCGGAGTGATCGCCGAGAATTTTACCGATCTGTGCGAGTATATCGTGACGCTGAACGAGCCGCAGTGTTTCGTGGGTCTGGGGCATCTGACGGGCGTCCATGCGCCGGGGAAGAAACTGCCGCTTGCGGACACCTTTCGGATCGCCCACAATGCGATGCGCGCGCACGGACAGGCTGTCATCACGCTGCGCAGATATGCGAAACAGCCGATCAAGATCGGCTACGCGCCCACGTGCAGCATGGCCTATCCCGCCAGCGACAGGCCGGAGGACATCGAGGCCGCGCGCAAAGTGTTGTTCTCGTTCTATAATCCCATGGATAACTGGACTTGGAATGTGGCATGGTTCAACGACCCGGTGTTCCTTGGCAAATATCCCGAGAGCGGTCTGGAAAAATTTCGCGATTATCTGCCGGAGATCACGGAAGAAGATATGAAACTGATCTCACAGCCCATCGACTTTATGGGGCAGAATATCTACAACGGCTATATCGTGCGGGCGGGAGAGGACGGAGAACCCGAGATCGTGGCGCCGCCCGCCGGAGCGCCCAAGACGGCGGCCGGATGGCCCGTGACGCCGGAGTGCCTCTACTGGGGCGTGAAGTTTATCTATGAGAGATACAGGACGCCTCTCTATATCACGGAGAACGGCATGTCCTGCCACGACCTCATATCCGACGACGGACAGATACACGATCCCAACCGGATCACTTTCCTCGACCGCTATCTGTCCGCTCTGCAGCGCGCCGGCGACGACGGGGCGGACGTGAGGGGCTATTTCCTGTGGACCTTCCTCGACAATTTCGAGTGGGAGAAGGGGTTCAGCGAGCGTTTCGGCATCGTCCATGTGGACTTTGCGACTCAGAAACGTATCGCCAAGGACTCCGCGTTCTGGTATCGGAAGGTGATGGAGACAAACGGCGCGAATCTGTCCGTCAACAGGACCCCAAGACCGATCCTCTTCTTCCACCCCATCTTTAAGGAGCGCGTCTGGGGCGGTGACCGTCTCGGCCGCGAGTGGCCCTACGATGTGCCCTCCGGCAGGATTGGGGAGTGCTGGGGCGTCAGCGCGCATCCCGAGGGGGACTGCGCCGTCAGGGAAGGCGTCTACGAGGGCATGACGCTCTCGCAGCTATGGAGGGAAAAGCCGGAGCTTTTCGGCAACACAGGGCGCGACAGATTCCCGCTTTTGGTGAAGATCTTGGACGCGGGCGCGGATGTGAGCATCCAGGTGCACCCGGACGACGCTTACGCGATGGCGCACGAGAACGGCTCCCTCGGCAAGAGCGAGAGCTGGTATGTGCTGGACTGCGACGAGAACGCAAGACTGATCTTCGGACACAATGCGAAGAGCAGAGAAGAACTCAGCGAAATGATCCACGGTGGAAGATGGCGCGAGCTGATCCGGGAGCTGCCTGTCCACAAGGGCGATTTCATCCAGATCGACCCTGGCACCGTGCACACCACCAGAGGCAGTATTTTGATTTTAGAGACGCAGCAGAGCAGCGATATTACCTACCGCCTCTACGACTACGACAGACTGGTGGACGGGAAACCGAGAAAGCTGCACATCGATCAGAGCATCGACGTCATCACTGTGCCTGCCAAGCCTGTCGAAGAGAGCGTTCACGGGACGGATGACATGCCTGCGAATCAGATGAATCTTCTGGTTTCCGACGCCTTCTACAAGGTCTGGAAACTGGATGTCACGGAGCCTGTCTCCATCGAGCAGACTTACCCCTTCCTGATCATGAGCGTGGTGGAGGGGGAGGGTCTGATCAACGGACAGATGATCGGCAAGGGGGATCACTTTATCCTGCCGAACGGTTACGGCACCGCCATGCTTTTAGGAGACATGCAGCTGATCGTGTCAACCATACCAGAGTGACGAGAGAGATAAGCTCCGACGCGCGCCAGTACCATGGCTCCGAGAAGTACACCCGCAGGACGCCCCGATAGTTGTCCGGCAGATCCACACGTATCTTGTTGTTCGTGCCCCGCGACACGGGCAGCTCTTCTCCGGTATCGACGTCCCCGCAGCGGTAATGCCTGTACGCGAACATGGGGATCTCCAGCCATGCGTTTTCAGCGGCCTCACAGACGATCTTCGTGGTGAGACCGTTTTTCTCTGTCTGCAGGATCTGCACATTCTCACCCGTCACGTCAAGGTCCGTCCATGTCAGGCTGACGTTAGTATTCTCCAAGAGGTATTCCCCGCTTGAGACGATGGCGCTCAGGTTCATCTGGGGGCGGCTGTCATAGTAGATCACGCTGTCTTGGGGCGCGCCGTCCGTGCCGGCGTTTCGGATCACCAAATCCTGGAAGTACATCCCCTGCAAGGCGGCGATCCCGCAGAGTACGATCAGCGCATAAGTCAGTTTTTCTCTGCCGAAGATCTCCTCGAACTTGACGAGAGCGATACAGGCCGCGTAGGTCAAAAGCGGCACGGCGATACTCAGGAAACGCCAGGGAAACTGAATGCTGGCCGTGACGCTGTTCAGGACCGGGAGGGCAGCCAGCCTGTTCCACGGGAAATAATAGGTCGTGAGGATGAGGGCAAGACAGCCCAGCCCCGCCGTGAGAATAAGCTGCCCCTTTTCGTTCTTCCCCCAGCGGTTACCTTTCCCAAGGACAATGACGATCAGCAAAACAGCGGCGAGGATTCCCGGTCCCAACGATTCCGGGATCCGCGCCACAGGCCCGCTCAGGGCGTCGGTGGCCTTGCCCGCAGCCGTCGTACCGAAAGAAAGCAGCTCATAGAGACTCAAACCGTATTGCTGAATGCCGTAGGAAGTTTTGGCCGCGAAGACCTTCAAACTGTCCCCGGCATAGTCGAGAAACGGCAGGAGAAAGCCGAGATTGAGAAGGAGCGTGGCGAGGACGCTCTTGCACAGCGCCAAAAACACTTGTTTTGACATGCGCCTGATCAGGAGGAGGACTGTGAGCGCAAGAAAGATCCCCGTCATCTCCACGCTCAGCACATGCGTCCGGATCAGCCCCGTCATGCCCAGGCAGAGAATCAGCCAGCCGCAGTCTGTGGGGGGGGGCAGGGACTCGGAGCGCCTGTCTTTTGCATAGATCTCCTTCATGCCGAGCAGGACGAGGGGAAGGAACATAAACGCGGAATATTCCCCTACGGCGGCCCGAAGATAAAGGTTGATAAGACGCGTGACGCAGAGACAGTACAGAGCGGAACAGGCGACGGCTATGGGACGGCTGCGGCCTATTTTTTTGAAACAAAAATAGGAGATCAGCAATGTTCCCAGATTGATCAGCAAAACGTAGCATTTGTAAGCGTGAATGATCGGCAGGCCGAGGGCGTACAGCAGGGCGGGAACATAGAGCAGAAGATCCCCGTAACAGACGGAGGCCGCATAGCCGTAACCGTGGAGCCAGCCGGGCTGTATCCGCACGGGCAGCTCCCCGGACATCAGCCCTTCGGCAAGGCCGACGATCCGCGCATAGTGGAACAGATAGTCATGTCCCTCTGTGACGAAACAGCCCATAACGCCCAGTGAGCTGACGATAAAGACACAGGACAGCCCCAAGACGACAGCGATATTCTCCTTTATTTTCTGCAGATTCCACAGCACGGCGACAATGCAGTCCGTCGGGAACAGGAAAAAGAAGACAAGGCGTACAAACCGATAGAACACCGTCTCCCGATAATCGCGCACGATCTCGATCTTATCCAGATAGAGATAACTGCCGTCCTCGAAGAAGGTTTCATTGTCGAAATCCCCGTCGTCCCCGCCGCCGCAGTCCACGCGGATGTTCAGATGGTCGATGGCGCTGTTGACCCAGATGCGGTACTCAAAACTGTGATAGAGCGCGCTGAGCGTGTAGGACTCCGCGTAGACGACGGGATACGGCTCCCCGTCGGTGACGTCGCTGCCGCACGATACAGAGTAGACGTCTCTGTCTGCGTTATAGAACACCCTGACAGTGTACACGCCGGACGTCAGCGGCCCGGTCTGCGCCGCGAACCAATAGCGGGAGACGGGATAATCCGTGGAAAAAATATGATTTTCGCCGTTGGCATACAGACCGTCGGAAGAATAGAGCGGAATGTCGCTGAGCGTAATATCATCCTGACGTCCGAGCAGGCTCGTGATGCCGAAGATGACAAGAAACGCCATGTTGATAAGTATGATGAAAAATAAAAGTCTTTTCTTCTTTCCTGTTCTCATTGCAGATTTTCCTCGTTCATAAGGGCCGTCTCTTCGCTGACGATCTTGTTTTGCGTCTCCCTTTCAAGGAGCGCCGGAATGAGGAACACAAAGGGGAGCGTAAACAAAAGCGGCGCCACATACCTGAGCGAGATCGCCAGCGGCGTGGCCGCCATCAGAGTCAGCCAGACCCCCATCTGGGGCATGAACAGCGCGCAGTCCCGGAATCCATAATGTTTCATCACAAAGATCATACAGATAAAAAAGAGCCAGAACAGCCACGCGCAGCTGATATAGTATTCGGGATTGACAAAGTGCTGAAAGGAGAATCCGAAGAATCTCTCAAAATAATCCGTCTGCTCCACGCCGTAATCGTTGCTCCAGACCTCCGTCATGACGTAGCCGTTGGAGCCGGACACATCGACGTTCCAGAAACCCAGCGTCTCCAGCAGATATTCCTGCAGATAGATGTCCGGATTCTGCAGCATCAGATGTTTCCACAGATCCCAGAATTCCGGCTTGTGGAGCTCCAGATACCCCCAGTCCATCCCGGCGGACCACTTGATGCTGTCCACCACGCAGGGCTTGAAGTATTCCGGGATATTTTCTACGGGGATGAAACGGTCGATGCTTTCCAACTGCGCCTGCGTGATCTCACCGTCGTGTACGACGACGCTGCAGATCTGCTGGATGGGGATGCCGATGTCCTCCACCACGTCCGTGGGGATCACGCCCATATGGCGGTAGACGGGCCCCTGGATCACACAGATCAGAAACGCGGACATCAGGATCGCGGCGTAGGTGAACAGCTTCCGGAAGAGCGGCACGCCGCAGGCCAATGTCAGCACAGCGAACATGACCGCCATAAACGCGGTCACATACATGCCGTTGTTTCTGGTAAACGCCACCAGAAACATGCCCGTCACAAACCCCGCAAGGGTCCCGAGACGCCACTGTCCGCGTCTGAATTCCAGATAGAGATCGACCGCGAACAGGAACCAGAACAGAAACGCCATGGAGAAGGGCGTGTCTTTCCAGACCGAGACGGCGTACAGCGGGATCAGCGGGAAGAATACGAGAAATACCATGACGCCGGTCCGCAGTCTGCGCCCGACGCGGTGCGAGAGCATCCAGTGTAAAAACCAGATGATCTCAAGCTCCATCAGGATCATCTGGACGGCGAGGAAAAATCCCATGGACCAGGTAAGATCCCGCCCCAGCAGCTCCCCGAAACGGACCGCAAGATCCAGCAGCGCGTTGTAAAAGATCGGATGGCGGTTGCACACGATCTCCGCATAGTGGTAGGAGATGGAGGTAAAGGTATCCGAATAGATGCCGCCCGGATAGTAGGACAGATAGTAGGGCAGCCATGCCACGGCGATCACGACGCTCCAGAATCGGAGGATCTTCTTGTGGGGACGGGCAGACTCCGCGTCACGCTGACAAACCCTGTGCAGATAAGCGTGCAGCTTCCCGTCGAGGCAGGGAATGACGAGACGGAAGACCAAGAGGAGAACAACAAACAGGATCACGGCGGAGATACCGAATCCGGCAAAGTAATTCTCATCGGCCGACGAACTCACCGTGCCCGAAAAATGAACTCTTGTCATGAGTACCGCGACAAATGCAAGAATGATCGATAAAAACCAGTCGTACCACATAATATGTTCCCTCGCCTGACGATAAGTAATATTGACATGTCAATTTTAATGGGTCGCATGGACAAAGTCAAGAAAATGTAGGCTGCGGCCCCCGCTTTTTCCCCGTTTTCGCCGCCGCTTTCGATTGACTTTTGGGCTCCGATATGATAAAAAGAAATAAACGTCATGTGAGAGAATGACAGGGGGGGGGACACACCGTGGGTAAGAGCATAAGCTTTGATATTGCCGCGCTTATTTTGCTTGTTATCCTTCTGATCTCATTGTTTGCGCGCAAAATGACAGACGGCATCTCCAATCGTCTGTTTATGATCATCGTGGCAGTCTCTATCGTTGCGACCTGCTTTGACATCGCCTCCGTCGCATTGGACAATGCGCACGGCGGCAACGAATCTCTGCTCTACACCATGAACGTCGGCTATCTGATGACGCATTATCTCAGCGCGCCTCTGCATTTTCTCTTTGTGATCAGTCTGACCGACACATGGCACAAGCTGCGCAGGCATATCGGCCTGCAGTTCGTGATGCTATTGCCGCTTTTGGTGACGGAGGCGGCTTTTGTGGCGAATGCCGGCAACGGCCTTATGTTCTCTGTGGCAAACGGCTATGAGCGCGGGCCGATGTTCTGGCTGATCTATGTGACCACCATATTCTATATCGTCTATGACGCGATCTATATCTTCATCTACCGCAAGACGATGTCCTGCCGCAAGATCCTTGCCATCAGCGCCGTCATTCCCATCGGTCTTATGGCGATGGTGGTGCAGATGATTTTTCCCGCCTTTCTGGTGGAGATGTTCTTCGGCGCGGTCAGCCTGCTGATCGTCAGTATCAGCATACAGCGGCCTGAGGATTACATCGATTCCTTTACCAAACTTATGAAATACAGCGCGTACGCGTCCGACTTAAGGCGTGACTTCTACAACGAAAAGCATGTGACCGTCATCATGCTCAACATTGGCAATTATCAGACGATCCAGCAGATGCTCGGCTTTGACAGCGCCACGAAACTGCTCATGGAGATCGCCGACAAGATAAGAGGCGTCAACAAGCGTATGCATGGCTACGCGGAGATGTACTATCTGGACAACTGCCGTTTCCGCATGGTGTTCTACGGCAGGAACAGGGCGCGCGCGCAGGAGATCGCGGAGGCGCTGAACGAGGAGCTCAAGAGGGAGACTGATTTCAACGGCCTGAATATCAGCCTGATGCCCTATATCGTTCTGGCCGACTGTCCCGAGGAGATCACGAGCTTTCGGATGCTGATGTCCTTCGGCGCGGATTTTCACACCAGATACCCCTACACCGGCAGGATCATGCGGGCCGGCGAAGTGATAGACCAGCGAAAAATGAGTATCCGCGACAACATCGACGCGATCATCGACAGGGCTTTGGAGCAAAAAAGCTTCGAGGTGTTCTATCAGCCGATCTATTCCGTTGCGCAGAACAGATTCGTCTCCGCGGAGGCGCTGATCCGTCTGAACGATCCGGAGTACGGTTTTATCTCCCCGGAGGAGCTGATCGTCGCGGCGGAGCAGAACGGTACGATCCACAGGATCGGAGAGTATGTCTTTGAGACGGTCTGCAGATTTATCTCCGGCGACGATTTCAAAAAGCTGGGACTCGATTACATAGAAGTCAATCTGTCGGTGGCGCAGATCATGAACGGCGATCTGCCGGAGAATTATCTTAAGATCATGGAGCGCTACAACGTCGCGCCCGACAAGATCAATCTGGAGATCACGGAGACGGCGGCCGCCTATGCGCAGAAGGTCATGGCGGACAATCTGGAGAAACTGACGAAGGCCGGCATCAAATTTTCTCTGGACGATTACGGGACAGGCTATTCGAACATGCAGCGCGTGATCCAGCTCCCGCTCAAGATCATCAAGCTGGACAAGTCCTTTGTGAGTGAGGGAAATACGCAGAAGGTCTGGATCTTTTTGAAAAATACGGTGAAAATGCTCAAGGATATGGACATGGAGATCGTTGTGGAGGGTGTGGAGACACAGGAGATGCTGGATGCGTTCTCGGACATGCAGTGCGACTTCATCCAGGGATATTTCTTCTCCAAGCCGATCCCCCAGAAGGAGTTCGTGGCGTTTATCAGCAACGCGAACAACGGGTAGGAAGACTTGACGTGGGCAGGCTCAAACGCACAGGGGCTGCAGGCTGTGTTCAAACAGAATATCGTTTGTCTCGAGCACGGTCTTCTTCTCCCGCAGAGCGAACAGAATGCGCACGTCGCGCTCGTCCCGCGCATACAGTTCGCGGTTGCCGGAGATCTTCAACATTTTCTGCGTCTCCTCGCAGGAGAGCTGAAGACCGAACGCCAGCGCGATCAGTTTGTCGCGGGAGGGCGTCTTTTCCCCGGAGAAGATCTGGTATACATAGGCGCGGTCGAGCATGGATGCGCGCACGACGTCCGCGCGCCTCAGCTTTTTCCGCGCAAGCAGGGCGGTCAGGTGCTGCGCAAGGGATTGCGACAGCATCTGATTTCGGTTGTCCAGCAGATAATCTTCAATGTCTGTGGCAGCCTTGATCTCGTGTGTCAGTTCTTCCGTACTTTTTTGCCGTGTCATCTCGTCGCTCCGTGTAGTGTGGGATCCTGTTCTGATTACAGTATAATCCCGCCGCGTCGGAATTTGCAAGCGGCATCTTAGGACAAAAGAGAAAAACATCTTGGGACAAAAGAGAAAAACGCGGACGGAGAGCGCAAGAGAATCAAAAGAATGGGACGGAAAACAGTCATGGAAAGAACCTGCGAGGAGATCAGGCTCCTAAAGAAAAGCGACAAATGCACCGTGCAGCTCGTGCGGGCGGAGGGCATCGAAAAGCCCTGTGTGCGCAAGACACTGGCAGGCAGACACGGCGTTTACCGCATACTGCAGGAAAAACCGCACCCCTGCATTCCCCGCATCTATGAGGTGGAGGAAGGGGAGAGCCGGACGGTGGTGCTGGAGGAATATATCGAGGGCGAGAGCCTCGGCGACAGGGCGCTGACGCCCCGCCAATGCCGGAAACTGGTGCGGGAACTGTGCGGCGTGCTGGAGTATCTGCACTGGAACAACATCGTCCACAGGGACATCAAGCCCTCCAACATTCTCATGACGCCGGACGGGCATATCCGCCTGATCGACTTCGACGCGGCGCGGATGCCTAAGGATCTGGCGGAGCAGGACACCCATCTGCTCGGCACGAGAGGGTACGCGCCGCCCGAACAGTACGGGTTCGCGCAGACCGACGCGCGGTCGGACATCTACGCCCTCGGCGTCACGCTGGGGCAGGCGTTCGGGAGCGCGGCGAACGATCCGCGCTACAGGAAAATTATCAGAAAATGTACGGAGCTGGATCCCGACAAGCGCTACCAGTCCGTCAGGCAGGTAAGGCTGGCGTTCGGCTTTCCGGGGAACCGGATCCTGTCGGGCGCGGGTATCGCTCTGCTCCTCCTGTGTCTTGTGGGGGGGGGAATATGGTACGGGCGGGAGCACGCTGCGCCAAATGACGGCGGCAGCGGCCTGAGAGTCCTGCCCGCGCCCGAAGAGCCGCACTGGGACGGCGACAGCGGCGTCGGCGTGTGGGGGAACGTGCCGGAGTGCGGCACAGACGGCGAGGTTGGGTATGTATACAGGGTCTATGTGAAGGAGGATGCGCAGCCGCCGGACCCCGAACATGACCAGTGGACGTATGAGGGAGACGCAAGAGGCAATTTCGGCGTGGACGGGACGACCGGACTGTATCAAAACAGTCTCGGACAATGCCTGGAGGAGAACGGCTATTACTATTTCGCAGTGTCGGCTCAGGGGGACGGCATAACATACGCGGACAGCCCCTTTGCCGTGTCGGACGCCTTCTTGTATACGGGAGCGGACGCGCCCGTGCTGCCGGCTCCCGAAGGACTGAGATGGAACGTTATGACCGGTTCGTCATCCGCGGAATACTACGCCTCTTGGGACAATCTGGACGACTACGCGGACGGCGACCGCTTTCACGTCTGTTTCTACGACGGGGACAACCGCCTGTTTACGGTGAATGAGTGGAGCAAGCGAGATATTATGGCCGTTGGCGGCGGCGGTGTCTGGCTCGATCAGACCATGCTCGGCGCGCAGACAAAGCGCGTGAGATTTACGGTCACCGTCTACACTTCCAGACCCAACGAGTACCGCTCCTACTATGTGCCCGATTCCGTGCCGGAGGAATACTACAGCCCCTGGCTCGATCTGGCGGGGCGGGACGGACAGGCCGCGCCGGAGGAGTAAGGCGGGCATACGCGGAATGGAAAAACAATGCAGGACAATGCCTTGCACAAGGAGGAGGACCATGTATTATCAGACTTACGATATGAGCGTGACGGGCAGCGTCGGTAAGCCCACGCTCACCACCTATCTGATCGACACGCCGGACGGGCTGCTCGTGAAGGAGCGCCCGCTGGTGCTCATCTGCCCCGGCGGCGGATATAACCACGTCTCCGCGCGGGAAGGCGAGTTTCTGGCGCTGCAGTTTCTGGCGGCGGGATCCCACGCGGCGCTGCTCAACTACTCTGTGTCGCCCGCGGTCTATCCGACGCAGCTTTTGGAGCTGGCCAGGGCGCTGGCGTTCCTGCGGGCACACGCAAAAGAGTGGAGGGTCCGCGCAGACAAGATTTTCGTGCAGGGTTCCTCGGCAGGCGGCCATCTGGCGGCGTCCCTGGGCTGTTTCTGGGAAGAAGACTTCCTCCGAGACGCTGCCGGCGCGCAGAGCGCGGAGCAGATTCGGCCGGACGGGTTGATCCTGAGCTATCCCGTCATCACGGCGGGAGAGTATGCGCACCGAGATTCCTTCGTCAAGCTGCTGGGAGATAGGTACGAGGAACTGCTGGCCAAGATGTCCTTGGAAAATCAGGTCACGGCGCATACGCCGCCTACGTTTCTGTGGCACACTTACGAGGATCAGGCGGTGCCCGTGGAGAATTCCCTGCTCTTTATGCAGGCGCTCAGAAGGGCGGGCGTCCCATTCGAGTGCCACATCTACCCAAAGGGCTGCCACGGTCTGGGACTCGGCACGGAACTGACGTGCTCCGAAAACGGCAAAGAGCTGCAGCCGGAGGTGGCCGCGTGGGTGTCTGCGGCCGCGGCGTTTGTGATGAATTTGTGACTTCTTGAGAGCGACCGATGAGAGCGGCTATATGAGTCACCTTGTTTTCTGAGGAAAACAGGGTGGCTTTTTCTATATAAGTGAAAAATGTAAAAAGCGGAAAAAAGTCTGCTGAGAGTATACCAAAAAGAAAGTAAAAGCGTGTATGATGTGAAAGAATGCAGTCAAATGCACAAAACAGACAGAGAAACTCACACAGGAGGCGGTTTGCGAATATGGAACAGAAGTGGAAACTCAATCAGGCGCCTGAGTTTGCAAAGGAAGATATTTACGATTCGGTATACCTGAATCAGTACGGCTATTACGAACTTCGCCGTAAAAATACGGCGCAGGAGCGAAACGAAAATTTTGAGGAACACTATTTTCAGGATTATGCGGGCGCGACCTATGAAAAAACCGCCTATCCGCCGGAGGAGCTGCGATGGCTGCACAATCAGATCGAGGAGCGGGCTTACGTCATAGAGCAGAATCTGGCCGCGCTCGGGAAGAATGACGCCTACACCCTGTTGGATATTGGCTGCGGCGAGGGATTCCTGTTGCAGTTTTTTCACGAGAAAGCGAATGTCAAAGGCGTCAAGGGGATCGACATTGGCTCCTATGCCCTGCGACAGTTTCATCCCGATCTGCTGCCTTATTTCGAGCAGGGGTCGATGGAGACGCTGCTCCCGATGATGGCGGAGCGCGGCGAGACATATGACGTGGTGAATGTGGACCGCTGTCTGGATATGGTGGACGACATCGATCTGTGCCTGCAACAGATCGGAAAAGTCATGAAAGAGCAGTCTGTTCTCGTAGTGAAGGTCGCAAACAACTATTCCAATCTGCAGAGAATGCTGTTAAAAAGAAACGAGATGAAGGAGGAATACTGGCTGGATGACCCGGACCACACAGGTTATTTCAACAGAGAGGGCCTGATCGCGCGTCTGGAGGCGAACGGTTTCCTCTGCACGGATTTCTATGGAGATACCTTCGTGGATTTCCAGCTCGTGAATCCATACAGCAACTACTATGAAAAACCGGAGACGGGCAAAGCCGCCCACAAAGCGGCAGTCTGTCTGGAGAATCTGTTTCATGACATCTCGCTGGAGCGGACGGTGGAGATCTACCGAATGCTGGGGGACATGGGATTTGGCAGAGAGATCGTTGGCGTGTTCCGCAAGGCGTAAAGAGCGGCTAAAGGATTCATACAGTTTTCTGTCTGTCAGGAATCTGCCCCCGCATGACGGGGCGGTTCCCTCTATAGATTGCGATAAAACAGTTAAAAAAATAGCAAAAATCTGCTCACAGTATACCAAAAAGCTTGAAAAAGTCTGTATACTCTTGAGAGTAATGTACATCATCAATATTAAAATATTGAGATTGGAGGAAAGAACATGTATAAGAAACTATTAAAAAAGATCGCCGTGTATGTTATGGCGGCGGCGCTGTGCGCGGGTATGTTCGTACCCATGCAGGCGAAGGCGGCATCGTGGACGTTTGAGGACGTGGCCGGGACATGGAATGGGAGAGGCACCAGCGCGTATGGAACTATCACCATCGGAGAGGACGGTATGATAGACGACGGGTGGAATTCCAGACAGGGACATATGGAGTCCGGCAGTATCGAGGTAAAATATAAATATGGCGGCAAAACAGAAACGATCAGCTATAACATGTGGAAAGGGGAGAAGTCCCCTAGTGAACTGAGTGATGATGAGAATGGTAACATCTATTGGATCATCGACAAGGACACTATAAGAAGTTGGAACATATATAAGGAGGGTGGTACGCTGTATTCTTATAATCCCTCTACCATGACGAGAATTAAGGCCGAGGCTAAGAAAAAATCCCACAAGGAGAACCCTGAGGAAGTAGCCAAGAGAAAAGCCGAGGAGGCCAAGAAAGAGGAGGAGCGCAAGGCTTTAGAGGCGGCAAGCAAAGAGGCTGCCCGCATGGCGGAGGAGGCCGCAGAGAAAGGTTTCGCTGACATGGCGCAGATGCAGGAGGCGCAGGCCGGCGGCAAATCCGCGGACGAGTACTATAACAATGCGGTGGTGAACACGGAAGGGATCGAGGACGCGACCCCCATATCTCAGGGCGGCGGTCTGATCATCAACGGTGAGAAGACGAACGTGACGGCGACTATCTCCAAGGTTTCGTCGTTCTATGTAAATTCCGTCCGCGCGGCGCGCGAGGGCACGGTGCTGAACGTGGTGGACGTGCAGTTCCCGGCCAAGGAGGCGGTCGCAAGTTTCTATATGCCCGGCGTAGCGCAGGGTGACGCCATCACGGCGGCGCAGTACATCGACGGGGCATGGACGGACGTGGAAGTGACGGAAGTGAGAGCGGATCATGTGGTCCTGAACCTGAAGAATAACGGCATTGTCGCTTTCCTCAAGAACTGAGCGAAAGCACAGACGGACAAAAAGAACAGTAAAAGCTGATAAGACCTCCGGGCTGTAAGATACGCGGCCCGGAGGTTTTACTGTCTGCTTACTGCCCGCTTACTGTCTGTTTCCTGTCGGCGGCTCCGTGCAGACTTTTCAAAAACGCCGTGTTGTGGTATCATAAATTATCATGCGCAAGAGACAACTTTTTCATTTTTCCACAACCCAGACGATCATGCTAAGTTTCCTTCTCGCCATACTGGCGGGGAGCGTTCTGCTCGCGCTGCCCGTCAGCTCCGCAGACGGGGAGGCCGTTTCCTATATCGACGCGCTCTTTACGGCGACCACGGCGGTGTGCGTGACGGGGCTTGTGACGGTGCCTACCGTCTCGACCTGGAGCGTTTTCGGACAGGCGGTGATCCTTGTATTGATACAGGTAGGCGGTCTGGGCGTCATCACGATCCTGTCCGGGCTGCTGATCGGCCTGCACCGCAGGATCGGCATCGGGGACAGAATGCTGATCCAGGACGCTTTCAATCTGAATACCCTGTCGGGCATTGTAAAATTTATCAGGAAAGTGCTGATCGGGACGTTTGTTGTGGAGGGCGTGGGCGCGGTCCTGTATATGACGGTGTTCGTGCCGGAATTCGGCGCGCGGGGCGTCTGGATCTCTGTGTTCAACGCCGTGTCCGCTTTCTGCAACGCGGGGATGGACATTATCTCGGAGGACAGCCTGTGCGGCTACGCCCTGGATCCCGTGATCAATATCGTGACGTGTCTTCTGATCGTCTTTGGCGGCATCGGCTACATTGTCTGGTGGGACGTGGTCAGAGTCTGGAAGAACAGGAAAAAACTGCACGGCAGATACTTTCGCAGCCTGACGCTCCACAGCAAAATCGCGCTCTCGGTCACGGGCTTTCTGATCTTTGCGGGCGCCGCCGCTTTTTTTGTCTTTGAATATGATAATCCGCTGACCATGCAGGCGTATTCCCTGCCGGAGAAAGCGATGGCGGCCCTCTTTCAGTCGGTGACGACGAGGACGGCGGGTTTCGCCACGATCCCGCAGCAGAATCTGACGAACGCCTCGGCCATCCTCTCGTTACTGCTCATGTTTATCGGAGGTTCCCCCGTGGGCACGGCAGGCGGCGTGAAGACCGTCACCGTTGCGGTGCTGCTGGTGTCGGCGTTCGCAGCCATAAGGAACCGGGAGGAGACGTCGCTTTTTCACAGAAACATTCCGAAACATGCGGTCGGCAAAGCTGTCGCGGTGGTGTGTATGTCGTTTTTGATCTTATTTGCCTCGACGGTCCTGCTGGCGGTATGCACGGAGGCGGACGCGCTCGATCTCGCCTATGAGGCGGTCAGCGCGACGGCCACCGTAGGGCTGACGAGGAATCTGACGCCCGCGCTGAATATATGGGGCAAGCTCGTTATCATTATTACAATGTATCTCGGAAGAGTCGGCCCCATCTCTCTTGTGATCGCGTTCCACACGAGAAAAGAGAGCGGCAGCATCATCAAGAACCCGACGGAGGAGATCAGCGTCGGATGACGGCGTTCTCGGTTCTGCGGCAGAAAGGCAGGAAATGAAGGAAGACAGGCCGGGACTAAACAGACGGCGGAAGAGCAGAGAAAGGACAAGCGGAAGAAAGAGGCGAAGGCGATGGGTATGAATAAATCTTATGCGGTGTTCGGGCTTGGCAGATACGGCCGGGCCGTGGCGAAGGAACTGGTGAAAAACGGCGCGGAAGTGCTGGCAGTCGATATGGAGGAGGAGCTTGTCAATGACGCTATCGCCGACATTCCGTACTGCAAGTGCGCGGATGTGACGGACGCGGAAGTGATCAGGCGGCTCGGCATCGCCAATGTGGACGTGGTGATCATCGCCATGGCGACCAATCTGGAGGCCAGCGTGATGGCCACGATGCTGTGCAAGGAGATCGGCGTCCCCACGGTGATCGCCAAGTGCTCCAGCGAGATGAACTGCCGGATACTGAGCAAGGTGGGAGCGGACAGAGTCGTTTTCCCCGAGAGCGAATCAGGGATCCGTCTGGCGAAAAATCTGCTGAGTTCCGGCTTTGTCGATATTGTGGAGCTGGCAAAAGACGTGTCCATGATCGAGCTGGACGTCAGAGCGGAGTGGGTCGGGAAGAACCTGATCGAATTAAACCTCAGACAAAAATATGGGATCAATGTGGTGGCTCTTATCCAAGACGGCAATGTCTGCGTCAACGTTGACCCCTCAATGCCGCTCGAGAAAACCATGCGCCTTATCGTGATCGCGAATCCCGTAAAGCTGGAGCGTTTGAGGTAGCTTTATCATGGCTGCGGAGAATTGTTGACAAGCGATGCCGCAGATGCGCTTTTTTTACAGCCACATCTATCTCCAGGGCATCCGGACAGCTTGAAGATTTGGGCTTGATACAAAGAGAAAAACGGGGTGTGCATAAGGTTATTTATTCCGAAAAAAACATGGGAGCTTTTTGAAACGGCGCAAAGTTATCTGGTAAATCCTATTAAGAGAACAATTTATGTGCCAAAAGCGGAAATAGGAGAAAAACTGCTCATGAGTGGATACTCGGCACTCTCCAAATATTCGATGCTAAATCCGCCTGCCATAGAATGTTATGCTGCAAAGAGTATCACAGCATGGGAAAAAAACGCATCGGGCAAATTGCAAAATGCAGAGGATCAGTGTGCAGTGGAATTTTGGCGATACGATCCCGGAAAACTGAGCAATGGGGAGAGCGTTGATCGACTTTCCCTCGCCTTAGCGCTCAGGGAAGACACGGATGAAAGAATAGAAGAGGCTGTAGAAGAAATGTTGGCTGACGTTTGGAGAGAAATAGATGGTAAGAGGAATTGAGAATTCGGATGCCATTATCCTGCCGGAAGATGCCGTGCTTTCCCGTTTCCGATGGATGGAGATGTGTCAAGCTTATCGGCAATTCTCGTGGATGAGGATTACAAAGGCGTGGCTGGATCTGTTGCACAGAAAATCGGAAGGCGAGCAGATTAACAGTCGGAATATACGGAAACACAAGAACGACGTATTTCGCTTAACAGAACTTCTTGATTGACGAGTTGAACGCTATTTATAACAAAAGTAGTGCGCAATAAATACAACACCGGGCATTATCAAATATCCGTGCCGGCGCATGACCGGGGAAAAATTTGAATAAAAGGAAACGGCCTGTTTGTTTGGAGTGGACAAGCAGGTCATTTTCTTATACGAATCCACCCTATTGATGAATTTGAATTTGGGTGATTTACTACGGTTGGCTTTTCAGTGAAAATATGGTATTCTATATGAAACCACCCAACTGATGGCTTTACTTTTGGTTGGTTTCGTATAGGGGTGAGAAGATGTTGGATTTGGATGCGATAAGTGCGCTTAGAAATATTTTTTCGGATTATCAATATATCATGACAACCGCCGAATTACTGTCGGAAAAGCTGTATTATGCGGACATTCAGCGCATGTTGAAGGAAGGCTTGATCGAGAAGATCAAAAGGGGGTACTACCATTGGGTGGAAGATGCGGGTGGAAGTGAAGTCCCGATCATCAACCGCCTTTTTCCCGATGCTGTTCTGTGTATGGAAACCGCATTGTTTTATTACAGATACAGTGACCGTAATCCTGCTGAGTGGAATCTCGCAATGGATAAGAATGTTTCAAAAGAGCGCACAAGAATTGATTATCCTTTTATAAAAGTCTATCGAATGGAATCTTTTCTGCTCCCGCTTGGAGAGACAGAAGGCGAAATAGATTTTACCAAAGTCCGAATTTATGACCGAGATCGCACCATCTGCGATGTGCTGCGGAATATGAACAAGATGGACAGAGAGGTTTTTAACAAAGCAATTCAAGGATATGTGAATGATACAAAGAAAAACATTCCCAATCTTATGCGGTATGCAAAGAAACTGCGTGTGCAGAAAAGAGTAAGGGAATTGATCGGAGTGTGGTTGTAATGGCAGATCAGGCAGCGTCGGTCCTTGCAAAACTTCGGAACAAAGCCAAGGCGTCCGACATTAGCTATCAGCAGTGCTTGCAGCTTTTTGTGCAGGAGGAATTTTTAAGGAAATTATCGAAATCCGGATACGATGAGTTTCTGGTACTGAAAGGCGGTTTGTTCATTTATACGCTGACAAATTTTGAAAGTCGGGCGACCATTGATGCGGATTTCCTCTTGCGTGGCTTTTCAAATTCTGTAGAAGATGTGAAGGAATTGATTGGAAATATTATTGCCACTCCAACCGGCAACGACTATATTTTTATGACGGCCAAGGGATTTGAGAAAATCTCCCCGCAAAGGAAGTATCACGGAATCAGCGCGCAGATTATTGGGCAGATCAAAAATGTCCGCGTGCCGTTTAATGTGGATATAGGTGTAGGTGATGTGATCGTACCCAAAGCGGAACAACGCACGATCCGTACGCTGCTTTCCGACTTTGAAACGCCTGTGATCAAAACCTATTCCCTTGAAAGCACTATAGCCGAAAAGTTTGATGCTATTCTGCAACGCTTTGAGCTGACAGGCCGCATGAAAGATTTTTACGATATTTATTATTTGGCAAGGACTTTTGATTTCGATGGTGCAAGGCTGCAAAAAGCGATTTTTGAAACCTTGCAACACCGTGGCACTCCATATGATCGAGATAGTTTCCAACGGATTGTAGCACTGGCCGATGACGAGGATGTGCAGAAACGGTGGAGGTATTTCTTGAAAAATATCAAGGACAGCACGCTTGCGTTTGCTGTTGTTATTGCGGAAATTCAGAGTTTCCTTGAGCCTGTATTCGATGCGATAGCGAGTGGGGAAGAATGGCAAAAACAATGGAGTTTTATTACGAAATGGGACAAAATGAAAGGGGACTTCAATCATGAGTAGGGTACTTACTGTTGAACAGCGTGAGCAAGCAGGCTCCGACTCCTATAATAGATTTGAATACCAAGTTCATTGGATTGTATGCCATATAATAGGTAGGCTTCAAGAAGATGCAGAGTGTATTGTTTTTTGCGAATTTCATGATGATATGGCAGAGTTTTCTCCAAATAATCAGCAATATCAGTTTTTTCAAATAAAGACCAAAGAAGAATCTTCTGACCGGACTATTGCGGAAGGGGCAGTATGAGATATATGAATCCTGCAAGATGCAATTGGAGACTCTTCAACGGGAAATAGATTCATATGTTTCTAAAATTGCAATAATTGACAAAAAAATAGACGAAAAGAAATCCAAAAAACGTTCTAAAAACATAAGAGAAAACATAGAAGGATATTGCCGTACCTTAGCAGATGTGATAAATCTTCCAAAAACATTCATTAAACTAAGGGACTTTGTGCAAATTATAAATCGTACTGGCAGCGAAACTCCACGATTAGTTTATATGTATCAGTCGGCACTGTATCTATATAATTTATATAGAATAAATAGCCCTTTCAATTTTTATGTGATTGACACTCCTAATCAGCAAGGTCAGGATGCCGAAAACTTGGGGAGCATATTTAAATCTTTAGAATTATTTTTGTCTGATGAGGGACAGGTCATTGTTGGAACTGAACGAGAAACAGGGATGGAAGAAAAAGCGAGTAATGTAATAAAGCTTACAGAAAAACGTAGATGTCTTAACAATACTAATTACAGCAAACATCTTAAACTATTAGAAAAACTGCAGAAGACTGCACTTAGTTGGGTTGCATATAACCACAAAGCACAAAATGAGAAGTAACGTTGGAGTGGAATATTTTCGAGACCATTGACCCAGAGAAACATCGGAAATGGTTCCACCACGGACAAGCCCTATATTTTGGCTTTCTGGTACATACCAACGTATAAATGAGTCTGTCAACTACGCAACATTGGGAACGGCAGCAGAGATATTGGTTGTTTGCCCATTGCCACGCTGTATCATTGTAGGATGTTCCGAAAAGTCAACACCATTGTTTTTTATGTATTTTAATACCTTATCCGTGGTCGTAATGGTGTTAATACGGATTTTGTAATATGATGTATTTAGAATGGAGGTGCAGTCATGAGAGATTAAACTTATCACATCTATTCGGATAGCCATGAAAGGACATTTTTGTTACATAGCCTCGTGGAGTTGGAAAAACGCACTGCTCCGACAAGGAAGATATACGGATTGTGTTGACGAGTTTATCTATATATAAGACCACCAACACATCCACAAAGAGAATGAAAATTGAATATGCTTAAGGCATACCACTGTGAGCCACTTATTCTTATCCTCCAAGAGTAAGCGGCTTTTTACGTCCTGCTTTTGTGGGTGCAAGACAAGGGTTTCTCAAAGTGGGCAGATCCCTCGTTCCCTTTGTCAATAAGTTCCTCCGCAACACCGAGCTTTACAAACTGATGACAACCAAGTTTGGGAAGGTTTAATCTGGGTGGTTTGCGACGATTTATGCCGAAAAGTGTATGGACGGCGAAAACATTCATGCAATTTAATGTTTATATTCATGTGAAATCCATTGATTTTTACACGAATATATGCCATACTGTAAGTGACTTCTGAAAGGAGGGTCACTCATGTACCGAAAAATCATGCGCTTTTTAGAAACTTGGAAAGAGGGAATACACCGCAAGCCGCTGATTTTGCAGGGAGCAAGGCAGGTCGGCAAGACCTATTCCATTCTGGAGTTTGGACGCACACACTATGAAAATGTAGCGTACTTCAACTTTGAAACCAACCCAAAGCTGAATGAAACCTTTGAGGAAAATATCAGCCCCGATTATCTGATCCCTATCCTGTCGCACATTGCAGGGCAAACGATTGTCCGAGAAAAGACGTTGATCGTTTTTGACGAGGTGCAGCTCTGCGAAAGGGCGCTTACCTCACTGAAATACTTTTGTGAGGACGCTCCCGATTATCACATCATCGTGGCGGGCAGTCTTTTGGGCGTTGCAGTCAATCGGGCAAGGTTCTCGTTCCCCGTGGGTAAGGTGGACATGAAGACCCTTTATCCGATGGATATGGAGGAATTTATGCTTGCTCTGGGAGAGGACGCTCTGGCAGAACAGATTAAAAAGTGTTTCCGGACCGATGCGCCTCTGCCTTCCGCCTTGCACGATGCGGCTATGCTGCTTTACCGTCAGTATCTTGTGGTGGGCGGTATGCCGGAGTGCGTCATGCAGTTTGCCCAGACGAGGGACTATATCCTCGTCCGCCATACGCAGGATACCATTCTGGCCGCCTATCTTAACGACATGAGCAAGTACAACAATCTGAATGAGATCAAGAAAACACGGCTCGTCTATGACAACATCACCGTACAACTCTCGAAGAAGAATACCCGTTTTCAATATAAGCTGATTAAAAAAGGCGGGCGGGCCTCCGAATTTGAGAATGCCATCGAGTGGCTCAGCCTGTCGGGGATCGTGTCGCAGGTGTTCAAGGTGGAGCAGATCAGGAAACCTTTGGAAAACTACCGTGACATCGACGCATTTAAGATTTATGTTTCCGATCCGGGTCTTCTTGCCGCCAAAAAGGATTTAGCGGCTAACGACGTCCTCTACATGGTGGAGGAATTAAACGACTTTAAGGGCGGACTTGTGGAAAACTATGTGAATGTGCAGCTCGCCATAAGCGGCTATAAGACCTATTATTGGGAGTCCGAGCGTGGGGCGGAAATTGATTTTGTCATTCAGCGGGAAGGACAGTTCATTCCCATTGAGGTCAAGTCCGCAGACAACACAAAAGCCAAGAGCCTGAAGGTTTATATGGACACCTACAAACCCGCCTACGCCATCAAGCTCTCTGCCAAAAACTTTGGCTTTGAGGACGGGAAAAAGACCGTTCCTCTCTACGCCGCATTCTGTATCTGATCCAATAGTGCAAACAGCAACGCTCACTTATACGGTGGGCGTTATTTTTTTGCTCCAACTACAGGGAGGCGTTTTTTATGTCATCTATCCAATTCCGCTCTGCAGGCCATCGTGGATGGAATGGAATTTTTTGTTGTATACTCTATGGATCTGGGGTAAAATTGATATATAGCTATATAGACGGATCCTGAATAACTATAAAAATTGGCAGCTGACATGATAATTGATCTGTTATAAGGTATTAGGTAAAAGGGAAATGAGATAATGGAGCAGATTCAAGATGAGAATATGAGAAAATTGCTGGCAGAACTGGCAGAATCGCTGCATGAAATATATGGGGCGAAACTAAAGACTGTTTATCTGTATGGATCGGTTGCCCGCGGAACGCAGGCAGACGATTCGGATATTGATGTTATGGTGCTGGTTGATGGCGATAATGACGAACTCCGAAAGTATGCTGAGAAACTCTGTGATATTTCTACTGACATATCTATTAAATATTTGAAAGTATTGTCTCTGATCGATGTCAGCTATCGGGAATATTTGGATTGGAAAGATATTTCCCCGTTTTATAGGAATGTCGCTAAAGAGGGAGTTGTATTGTATGCCGCTTGATATTAAGACGCTGTGTCAATACAGAATAGCACGCGCTAAAGAGGATTTGATGGCTGCGGAAAATAATCATCAGGCAGGATTTTATAAAGCAGCCATCAATCGGTCTTATTATGCCATCTCAGATTTCTTTATCGCATCTAAAGAAGATTCTCAGACGCAGTTGGAACATGCGAAGGAATTTTTGAACAGTGTGGAACAATATTTGGTCATGAAATTCTAAAATCTAATCCATTAAAATATAGTTGAAACGAAAAATAGATAACGGGAGATGTTTATGAGTACGTTAGAATATACGATTTCAATGCTTGAAACAATGCCGGAAGATAAATTAAGAGAAGTTCAAAAATATATTCAATATCTCATTTTTAAAGATATGAGTGATATGCCTATGGAGTCATTTAATGAGGATGTCATTGTCAGGCAGCTTACTGAATCCATGAAAAAAAGTGATATGGGAGCTACAACACCGGCTGATATTGTGTCACAGCGAATGAAGGAGAAATATGCACTAGGGAATATATAATTGACATTGTCATACAATATATTATAATTGAATTACAAACCATTCAAAGGAGATGATTGATATGGCAACCACATTAGTACAGGTCAGGATTGATGATGAATTAAAAAATCAGGCAACTGCTGTGTATGACGCATTGGGAATTGATTTATCCACGGCAGTGCGGATGTTTTTGAAAAGATCGGTCATGGTTAACGGCGTTCCTTTTGATATGATTTTGCCAAAAAGTGATTATAAAGCTGAAAAAGCAGCGAGGGCTCTTCAGAAGTTAAGCAGCGCTGCTATGGAAAACGGAACTTCAGAAATGACTTTGGAAGAGATAAATGCTGAAATAGAGGCGGTAAGAAAAGCAAAATAGGAGACGCTACAATGCATTAGGTCATGGAGGGACGAAAAGAACATGATAACGCATATCTTGTGACAGGAAATATAAAGCATTTCCCCATAAAATCCTATGTTGTTACTCCTAAAGAAATGCTTGATATTATGCATATAGAATAGGCAAAATGTGAATTGGGAGAATATCTAATGAGCGAAAGAATAGAAGGGTTCCCACCTATAGTTTTTGAAGATTCGGAAGTATTATTGTTAGGAACACTTCCCGGAGAAAAATCGTTGCAAAAACAATATTATTATGCAGATGCCGGAAACTATTTTTGGAATTTTTTCTGTGAATATATAGGATGTGATAAGAAACCTCAAAGTAATGAAGAAACTGTTAGTATTCTAAAAGAATTGAAAGTCGCTTTGTGGGATATTTATAAGTCAGGCATACGAATAAACAAAGATAAGAAAACAAGCAGGGATTCTGATATAAAGGATCCAGAATGGAATGATATTTCAGACTTTCTACAACAATATCCGAATATAAAGCGAGTCGGTGTTATGGGGCAAAAAGCACAAAAAGCGTTTAAAAAGAAATATCCAGAAATAAAGGTAGAGGAACTGCCTTCAACAAGTGGCGCAAATGGAAAATATTGGGGTGGAAGACCAATAGATCAAAGCAGGAATGGCTGGAAAATGTTTAAGGAATTTATTGAGCAGGATATATGAGTCAGGGTATGAAAACGGAAAAAACAGATTTCAAATGTGATAACTTTGACTATACCATCTGTCGGAGGGAATATTTTGATAAGATGGACTTGGAACAGATCAGCGCGGAGGCGGCTGCCTATGCGCAAAATCATCCGCACAGCGGAAAAGGAATAAGAGTTTGACGGAGAAAGAGATATAACTGGTGCGGATATATCCCTTTTCTATAGTCTGTGTCACAAAGCTTGTAGGGTATAGTGAGAAATGCTATAATCAATGATATAAATTTATACTGAATAAAGATTTTCGGAATGCCTGCTGTATGTGCCTTTTACAGATTGGTGAATTATCTAATTCTCTGTCAGATGATTTCCGCGATAGTCATACGGCGATTCCATGGAAACAGATTCGTGGTTTTCGGAACATAATCGCTCATGCATACGGAACTGTTGAACCGTCTGTTGTATGGGAGATTCTTATGGCATAATCGCCTTTATATGTTTATCGGATAGACATGAAACATATAAGTGATTTGGCAAATACGGCAAATGTCCTTTATCAAAAATACAATTCCGGAATTAAAAAAGAATGAAGTTTGCCGTTTGCCATACGGGTGGGATATAATTCCCGGAACCTTTACCAAAGCCCGCGTGTCAGCTTATATAACAGGCACAGCAAAGCGGTGATCACCAGCAGCGCATATTGAAAAAACCGTTCCGCTTTGCCGGATCTGATTTCTGTCGGGATATGATATTTCCGCACCCAGACGCAGAATAGTTCAATATTTTTCAAAGACACGTTCAACCGCAGGCATCCGCAGATCTTTTTCCCGGAACGGTCGTAGACTGCCATGGAGCCTTCCGTATTTACGGTGACTTTTTGGATTTCATAAGCGGGATAGCTTTTTTTGCCGATGTTGATCGTCTGACCGTCAATCGATATTGCTTTTCCCACACAAAAAGGCTGCAGATCCGCAGAGGCAATCAAATCGTTAAATACGATACTGCGGGTTGCTCCATCAACATCGTCGTTAAGAATATTTATCACATTTTGAATTTTGGAATATCTCGCGGACTCTGCCCCGGCAAGATCAAAAGCTATCCGTCTGCTCATGCGGCTCCTTTAGCTGTGGCTCGTGAAAACGGCTGAAATGTCATAAGTCTCTATTTCGTAAAAATATAACATATTACTTATTGAAAAACAAGAAAGAGTTTGAATACGGGAAATTGATCTGTTATAAAGTACCGGGCAAAAGGGAAATGAGATAATGGAGCAGATTCAAGATGAGAATATGTGAAAACTGCCGGCAGAACCGGCAGATTCTCTGCATGAAATATATGAGGCGAAACTAAAGACCATAGCAAGAAAAGGGATACACCACATTGCAGGTATATCCCTTTTTCATTGTCTATTGTCTCACGGACAGCATTGTTGTGCTAAGTTACCAACCACCACTTGAAGTGGTGGTTGGTAACTTAGAAAAATTTATACTTGTCTTATATATTTTTAGCCAAAGTTTCTTTTGCAGCTTTTACTATGTCCTCAATAATTCTTATCTGCTGAATGGTGCAAGTATCTAATAATTCCATGATATAAGTTGTGGATGTGATACGACTTTCAGGTAAATTATCATAAAGCAGTTCATCTGTTCTCACTTCTAATGCGGAGGCGATAGCTACAAATGTGGATAAACTCATTTTTGTATTTGCGGTTTCGATATGGCTCATGTGAGTAGTAGAAATGCCAACCGTTTCTGCCAATTTTTCTTGAGATATTCCTCTGGCCTTTCTTACTTTTCTTATTCTTTGTCCGATTTCATAATAATCCATAAAATAAATATTATCCTTTCAGTTTAATTTAAAAATAACATATAATAGAATTGCTGAGATATCGCATCGACTAATATTTATAATATATTTTCTGATGACAAAACAGCAAAACAGCAAGTCATTGGAATGCTTGCTAGAGATAGTGAGAAATGCTATAATCAATGATATAAATTTATACTGAGTAAAGAATTTGAAAACGAAAAATTCAGCACCATACAGCAGCCGAAATATACAATGATTTGATGACCATAAGTATAAAAATTGCGAAAAGGAGCTTGGCAATGGCAGCGATTCTTGATCTCCATGATATACGGCAAAAAGTTTCTGATCTCGCGTCGCAGTACGGTGCGGAACGGATTTTTCTCTTTGGTTCTTATGCAAGGGGAGAAGCTACTGCCGACAGCGATATAGATTTGCGTATTGACCGCGGACATATCAAAGGTTGGGCGCTCGGCGGACTGCTTATGGATTTGGAAACAGCTTTGGATAAGAAAGTTGATCTGCTCACTACAGGCAGTTTGGATATTACTTTTTTAGATACCATTAAAAACGAGGAGATTTTGCTGTATGAACGGAAACAGGGATAAAAATATTTTATCTCATATTGTTAAATATTGTGAGCAGATTGAGGAAACGGTCGCTTTATTTGGCGCAGATTATAATATTTTTTGTGTAAATAATACTTTTCGGAATGCCTGCTGTATGTGCCTTTTACAGATTGGTGAGTTATCTAATTCTCTGTCAGATGATTTCCGCGATAGTCATACGGCGATTCCATGGAAACAGATTCGTGGTTTTCGGAACATAATCGCTCATGCCTACGGAACTGTTGAACCGTCTGTTGTATGGGAGATTATTGTAGCAGAATTGTCGGAATTAAAAGAATACTGTCAGAAATGTATAGCGGAGGAAAGATAGGATCGCCGCCACTACCACAATAGTGACGGCGTCTCTCATCTCAAACAGGGCATAAAAACTTTGCGTCTTCGCGCGCTACATGCGCATCTCCCTAGTTTTTCCCCGCGCACTCGTCGCAGTCGAATCCCGGATTGAACGCATAGAAGTTCTTGGAATTCAGGTTATCCTGGACGATTCTCAGCGCCTCGCCGAATCTCTGGAAGTGTACGACCTCTCTCTGTCGCAGGAACCTGATCGGCTCGCAGACGTCGTTGTCGTGGATCAGACGCAGGATGTTGTCGTAGGTGGTGCGGGCTTTCTGTTCCGCCGCCATATCCTCCATCAGATCGGTTATGATGTCGCCTTTAGACTGGAATTCGCAGGCGTTGAACGGAATGCCGCCCGCCGCCTGGGGCCAGATGCCGACTGTGTGATCCACATAGTAGTTGCGGAAACCGGAGGCGTCGATCTCCTCCATGGACAGATCCTTGGTGAGCTGGTGTACGATGGTGGCGACCATCTCCAGGTGCGCCAGTTCCTCCGTACCGATGTCCGTCAGGATCGCGGAGACTTCCCTGTAGGGGCAGGCATATCTCTGAGACAGATAGCGCATGGAGGCGCCCATCTCGCCGTCGGGGCCGCCGTACTGGCTGATGATCACCTGAGCCAGATTTGCGTTAGATTCTTTGATGTTGACCGGATACTGCAGTCTTCTCTCATAATTCCACATTTACGCACAACCTCCTTCCCAAGGCATGGGCAGCGTCGCCCACTTCCAACTGCCGCAATCTGTCGCGTCTGCGAGAGCGATCGTCAGAGGGCCGAATTTGTCGGAGTATTCTTTTTTTGCCTGATTACACATACGATTATAGTGGTTAAAATACTCAAGGGCGTTCCTGTCGGTGGGATGGGTGTCCAGATACAGAGACAATTCAACGACTACAAAATCGAGAATGCCAATATCGTGAAGAAGTTTTTCCTGTTCGTTTGAAAAGTTTGTGCTCATCAGTTACAGCATCTCCTTCCTTTGAACGGTTTATCGAGTTCCGGGAAAATCGTTCCGATATCATACGCCTCTTCGAGGTTGTCGCTGATTCCGTCAAACTGCTGCCACGGAACATATGCCATTGCGATAGGATATCTGTCACAATTTTCTTTGTACATATAATCTTTCATAAGATTCCTTTCACAAAATTTTCAATGTTTTTAGTATCATAATATGTTATAATCGTGACGGTGTGTTTGAACAGGTCGAATTTTTGCGAAGACGCTTGTTGAGAAAGGAGGAATCGATCATGATACAGGTAGAAGATTTGGTGAAAAGATACGGCGGACACACGGCGGTGGATCACCTTTCCTTCACAATCGAGAAGGGGCGCATCTATGGATTCCTGGGGCCGAACGGCGCGGGCAAGTCCACGACAATGAACATAATGACCGGATACATTGCCGCCAACAGCGGTACGGTGAAGATAAACGACCATGATATTCTAAAGGAGCCGGAGGCGGCGAAAAGGTGCGTCGGCTATCTGCCGGAGATCCCGCCGTTGTATACGGACATGACGGTTCGTGAATATCTGCTCTTTGCGGCGGAGCTTAAGAAGGTCCCGAAGAGGGAGCGCGCCGGACATACGCGGGAGATCGCGGAGAAGATACAGCTTACGGAAGTGCTTGACCGCTTGATCAGGAATCTGTCTAAGGGCTACAGGCAGCGCGTCGGACTGGCGCAGGCGCTGATCGGCTATCCGGAGATCCTCATTCTCGACGAGCCTATGGTCGGCTTAGACCCCAAGCAGATCATCGAGATGCGCGATCTCATCAAAAGTCTTGCGAAAGACCACACGATTCTTTTGAGTTCCCATATTCTGTCCGAAGTGAGCGCTGTGTGCGATCATATCATGATCCTCTCTAACGGGAAATTGGCTGCAAGCGGTTCTCCGCAGGAACTGCAGGAGATGATGCGCGGCGGCGCCCGGATCGAAGTGACCGTGGAGGGCTCCGGACAGGCGGCGGAGGAGATCGTGAAGGCGATTCCGGATATTGTTTCTTATGAGATAGAAGAGCAGGCAGAGACAGGGACCGTCACAATGAGGATCAGCGCGGCGGAGGATAGGGACATCCGCAGGGAGCTTTCCGTTGCGCTTGCGGGCGCGGGGCTGCCGATCCTGTCCATGACCCGCGCGGAGAAATCTCTGGAAGATATTTTCTTGGAGCTCACGGAAAAAGAGCCTGCCGGGGTGGCGCATGAGGAAACTCAAATCACGGAAATGGCGGAGACAGAGGGAGAGGAGGTTTTGCCGGAAGATGAAAGCGATTTATAAGAGAGAAATTCGTTACTTTTTTCATTCCTTCGTGGGCTGGCTCTATCTGGCGGTCATGCTCTTCATGATGGGGATCTACTTCACGGTGTGCAATATGCTTGCGGGCTACCCGACCATATCGTATGTCCTGCAGACGATTGTATTTCTCATTGTCTTTGCGATTCCGATCCTGACGATGCGCGCCCTTTCGGAGGAGCGCAAATATAAGACGGACCAGTTGATCCTGACCGCGCCGGTCTCGGTGGGTAAGATCGTGCTCGGCAAATATCTGGCGCTTGTGACCGTGTTTGCGATCCCGCTCGTTATCTTGGGGCTGACGCCGCTTGCCCTGATGTGCGCGGGGGAATTTCAGGTCGGGCTTTCCTACACTTCGCTGTTGGGGTTCTTTCTGTACGGCTGCCTGGGACTGGCCATCGGCTTGTTTTTGTCGTCGCTGACGGAAAGCGTTGTGATCGCCGCTGTGCTCACGCTGATCGCCATGTTTGTGGGCTATATCATGAGCGGGCTGTGCGGTGTGATCGGAAACGCCGGTACGACGGCTTTCTCGGATATGGCGGTGAAGGCGCTTAGCTGCTTTGATATGGTCAAGCGTTTCGACGTGCTCTCCAGCGGTTATTTTGAGGTGGAGGCCGTCGCTTACTATGTGACGTTCACGGCGTTTATCCTGTTCTGTACGGCGCAGTCCATACAGAAACGCAGATACGTTGTCGCGGGCAGGGGGATCAGGCTCGGCGCATACAGTATCTTTAATATTCTTGTCGCGGCGGCGTTGGTCGTTGCGGTCAATGTCGGACTCAACTATGTGCCGGACAGATACACCTCCTACGATGTGACGGTCAACGATCTGTTCACGCTCTCTGAGGATTCGATAGAACTTCTTACGGACAGTCTGTCAAAGGATGTGACCGTCTATGTGCTGGCGGACGAGTCATCGAAGGACGAGGATCTGGACAGGATTCTGCAGCAGATGAAGGGATACTCCGATCATGTGAAGGTCACGTATATCGATCCGGTGGCAAACCCGATGTTCTATTATAAATACACGGAGACGCCGCCCACGGCAAACAGCCTGATCGTGGTGGGAGAGAGCGCTGATGTGGTAGTGGACTACGAGGACATCTATGTCTATGAGATGAACTATTACACTTACCAGAGCGAGCTTGTCGCCAACGACGCAGAGGGGCAGATCATCTCCGCGATTATGCGGGCCACTTCCGACGATATACCCAAATTTTACGGGATCCTCGGGCACAATGAACTCACGCTGGACGAGACGTTTCGGAACGCGCTCATAAAGGAGAACGCGGTCTACGAAGAAATCCAACTGCAGACGACGGACGAGGTGCCGGAGGACGCTTACGGGATCATCCTCGACGCGCCGCTTAGCGATTACTCGTCAGAGGACGTGCAGAAGGTGCTCGCCTATCTGAAAAAAGGCGGCAATGCGCTCATCGTCGTGCCGGAGTGGTCGCAGACGCAGATGTTGAATTTCGAGAGCATCCTTGCGTTTTATGGCGTCAATCTTGTGGACGGTGTGATCGTGGAGGGCGACAGGAACCGCTATTATCAGACTCCCTACGATCTGTTCCCGAATGTGGAGTATGACGAGATCACCGCAAGGATCTATGACGGCGCGGTGCTTTCCCCGCTGTCGAGAGGACTGGTCTATGACGAGGAGGCGGAGGATGTATCGTACACGCCGTTACTTTCGACAAGCGACGACTCTTTCAGCAGAATCGATCCGCTGAGCGGCAGTACGGCTTTCGGAAAAGCCAAGGGCGATATAGACGGTCCGTTCACTGTGGCGTTAAAGGCGGAGAAACTGACGGAAAGCGGCGAGGCGTCCACGGCCGTCATTGTCACCTCGGAGACGATGTTTACCTCGGAGGCGGACAATATCGTGCCCGGATACAATGTGAAACTGTTCTGCGGCGTCATTGCGGCTCTGGCGGATCGTGAGATCTCCGTGGCGATCCCGGCTAAGTACTATGAGATCGGCAATCTGGCGTTCTCCGCCGGAACGGTCTATGTGGCAGCCGCCGTCTCCATCTTTGTGCTGCCGCTCGGCTGTCTGATCGCCGGGCTGATCATCTGGCTTCGCCGCAGGAAAAAATAAAAGGTGATATGCAAAGCGAAAAATCCCACAGGAAGGAATTGCTCTTGATTTCCGTTTCAGTTTATGCAAAAATAGACTTGTGAAATTATTAACATGACAAGGACGGAGAAATGCCATGAGAGGGATCGACACGCAGGTCCGCAAGAACAGGCGCAGGATTTTCAAAGAGGTTGCGAATCTGGCTTACCATTCGGAGAATTTGATAGACGACGTGGAGGCTCTGCCGTACAAGATCGTGGATTACGACGAGTCGGAATACGAGAGTATCTACAGGGAGCGGGCCATTGTCCGCGAACGCATCCGGCTTGCGATGGGACTTTCGCTGCGGCCTGAGAACAGGCTGGTGCACCTGACACAGGGGCTCGAGGAGAGCAATATCGCCGAGAAATACTATGAGCCGCCGCTTATGCAGGTCATCCCTTCGGCGTGCAATGCCTGTCCTGAGAATTGCTATCAGGTGACGGACCTCTGCATGGGCTGCGTCGCCCATCCCTGCCGCGAGGTGTGTCCGCGCGGCGCCATCTCCATGAAGAACGGCAAGTCCGTGATCGATCAGGAGAAGTGTATCAAGTGCGGGAAATGCAAATCCGTGTGTCCCTACGACGCGATCTCCCATCAGGTGCGGCCCTGTGCGGGAGCCTGCGGCGTGAACGCCATAGGGAACGATCCGAAGGGCAGAGCGGTCATCGACAACGATCTGTGCGTCGCCTGCGGGCAGTGTATGGTGAACTGTCCCTTCGGCGCGATCGCGGACAAATCCCAGATATTTCAGCTCATCAGAGCCATGCAGTCGGGCAATAAGATCATCGCCCAGGTCGCGCCTGCTTTCGCGGGGCAGTTCGGCCCCGACGTGACGCCGGATATGCTCAAGACGGCATTGAAGGAATTGGGGTTTTACGACGTCTACGAGACGGCGCTCGGCGCTGATCTGGGCGCGGTCGCGGAGGCGGAACACTACGCGAAGGAAGTCGCCACGGGCAATCTGCCCTTCAGTCTGACGTCCTGCTGCCCGTCCTGGTCGGTGCTGGCGAAGAAATTCTTCCCGGAGACGATCGACAAGATCTCCAACGCATTGACGCCCATGGTGGCCACGGCGCGGATCATCAAGAAGGATCACCCGGACGCGAAGGTCGTGTTCATCGGCCCGTGCGCGTCCAAGAAACTGGAGGCGTCCAGAAGAACGATCCGCTCCGATGTGGATTTTGTCATCACCTTTGAGGAATTGGCGGGGATCTTCGAGGCGCGGGGGATCCTCCTGAACGAGATCAAGACGATGGACGAACTGCGCGGCGCGACAGGCGCGGGGCGCGGGTACGGCGTGGCCGGCGGCGTGGCGAGCGCGATCGAGGAGTGCGTGCGGGAGTACTATCCGGACGTGGAGGTCAACATCGAGCATGCGGAGAGCCTGTCGGAGTGTAAGAAGATCCTGATGCTCGCCAAGGCGGGCAAAAAGAACGGCTGTCTGATCGAGGGGATGGCCTGTCCCGGCGGCTGTGTGGCCGGGGCTGGCACAAATATCGCCATACCGACGGCGGCCAGGGCGGTGGCGGCATTCAAGGAATCGGCCGATAAGAAGATACCGGATATCCGCTGAACAGCATACAGATCATATCTGCGGCCGCAGAGCGGCCGGAACGGAGGGGAGCATGAAGATCAGAACAAGATATGCGCCCAGCCCTACGGGGCGCATGCATGTAGGCAATCTCAGGACGGCGCTGTACGCCTATCTGATTGCAAAACATGAGGGCGGAGACTTTATCCTGAGGATCGAGGACACGGATCAGGAGCGCTATGTGGAGGGCGCGGTGGACATCATCTACCGCACGTTGGAGAAGACCGGGCTTATCCACGACGAAGGCCCGGACAAGGACGGCGGCGTGGGTCCCTATGTGCAGAGCGAACGCCAGAGACAGGGCATCTACATGAAATACGCCAGGGAGCTGATCGACAAGGGGCAGGCATATTATTGTTTCTGTGACAAGGAGCGTCTTGCCACTCTGACGCGGACGGTGGGAGACAAAGAGATCAACGTCTATGACAAGCACTGTCTGCACTTGTCCAAGGAGGAGGTGGAGGCGAATCTTGCAGCCGGCAAGTCTTACGTGATCAGACAGAACAATCCCACGGAGGGCACGACGACCTTTCACGACGATATTTACGGCGACATCACCGTGGACAATGCAGAGCTGGACGACATGATCCTGATCAAGTCGGACGGGTTTCCGACCTACAATTTTGCCAATGTGGTGGACGATCATCTCATGGGGATCACTCATGTGGTGCGGGGAAACGAATATCTGTCCTCGTCGCCGAAGTACAACCGCCTCTACGAGGCGTTCGGCTGGGAAGTGCCCGAGTATGTGCACTGTCCGCTGATCACGGACGAGAACCATCAGAAACTGTCCAAGCGCTGCGGGCATTCCTCCTACGAGGACCTGATCGAACAGGGCTTTTTGTCGGAGGCCGTGGTCAATTTCGTGGCTCTGCTCGGCTGGAGCCCGGAGGACAACACGGAGATCTTTACGCTGGACGAGCTGGTGAAAAAGTTCGACTATCACCATCTGTCCAAATCCCCCGCGGTGTTCGACTACACGAAACTTAAATGGATGAACGGCGAATACTGCAAGGCCATGGACGCGAACAGATTCTACGAGATGGCGTTACCGTATCTGAAAGAGGCGATCTCGAAAGAACTGGATCTGAAAAAGATCGCCGCCATGGTGCAGACAAGAATAGAAATTTTCCCGGACATCAAAGAGATGGTCGATTTCTTTGAGGAACTGCCGGAATACGACGTGGAGATGTATGCCCACAAGAAGATGAAGACGAGCGCGGAGTCAAGTCTCGAAGTGCTTGAGGAGCTTCTGCCCATTCTGGAGGAACAGACGGACTACAGCAATGATGCGCTGTATGCGACGCTTGTGTCCTATGTGGAGAAAAAGGGCTGTAAGAACGGATATGTGATGTGGCCGGTTCGGACGGCAGTCTCGGGTAAGCAGATGACGCCCGCAGGCGCTACGGAGATCATGGAGATCCTCGGAAAGGAAGAGTCTCTTGCCAGAATCCGTAAGGGAATCGCCAAACTCAGGGACTCCTGAGCGCCGGCCCGACCCGAATCAGGAGAGGGCGATCAGACACGCCGCAGGTCCCGCACAGATCTTCGCGGGACCCGGCAGCGGCAAAACCTATGTCACCGTACACCGCATCAGACATCTCATCACACGTCTCGGCGTTGAGCCGGAGCATATTCTTGTCATCACCTTCACGAAAGCGGCAGCGCTGGAAATGCAGAACCGTTTCTTTCGCCTTATGGAACCGGAACGACCGCCGGTGAGGTTCGGCACCTTTCACGCCGTGTTCTATCATATTTTACGGCAGTCCCCGCAGTATCGCGGGTATTCCATCATCACGGAATCGGAAAAGAAGAAGTTATTCAGACAGATCATACATATGCACAGGCGGTTTGCAGGTATCCAAGAGGAGGATCTGGATGAGATCATCGCCTGTGCGGACGCCTGTCGCCGGTCCTCAGCCGCGCAGACGCCATCCCTGCGGGAGATCGGAGAGGCGGACATTCTCTTTCTCGCGGAAGAGTTCGAGACCTATTTAGAGGAATTTCACAAGATGGACTTCGGGTGCATCACGGGGCGCTGCCATCGTCTGTTGACGGAGCATGCGCAGATGCTTGACGCGTGGCGGGCGCAGTTTCGGTTTATTCTGATCGACGAGTTTCAGGACATTTCTCCGGATCAGTATGCGCTCATAAAGCTGCTTGCCGCGCCGGGAAACAACCTCTTCGTCGTGGGAGACGACGATCAGTCCATCTACGGCTTTCGCGGGGCAAGCCCCGACAGTATGCGGGCCTTCATGAGAGATTTCCCGGGCGCGTCAGAGATCTTCCTGGACGTCAACTATCGGTGCGGCGGTCAGATCGTGGGCGCGGCTGCGCGGGTGATCTCCTGCAACAGGAACCGTATCGACAAGACGGTGCGCGCCGTCCACGAGGAAGGGGCGGGATTCCACGTCCATGTATTTTTGACGGAGGAAGAGCAGGAAACTTATCTGATCGGCGAACTTCTGAAAAAGCGCGAACAGAGAGAACTGAACGTCTGCGCAATCCTGTGCCGCACCAACTACGACTGCGCGCTTATGGCGCAGAGACTCAGACGGCGCAGGATCCCTTATGTCATAAAGGAACGCCTGCGGAATCCTTACGATCACTTCGTGGTCCGCGACCTCATGGCCTATCTTGCGCTGGCCGACGGGCAGCTTACGCGGAGACATTTCCTGCGCATCATGAACCGTCCCGTCAGATATTTCAAGCGGGAGAGCGTACCTGAGGAGCGCGTGAGTTTCGAGGCGCTGGCGGAGTATTACAGGGATATGCCGTCCCTGCGGGAAGAAGTGCGGAAACTGTCTCGGGATCTTAAGAATCTGCGGGGAAAAGGGCTGCAACTGCAGATCCGCTATATCCGTAAGATCATCGGCTACGACCGCTATCTTCGCGAGAAGTACGGCGCGGAGCGCGCCGGGGAACTCATGCTGATAGCGGCGGATTTTCAGGAGCTGGCGGCCGGCTGCGCCACCTATGGGGCGCTGTGCGACTATATCAGTCAATATGGAGAGAATCTAAAGAGAAACGGCAGCGGGGAGCAGGGAGGGCAGCATCCGCAGGACGGATCCCCCGAGGGCGTCCGCCTTATGACGATGCACGCCTCCAAGGGACTGGAGTTCGATACCGTCTATCTGCCGGACTGTCAGGAGGGGAAGATCCCGTCCAACAAGTCAAAGACAGAGGCGCAGATAGAGGAAGAGCGCCGTATGTTCTATGTGGCGATGACGCGGGCGAAGAAGGAACTGTGCGTTACGGCGCACAAAGAAAAAAACGGGAAAGACGCGCCTTCCCGTTTCCTGCAATGTCTGTGTCAATTCTCTTCCGGGCCATCCCCCACCAGCTCGTCAAACTCCGCCGCATCCAGATATTCATCGAATGCGTCGGCCACGGCCTCGTACTCGTCGTCGTCATCGATATAGTCCAGCTCCGGCTCCTCGTTAGGATCGTCGGGATTCTCGCTGTACCGGTAAAACCAGACTTCGCCGTCCGTATTGTCCCCCTTTTCGTCGAGTGGAAGAAGGGCGATATAATCGCGGCCGTCCACCGGCAGGATCGTCACCACGGCACAGGTGACGACGGTCCCGTCGTCCAGTTCCAGATCCACCGTCATCTCCTCCGCATCGTAGCCGTCATCTGTGTTTCGAGCGCCTTTTTTGCCCATAGAAACGCCTCCTTCTATATCAGAATAACTATATTTTATCGAAAAAGGCAAAGAGATTCAACGCAGAAATATTTTTTTGTTGGGAAAAAATGCTTTCTTATGGTAAAATATGATAGATAACGATTTGGAGTGGGAAATCATCATCGTATACCGGAGGGTCAGATGCATAAAAATTTCGATGTGATAAAAGCGAAGGCTTATCCGCTGGGCGTGTCCGTCTGTGAAGAAGGAATGCGTTTTGCCGCCGTGCGCGACATAACCGCGCGGGGCAAGGCGGACGAGTTCGGCGTGATTTTATACGATCAAAAGCACAGGAGCGGCGTGCGGATCCCTTTCCCCGAGGAGAGCAGGGTGGGCGAGGTCTACGCCATGATCCTGAGAGGCTACTATGACACGGACTGCTCCTATCTGCTCTACTGCGGCGAACAGATCTGGCAGGATCCGCATTGTAAGAGGATCGCCAATCCATATCGCTACGGCGCGGAGAGAAAGCAGCTTCCCCGCTGTATGGCGCAGGATGTGCCCTACGATTGGGCGGACGACGCAATGCCCCGTTACCCCTACGAGGACGTTATTCTCTATGCGCTGCATGTGCGCGGTTTCACCAGACACCGCACATCCGGGGTCCGGCACAGGGGGACTTATCCGGGATTGACAGAAAAGATCCCTTATCTTTTGGAATTGGGCGTCACATCCCTTCTGCTTATGCCGGCCTATGAATTTGACGAGGTCATGGACCGGGACAGTGCGACCGGCCCCGTATCCATGGAGCAGGCGATAGCAAATCTCGCACAGCCTTCGGACGGGGAGAGCGCAGAGGGAAAACGCGCCCGCAGACTGAATTACTGGGGGTATCAGAAAGGCTTGTACTATATACCCAAGAGCGGCTACGCGGACGGCAAAGACGCCGTGACAGAGTTCAAGGATATGGTAAAAGAACTGCACAGAAACGGTCTGGAAGTCCTTATGCAGTTCTATTTCCCGCCGGAGATCTCCTCGGTGGAAATGCTGGACGTACTAAAATATTGGATTTTGGAGTATCATATAGACGGGTTCCACGTGATGGGCGTGGATCTTCCCATCGCGATGTTTGCGAAAGAGCCGCTCTTTAGCGAGACAAAGCTGCTCACCTCGCAGCAGTACAGTCCGGCGCAGAGTGATTACATGGCGCGGACAAGACGCCTCGGCTGGCTGGACGACGGTTTCCTCTACGATATGCGAAAGGCCGTCAAGGGGGATGACAATATGATCGACCGGCTGCTTTTTCATGTGAGAAACAACCGCCCTGAGACCGGGATCGTGAACTATATCGCCAAGTGGGACGGTATGCGTCTGGCGGACATGGTCTCCTACGACCGCAAGCACAACGAGGCCAACGGCGAGGACAACCAGGACGGCACGGACTATAATTGCAGCTGGAACTGCGGCGTGGAGGGCAAAAGCCGCCGAAAGAGCATACAGGATCTCAGGCTGCGACAGATGAAGAACGCGCTGTCCCTTGTCTTCTTGTCACAGGGAACGCCGCTTTTGTACAGCGGAGACGAGTTCGGCAACACGCAGGAGGGCAACAACAACCCTTACTGTCAGGACAATGCCGTCGCCTGGATCAAGTGGAACCGGACGGAGCACGGGGAGGAATTGCTGCGGTACACGAAGATGCTGATCGCGCTCAGGAAGGCGCATCCCGTTCTCCACAGCCGGACGCCGCTCAAGGGGATGGATTATCTGTCCTGCGGCTATCCCGACGTCTCCTACCATGGCAAAGACGCATGGAAACCTGATCTGAATCCCGCCTGCAGGAGCGTTGGCATCATGTACTGCGGTTATTATGGAGAGATCGACGGGCATAGGGACGACACCTTTTTCTATATCGGCATCAATCTTCACTGGAACGCCTGCTATTTCGGACTGCCTCAGCTTCCGAAGGGCAAAGAATGGGCGCTGTATGCGTCCTGCGATCCGAAGGAGAAGGCGGCCGATGAGCGGGAGAGCGCCGGCGGGCAGCCGGAATCCGTGCAGGAGATTTACGTAGCGCCCAGAACCATAGTCATCTATGCGTCGAGGAACACGGCGGGGGCATCCGACAGGCCGCGCAAAAAGAACTCGGCGGGAAAAGAGGAATCGTAGCCGATGAGTATGTATAAAGCATGGAACCATCTGAAGACCGTCACGCAGCACAGATTACTTGTCATGAAGGGCTGCTTTCGGGTCGGCCTCTACGTACAGGGGCTGCTGCACGATCTGTCAAAGTACAGTCCGTCGGAGTTTCTGGTGGGAGCGAAATATTGGCAGGGAGACAGAAGTCCGAACAATGCGGAGCGCGAAGACATCGGTTACTCCTCCGCATGGCTGCACCACAAGGGACGCAACAAGCATCACTACGAATACTGGCTTGACTACAGCGCCCACGGCGTGGAGGGCAGCTGCATGACGCCCGCGCCCATGCCCACGCGCTATGTCATAGAGATGTTCATGGACAGGATCGCCGCGTGTAAGGTATACCGCAAAGACGCTTACACAGACAGGGCGCCGCTGGAATATTATCTGTCCTCCAAGACGCCGCCGCCCATCCATGCGAAGACGAAAAGGCAGCTTGAATTTCTGCTGAACATGCTGGCGGACTACGGCGAGGAGAAGACTTTCCGCTATATCAGAACAAAAATTTTGCACAAAACGCGCCGATAGGGTAACGCGCACATTTCCTTTCGCATAGCTTATAGTATGAAAAAAAGGAGATGTGCGTATGAACTCTTGGTTAATTCTTTTACTGTTGCTTTTCGCAAACGGAAACTGCTCGGGAGGGAACGGCGATTCAGACTGCGGCTGTGAGCGGAACGGATTCGGACAGACGGGCTGCCGCTCGGGCGGGAACGATCTGAGCGGCGGTTTCGGACGCGGATTCGGCAGCGGCAGGAACCGTGACAACGACGGCGACTGCGGCTGCGAGAGAACGCGCGGCAATGACGACGACTGTGGCTGCGGCGGCAATGAATCCCGTTTCGAGTCCCGTTTCGACGCGAAGCCGTTCGGCAATACGGACTGCGGCTGCGACAATCAATAGCGCCGGGAGGTTTCCCGCAGAAAACTGCCCTTTCTTTTGGTTGACGTAAAGAAAGGGCAATGTTAAACTGTTTTTTGGTACAAGCAGGGCGTAAAAACCCCGGATCGGAGGAAAAATATGATAGGTGAAAATAAAGTATTGTTCAGCGGTATGCAGGCGACGGGAAATCTGACGCTCGGAAATTATCTGGGCGCTCTGAAAAACTGGGTGAGTCTGTGCGACGAGTATCTGTGTTTCTACTCGGTGGTGGATCTGCACTCCATCACGATCAGACAGGATCCCGCTGAGCTGCGCAGACGCGCGCGAAATCTGCTGACGCTCTATATCGCGGCGGGGATCGACCCGGAGAAAAACTGCCTCTACTATCAGTCCCATGTCTCCGCCCACGCGGAGCTTGCGTGGATCCTGAACTGTTTCACCTACATGGGAGAGCTGAACCGCATGACGCAGTTCAAGGACAAGGCGGCGAAACACGCCGACAACATCAATGCCGGACTGTTCACCTATCCTGTACTGATGGCGGCGGATATTCTTCTGTACCAGTCGGACGTTGTGCCCGTCGGCAACGACCAGCTGCAGCATTTAGAGATCACAAGGGACATCGCGCAGCGTTTCAACGCCATCTACGGCGACGTATTTACCATACCGGAGCCCTATATCGGCAAGGCGGGCGCAAGGATCAGGAGTCTGCAGGACCCGTCCAAGAAGATGTCCAAATCGGACGAGAACCCCAACGCCAGCATCTACCTGATGGACGATCCCGACACGATCATGCGCAAATTCAAGCGCGCGGTGACGGATTCCGAGGGCTGTGTGCGCTACTGTAAGGAACAGCCGGGCATCATGAATCTGATCGATATTTACAGCGCCTGCACGGACAAATCCGTGTCCGAGATCGAGAAGGAATTTGACGGCAGAGGCTACGGCGATTTCAAGACGGCGGTGGGAGAGTCTGTGGTAGCTATCTTAAAGCCCTTGCAGGATCGTTTCGACGACCTGAATAAGAACAAGGATCACATCGATAAGATCATTAAGGAAAACGCTGAGAAGGCGGAGTATTACGCCCTCAAAACGCTCCGCAAGGTACAGAAAAAAGTCGGTTTCCCGGAGCGCGTGCGCTGACTTCGATAGAGAATGAGATGGAGGAAGATTATGTTCGGAGCAAAGAAGAATACGGGCGATCCCTTTCAGACGCAGAATGCGTCGGGCAAAGGAAAAGGGACGGGCAAAGGGAAAAGGATCGCGGCGGTCCTTGCGGTGATCGCGGTTTTTTTGATATTGGCTGGAGAATCCTACTACACCATCAAGGAGGAGGAGCAGGCCGTGGTCTGCACCTTTGGGTCGCCGAAAGCCGTCACAACGCCCGGACTTCATTTTAAGATCCCGTTTATCCAGACCGTGACAAAGGTAAACACCACGATCCAGGGCTTTTCCATCGGCTATCACTCCACAGGCGAGGAGGCGGACGCGCTGATGATCACCTCCGACTACAACTTTATCTTCGTCGATTTCTACGCGGAGTATAGAGTGACTGATCCGGTCAAGGCATTGTACGCCTCGCAGGATCCGGAACTGATTCTCAAAAATATCGCGCAGAACTGCATCAGAACGACCATAGGTTCCTACACTGTGGACAGCGTGCTGACCACGGGCAAGAACGAGATCCAGTCCAACATTAAACAGCTTATTTTGGATAAGCTGGAAGAGTACGACATCGGGATACAGCTGGTGAACATTACGATCCAGGATGCCACGCCGCCCACCGCGGAGGTGGAGAACGCTTTCAAAGAAGTGGAGACGGCGAAACAGGGCAAGGAGACGGCGCTCAACAACGCGAACAAGTACCGCAACGAGCAGATCCCGAAGGCTGAGGCCGAGGCGGACAAGATTCTGCAGGATGCGGAGGCAGAAAAGCAGGAGCGCATCAACGAGGCGAACGGTCAGGCAGCGCGTTTCAACTCCATGTATCAGGAGTATGTGAAATATCCGGATGTGACAAAGAAACGAATGTTCTATGAGGCCATGGAGGATGTGCTGCCGGACATCAAGGTCATCATCCAGAGCAGTGACGGAACTACCAGCACGGTCCTGCCCTTGGACAGTTTCGTGACATCGGATTCCACAGTGGAAAAAAGTCCCTCCGACTCTTCCGACACGGAAGAGCCTGACGGGCAGGAGAATTGAGGTGAGCGGTCATGAACGATTACAATCAGGCAGGCGACAATGCACAGGGCTATGAACACTATAACTCGGACGGCACAAAGAAGAAAAATAGAGGGGAAAAGAAAAAGCATTTCGGGCTGCGGGTCGTGACGGCGATCCTCTTTATAGCCGTGGTCGTTGTGCTTGGCAGTTCCATGGTCGTGACAAAGCAAAATCAATTTAAGCTGATCAGACAGTTCGGCCGGGTGCAGCGCATCGTGACGGAGGCGGGACTCAGCTTTAAGATCCCTTTTGTGGAGTCCGTGGACACGATTCCGAAGGAACTATTGCTCTACGATCTGCCGGAGTCCGACGTCATCACCTCGGACAAGAAGACCATGATCGTGGACAGCTATGTGTTGTGGCATGTGACCGATCCGCTGAAATTCGCACAGACGCTGAGCTGTTCCGTGAGCAATGCGGAGGGGCGCATCGACGCGATCGTGTACAACGCGATGAAAAATACGATCTCCAACATGAAACAGGACGAGGTCATCAGGAGCCGCGACGGCAAAATGACCATCACGGTGAGCGAGGAAGAGTCCGATGTGACGAACAACGATCTGGTTCTGTCCGAGGAGACGGAACAGGTGGTGGAGATCACCTCCCTGACCGAGGAGATCATGGCGCAGATCAACCATGTGGAGAACCAGTACGGCATCGAGATCGTGGTCGTGGATGTGAAAAAGCTGGATCTGCCCGACGACAACAAGCAGGCGGTGTACACCCGCATGATCTCCGAGCGCGAGAATATCGCCGCCCAGTACACGGCGGAAGGCAAGTCCGAGGCGCAGATCATCGAGAACACGACAGACAAGGAAGTCTCCATCATGCTGTCCAACGCTGAGGCGAAGGCGGAGGCAACCGTCGCCGAGGGCGAGGCGGAGTACATGCGCATTCTCTCGGACGCCTACGCCAACCCTGAGAAGATGGATTTCTATTCTTTTGTGCGGGCGCTGGACGCGGTAAAGGCGAGCATCTCCGGATCGAACAAGACCGTCATTCTGTCCGACGATTCGCCCGTCGCGCAGATCTTTAACGGGCAGTATTAAAGAGCCGGTTTGGAGGGACTTGATTTCCATGAATATTGATAAGTTTTTTGAGACGTTGGACTCTTATTTCGCGAGACAGGAGATCGACCGGATCGACCCCTTCCTCACCGCCTCCCTGGAACAGGCGAAGGAGGAACAGGACTACGGCGCGTACATTTCGATCTGCAATGAGATGATCGGATTCTACCGCAGTATCTCCGCCTTTGAGAAGGCCTACGCCGCGTCGGAGGACGTACTTCTCCTGATGGAAGAGCTGCATATGGAGGGCACCGAGCACTTTGCGACGACGCTCTTAAACGCGGCGACCGCTTACCGCGCCGCCGGGGATTACGCCACGGCGCTTCGCTATTACAGACAGGCGTTACAGATCTACGACGGCATTTTGGGCCCGCAGGATTACCGATACGCGGGGCTGTACAATAATATGAGTATCCTGCTTGAGAAAATGGATGAGAACGAACAGGCCATCGAGTACGCAGAGAAGGCGCTGTCCATCATCAGAACGCTGCCGGACAGCGGCGCGCAGACGGCGACCACCATGACGAATCTGGCGCTCATCTATTTTAAGGAAGACCGGTTCGAACAGGCGAAGGAATTGTTGGAACAGGCGCTGGCGCTGTTTGAAAATGGCGAGGGCCCGGCGGACGAACACTACAGCGGCGCGCTTGCAGGCGTGGCGGAGGCGTGGTACCGCATGGGCGATTACGCCAAGTCGTTAGAGTTTTATGAGAAGGCGCTTGCCGAGGTGAGATCCCACTACGGCGAAAATATGAGTTATGCCATTCTGTGTGAGAACTGTGCCGCTGTCTGTGAGAAACTTTCTGACAGCGACAGGCAGGCCTCCTATCTGGACAGGGCGAAGGCGGCGCGTGACAGGCTTGCCTAGAGATCGAATACTTTCGGAAAGGTCGTGGGCGTGCGTGAAGGGATTGGAACTGGCTGAAAAATATTATGAGGCATACGGCAGGGCCATGCTGGACGGGCAGTTTGCCGACGCGGCCGGTCAGGCGGCGGCCGGGCTTGTAGGGCATGGCTCCGAGTGTTTCGGATTTGACGACGAGATCTCAACCGATCATGACTATGGGCCGTCCTTCTGCCTTTGGCTGCCGCGGGAGAGCTATGAGCGTTTCGGGCGGCGGATGCAGGAGGCCTATGACGCGCTCCCCAAGGAATTTATGGGGGTCGGCGGGCGCGTGATCGAAGAACAGGGCCGGGGCAGAGTGGGCGTGCTGTGTCTGGAGGATTTCTATGACGGTATCCTTGGGCGTCACACGGTCCCGGCAAATGCGGCGGAGTGGCTCGCCCTCGACGAGGAAAAGCTGGCGACAGCCGTGAACGGCCGCGTGTTCGAGGACCGGCCGGGACGCTTTAGCGCGGTACGTCAAGGGCTGCTAAACTATTATCCCGAAGAAGTGTGGATCAGACGGCTTGCACAGAGCATGGCGAGGGCGGCTCAGTCCGGCCAGTACAACTACGCCCGATCCATGAAACGCGGAGAGCGCATCGCCGCGGAAATAGCGCTCACAGACTTCGTGAGGGAGAGCATGCACATTGTCTATCTGTTGAACAGGAAATATGCGCCCTACGACAAATGGCTGCGCAGAGGGCTGCGCGATCTGCCGATGGGTTCCGAAGTCGGCGATATGCTCGATCTGCTCTACACCATCCCCGATCCCGCCGAGGCGTGGGAGGGCGTCGCGCCGGACGAGTACGTCTATCACCTGAACACCAACGACGGCAGAGTCCTCATCATTGAGGCGGTCTGCAATGTCCTTGTACAGATGCTGGGCGACATGGGCCTCTCAGATCGACAGGATAACTTTCTGCAGAATCATCTGCCGGCCTTGCTGCAGAAAATAGAATGCACCGATTGAAACATATGTTCGAATGTGCTATAATAAGCGCGAAGGAAAACAAGCCACGCTATGACAAACCGTACGCACATGGATGACCACTCCCACAAAACGTTTGTTCTCAAGAAAGCCGACATTGTGCTGATCGCAGCATGCTTTCTTGCGGCGGCGCTCCTTGGCGTGTTTTTTATTTTCTGCCGCAGGGAAGGCGTTTCAGTGCGTATCCTATACGACGGGATCGCGCTGAGGACGATTGCGCTGCAGTCCGGGCAGGAGGACACGGCAGACGGCTACTATCTCATCACATACCGTGATGATGTCGTGGCCACAGACTACTATACGGATATGCCGTCGTTGGATCTGCCTGAGTACACCGGCTACAATCTGCTTCTGGTGTCAGACGGGCAGGCCCGTATCGTGTCTGCGGACTGCCGCGATCAGATCTGCGTCCGCCACAAGCCGATCTCGGCGGCGGGGGAGAGCATCGTCTGTCTGCCTCACGAGCTGGTGATAGAGATCGGGGGCGATCCCGATGGGAAGGAAACTCTCGACGGGGTGACGCGATGACGAAAAGACTGACACAACTCGGATTTTTTCTGGCCCTTGCGCTGATCCTCGCCTACGTGGAGTCGCTGATCCCGTTCTCCTTCGGCATTCCCGGTATCAGGCTGGGACTTCCGAATCTGGCCGTGATCCTGCTGCTGTACGGATCGCGCGGCGGGACGCAGGGCGGGGGAGGATCCGCGGCGCGCGGCCCCGGCATAGGCGGCGCGAGGGACGCGTTTCTCATCAACATACTGCGCATCGTTATTTCCGGATTTCTTTTTAGCAATCTGTATACCATCCTCTATGCGCTTGCGGGGGCGGTGTTGAGTTTTGCCGCAATGCTCGCGGGCCGGAGACTGCGCTGTTTCTCCGTAGTCGGCGTCAGCGTTCTGGGCGGCGTATCCCACAATATCGGCCAGCTCGTGATGGCCATGCTGGTGACGCGGACCGTCTATGTGGGGTACTATGCGCCGTATCTGATCGCCGCCGGCACGGTGACAGGGGCGGTACTCGGTCTTGGGGCTGTGGAACTGATGCCGTATCTATGGAGAATCAAAGATAGGAGCTGATATTATGTATGCCTATTTGAAGGGAACATTGGAGGAGATCTCAGAGGACAGCATCGTCGTGGAGACGGGCGGCGTCGGGTACAACGTGAAGGTATCCACGACCACGGCGGATCTTCTTCCGGGGCTTGGCAGCGAGATCAAGATCTACACCTATACGCTGGTGCGGGAGGATGCGTTTTCCCTGTACGGATTTCTCACAAGAGACGACTTAGAGATCTTCAAAAAGCTGATCACGGTGAACGGTATCGGGCCGAAGGGCGGGCTTGCGATCCTGTCTGTGATGAGCGCGGACGCGCTGCGGTTCGCGATCATGGCGGGAGACGCGAAATCTATCGCAAAGGCTCCGGGGATCGGCAGTAAGACGGCGGAGCGCGTGATCCTCGATCTGCGCGACAAAGTCTCCCTGGAAGATACGCTCAGAGGCTTGGGAGAACCTATCGGCGAAACGCCGGGGCAGGGCGCCGGCGCCGACAACGTCACCAGAAAAGAGGCGATCGAGGCGCTTGTGGCTCTCGGCTACTCCGCGTCCGACGCCACTGCCGCCGTAAAGAAAGTGGAAGTGACAGAGGACACCACGGTGGAGAGCGTGCTTAAGGCGGCGTTGAAATTCATGTTCTGACGAAGAAAAACGGAAAGTGACGGCAGATGCGCTTATGGCAGACAGAATGATCGAGACAAACCTGATAGAAGAGGACATTAAGATCGAGGGGTCTCTGCGTCCCCGGACGCTGGATGACTACATTGGTCAATCAAAAGTCAAGGAAAATCTGAAAGTTTATATCAAGGCGGCGAAACAGCGCAGCGACGCGCTGGATCATGTGCTTTTCTACGGTCCGCCCGGACTCGGCAAGACCACGCTGGCGGGCATCATTGCCAATGAAATGGGCGTGCACATGAAAGTCACCAGCGGTCCGGCCATCGAGAAACCGGGGGAGATGGCGGCGATTCTCAACAATCTGCAGGAGGGCGATCTGCTGTTCGTGGATGAGATTCACAGATTAAACCGACAGGTGGAGGAGGTTCTGTATCCGGCTATGGAGGATTACGCCATCGACATCATGATCGGCAAGGGCGCGACGGCGCGCTCCATCCGCCTTGATCTGCCGCATTTTACGCTGGTTGGGGCCACGACCAGGGCCGGACTTCTGACGGCGCCCCTGCGGGACAGATTTGGCGTGATCCACCGATTGGAGTTTTACTCCGTGGAAGAGCTTAAGGTGATCATTCAGCACTCCGCCGTGATTCTCGGCGTGGAGATCGACGAGGAGGGCGCTGTGGAGCTGGCCAGAAGGAGCCGCGGAACGCCGCGTCTTGCCAACCGTATGCTCAAGAGGGTGCGGGACTTCGCGCAGGTGAAATATGACGGCGCGATCACCAAGGAGGTCGCCAATACGGCGCTCGACCTGATGGATGTGGACAAGATGGGACTCGACCATATCGACAGAAATATTCTTTGCACATTGATCGAGAAATTCAAGGGCGGTCCGGCCGGGCTTGACACCTTGGCGGCCGCCATCGGCGAGGACGCCGGAACGATAGAAGATGTGTACGAGCCGTACCTGATCAAGAATGGCTTTCTAAACAGAACGCCCCGCGGCAGAGTCGCCACGGAGCGCGCCTATCATCATTTTGGAATAGAAATGCCGACGTAGGATCCCGCCCGCTGCGGGGAGGAATCACACCGATATATCCACGGCTGTCCCGGCCGCCTCGACCGGAGCCTGCGCCACAGTCTCCACGGGGATGTCCACGCCGCTCAGCTCCAGGGACACGCCGCCGTAGGAGCTGTCCGAATCGCCGGAGCCGCCGTAAGAACTGCTCCCCACGGACTCTTTCTCCTTGGCGAGTCTGTCGAAGACGGCTTTCAGATACTCCATATCCGCCTTCATAATATCGTTCAATTCCTCGGCGCGGTGTTTTCTCTTGAGCTGTTCCAGGTCTTCCGGTTCCATCTCGCTGTAGTTTGTCTGAAAGAACTCTTCCATAAAATCCTGAGACTCCATCGCGTCCTCCAGCTCCTCCTCGATCTTTTCCATCTCCTCCTGGAGCTGCTGCATCAGCTCCTGTATCTCTTCCTGACTCATGCCGGTGGTGTCGATGATCTCGTCGTCCTCCTCTTTTTCGGTGCGCATCTCCTCGGGATCGGTCATGCCCTCTTTGCCCGTCCTCTCGATATTTTCCTCCGCCTCAAGATGCTTTAAGCGTTTCTTGGCAACGCGGGCGATCCTTTCCGCATGCAGAAGAGCGGCGTGTATCTCCGCGTAGTCGTAATCTCCGCTGATCAGTTTCATGCGCAGATCGGCGATCTGAAACTTTGTCTTCGTCACGACCTGTTTGGCGTTTACGGACGTTTTCGAGCGCAGGATCTGGTTGGAAAGCCTTTTGAAGTTGTACTGCAGTTTCTTAAATTTTTTCTTTCCGGTCTGAGAAGTTTTTTTCTCCGCCCGCGTGCGCGAGGTGGAAACCGCCATAGACCCTGCGTAGGAGCCGTCCCTATTGTACAGATCGATCTTCATATAGCCGCCGCCCATACTGCTGATACCGCCTACCAACATATTGCTGCCCATATCTGTTCACCATGCCTTTCTGCCTGCGGACGACACCGGCAAGACCGGCTGCGATCGTCCGTATCGGCGCTGCGCGTCCCTCGCGGCATTCGCCAAATGCTCGTGCAAGCACGGCACTTGGCTCATTGCTCGCGGGAATAAACTCAGAGACGGGAAAAGGATTCGGAGGGACGCCTGACAGCGCCCGTGAGTGCAGATGTAGCGAAAATAGACCTTATAGAGAGTCCGATCCGTGAACATGAGCGGGAAATCCGTTTCCCTTATCTATAAGCTTTGCTATAAATATCGGCCGATCAGGGATTTCAGTTAACAGCTTTCGCCGACTTTTGCTGACTTTCGCTGACAGCAGCAAAATGCAACGACAAAAAAGGTTGAAATTCTGTGCCGGGAAATATATAATATATCTGAATTATCCATTTTGTCGTGCGGATATATCGTATTGGAGGCGCGCCCTATGTCAACGAAAACAGATACCGAGGTCATCATCGGCGGCAAAGTTTTTACGCTGAGCGGCTACGAAAGCGAAGAGTATTTGCAGAAGGTGGCCTCATACATAAATAATAAAGTCGCTGAGTACAACAAGGTTGACAGCTTTAAGAGACAGTCTCTCGACACGCAGAATGTCCTGCTCCAGCTCAACATAGCGGACGATTACTTCAAGGCTAAGAGACAGATCAGCCTGCGGGAGGAGGAGATACAGAACAAAGAGAAGGAGATGTACGACTTAAAGCACGAGCTGATCGCCGCACAGATCAAGATGGAGAACATGGAAAAGACCGTCCAGACACTTCAGGCGGAGGCCAACGAGAACGCCAAGAAGATCGTCCGGCTGGAGACGGAATTGAAGGAACTTAAGAAATAGAAACGATGACCATAGCCCTGTCAGAGAAATCTACAGGGCTTTTTCAAAGGGATCTTTTATGAAAAAAAGTGTGGAGCTTCTCTCGCCCGCCGGAAACTATGAGGCGTTTCTCGGCGCGGTCAACGCGGGGGCCGACGCGGTGTATCTGGGCGGCGACAGATTCGGCGCCAGAGCTTACGCGGACAATTTTACGGCCGAAGAGATCTGCCGGGCGATCCGTACCGCCCATTTTATGGGAAAAAGAGTATACCTGACAGTCAACACCCTCGTCAAGGATCGTGAGCTTGACGGGTTAAAAGACTGGCTTGCGCCCTTCTATGAGACAGGGCTTGACGGCGTGATCGTGCAGGATGTCGGCGTTCTTCGCTATATCGGAGAACATTTTCCGGATCTTGCGCTGCACGCGAGTACGCAGATGGCTCTGACCGGCGCGGGCGGAGGCGCCTTCCTGAGAGAGCACGGCGTATCGCGCATTGTGCCCGCCAGGGAGCTGTCCCTGCAGGAGATCCGGGAGATCAAGCGGGAGACAGATTTGGAGATAGAGTGTTTTGTCCACGGCGCAATGTGCTATTGTTATTCCGGGCAATGTCTGTTCAGCAGCATTCTCGGCGGCAGAAGCGGCAACAGGGGCCGCTGCGCCCAGCCGTGCAGACTGCCCTATCGCGTCTGCGAGGACGGGAAACCTATCGGCATCGTCGATTATCCGCTCAGCTTAAAGGACATGTGTACCGTGGACTGCATACCGCAGCTGATCGAGGCCGGAATCGACTCCTTCAAGATCGAAGGGCGCATGAAAAAACCTGAATATACGGCGGGCGTCACCGCCATATACCGAAAATATATCGATCTCTACGAGGCGGAAGGCGCCGGGAGATACCAGGTGGCGCCGGAAGACAGGAACACGCTGCGCAGTTTATATATCCGCAGCGAAGTGCAGACGGGATACTATGAACGACATAACGGCAGAGAGATGATCACGCTGCACGAGCCGGGCTACGCCGGGAGCAGTAAGGCGCTGTTGGACGAGATCAGGCGCGCCTACATTCACGAGCCGGACAAGTTTCCCGTCGATCTTCACGCCACGCTCCGCATAGGGGAACCGGCCGTCCTAGAGATCTCGGACGGCAGGGGAGTCCGCGTCAGCGTCAGGGGCGGCACGGTCCAGGCCGCGCGGAAGAAACCTCTTGCATCGCAGGAGATCGCAAGACAGTTGACAAAGACCGGCAACACGCCGGTGAGGATCGCAGACTGTGAGATCACCATGTCAGACGACGTCTTTTTGCCCGTCAGCGCGCTGAATGATCTGCGGCGAAGGGGCGTGGAGGCTTTTTTGCGGCAGCGCATCGAGTCCCAGGGCATGATCGCGGAAAGAGGGCGCGTTGAGACGAGCGGATCACAGTCGGAAAACGAAAAACCGACTCGGTCAGTCAACATTGTCGAGAAGCCTTCTGACGATATTTCATCGTTGCATGACGCGGGGAGGGACAGAGACGCCCGGACGGATATTCTCGTCTCTTCCTGCGGCCAGCTTGCCGCTGCGGCAGCTTATGCGTGCCGCCGGATCTACATCGACAGCGATCTGTATCTGGCAAGGCGCGAGCAGGTCGCGGCTTGTATGCGGGAGTACGGGGACCATGCCTACTTTCTGGCGCTCCCCTACGTGCTGCGCGCACGGGACGGGGACTATCTGCGCCGTCTCACCTCGTCGGTGCGGGAAGACAGGCGCATCGAGGGGTTTCTGATCCGCAATTACGAGGAGGCCGCCTATGTGAGAAGTCTGGGAGAGTCCTACTCGTCGGTGCCGGACGCGGGACTTTATGTGTTCAACAGGGAGGGCCTGCTGTTTTGGCGGCAGTACAGCGCCGAGTACACGCTCCCCTACGAGCTGAACGCGAGGGAGATCGGCGCGCTCACCGCCTTCTCGCGCGGCGTAGGACTCGCAAGCGTCATGATAATATACGGCAGGATCCCCATGATGATCAGCGCGAACTGCGTCCGAAAGACGGCGGGACGCTGCCTGTCCGACGTCTGTGCAAAGACCGCCGCAGCCGCAAAAATGCCCCCGGTCTGCTTAAAAGACAGATATGGGACGTATTTTCCGGTGGAAACCAACTGCACACACTGTTATAATATTATCTATAATTCCGTGCCCTACTCGCTGCTCGCGCAGAAAAATGAGCTTACGGGAGCGGGCGCGGATGTATGGCGCTATGATTTTACCACAGAGTCCCGGGAGGAGTGCCGCAGGATACTGGAGAGCGCGGACCTGCCCCGGAACAGATACACGACGGGTCATTTTAAAAGAGGCGTGGAATAGTTTTTTATGGAATTGTATATCACGGAGCTGTCAAAATATATCATCACACTTTTTATCGCGCTGTACACGCTGGAATGCTTTCTCGTATTTCGCTATCAGGACGAGGAGCGGCGCAGCGCGGGCTATACCCGCCAGAATATCTTGATGTTTCTGGTGCATTTTTCATGCTTTCTCGTGATCTGTTTCGAGACGGGGAAACCGGAATATCTGCTGTTCTATGCGCTGCAGCAGATCCTTCTGTTCGCCACCATCGTTCTTTTCCGCATGATCTATCCCAAGGGGAACCGCCTGATCATCAATAATATGTGTATGCTCCTGAGCGTCAGTTTCGTCATATTGAGCAGGCTCTCCTTCGAGCGGGCGATCAAACAGTTTTTTATCGTGACGGTGTCCGTCGTCACGGGAATGCTGATCCCGTACTTTATCCGCAAGCTGAAATTCTTAAAAGAGCTCACGTGGATCTACGCCGTGGCGGGCATCGCAGCGCTGGGCGTGGTGCTGATTTTGGGGACGGCGACGCATGGCTCCAAGATTTCCTACTCTGTGGCGGGCGTGACATTTCAGCCCTCGGAGTTCGTCAAGATCATCTTCGTTTTTTTCCTGGCCGGCGCGCTCTGCGAATCCCCCGGTTTTCTGCGGGTCGCGCTGACGGCGGCGGCGGCCGGCGTCCATGTGATCATTCTGGTGGCGTCCAGGGATCTGGGCAGCGCGCTGATCTTTTTTGTGGTCTATGTGCTGATGGTGTTCATCGCCACAGGAAACCCGCTGTACCTCCTTCTTGGGAGCGCGGGCGGCTGCGGCGCCGCGGTCCTAGCCTATCAGTTTTTTACGCACGTGCAGGTGCGGGTGCAGGCTTGGAGGGATCCGTTCAGCTGTATCGACGACGCCGGCTACCAGATCACACAGTCGCTCTTTGCCATAAGCAGCGGCGGCTGGTTCGGCATGGGGCTGTTCCGGGGGACGCCGGACTCCATCCCGTTCGTGGACGCGGATTTTATTTTTTCCGCAGTGGCGGAGGAGCTGGGGATCCTCTTCTCCATGTGTGTGATCCTGATCTGTATCAGCTGTTTTATCATGTTCATGAATATCTCTATGCGGCTGCAGGACAAGTTTTATCAGCTCATTGCCTTCGGGCTGGGCGTGACGTATATTTTTCAGGTATTTCTCACGGTTGGCGGCGGCACGAAATTTATTCCCATGACGGGCGTCACGCTGCCGCTTGTCAGTTACGGCGGCAGTTCGGTGCTGACGACGCTTGTGATGTTTTTTATCATAGAAGGACTGTATATCATCCGGCAGGAAGAGGACGCCAGACATGTCAAAAAGAAAAAGAAACGAAGAAGAGCAGAATACAAGAAGTTCGAAGAAGGACCGGAAACGGAAGAGGAGGAATAGGCAGACGCTGGAAGTCACCTATCTGTTTGTCGCCGTGTTTCTCGCCATGATGGTCTACACATGCCACTATGCCGCAGCCAACAGGCAGACGCTGATCAACAACAGCTACAACGGCAGGCAGGAGATTTTTGTGGCGCAAAATACGCGGGGAACGATCTATGCGGCAGGCGGCCAGGTATTGGCTGAAACACGGACGGACGAGAACGGCAGGGAGACGAGAGCGTACCCCTATGAAAATCTGTTCGCCCATGCGGTCGGTTATGCCTCCAACGGCAAGTTCGGCATTGAGGCGGACAGCAATTATTATCTGATCAACTCCAACGCCAAGCTCTCGGACAAGGTCGCCAGCGATCTGGAGGGCAAAAAATACCCCGGAGACAGCGTGTACTCCACTCTGGACGTGGACATACAGGAAGTCGCCTATCAGTCCCTTGGCATCTACAAGGGGGCTGTCATTGTCACGGAACCATCCACGGGCCGGGTGATCGCCATGGTGTCCAAGCCCGACTTCGACCCGAACAGGATCGACGAAATGTGGGACGATCTGATCAGGGACAAGGAGAGCACGGTGCTCCTTAACCGTGCCACACAGGGACTGTATCCTCCCGGCTCCACCTTCAAGATTGTCACGGCTCTCGAGTATATCCGGGAAAATCCGGATACCTACGATCAGTACTCCTATCAGTGCAGCGGGAGATTCTCTCTCGGGGAGGACGTCATCAACTGCTATCATGGGACGGTTCACGGCAGTGTGGATTTCAAGAAATCCTTCGCAAAATCGTGCAACGCATCCTTCGCCAACATTGGCATGCAGCTGGACAGGGCGAAATTTGGGGCCACTCTGAACAGCCTGCTGTTCAACAGCAAGCTGCCCGCGGCCTTCGCCTACAATCAGAGCCGCCTCACGGTCGATGAGAACACCTCCGATTCGGACGTCATACAGGCGGCCATCGGGCAGGGAACGACCCAGATCACGCCGTTACACCTGAACATGATCACCTGCGCGGTCGCCAATAAGGGGATGCTCATGAGACCTTATCTCGTGGACTGCGTAAAGAATAACGAGGGAAATATCATCAAACAGTTTCATCCGAGCGCCTACAGGAGACTGCTGTCCGAAACGGAGGCGGCGGCGCTCGGCGAACTGATGCAGGAAGTGGTGAAGAGCGGAACGGGGACAAAACTAGCCGGCCTTACCTACACGGCTGCAGGCAAGACCGGCTCTGCGGAATACAACAATGTCAAGGGAGATTCCCACGCGTGGTTTACGGGATTCGCCCCGGCGGAGGATCCTCAGGTGTGCGTCACCGTCATCATCGAGGGGGCGGGCAGCGGCGGCGACTATGCGGTGCCCATCGCCAAGCGCATCTTTGACGAATACTTTGACGCCTGACTCCTGCTAGTAGATCGAGCTGATCTCAAGAGACGGCTCTTTTGACAGATCGATCTCCCGATCCTTCGCCTGCAGGACGGGTCTGGTGAGATGATGCTCATTGATGCGGATGACCTCGCCCTCCTCACTGTTGCTGAGGAGCACATGGAAGCCAAGCTGGGTGGCGGCGATGCGGGAGAGGATCGGCTTCAGGATCGCCTCGTCGTACTTGTCATAGCCGTCCCACTCAAAGTTGGCGATGACCTGAAAAGGATTCAGGGACGGCCTGTAGGTACGCGGGGACGTCATGGCCTCATAGGCGTCTATGACGGCGATGTACTTCGCGTAACGATCGATCTGATTGGAATGCAGCTTGGACGGGTAGCCGGTGCCGTCACAGCGCTCATGGTGCATCAGGGTCGCCTTCAGCACATGCTCATCCATGTCAAGATCCTTCAGCATATCAAAACCGATCATGGTGTGCGTCTTCAGTTTCGTGAATTCCAGATCGGTGAGTTTCCCGGGTTTCCAGAGCAGATCCGCCGGCAGTTTCAGCTTGCCGATGTCATAGAAGAAAGCGCACCGGACGAGCAGCAGAATGTCCGGGGACGTGAGATTCAGCCATGTGCCAAACACACCCGCGATCAGGGCGGAGTTCAGGCAGTGGGCATAGGTCATATCATCCATGCCGGGCAGCATGTTGTAGAGATAGTCAAGGAGCTGTTCCCCGTTTCTCGCACGGGCGGAGATGGTCGTGTAGATCTCCATCAGGCTGTTCATGTTTACAGGCGTCCCGTTCTCCACAAATTTCTTCATCAGCGTGCGATAGATCGCCATACAGTTGTTGTAGGTAAGCTCAAAGGATTTAAACTCGGAGCTGAGACGAACCTTCTCAAAGTGTGTCGTCGCGAAATCGACCGCCTCCTTGATCGGGATCACAATGATCGAGTGGCGCGACAGTTTCTCGATCACGGCGTCATCCACGACCGTGTCCTTCGGATAGAGCAGTTTGTTCTGGTAGCTGTAAATATCCTCGGCGATGACCATGCCTTTTTCCAGCGCCATTCGTGCAACATTTTTCATTCCAATTCCCCCAAAATGTACGAATATGTACGGACGATCGTTACAATATCTGATAGATACAGTATAAAACTCCCATACGGCGAGTGTCAATCAGTACGCCCTTTTTATTTTGGATAAAGTGTGATAAAATAGCTGTGATCGGTAAATCATATACATGTTGAATGCCGACAGACGGCATTTGTTTGAGGCAACGTCATGGAATTTTATCCAAAGCTCTACATCGGGGAGACAGTTAAGAAACCTGAGAAGATCAAGAAGAAGTTAAAAAAATACGCGAAACTTAACAATATCTGGCTGATCGTCTACGCAAAGGAGAACGGTCAGTTTGAATTCTATCACTGCGTCATGCTGCAGCAGTATTACTACAAGGAGAATCCGCCCTATGTCGTCGGTATCGCCGGCAGTCGGGAGGAAGCCGCGCAGATCGTGCGCAGGATCGCTGAAGAGGCCGTGCGGGAGACGGGCAAAGCCGACCTTGCGGCGTATCTGTTTCCCGATCCCGTGCGCCTGAAGACAGGACGGGAAGGGCTGTGAGAAAGCCGATATCAGAGAAGGAACCGTTGAATACAGTATGCTACATATCATTTTATTCATTTTAAAAATCATAGGGATCGTCCTGCTGTGCATCCTGGGTCTGATTCTTCTCCTGCTTGTCTGCGTGCTGTTCGTTCCGGTGCGTTATCGCATCAGAGTGAGCAGGACGGAGGGGGAAGGCAGTCCCCCCGTGGAGGCGTATGTGAAAGTCACATGGCTGCTCCATCTTTTGAATGTGCTCGCGCGCTATCCGTGCGACGTCATTGTGCGGGTGCGCGTCATGTTCTTTACGCTGTTTAGAATGCCGGAGAAGGAAAAGAAGACCGGAAAGCCCGCCGGGGAGCCTCTAAAGGAGCCAAAGAAACAACCGGAACCGGAAAAGGAAGAGGCCGGACCCGCCGCAGATGCCGTTGTCCCGCAATCCTATGAGCCTTACAGCGCTTTTGAAAACGGCCCGGAGCCGGTCGCGGAGCCGACGCCCGAGGAGAGCGGACCGCAGGAGCCTTCTTCTTCCGTATTTGCAAAAATCCGCGCCGTATTCGCGAAGATAGGCCGGCTCCTTGAAAAAATAAAAGGGTTCTTTCAAAATATACGGTACACAATCCGTAAAATCTGTGATAAAATAAAAGCTGTGTCGGATAATATACAGTACTACAGAGAAGTGATGGAGGGCGAGCCCTTCCGCAATTCCCTGTCGTTGTGCCGGGGAGAACTGACGCGGGTGTTTCGCATGCTGAAACCCGACAAACTCGAGGCGGACTTCGTCGTAGGCATGGAAGACCCTTCCGCCACAGGCAGGATTCTCGCCGTCTACGGCATGTTGTATCCGCTTATCGGACAGCATGTGCGGATCGCGGGCGACTTTGAATGCGCCGGTCCGCACGTGGAAGGGCAGCTGCATATCCGCGGCAAAGTGCGGATATTTACGCTGTTGAGAGCGGGCAAACGCATTTATTTTAATCGTGATGTCAGAAAACTAATCAGATTGTTGAAAAAGGAGGCTGCATAATGGCAGAAAACAACTTTACGGGTGTGATAGAATCGTTGATGAAGGGAATGAACGCCGTGCTTGCCACAAAGACGGTGGTGGGAGACGCCACGCAGTTTGGCGACACGATCATTCTTCCGCTTGTGGATATTACCTTTGGCGTAGGAGCGGGAGCAAGCGCTGCCGATAAGAAAAACGGCGGAGGCGGCGGATTCGGCGCAAAGATGTCGCCCAGCGCGGTGCTTGTCATCAAGAACGGCTCCACAAAGCTCGTGAATATCAAGAATCAGGACGCCGTCACGAAGGTCTTAGATCTGATCCCGGACGTTGTGGACAAATTTACGTCGCCCAAGGAAGATATGATCGCCGACGAAAAGGCGGTGGAGATCGCCTTCCCGGAAGATAACGAGACGAAATAGCGCTTTTCGGCGGACAGCCGGCCGCAGATGAGAAACTTTTGCCGATCAGTCTCATATATTATACAAAAAGCATAGACAGGGAGACATATGAAAAAACTGATTGGACTGGTTGCCTTTTGCATCGCGGCCGGCATGCTGTTTATGCTTTTTCTGGTAAACCGCTTTGTCGGTCTGGTTCTCATTGTCCTGCTGCTGTTGATCGGTTATAATTTTTTTTGCTGTGACTGACGCGCGTCACGGCTGAGGGGTAATTATGGAAAATTTTGAAGAAAAGTTGGTGCACGGCTCCGAGGAGGAGCTGCAGGAGTTAAAATCCTGGCTTTTTCGTGAAAATATAAGACTTGTGACCGCCGCTAAGGAGCTGGAGGAGATGCAGGAGCAGTTTCTCAGGGAGAAAGTGCAGTTCCAGGAGGAGATGAAACTGTTGAACCGCAAGATCTCCGGGGAGCGGCAGAGACTCAAGGAGGACAACCGGTTCTTCGAGAAGAAGATGGAAATTCTCAAGAACGGTTTCAGCCAGCTCGACATCGACCGCAGAAGATTGGACAAGGAGTGGGCGCGCCTTGCCGCGGAGCGCGAACTTATGAGCGATCACGCGGTCTATGACGGCGGTTTGGACGTGTCCGTGTTCTTTCAGGGCGTGCGCAATCCGCTGGCGCTGAAGAAACGATACAAGGATCTGATCAAGATCTTCCATCCGGACAATGTGGCGGGGGACAAGGACATCATTCAGCGCATCAACAGAGAGTATGAGAATCTGAAGGTGAGTTTCGAGAGCTTTAAGCAGGCATAACAATAGCGAGCATACAAAAAAGAGCTTGTCCGGGATTCCCCGACAAGCTTTTTTCGTTGCTCATGTCACTCAAAATCAAGCTCTCTCAACTTTTCCGGATCTTAAGCAGCGCGTGCAGACGTGCAGTTTCTTGTTTGCTCCATTGACCTTACACATAACATTCTTGACATTAGAATGCCAGATCCTGTTCGATCTTCTATGAGAATGGCTTACGTTGCTGCCGAAATGAGCGCCCTTACCACAAATATCACATTTAGCCATCTTTGCACCTCCTTTGTCATTCACACAATACTTGTATAATAGCAGAAAGTAATTCGGAATGCAAGCAAAAATTTTTTATTCCCTTTTTCGGCGTCACGGGTTATAATATCAGTGTATATTCAGATAATAAGGAGGCGCCTTATGAAAGTTTCTTCGATGGACACGCACATGGGAAATATTTCGATCGATCAGGACGTCATCGCGCAGTACGCGGGCACGGTCGCGATGGAATGTTTCGGCGTGGTCGGCATGGCTAACATGAATGTCAGGGACGGTCTTGTCAGACTGCTCAAGAAGGACAGCATGACACGCGGCATTCAAGTGATCTTAAACAATAATAAACTGACGCTCAATTTTCACATCGTTGTCTCCTACGGCGTGAGCATACTCGCCGTGGCGGACAATCTGATCAGCAGCGTCAAATACAAGGTGGAAGAGTTTACGGGAATAGAAGTGGAAAAAATGAACATCTACGTTGAAGGTGTGAAAGTGATTGACTGAGGGAGGACAGTGAGGTGGTTTCAAATACGATCGATGCCGGCAGTATGGCTAAGTTATTCCTTGCCGGCGCCAAGAATCTTGAGAGCAGAAAAGAGTGGATCAACGAGTTGAACGTTTTCCCGGTACCGGACGGGGACACGGGAACCAACATGACAATGACGATCATGTCCGCAGCGAAGGAAGTCGCCGCGCTGTACGACATGGGCGATCTCGATATGCAGTCGCTGTGCAAGGCGATCTCCTCCGGCTCTCTGCGCGGGGCCAGGGGCAACTCGGGCGTCATCCTGTCCCAGCTGTTCCGTGGATTCACGAAATGTGTCAAGGAATATGACAAGATCACGATCCCGGTGCTTGCAGACGCCTTCGACAAGGCTGTGGAGACGGCTTACAAGGCCGTTATGAAACCAAAGGAGGGCACCATTCTGACCGTCGCCAAGGGCGCTGCGATCAAGGCCAGGGAGCTTGCCGACAGCGGGGCCGAGGACATGGCGGACTTCTTAAAACAGATCATCGACCGGGCGGAGGATGTGCTGGCTCAGACGCCCGAGATGCTGCCTGTGTTGAAACAGGCGGGCGTCGTGGATTCCGGCGGGCAGGGGCTGGTGCTTGTATTGCAGGGCGTGTACGACGCGTTCCTGGGCAAAGAGGTGGACTTCACGCTGGGTGAGACCGTATCGGCGCCGACAGGCAGGAGCGCGGGCGCGAACATGGAGGCGCAGGCAAACGCCGACATCAAATTCGGCTACTGCACCGAGTTCATTATTATGCTGAACAAAGTGTTCAACATCAAGGCGGAACTGGATTTCAAGGCCTATTTGGAGTCCATCGGAGACTCCATCGTGGTGGTGGCGGACGAGGACGTGGTCAAGGTACATGTACATACCAACGATCCCGGTCTGGCCATCCAGAGAGCGCTCAAGTACGGCGCGCTCTCCAATATGAAGATCGACAACATGCGCCTGGAACATCAGGAGAAACTCTTCAAGATGTCGCAGAAGGAGGAGCAGCCTCCCGAACCGCGCCGTGAGAAACAGCCGCGCAAAGAGGTCGGCTTTATCGCCGTATCCGTGGGCGACGGCATCAACGAGATCTTCCGGGGCCTGGGCGTGGACCACATCATTGAGGGCGGCCAGACGATGAATCCCAGCACGGAGGATATGTTAAATGCCATCGAGCAGGTCAATGCGGACAACATCTTTATCCTGCCGAACAACAAGAATATCATTCTGGCGGCGAATCAGGCGCAGGCCATGGTCAAGGACAAGACGATCACCGTCATTCCCACGAAGACGGTCCCGCAGGGGATCACGGCCGTCATCAACTATGTGCCCGACATGACGGTGGAGGAGAACGCCGAGACGATGACCGCGGAGATAAGGAACGTTGCCACCGGGCAGGTCACCTATGCGGTCAGGGATACCAACATCGACGACAAGGAGATCAAACAGGGGGATTTCATGGGGATCGGCGATGCCGGCATCCTCTCCGTGGGCAGCGCCATCCCGGAAGTCACGATGGAAATGCTCGACGAGATGATGTCGGACGACGCGGAGCTGATCAGCATCTACTACGGCGACGAGATCACCGACGAGGATGCGGAGAGTCTGCGCGCCCGCGTGGAGGAGAAGTACGGCTCCTGCGATATCGAACTGCAGTACGGCGGACAGCCGATCTACTACTATATCATTTCTGTTGAGTGAGACAGAAGAACCTGATCCCCGGCAACAGACGCCTTGCGCGCGGTTGTCGGGGATTTTTTGAGGAGAGCCCTATGGAGATCACAGTGCTCAAAGGTATCGGTGACAAGACCGCCGGCCTTTTTCACAAGCTGCATATCGACACTGCGGAAGAGCTGACGCATTACTATCCGCGGGATTACGAAAGCTTCGCGGCGCCAACGGGGCTCGCGGAAGCTGCTTTGGACGAGATCGCCGCAGTCTCCGGGCAGATCCGCGGCAATGTGGCGACCAGACACGTCAGGGGTCTGAGCATCACCACCTTCGAGGCGGTATGCGCAGACGGCGTGCTGCACCTGACCTACTTTAACATGCCCTATCTGAAAAACAGCCTGAAAAAAGACGCGCGGTATGTTTTCCGCGGCGTCCTGCGAAAGAAGGGCAGCCGCTATGTGATGGAGCAGGCGAAGATGTACAAGCCGGAGGAGTACGGTGAGATGGCGGGCAAGCTGCTCCCGCTCTACTCTGTCACGAAGGGCTTGAGCAGCAACACCGTCGCCAAAGCCGTGCGGCAGGCGCTCTCAGCCGTCGATCTCTCGGAGGATTATCTGCCCGGGGAGATCCGGTCGGCGGAGAACTTTTACCCGTATGAGGAGGCCCTTAAGCAGATCCATTTCCCCGAGAGCCGCGACACGCTTATAAAAGCGAGGGAACGTCTCGTGTTCGACGAGTTTTTGCTCTTTATTCTGATGGTTCGCAGGATGAAGGACGACAACGCGGGGCTTACAAACGGTTGCCCGATGATCGAGGTGGCTGAGACTGCCCGGCTGATCGAGGCGCTGCCCTACAGGCTGACAAACGCGCAGCAGAAGGTTTGGGGCGAGATCCGAAATGACCTCGCCTCCACGCATACCATGAATCGTCTGATCCAGGGAGACGTGGGCTCCGGCAAGACCATTCTGGCCTTTCTCGCGCTCGTCATGTGCGCCGCCAACGGCTATCAGGGGGCGCTGATGGCCCCCACGGAAGTTCTGGCAGCCCAGCACTACGAGACATTGCGGCAGATGAAAGAGCGCTATCATCTGCCGATCCGTCCCGTACTGCTGACGGGTTCTACCTCCGCGAAAGACCGCCGCCTCATCTGCGAACAGATCGAGAATGGCGAGGCGGACGTGGTTCTCGGAACGCACGCGCTCATACAGGACAGAGTGACTTACCGCAGGCTGGCTCTTGTGATCACCGACGAGCAGCACCGTTTCGGCGTCAGACAGCGGGAAAGTCTGGCTAAAAAGGGACGGGATGTTCACGTTCTCGTCATGAGCGCGACGCCGATCCCGCGAACGCTGGCCATTATCCTCTACGGCGATCTGCATATCTCCGTGTTGGACGAAGTGCCCGCAAACCGCCTGCCGATCAAAAGCTGTGTCGTGAACGCCTCCTATCGGGACACCGCCTACCGCTTTATCGAAAAAGAAGTCGCCGCGGGCAGACAGGCATATGTGATCTGTCCGATGGTGGAGGAGGGCGACATGGAGGAGCTGGAGAACGTCGTCTCCTACACGGCGAAGCTCCGGGAAAAACTCGATCCTTCCGTTCAGGTCGCCTCTCTGCACGGCAAGATGAAAGCGGCCGAAAAGAACCGGATCATGGAGGCTTTCGCCGCGAAACAGATCGACGTGCTCGTCTCCACCACCGTGATCGAGGTCGGCATCAACGTGCCGAACGCCACCGTGATGATGGTGGAGAACGCGGAGCGTTTCGGTCTGGCGCAGCTCCACCAGTTACGCGGCCGTGTGGGGCGCGGCAGCGAGCAGTCCTACTGTATCTTCATGAGCGGCAGGGATAACCCCGAGACGATGGCGCGGCTGAAGATCCTGAATGAGTCGGAGGACGGCTTTTACATTGCCTCGCAGGATCTGAAACTGCGTGGGCCCGGCGATCTGTTCGGCATCAGACAGAGCGGCGATCTGCGGTTCGAGCTGGCGGATATATTTCAGGACAGCGCGCTGTTACAGAAAGCGTCGGTCTGGGCTGACAGGCTGCTTGCACGGGAGGCTTTGACGACGGGTGAAATATACGCGCCGCTCAGGAAACGATTAGAGAAAGCTGTCACAAATGAGGTTGACTTTAGAACTATCTAAAAGTAATATGTTATAGAAAGAGATCTATCACATCAAATACGAGACGGAGAATCAATAGGAAGATATGGCAAAGAAAATAGCGATCGTCACAGACAGCAACAGCGGCGTCACGCAGACACAGGCCAAAGAACTCGGCCTCCATGTGCTCCCCATGCCCTTTATGATCGACAATGAGCTCTTTTACGAGGACATCACGCTGACGCAGAAGGAATTCTATGCCCGCCTCAAAGAGGGCGCGGACGTGGTCACGAGCCAGCCCACGCCCGACTCGGTCATGAAACTGTGGGACAATCTGCTAAAGGACTATGACGAGATCGTCCACATCCCCATGTCCAGCGGGTTGAGCGGCTCCTGCCAGAGCGCGGCGGTTCTGGCGAGAGACTACGGCGGCAAGGTACAGGTCGTCAACAACCAGCGGATATCCGTCACGCAGAGACAGTCGGCGTTAGATGCGCTGGCCCTCGCGGAGCGCGGTATGGACGCGGCGCAGATCAAGGATTTTCTGGAACGGGACAAATTCAACTCCAGCATCTACATCATGCTGGATACGCTCTACTACCTGAAAAAGGGCGGCAGGATCACCCCCGCGGCCGCAGCGCTGGGCACGATCTTAAAACTGAAACCGGTACTGCAGATCCAGGGCGACAAGCTGGACGCCTTCGCCAAAGCCAGAACCGTCTCGCAGGGAAAATCCATCATGATGAGCGCCATCCGGGCGGACATGGAGAAACGGTTCGGCGGCGCAGACAAAGACAATATATGGCTGCAGATCGCCTACAGCTACGACCGCGAGGCCGCACTTCTGCTGAAACAGGAAGTACAGGAGCATTTTCCGGGGTTTGACATCCATCTGGATCCCCTGTCTTTGAGTATCGCCTGCCATATCGGACCGGGATCGCTTGCAGTCGCGTGCTGCAAGAAAATCAAATGACAGATCAAATAATGATACTTTGCGAGAAGATGATACGGTTGCCCGGAATGTCCGCATGTGATGTTCCGGTGCAACTTCATTTCTTTTCATGCCTTATATTCTATCGAGAGAGAGAAATTTATGACGCAGTATACATCTACAAATGACGAGAGAGAGTCAAAACTGCAGCGGGAGTACATGGACAGAGCCGCCGTGTATGTGGCCGAACTTGGACAGCGCCTCGGGCGCAGGCCGCGGTGCTGCGTCACAACTTTCGGCTGTCAGATGAACGCCAGAGATTCCGAGAAACTGCTGGGCATACTGACGCAGATCGGCTACGAATCCGTGGAGGCCGAGGAGGACGCTGACTTCGTGATCTACAACACCTGCACGGTGCGCGACAACGCCGACCGGCGCGTCTACGGCAGACTCGGTTTTCTGGGCAGCCTGAAGAGCAAAAAGCCTCACATGAAGATCGCGCTGTGCGGCTGTATGATGCAGGAGGCAGGCGTTGTCGAGAAGATTCGGAAAAGCTACCGTTTCGTAGACCTGGTTTTCGGGACGCACAATATCTTTAAATTTGCCGAGCTGATGGTGACCATGTTCGAAAACAGGGAGATGATCGTCGACATCTGGCAGGAGACGGACAAGATCGTCGAGGAACTCCCTGTCAGCCGCAAATATCCCTACAAATCGGGCATCAATATCATGTTCGGATGCAATAATTTCTGCAGTTACTGTATTGTGCCTTACGTGAGAGGGCGCGAGCGCAGCAGGGATCCAAAGGAGATCCTCAGGGAGATCGAACGTCTGGCGGACGACGGCGTGGTGGAAGTGATGCTGTTGGGCCAGAACGTCAATTCCTACGGCAAGAGCCTCCCGGAGCCCATATCTTTTGCACGGCTCCTCCGGGAGGTGGAACAGATCGACGGTCTGAAACGGATCCGTTTCATGACGTCCCACCCGAAGGATCTCTCCGACGAGCTGATCGAGGTCATGCGGCGCTCCGACAAGATCTGCCGCCATCTGCATCTGCCCCTGCAGTCCGGCTCCGACCGCATCCTGCGGGCCATGAACAGGCGCTATACCAAGGATCAATACCTGGCGCTCACAGAGAAACTCAAACGCGCCATGCCGGACATCGCCATCACCACGGATCTCATCGTGGGTTTCCCCGGAGAGACCCCGGAGGATGTGGACGAGACCATCGACGTGGTCCGAAGGGTCCGCTACGACAACGCCTTCACTTTTATCTACTCCAAGCGCACCGGCACTCCCGCCGCGGCGATGGAGAACCAGGTGCCGGAGGCGGTCGTCAGAGAAGGGTTTGACAGACTTCTGAAGGTCGTGCAGGACACCGCCAGGGAGAGGGCGGCGCTCTTAAAGGGACGCGTGATGGAGGCGCTGGTGGAAGAGGTGAACGAGCAGGACCGCTCTCTCATGACAGGGCGGCTCTCCAACAACATGCTCGTCCACTTCCCAGCGGACGAAAGCCAGATCGGAAGACTGGTAAAGGTGTCGCTTGACGAGTGCCGCGGATTCTATTATACGGGGCGCATCGTCCCATAAAAAGGCGGGTTATCCCGCTTGGAAAGACGGTTGATGACTATGGCTGAACTTACTCCCATGATGCAGCAGTATCTGGATACGAAAAAGGACTATCAGGATTGTATTCTCATGTATCGCCTGGGTGATTTCTACGAAATGTTTTTCGACGACGCCCTTCTGGCCTCCAAGGAGCTGGACATCACGCTGACCGGCAAGAGCTGCGGACAGGAGGAACGCGCGCCCATGTGCGGCGTCCCGCACCACGCGCTGGAGGCGTATCTGGGCAAGCTGGTGTCAAAGGGCCATAAGGTGGCGATCTGCGAGCAGATGGAGGACCCGAAGACCACGCGGGGGATCGTCAAGCGCGAAGTGGTGCGCATCGTGACGCCGGGTACGAACCTAAACTTACAGTCCATGGAGGAGACGAAAAACAATTATCTCATGTGCGTCGTCTATTTTCCCGGCAAGATCGGGATCTCTGTGGCGGACGTCACCACGGGGGACTACTATCTGACGGAAGTGGAGGATATTCGCAAGCTGCAGGACGAGATCAACAAGTACGAGCCTTCCGAGATCATCTGCAACGAGCCGTTCCCGGTCAGCGGCTATGACATCGAGGATCTGAAAAACCGCCTGAACATCACCCTCTATTCCCTCGCAGCCCGCTATTTTGACGAGGATGCCTGCCGCAGGGCACTGATGGGACACTTTCATGTCAACACGCTTTCCGGGCTTGGCATTGAGGACTTTCCCTCGGGCATGATCGCTGCAGGCGCGCTCTTACAGTATCTGTATGAGACGCAGAAGACCTCCCTGGCCCATTTTACGCATCTGTACCCCTATCTGACGAGCAAGTACATGCTTCTGGACAGCTCCACAAGGCGCAATCTGGAGCTGACGGAGACGCTGCGGGAGAAACAGAAGACCGGGTCTTTGCTCGGCGTGCTGGACCGCACGAAGACCGCCATGGGCGGCAGACTCCTGCGCAAGTACATCGAGCAGCCGCTGATCGACAGGGAGAAGATCGAGAGACGTCTGGACGCCGTCGAGGCGCTGTGCAGGCAGAGCGTTGACCGGGACGAGCTCAGAGAGTACCTGACCTCCATCTACGACATGGAACGGCTGCTGGGGAGAGTCAGCTACAAGACCGCGAATCCGAGAGATCTGATCGCCCTCAAGAACTCCCTCGCCGTGCTGCCGCCCATCAAGACGGTGCTGAGCGATTTAGACGCGCCGCTTTTGCAGGAGATCAACGAACACATGGACGCGCTGGAGGACATCTGTCTTCTGATCGACAGCTCCATTGTGGAGGAGCCGCCCATCTCCATCCGGGACGGCGGCATAATCAAGCCCGGGTTCAACGAAAACATCGACGCTCTCAGAAACGCCAAGACGGACGGCAAGAACTGGCTCGCCTCGCTGGAGGAGGAGGATCGGGAGCGCACAGGCATCAAAAATCTGCGCATCAAATATAATAAGGTGTTCGGTTACTATTTCGAAGTGACAAACTCTTACCGGGACCTTGTGCCCGACGACTATATCCGCAAACAGACCTTAGCCAACGCGGAGCGCTATACCACACCGCGCCTGAAGGAGCTGGAGGACGCCATTCTGAACGCGGAGGATAAACTCTCCACGCTGGAATACGACATGTTCTGCGAGATCCGGGACGCCATTGCCGCCCGGATGGAGCGCATACAGCAGACGGCCGGAAGTATCGCCAGACTCGACGTGTACGCCTCCCTGTCCTATGTGGCGGAGCGCAACCGCTATGTGCGCCCGACTCTCAACGGGAGAGGGGTGATCGACATCAAGGACGGCAGACACCCCGTGGTGGAACGCATGCTCAAAAACGACATGTTTATCGCCAACGACACTTATCTGGACAACCAAAAACATTGTATTGCGGTGATCACCGGCCCTAACATGGCCGGCAAATCCACCTATATGCGGCAGACCGCCCTGATCGTCCTGATGGCGCAGATCGGCTCCTTCGTCCCCGCAGGCAAAGCGGACATCGGCATTGTAGATCGGATCTTTACGCGCGTGGGCGCCTCTGACGATCTGTCCAGCGGACAGTCCACCTTCATGGTGGAGATGAGCGAAGTGGCCAACATTTTAAGAAACGCCACGTCGGACAGCCTGCTCATTCTGGACGAGATCGGCAGGGGGACGTCCACCTTTGACGGACTCAGCATCGCCTGGGCGGTCATCGAGCATATCAGCAACCGCAAGATACTGGGCGCCAAGACGCTGTTCGCCACACATTATCACGAACTGACCGAGCTGGAAGACAAAATGGACAATGTGAACAACTACTGCATCGCCGTGAAGGAGAAGGGCGACGACATCGTTTTCCTGCGCAAGATCGTCAAGGGCGGCGCGGATAAGAGCTACGGCATTCAGGTCGCAAAATTAGCCGGCGTGCCGGACATGGTCATCGACCGCGCCAAGGAGATCGTGGAGCAGTTGAGCGATAACGACATCATCGAGAAAGTGCAGAACATCGAGGTCAATGTCAAGAGCGAGCGGCATAAGCCGGTCAGGTACGACGAGGTGGATCTGGAACAGATGTCTCTCTTTGACACGGTCAAAGACGAGGACGTCCTCAAAGAGCTGCAGGAGATCGACGTGAGCAACCTGACGCCTGTGGAGGCGTTAAACACGCTATACCGCCTGCAGAACAAGCTGAAAAACCGCTGGTGATCCCGGGGAGGGACCGGCTGTGGCAGGAAGCAAAGACAAAGGATGATAAAATGGCCATTATCCATATTTTAGATCATCAGACAATCGACAAGATCGCCGCCGGAGAGGTGGTGGAACGCCCTTCCAGCGTCGTCAAGGAGCTGGTGGAAAACGCCATCGACGCGGGGGCGGGCGCCGTCACCGTGGAAATCAAAGACGGCGGCATCTCGTTCATCCGTGTGACCGACAACGGAAACGGCATCGAGAGAGGGCAGGTGCGCAACGCGTTTCTTCGCCATGCCACCAGCAAGATCTCCTCCGCAGAGGATTTGACCGAATTGGTCAGTCTTGGATTCCGCGGGGAGGCGCTGGCCAGCATCGCGGCCGTCTCCATGGTGGAACTGATCTCCAAGACGCGGGAGGATCTGACGGGGATCCGCTATGTGATCGAGGGCGGCGACGAGAAGGAGCAGGAGGAGATCGGCGCCCCCGACGGCACTACCGTGCTTGTGCGGAACCTTTTTTACAACACGCCGCCCCGCAAAAAATTCCTGAAACAGCCCCAGACGGAAGGTTCCTATGTGGCTGATCTGATGGAACATCTCGCCATGTCCAACCCGCAGATTTCTTTCAAATTTGTCTCCGGCGGGCAGACGAAGTTCTATACCACGGGCGACGGCGATCTGGCTCAGATCATCTACCGTATCTATGGCCGCGAGATTGCAAACGGGCTTATGCCGTTCCATCATCAGGCGGAGGGCGTGGCGATAGACGGACTGTTAGGCAGACCCGTCATCAACCGCGCAAACCGCAATTACGAGATCTTCTACATCAACGGCAGATATGTAAAGAGCAGCCTGATCAGCAGGGCCGTAGAGGAGGGGTACCGCGAATATCTGATGCAGCACAAATTTCCGTTCTGCGTGCTGCATTTCCGGATCAACACGGATCGGATCGACGTGAACGTCCACCCCGCGAAGATGGAGGTGCGCATTGCCGACGGCCCCGCCTTCTATGAACTTGTCAAGGCTGCCATCCACGACGCGCTGCACGGGACAGAGATGATCCCGGAGGTCGTTCTGACGCCCCGGGCGGCTGACAGCGCCGCGCTGCGGAGCATGCCTGCGCCGGAGCCTTTCGAGAGCCGAAGGATCGCAAAGGAGGCTGCGGAGCGCACTGTCCTGTCCGCTGCGTCCGACACGCCCGGGCAGGAGGATTACGCGTCGCTTTTGGAGGCGGGACCGACAGAACAGCGTACCGCGCGGGAGCCTGTCTCTTACGGGCGGCCTCTTTTGGCGAAAGCCGCGCAGACAGAGCTCTTTGCGGACAAAATACTGTCCCCGCCGGCGCGGGCAAAGTTCGAGATCATCGGACAGCTTTTCGACACTTACTGGCTGGTATCCTATGAGGAAAAACTGTTGATTATCGACCAGCACGCCGCTCACGAGAAGGTGCAGTACGAGCGGTTCCTGAAACGTTTTCACGCGCATGCCGTTGTCTCCCAGGCCGTCAATCCGCCCCTGATCGTCACCCTGAGCGGGCGGGAGCGGGAGTGCTACCTGACCCATGCCGCAGATTTCGAGGCGCTGGGCTTTGTGGTCGAGGAATTCGGCGGAAACGACTATGCCATCCGAGGCGTCCCGTTGGATCTGTACGGCTACGGAGAACAGGAATTTTTCAGAGAGATACTGGAGGAGCTTTCGGAGAATGCCGTCACGGGCACGCCCGAGACTGTCCGCACCCGCATCGCGGCCATGGCGTGCAAGGCGGCGGTCAAGGGCAATATGCGCCTGAGTCTGCCGGAGGCGGAACGGCTGATCGACGAGCTTTTGACGCTGGACAATCCGTACAACTGTCCCCACGGAAGACCGACCATCGTCTCCATGACCAAATATGAGCTGGAAAAGAAGTTTAAGAGGATCGTAACGTGAACAGAGAAAACCATCGGCCGCCGCTCGTCATCCTGACCGGCCCCACCGCCGTGGGGAAGACCGCGCTCTCCATCAGTCTGGCCAAAGAGATCGGCGGGGAGATCGTCTCGGCGGATTCCATGCAGGTGTACCGCCATATGGACATCGGCTCGGCCAAGATCAGACCTGAGCAGATGGACGGCGTGCCGCACCATCTGATCGATATTCTGGAGCCAACGGAGGAATTCAACGTCGTCCTTTTTCAAAAGCTGGCAGCCCAGGCTGTCCGGGACATTCTCGCGAAAGGGCGCATCCCCATCGTGGCCGGCGGCACCGGATTCTACATCCAAGCGCTTTTGTACGACGTGGATTTCACGGCAAACGACGAGGATGCCGCGCTCCGCAGGCAGTTAGAAGACTTTGCAGACGCCATGGGCAACGAGGCGCTCTACGAAAAACTCCGTCTGGTCGATCCCGAGTCCTGCGAGATCATCCATGCGAACAACCGAAAGCGCGTGATCCGCGCCCTGGAATTCTACGAAAAGACCGGCATGAAGATCTCCGAGCACAACAAAAGGCAGCGGCAGAAGGAGCCGCCCTACAATTCCGCCTACTTTGTCCTAAACGACGACAGACAGAAACTGTACGGCCGGATAGACGAGCGGGTGGACGATATGCTCTCGCAAGGGCTGTTGGACGAGGTGCGCCGCCTGAAAGCTATGGGCTGCACCGCTGACATGGTATCCATGCAGGGGCTGGGCTACAAGGAACTTCTGGCGTATCTGGACGGGAACGGGACGCTGGAGGAGGCGGTGTACCGGATCAAGCTGAACACACGGCACTTTGCCAAGAGACAGCTCACATGGTTCCGCAGAGAGCGCGACACGATCATGCTCGACAGGCGGAAGTTCGGCTGCGACGACGGCCGCATCCTTAAATATATGACGGAAATCCTGCACGAGAAAGGGTTGATATAGACAATGACGGCAAGGAACAGGGAACTGATGAGAGAACAGTATGAGAGAATGGGGATCTCCCCGGAGGCGTACGCCTACGGGGAGGAGGTGCTTGCCTCCCTGCGGGAGCGGTTTGCGCGAATAGACGAGATCGCAGAGTACAACCAGCTGAAGGTCATACAGGCCATGCAGCAGTGCGGCGTGAGCGAGGCGTGTCTGCTCGGCACGACAGGCTACGGCTACAACGATCTCGGCAGGGACACGCTGGAAAAAGTCTACGCGGCCGTCTTCCACACGGAGGATGCGCTGGTGCGCCCGCAGATCACCTGCGGGACACACGCGCTGGCTCTTGCCCTGATGAGCAATCTGCGCCCGGGGGACGAGCTTTTGTCCCCGGTCGGCAAGCCCTACGACACGCTGGAAGAAGTGATCGGCATCCGTCCTTCCAAGGGCTCCTTAAAGGAGTACGGCATCTCCTATAAGCAGGTGGACTTATCGGAGGACGGTTCTTTCGACTACGAGGGCATCCGCGCGGCCATAGGAGAGCGCACGAAACTCGTCACGATCCAGCGCTCCAAGGGCTATCAGACAAGGCCCACGCTCTCCGTGGAGCGGATCGGCGAGCTGATCCGTTTCGTCAAAGAGATCAAACCCGACGTCATCTGCATGGTGGACAACTGTTACGGGGAGTTCGTGGAGACCATCGAACCCACCGACGTGGGGGCCGACATGGCCGTCGGCTCCCTGATCAAGAATCCGGGGGGCGGTCTCGCCCCCATCGGCGGCTATATCGTCGGCAGGAGAGACTGCGTGGAGAACGCGGCCTACCGCCTGACGTCTCCGGGGCTCGGCAAGGAGGTTGGCGCGTCCCTGGGCATTCTGTCCTCTTTTTACCAAGGGCTTTTCCTGGCGCCCACAGTCACCGCAAGCGCGCTGAAGGGGGCGGTCTTTGCGGCGAATCTCTACGAGCGGCTGGGCTTTGCCGTCGTTCCGGACGGGACGCAGGAGCGCTACGACATCATTCAGGCGGTGACCTTCGGCTCCCCGGAAGGGGTGATTGCCTTCTGTCAGGGGATCCAGGCGGCCGCCTCCGTGGACAGCTTCGTCACCCCGGAGCCGTGGGACATGCCGGGCTATGACGCGCAGGTGATCATGGCCGCAGGAGCGTTCGTGTCAGGTTCCTCCATAGAACTCAGCGCCGACGGACCGATCAGGCCGCCCTACGCGGTCTATTTTCAGGGAGGACTGACTTTCCCGCACGCAAAATTAGGGATCCTGAAGACGCTGCAGAATCTTCTGGACAAAAAAATTGTATACATCAAATAGGGGTTGTGATACAATATTAGGCGGCAAAGAAAAACAAGCGGCTTATACACAAAGAGGAGAGTATCTATGCGAAAAAACGGTTGGACCTGTTTCCTGCTGATCATGGCAGGCATCGTGATCGGCGGCTTTATCGGCAGCCTGTTTTCTTCCACATGGCTGAATTACGGGCAGTCTTTCGGACTGAGTGCGCCGCTTGTGCTGGACTTGGGGATCTTAAGCGTCACGTTTGGCCTGACGATCCACATCACGATTGCGAGCATTATCGGCATTGCGGTTGGGATCTTTATCTACCGCATTATCTGATCAACGCCTTCTTGCCCACGGCCCGGAGAGAATGCTGTCGGGAAAGAGGTTGCATGAAATCGGCTAAGTATGAGAACAATGAGTATTACAGAATGCAGAATCTTCCATATGAGAAGTTCATCGCTCACGGCGGCAAGGCCCTGACCGACTCGGAACTTCTCGCCATTCTGCTCAGAACGGGAACCCGCGGCACGAACGTCCGCGAGCTGGGCGAGGAAGTATTGGCGCAGTCGGCGCGCTACGGCAACGGTCTGCTGGGGCTCTACCACATTCCGCTGAACGAGCTTTGCAGGATCGAGGGCATCGGAAAGGTGAAGGCGATCCAGCTCAAGACGGTGGCGGAGCTGAGCACCCGCATGGCGCAGGCCAAGGCCAAGACCAGTTTGTCCTTTCGCCATCCCGCCTCCGTTGCGGATTACTATATGGAGCGTTTTCGGCACGAGACGGTGGAGCACATCATGCTCTTGCTGTTTGATGCGGGACTGCATCTGATCGAGGAGCGCATGCTCTCGCAGGGGACGGTCAACGCCTCCCTCATATCGCCCAGAGAGGTATTTATCTGTGCCGTGCAGGCGCGGGCGGCGGGCATCATGCTCTTACACAATCATCCCGGCGGCGATCCTTCTCCCAGCGAGAATGACCTTCGGATCACGGAGCGCATAGGAAAGCTGGGCGCGCTGGCAGACATTCCGCTCTTCGACCACATCGTGATCGGGGACAATCGGTATTTCAGTTTCAGGGAACACGATCTGATGGTATCGACGCCATATTAGAGAGAGAAACGCACTACAAGAAAGAGAGGGGCAGCGTTTTGGCTAACAACGCATTTGGAATCGATTTAGGAACAAGCAACATCAAAATATACAACCGGTCGGACGACGATGTTTTCGTGGAAAAGAATATGATCGCCATCGAGAACAAGAAAAATCTGTTCGCCTACGGCGATTCCGCTTTCGAGATGTACGAGAAAGCGCCCGCCAACATCCATATTTCCTATCCGCTCAGCAACGGCGTGATCGCCGACATCCAGAATATGGAGCTGTTAGTCAGATACTTCATCGGGGATCTGATGAAGAACAATATCAAGCCGGCCGACTACTATATCGCCGTGCCTTGGGACGTGACGGAAGTTGAGAAGAGGGCCTTCAAGGATCTGATCAAGGAGGCGAACGTCAAGGCGAAACGGGTCATGGTCGTGGACAAGGCGGTGGCGGACGGCCTTGGCCTTGGCATAGACGTCAAGAACGCGCAGGGCGTGCTGGTGGTAAACGTGGGATTCGACACCACGGAGATCTCCATTCTGTCCCTGGGAGGCATCGTGCTGAGCCGGCTGATCAAGGTGGGCGGCCGCAAATTCGACGACGCCATCAAGAACGCCATAAGGCGGGAGTACAGCCTGATCATCGGCGGCAAGACGGCGGAAGTGGTGAAGATCTCCCTCCTCGATCTGGAGGAGCAGCGCACCGGCGCGCTGGTCTACGGCAGGGACATCGTCACCGGACTGCCCGTGGAGCGCGCCATCCCCACCGATCTGATCGACGACTGCCTCGTGGAACACTTCAACATGATCATCGACAATATCAAAGTCATTCTGGAGCGCACGCCCCCGGAGCTCGCCGCAGACATCTACCGCCACGGCATCTATCTGACGGGAGGCGCCTCCCAGGTCAGCAAACTGGCCGGACTTATGAGCAAGGGCACGGGCCTTAAGGTGAACGTCTCCGAGAACCCGGTGACCAGCGTCGCGCTGGGTCTTTCCAAGATCATCAACGACGACAATTATAAATCCGTGGCCTACGCGATAGAAGGAATGAGTAAATGAGTCCGATCGTAAAGAGAAAAGGAGAAAAATTTACTTTGCCGGGTAAATATCTCCTTTTTATTTTAACAATCCTCTGCACCGGCATGGTGCTTTTGACGTTCAACACAACTGTATTCAGCGGCCCGCTCAGCGCTGTCGCAGGCTACACGGTGGTTCCCTTCGAGGAGGGGATCAGCGTGGTCGGCAGCTGGCTGGCCGGCCGTTCGGAGGAGCTGGCGCAGATCCGGGTACTGATCGCCGAAAATGAGAGCCTGAAGGAACAGGTGGATGAACTGACGATCGAGAACACCAGACTGCAGCAGGACCGCTACGAGCTGACCAATCTGCGGGAGCTGTACAATCTGGACGCCCAGTACGACGAGTACGAAAAGACCGGGGCCCGCATCATCGCCAGAGATTCCGGCAACTGGTTTCATTCCTTTGTCATCGACAAGGGCGTGAAGGACGGTATTGCGGTAGATATGAATGTGATGGCGGGCAGCGGCCTCGTGGGGCGCGTCGTGGACGTGGGCCCCAACTGGGCGAAGGTGAAGGCGATCATCGCGGACGACTCCAATGTGAGCGCCATGGTGCTCTCCAGCTCCGACAACATGATCGTCTCCGGCAATCTGAAACTGTACGCCTCGGGAGTCATCGAGTTTGAACAGCTTGTGGACAGCGACAACGTGGTCGTGGAAGGCGACAAGATCGTCACCTCCAATATCAGCGACAAATATCTGCCGGGGATCCTGATCGGCTACATCAACACCATCAGCCGGGATGCCAACAATCTGACGAAATCCGGCTATGTCACGCCCGCCGTCGACTTCGAGCACCTGGAAGAGGTTCTCGTCATCATGAAACAGAAACAGACGATAGAAGAGTAGAGGTTTGTATGAAACGTTTTTTTGTCACCGCCCTTTTGATCCTTGTGTGTTTCCTGCTGCAGTGCACCGTGTTCCACGCGCTCGCCTTCGGCGGCGTTGTGCCGAATCTGCTCATCGTGCTGACGGCCTCCTTCGGCTTTATGCGGGGGGAGAAGACAGGGCTTTTGATCGGGTTTTTCTGCGGCCTTCTGGTGGACATATTTTTCGGCGATTCCATAGGATTTTATTCGCTCCTGTACATGTATACCGGGTATATGAACGGCAAATTCAGCGCCATCTTTTATCCCGAGGACATCAAACTGCCCATCGCGCTCATCCTTGGCAGCGACTGTTTTTACGGTCTGACATGCTATGTGATCCTTTTTCTGCTGCGCAGCAGATTTGATTTCGGCTATTATTTCATGCATATCATTCTGCCCGAGATCGTGTACACGATCGTTGTGACGATTTTCTTATACCCGCTCGTTCTTTGGATCAACACAAGGCTGGAACGCGGGGAACTGAGGAGTGGTAAAAAGTTTGTTTGATCATATATGGGAACAATTCAAAGAAAACTTCATGAATATGGTCACCTCCAGACTGCTCGTGCTCGTCCTTGCCCTGTTCGGTATGGGCGGCTATCTGATCTACACGATCTTTCAGCTGCAGATCGTCCGCGGCGAAGAGTACTTCAACAACTTTCAGCTGAGCATCACGAAAGAGCGCACGATCCTCCCGACCAGAGGAAACATTCTCGACCGCAACGGCAGACTGCTCGCCTACAACGAACTGGCGTACTCCGTCACCATCGAGGACGTCTATGAGTCGGGCAGGGACAAGAACGCCGAGCTGAATGCGACCATACTGAGACTGATTGATATGATCGAGGAAAACGGCGATCAGATCATAAACGATTTCCATATCGTTCTGGACTCTGACGGCAATTATCGGTTCAACGTAGAAGGCACGCAGCTGCTCCGCTTTCTGGCGGACGTCTACGGGCATCCGACCATCGATGAGCTGAAAGAGAACGAGAAGTCGGCCACCCCCGCCGAGGTGATCGACTATCTGTGCGGACAGTCCCCCACATCCCGCTACGGCATCGGCGATTACAGGGACGCCGACGATTCCGACAGCTTTACGCCGGGTTACGGGTACAGCAAAGAGGATGTCCTCAAGCTCGTCACTGTCCGCTATGCCATGAGCGCCAACAGCTACCAGAAATACATCGCGACCACCGTGGCAAACAACGTCTCGGAGAAGACCGTGGCGGTCGTGATGGAGAACGCCGATGTCCTGGACGGCGTTGCGATCTCCGAGGGAACCATCCGCAAGTACAACGACAGCGTCTACTTCTCCCAGATCATAGGCTACACGGGCAAGGTCGATCAGGAGGGCTTAAAGGAACTGCAGGAGCAGGACCCGACCTACGATCTCAACGACACCGTGGGAAAATCCGGCATCGAGGCCTCCATGGAGACGGTACTGCAGGGAAAGAAAGGCTCCGAGACCGTCTATGTGGATAATCTGGGCAAGGTGATCGAGACAAGCGACAGGGTGGAGTCCGTCGCCGGAAACGACATCTATCTGACGGTGGACGCCGACTTACAGCGCGTAGGCTACCACATACTGGAGTCCAAGCTCGCCGGCATCCTATTGGACAAGATCGACAATATCAAGGAATTTAAAGCGCCCGAGAGCGGCGCCGGCGGCAATATCAGGATCCCGATCTATGACGTCTATTTCGCCTGCATCAACAACAATATCATCGATACCGCCAATTTCAAGTCAGAGCACGCAGGCGAGACGGAACAGCTCGTCTACCGGACATATCTCGACAAGAAAGCGCAGGTACAGGCTACCCTGCGGGAGGAGCTGACTGAGACCTGCACGCCTTACGAGAACCTGACGGAAGAGTACAAAAACTACGAGAGCTACATCGTGTCCATGCTGTACGACCGGAACGTTATCCTCCGGTCGGAGATCGACCGGAATGACGCGACCTACATCGCCTGGACAAAGGATGAGGTCATCAGCTTGAACGAGTACCTGAACTATGCCATCGCCATGAACTGGATCGACGTGTCCACGCTGGACATCGATTCCCGCTACTCGGATTCGGTGGAGATCTACGAAAAGATCATAGACTATATCATCGGACAGCTTGACAGGGACAGCGGTTTCGACAAGCGCATGTACCGCTATATGATCAACAACAACGAGCTGACGGGACGGCAGATCTGCCAGCTGCTCTTGGAGCAGAACATTGTGGAGATCCCCGAGACGGAGAGACGGCAGTTTGAGTCGGGCAGCGAGACGCCCTACGTCTTTATGCAAAACCGCATCCGGAATCTGGACATCACCCCCGCCCAGCTGGCGCTTGACCCGTACTCCGGCTCCATCGTCGTCACGGACGTCAATACGGGGGATGTGCTGGCGCTGATCTCTTATCCGAGCTACGACAACAACAAGATGGCCAACGGCGTGGACGCCTCCTACTTTGCGAGTCTCAGAAACGATCTGTCCAGCCCGCTGCTCAACTATGCGACGCAGCAGAGGACGGCGCCCGGTTCCACCTTTAAGATCGTGTCGGCCACAGCCGGATTGACCGAGGGAGTCATCAGCACCACGGACACCATCATCTGTACGGGCGTATTCGACAAGATCTCTCCCCCGGCAAGATGCTGGATCGCGCCCGGCGCGCACGGAGCCTTAAATGTGACGGGCGGCCTGCAGCACTCCTGCAACTGGTTCTTCTACGAGGTGGGGTACCGTCTCGGCATCAGAGGCGACAGTTTCAGCAACGATCTGGCCCTCGGCAGACTGGCGAAGGCCGCCGATCTCTACGGCCTCTCCGAGCCCTCCGGCGTGGAGATCGAGGAGTATACGCCGGAAGTCTCCGACACAGACGCCGTCCGCTCGGCCATCGGGCACGGCACGAACAACTACACCACTGTCGGACTTGCGCGATATGTTACAACTGTCGCGAACGGCGGAACATGTTATAATTTAACACTGGTAGACAAAATAGAGGACCACAACGGCGATCTGGTCACGGACAACCATGCCGAAGTGCGCAACACGATAGCCATGGACCCCTCCTACTGGGACGCGATTCACACCGGTATGCGCAGGGTCGTGGAGGGAAAAGCCTACTACGCCGATCTGGGCGTGAACGTGGCGGGCAAGACGGGTACCGCGCAGGAGGACCGCACCCGCGCGAATCACGCGCTTTTCATCAGCTACGCGCCCTACGAGGCCCCCGAGATCTCCGTCACCGTCCGTGTCGCCAACGGCTACACTTCCGATTACAGCGCCCAGATCGCGCGGGACGTGTACGAATACTACTACGGCCTCAAAGAGGAGAGCGAGATCATCACGGGAACCGCCGGAGCTCTGCAGGGCGGAACCATCAACGCAGACTAGACTTACAGATAAGATCATATGTGGAGGAGCATTATGAAAAACGCAGTTATCATCAAAAGTTTTCAGAACGGGCTGTCCATCTATCTCGACGCCGAGATCCCCTTTTCCAAACTCGTCGAGGAGGTGGCCTTCAAGTTCAGAGAGTCGGCGCATTTCTTCAAGGACGCCAGCATGGTCGTCTCCTTCGAGGGACGGGAGCTGTCCGATATAGAGGAGCGCCAGCTCATAAACACGATCAGCGCGAACTCGGACTTAAACATCGTGTGCATCATGGGGAAGAACGAGGAGACGAACAAGAACTACGTCAAGGCGCTGCAGAAGTTGTCCTACCACCAGCAGGCCATGGAAAACGCCGGACAGTTCTACAAGGGAACGCTGAAGGACGGACAGACGTTAGAGACAGAGAACAGCGTGATCGTGCTGGGCGACGTCTACCCCGGCGCAAGCATCATCTCCAACAAGGACATCGTCGTACTGGGCGGCCTCTACGGACAAGCCTATGCCGGCGGGAACGGAGAGGACGGGCATTTTGTCGTAGCGCTTGAAATGTCGCCCGAGAAACTGAAGATCGGCGACTTCAAATACAAGACTTCAGAGAAACAGAGTAAATGGCCGATCAAACCTAAGATCCAGCCGAAGATCGCCTTTGTGAGAGACCAAAGAGTCATGATGGAACCGATCACCAAAGAATTACTGAGCGACCTGCCCGTGTGACGCACGGCACAGCCTGACAGACATTCGGCGCGGCGGTCATTCAGGGGACGATATTACATCATATCAGGAGGGCAGCGAAGAATATGAGTGAAGTAATTGTCGTCACATCAGGGAAAGGCGGGGTAGGCAAGACCACTACTACCGCAAACGTTGGCACAGGTCTGGCAGCTATGGGCAAGAAGGTGATCCTGATCGACACCGACATCGGTCTGCGCAATCTCGACGTGGTGATGGGTCTGGAAAACCGCATCGTCTACAATCTGGTGGACGTGGTGGAAGGAAACTGCCGCATCAAACAGGCGATCATCCGGGACAAGCGTTACCCGACCCTGTTCCTTCTCCCGTCCGCGCAGACAAGGGACAAGAGCGCGGTCAACCCCGCGCAGATGGTGAAGATGATCAGCCACCTGAAGGATCAGTTCGACTATATCCTGCTGGACTGTCCCGCGGGGATCGAACAGGGCTTTCAGAACGCTATCGCGGGCGCGGACAGGGCGCTTGTCGTCACCACGCCGGAGGTGTCCGCCATCCGGGACGCCGACCGCATCATCGGCCTTCTGGAGGCAAACGAGATACATAAGATAGACTTAGTGATCAACCGGATCCGCAGCGATATGATCCGCCGGGGCGATATGATGTCCTCCGAGGACGTGGTGGATATTCTGTCCCTGCCGCTGATCGGCATGGTCCCTGACGACGAGAATGTGGTGATCGCCACGAACCAGGGAGAACCGCTGGTCGGCACAAGCACGCTGGCAGGCAAAGCCTACCAGAACATCTGCCAAAGAGTGACCGGCAAGGAAGTGCCTTTTCTCGATCTTGAAAAAGGGATCTCCTTCTGGGCGAGGGTATCGGGTATCTTTCATAAAGGTTAGGAGGGATCGATCGTGTTTAAGAATCTGTTAAGACGAAAAAGCTCCCGGGAAATCGCGAAGGACAGGCTGAAGATCCTGCTGATCTCCGACCGCGTCAACTGCTCCCCGGAGATGATGGAGATGATCAAGAACGATATTGCCAAGGTCATCTCCAAGTATATGAAAATCGACACAAAAAGCATGGAGATACAGATCACCAAGACGGGGAATAAAGGAAGAAGCCTGAAAAATCCGACGCTCTATGCCAATATACCGATTCTCGATCTGATGAATCACGATATACCCTAGGAGGAAAAGGAGGGAACGACATGCCGAGACACTATCACATCAGGGACTATGATTTCCGGCTTATCATTTTAGTCGCAGCGCTTACCTGGATCGGCATTCTGGCCATCGGCAGCGCCAGGGAATCGGTACAGTCCAGACAGATCGCGGGATTTGTCTTCGGCCTGTTCCTGATGCTCGTGATCTCCCTGTTTGACTATTCGGTCATCCTGCGTTTCTACTGGGTCCTCTATGTGGTCAACCTGATCCTGCTCGCCCTCGTCTGGTACATGGGCGAGGAGGCGGGCGGCGCGCAGCGGTGGCTGAACCTCTTCGGCATCCAGTTCCAGCCGTCGGAGTTAGCTAAGATCCTGCTGATCCTGTTCTTCGCGCAGCTCATCATGCGGCACCGGGAGGAGATGCACACGCTGTGGTTCAACGGTTTCTGCGTGTTGCTCGTCCTGCCGGCGATCTTTCTGATCTACGAGCAGCCGGATCTGTCCACCACCATCGTGGTCGCCATCCTGTTCTGCGTGATCCTCTTTGTGGGCGGTACGAGCTGGAAGTATGTCATCATGGCGTTAGCTGTGGCGATCCCCACATTTATCATCCTGTTCATGATGATCCTGGAGCCGGACCAGCAGATCATCAATGACTTTCAGCAGCGGCGCATCCTCGCTTGGCTCTACCCCGAGGAATACGCCACCACGGAGGCCTACCAGCAGCTCAACTCCATCACGGCCATCGGCTCCGGCATGCTTTACGGCAAGGGCTACAACAACAACGAGTCCCTCTCCGTCAAGAACGGCAATTTTATCTCGGAGCCTCAGACGGACTTTATCTACGCGGTCATCGGCGAAGAATTTGGGTTCGTCGGCAGCTGCGCCGTAATTGTCTTATTGATTTTCATTTCATTTGAATGTATTATGGTAGCTAGGAGGGCGAAGGATCTGGCCGGCACGATCATAGCCGCCGGGGTGGCGGCGCTGATCGGGTTTCAGGGCCTGTTGAACATTGCCGTGGCCACGGGCGTAAGTCCCAACACGGGGATTCCTCTGCCTTTTGTGAGTTATGGGCTGACGTCTCTGGTCAGTCTGTATATTGGGGTCGGTTTCGTACTGAACGTACGGTTACAATGCAAAAAATGAGTTGATCGCAGGAGAGGGGTATATCGTATGAACATTGCACTGATCGCGCATGACGCCAAGAAGAAACTGATGCAGAATTTCTGTATTGCCTATCGGGGCATTCTGAGCAAGAACGAACTGTTTGCCACGGGAACGACGGGACGCCTGATCGAGGAAGTGACGAATCTGTCCGTCCACAAATATCTTGCCGGGCATCTGGGAGGCGCACAGCAGATCGGCGCGCAGATCGAGCACAATGAGATCGATCTGGTCATTTTCCTGCGCGATCCCCTGTACCCGAAATCCCATGAGCCGGACGTCAACAACGTGGTGATGCTGTGCGACAGGCACAATATCCCGCTGGCCACGAATCTGGCCAGCGCGGAGCTTCTGATCAAATCACTCGACAGAGGAGACCTTGAGTGGCGTGAAATGTACAAGTAAGCGTTTAAAACGAAGGATCGCCGCCATGCTTTTCGCGGTCATGGCCGCCCTGACGGGCTGCGGCGGCGCGAAGTATGACCTGGCATATGAACTGAATAGCGAAGTGAGCAGCTACCAGCTCTTGAGCATTGCCAATCAGGAGACGTTGGAGCCTTTCGCGGCCGATCTGTGCATCGTGGACGGCGATGTGAAGAATGCCGGCGTGGATCTGCCGGAGGTGGGAGCCGCCGCGCTCTTTGACCTAAAGAATCTGGATACGCTGTATGCTAAGAACGCCAACTTACAAGTCAATCCCGCCAGTCTGACCAAGGTGCTGACGGCGCTTGTGGCCATCAAGTACGGCTCTCCCGACCAGATGCTGACAGCCTCTGAAAATGTGCTTATCACAGAGCCGGGCGCGCAGCTGTGCGGCCTGAAACCGGGCGACCGGATGACGCTGGACCAGGCGCTGCACATCCTGCTCATCTATTCCGCCAACGACGTGGCGATTATGATCGCGGAGGGCATATCGGGTTCCGTGGAGGAATTTGTCTCGCTCATGAACGAGGAGGCGGCGGAGCTGGGCGCCACAAACTGTCATTTTACGAACCCAAACGGGCTCACCGATGAAAATCATTACATGACCGTCTACGACTTGTACCTGATCTTTCAGGAGGCCTTAAAATATGATCTGTTCACCCAGATCATACAGATGACCGGCTACAATACCGTGTACACGGACAAAAACGGCGCGGAAGTCTCGTTTGAGACGGACACCACGAACTTATATTTGAGCGGGGTCTATGATATGCCCTCAAGCGTCACCGTGATCGGCGGCAAGACGGGCACGACCAGCGCGGCGGGACACTGCCTCATGCTCTACTCCAAGAGCAGCGACGGGACGCCCTACATCTCCATCATCATGAAGGATACTTCCAGAGAAAATCTGTACGCGGACATGAGCAGACTGCTGGAATCCGTCAAATAAGTTTTTGTGGTTGTTTTTTTAGTACGATTCCCTTATAATATGGATAGACGGAGTCATATTATAAGCAATCATAATATTATACTTTAGGAGGGTTTCGCCATGGTTGAATTGATCGTAGGCAATAAGGGAAAGGGAAAAACCAAACATTTGTTGGATAAAGTAAATTCAGTGATAAAGGATGCGCAGGGGAACGTGGTTTATCTGGATAAGAGCACAAAGCACATGTTCGAGCTGAACAACAAGATCAGACTGATAGACGTCTCCGACTATCTGGTGACCAACAGCGACGAGTTCATCGGTTTTATCTGCGGCATCATCTCTCAGGATCACGATCTGCAGCACATGTACTTTGACAGTTTCCTGAAAATTGCCTGCGTAAACGAAGACGACATCGGCGCTACCATCGACAAGCTGGAGAGCATCAGCGCAAAATTCCATGTAGATTTCGTGCTCAGCGTGTCGATGGACGAAAGCTCTTTACCCGAGAACCTGAAATCCAAAGTGATCGTTTCATTATAAGACTTACATAAGCGATAGCGTGCAATTCCATAAAACCTCGGTGCAGCCGGGGTTTTTGGCATGTTAAAAGGAGATCGTCTTGGCGGATAACGGAAGAAAGATAACTCAATACAGACGTCCGGTGAATCTGAATATCGGTATGCTGATATTCGCCGCTATTTTTATCTATGTAGTCGTCTGCGTGTTCATGTATTTCAGGACGGATCACATCGTCGGCTACAGCGTCAAGGAAGGTTCTCTCTCCTCCAACAGCATCTTCAAGGGGATCGCGCTGCGCACTGAGGAGATCGTGACAGGAAGCGACGCCGGGTATATCAATTACTTCGCCAGAGAGGGGGAGCGCGTGGCAAAAGGCGACCTTGTCTACACCGTGGACGAGACGGGACGCCTGTCGGATTATATGCACACGAGCGAGAGCGGAGAGAACTCCCTCTCGGACGCGGACCTGACGGAATTAAAGAACGAGATCACTTCCTTCACGAACCGTTTCGACCGCAGGCAGTTTTCGGACGTCTATAATTTTAAATACAGCGTGCAGGGCACGGCCCTGAAACTCTCCAACTACAATATTCTGGAAAACGCCGATGCCCTCAATCAGGCGGGCGGGAGCAGTTTCGTCAATTACCGCTACGCGCCGAACAGCGGCATCGTCATCTACTCCATAGACGGGTATGAGGATCTGACGCTGGAGGATATGACCGCGGAGCTTTTTGAGCAGGACGCCTATGAGAAGAAATATCTTGTCAACAACGATCTTGTGGCCAACGGAGATCAAATCTATAAGCTGTCCACAAGCGAGGACTGGTCTATCGTTATTCAGACCGACGAGGAATTGGCGGAAGAACTTCTGGAAAAGGAATATGTGGAGGTGCGGTTCCTGAAAAACCGGTATACCTCCTGGGGAGAGGTCTCCTCCTACACGAATGAGGCGGGCGACACCTTCGTCTCTTTGACTTTCACCAACTCCATGATCACATTCTGCACGGACCGTTTTATCGACATTGAACTTCTTCTTGAGGATGAGAAGGGACTGAAGATCCCCAATTCCGCCATCGTGACGAAGGAATTTTTCATTGTGCCGAAGGAATATGTGACAAAGGGCGGCAACAGCGGCAGCGACGGCGTTCTGTTGGAAACTTACGACGAGGAGGGCAATGCCGTCACCGAGTTTGTCCCGACGACCATCTACGACGCGACGGAGACGGAATACTATCTGGACGACTCCGTCCTGCGCGCGGGCAACTATATCATCAAGCCGGAGTCCACGCAGAAATATGCCGTCAGCAAGACAGGCTCTCTGACGGGCGTCTACAACATCAACAAGGGTTACGCCGACTTTAAGCAGGTGACCGTGCTGTACAGCAACGACGAGTATTCCATCGTAAAATCCAACACCGTGTACGGACTGAACGTGTACGACTATATCGTACTGGACGCCTCCACGGTGAACGACAACCAGTTTATCTATGAAAGGTGATCTCCCATGAGCAGAATAGAAGAAAATCTCCGCACAGTCAAAGCAAGAGTGGAACAGGCATGCGAAAAGAGCGGCCGGGCGGCCGGCGACGTAAAGCTGATCGCCGTCAGCAAGACAAAGCCCGTCTCCATGCTGCGCGAGGCATACGACCTGGGCTGCCGCGACTTCGGCGAGAACAAGGTGCAGGAGCTTGTGGAAAAATACGAACAGCTCCCCAAGGACATCCGCTGGCACATGATCGGCCATCTGCAGCGCAACAAGGTCAAATATATCGTGGACAAGGTCTGCATGATCCACAGTGTCGATTCGCTGCGGCTCGCCGAGGAGATCAGCCGGGAGGCCGTAAAACACAATGTGACCGTGTCCGTTCTCGTGGAGGTCAATGTGGCGGGGGAGGAGAGCAAATTCGGCGTGACGGCGCAGGAGACCCTTCCGCTGGTAGAGCAGATCGCCAAACTGCCGAATATTGTCGTAAAGGGATTGATGACGATAGCACCATATGTAGAGAATCCTTCGGAAAACAGACTATATTTTGAAAAATTAAAGCAAATATATGTTGACATAATTCAAAAAAACATTGATAATGTTTCTATGGAAGAACTTTCTATGGGCATGACCGGGGATTACGAAGTCGCCGTCGAGGAGGGCGCTACCTATATCCGCGTCGGCACCGGGATTTTTGGAGAAAGACATTATCTAACCGTTTAAGATACATAAGCGATCTGTAATGAGGCAATCGAATCAACGGAGGGTTTATATGTTATGAGTGTGATGGACAAGTTTTTGAACGCCATGAAACTGAACGATGAAGAGGACGAATATTACGACGACGATTTCTATGATGATGAGCCGGAGCCGGCCAAACGTGCCGGCGCGCCGAGAGAGGAGGCCCTCGCGGGCGAACCTGTCAAGAAGCAGACCCCCAAGGTGACGCCCATGCGTCAGATGAAGAAGATGCCCGGAACGGGGATGGAGGTGTGCGTGATCAAGCCCACCACGGTGGAGGACGCGAGAGAGATCACGGAAACGCTCTTGGCGAACCGGACGGTGGTGCTGAATCTGGAAGGACTGGACGTGGACATTGCACAGCGGATCATCGATTTTACATCCGGTTCCTGTTTTGCGATATCCGGCAACTTACAGAAGATCTCGCATTATATCTTTATCATCACGCCGGCGAGCGTTGATATTTCAGGTGATTTTCAGGAAATCTTATCCGGCTCGTTTGATGTGCCGATCAACAACGGAATCTAAGTGACGCAGATGACTTCCTGGCAGCGGTGTCAGGAAGTTTTCATGTATTTATGGGCTGCGATAAGACGGAGGATACTTATGGCCGAGAGGATGACGATCAACTACGAAAAGAAACCCTGCTATGACATTGTCTTCACAGACAGCTTTGATCTGCTTGCGGACGAACTGCAGGCGCTTGACATAGAGCACAGGAGAGTGGCTGTCATTGCCGACTCCAACACGGCGGCGCTTTTTGGCGATACGGTGATACGCCTCTTAGACGGGCATTGCAGACAGACGCTCCTGCACGCTTTCCCGGCGGGGGAGGAGAACAAGACGCTCGATACCGTCCGGGACATCTATCAGGCGCTGATCGAGGCGAAATTCGACCGCAGAGATCTGCTGATCGCGCTGGGCGGCGGCGTTGTGGGCGACGTCACAGGCTTTGCGGCGGCGACCTATCTCAGGGGCGTCGATTTTGTCCAAGTCCCCACCTCGCTGATCGCGCAGTCGGACAGCAGCATCGGCGGCAAGACGGGGGTGGACTTCGACGGCTACAAGAATATGGTGGGCGCTTTCTACATGCCAAAGCTGGTGTACATGAATGTCTCCACCTTAAAGGAACTGGACGACAGACAGTTCTACGCGGGTTTCGCGGAAGTTATGAAACACGGTCTGATCAAGGACGCTCTGTTCTACGAATGGCTGTTGGATCACATGTACGAGATCCACGACAGAGACGCAGGCGTACTGATGGAGATGGTCATGCGAAGCTGCGCCGTCAAGAAACTGGTGGTGGAGAAAGATCCGAAGGAGCAGGGCGACCGCGCGCTCCTAAACTTCGGCCACACCATCGGCCACGCCATTGAGAAGTATAGGAACTTCGAGATGGCGCACGGCGAGTGTATCTCCCTCGGCATGGTGGCGGCGGCCTACGTCTCCTGGAAACGGGATCTGCTCTCCATGGACGAATACTACGAGGTGCGCGACATGTTCGTTCCCTTCAATCTGCCGATCAGCATCGACGCCATCGACCCCGAAGAGATCCTGCGCCTGACAAAATCCGACAAGAAGATGGAGGGCGGCCATGTCAAATTCATCCTGCTCAAGAAAATCGGCAGGGCAGTGATCGACAAAACCGTGACGGACGAGGAGATCCTGGCGGCTATCCGCGAAATCTATTTCAGCGATGAGGACGCAAAGGCATGAATCGAAAGAAAAAATTACTGCTGCTCTCAGATATTATCGCGATCTGCGCGCTCGTCGCCCTGGATCAGTACACCAAATATCTCGCGGTGATCCATCTGAAAGACAAGCCCGCGTACATCATCATAAACGGCATTTTGGAGCTCAATTATCTGGAAAATAAAGGGGCTGCTTTCGGCATGCTCCAGAACCAGAAGGCGTTCTTTATCTTCGTCGCGGTGGTGATTTTAAGCGTGATCGGCTATGTGCTGTTCAAAATGCCCAACGGCAGAAAATACAGGATCCTGCATCTGCTCCTCAGTCTGATCGCGGCGGGGGCCATCGGCAACATGATCGACCGCATCCGCTTAAACTATGTGGTTGACTTTATCTACTTTGTGCTGATCAACTTTCCCATCTTTAACGTCGCGGACATGTACGTCACCGTTTCCACCGCGGTGTTGGTCATCCTGCTGTTGTTTGTCTACAAGGAGGACGATCTGCACTTTATCGGTTTCAAACAGAAACGCTACCGCGAATTAAAATAAGGACTTCCTATGGAACAGTTTACCTATCAGATCGGTCCCGGCGAGGACGATGAGAGACTCGACAAATGGATCAGCGCGGCGTTCCCCGATCTGTCCCGCGCCTATATTCAGAAATGTATTCGGGACAACAGCGTTCTTATCAACGGCAGACCGCAGAAATCCGGCTATCGGCTGCGCGTGGAGGACGAGATCGTCTTCTCCATCCCGGAGGCCGCAGAGCCTGCCATCGAGGCAGAGGACATTCCCTTGGACATTCTCTATGAGGATGAAGACCTTCTCATTGTCAATAAGCCCAAGGGCATGGTCGTACACCCCGCGCCCGGCCATTACAGCGGCACTCTGGTCAACGCGGTGCTGTATCACTGTAAGGGGCGGCTGTCCGGCATCAACGGCGTCCTGCGCCCCGGCATCGTGCACCGCATCGACCGGGACACGACAGGTTCCCTGATCGTCTGCAAGAACGACCGCGCCCACAATGCCATTGCAACACAGCTCAAAGAGCACAGCATCACCCGCAGTTACCGCGCCATCGTCCACGGCGTCATCAGAGACGAAAACGGCGTGATCGACGCGCCCATCGGCAGAGATCCAAAAGATCGGAAACGCATGGCTGTCAACGAGCTGCACGGCAAACGTGCCGTTACCCGCTATACCGTACTGGAGCGTTTTCGGGAATACACCTACGTCGAGTGCCGGCTGGAGACGGGGCGCACCCATCAGATCCGCGTGCATATGGCAAGCGTCGGTCATCCCGTGCTGGGAGATCAGGTATACTCCCGCCGAAATGCGCCCTATCGCCTGGAGGGGCAGGTCCTTCACGCGATGGTGATCGGTTTCCGGCATCCCGCCACAGAGCGGTACATGGAGATCGCCGCGCCGCTGCCGGATTACTTCGAGCATTTGCTGCAAATACTTCCGCGCTGAATCGGTTCCCGCTATACCCGATTTTGACATTATAAAAGTTTTTTTGCCTCAGTGTTGTAAAAAATACGCATTTGTGCTATTATCGTACTTGTATTATCTACTTGGATCATGTGCTCAAAGGCGAGCGAAAGACACGGGCTCACCGTGTCTTTTTATGCAGTAAAAAGAATGGAGCCAATATGAAATTTTTTTCTTTGACGGCTACAGAAGAGAATCCGGAAGACTTGCAGGCGGAATATAAGGATGCGCAGGAGATCGGAAAGCTCCGACTCGGCTTGCGGCGGCTCTATTTTCGTTCTGCCCGCAAGATTTTTTACATACCCTATACTGAGATTCATCGTTATTTCCGCCGCGTGATGCTTGTCCCTGCGAAACTGTGCTGCGGGAGAGGAGATCTCGCCATCGAGCATCTCGTCATCTGCGACGCCGAGAGAGAACTGGCGCAGATCCAGCTCCCCGGTTCCCATGCGGCCAAGGTGCTGATGGAGCGGATGGGCGCCCTCGCGCCCGGCGCGATCGCGGGAATGCCCGCAAATGCGCCCGGTACCGAAAACGGCGGGAGAGGGGAGAGCGCGCAATGACCGTTGACGAGACGCTGCAGGCTCTTCTGCGATCCTATAAGCGATACTACAACATCAAGACAGAGGATGTCCCCGCACCCTTTGCCGCCGAGGCGGCTTTTCACACCCACGACGAACAGTATTTTCTCGTGAGATCGGCGACTCTGGCTGAGGCGGACGCCCACGAGTATGTCTTCTTCGTGACGGCGCAGAATTTAAGTCTCGCCGACGCGCAGCGTCTGGTGGAGGACGCCTGGAGGGAGGGTTTATCAAGAGTTGTCCCTCACGCCAATCATCGCAGCACAGACGTCGTGCTGATCATGCTGGCAGAACAGATCGCCGCCGGCGTTTCAGATTACGTCAAAAAGGTGAAACGCTACAAAAGTTACCGTCACACCCTGCAAGGGTGGAGCCATTTTTCCGTGGTTGCTATGGAGACCTCTACAGGAAATTTTTTCTGTAACAGACGGGGAAAAAATTTGAAGAGGCTCTTTCGCAATATCCGAAACTGATCCGCAGAGCGGATCAATTTTCGGGCAATGAAAAAGAGAAGAAAGAGGTGTTTAACTATGACTGCGATTTTGATTATCGTAGCTGCAATCGCTTTGCTGGTGCTGGGCTATGTCTTCTACGGCTCATGGCTGGCAAAACAGTGGGGTATCGACCCCGGCAGAAAGACGCCTGCTGTCGAACTGGAGGACGGTGTTGACTACGTCGCCGCTAAGCCGGCCGTACTGATGGGTCACCACTTCTCATCCATCGCAGGCGCAGGCCCGATCAACGGGCCGATCCAGGCATCCGTTTTCGGATGGCTGCCCGTATTTTTATGGTGCGTCATCGGAGGTATCTTCTTCGGTGGACTGCAGGACTTCGGTTCCCTGTTCGCATCGATCCGCCACGGCGGTAAATCCGTGGGTGAGATCATCAAAGATTCCATGGGAGACAGAGCGAAGAAACTTTTCATCATCTTCGCCCTGCTGGTGCTGATCCTGGTTATCGCGTCCTTCGTGAACGTGGTAGCGGGCACCTTCGCCTCCACCAATCCGTTCGGCTTTACTAGCGGCCCTACCGGAAACGAGACGACGGCGATCATCTCCCTTCTGTTTATCGTGCTGGCGATCGTCTATGGTCTGGTAACCAACCGTCTGGGTGTCAAGACACTGCCTGCCAGCATCGGCGGTATCGTCTGCATCGTACTGATGATCGCGCTGGGCTTGAACTTCGGTTTCGCCATGAACCGCACGGCATGGATCATCATGATCGGCGCGTACATCACAATAGCGTCTCTGGTTCCCGTGTGGATCCTGCTGCAGCCCCGTGACTATCTGTCAAGTTTCCTGCTCTATGCAATGATGGCGGTGGCGCTGATCGGTATTTTCTTCTCGGCGTTCTCCGGGACGGCGACCTTCGAGATCCCGGTATTCACGGGCTGGAAGACCAGCATCGGCACACTGTTCCCGGCGCTGTTCATCACGGTTGCCTGCGGCGCATGCTCAGGTTTCCATAGCCTGATTTCCACAGGTACGTCTTCCAAGCAGCTTGCCAACGAGAAGGACGCGAAACCCATCGGTTACGGCTCCATGCTGATCGAGTCCGCTCTGGGTATCATCTCCCTGATCGCGGTAGGTATGGTATTCAACGCTTACACCAACGGCGATTTCGGCTCCCCGGCGGCGGCGTTCGCGGCAGGTATCGCGACCATGTTCGGCACGGAAGAGTCCGCGGTTTACCACACGATCTACGCGCTGCTGACGCTGGCGGTCTCCGTATTCGCGCTGACCAGTCTGGATACGGGTACCCGTCTGAGCCGTTTCATGTTCTCCGAGCTGTTCTTAAAGAAGGGTGAGGCGACCTACAAGGACGCTACCGGCATCCGCAAGGTGCTCGCTTATCCTCTGACAGGCACGCTCCTCATGGTTGTGATCGGCTGTGTTTTAGGCGGTCTGAGCCTGAGCCAGATCTGGGGTCTGTTCGGCGCGGCGAACCAGCTCCTCGCGGGCATCGCCCTGATGGCGGTTGCCGCATGGCTGGGAAATGCCGGAAAGAACAACAAAATGTTCTATATTCCTATGGTATTCATGCTCGTTGCCACGATCACCAGCCTGGTGATGACCGTTATCACCAAGATCAAGGCGGTTGCAGGCGGCGCAGCGGCGTGGGGCGACTGGTTCCAGATGCTCTTCGCGGCCGCTATGGTTATCCTGGCGCTCTTCCTTGTAGTGGAGGGCATTCAGACATTCAGTTCTCAGGCAAAGAAGAAGGCATAAGGATGACGCTCTGAAATAATCAGATTTGATCTGACATCACAAGACGCCATGCGAAAGGACATCCGATCGCATGGCGTTTTTTATCACTGCAGAAATCGTTTTGAATGTTTGCGTTTTCATGGAAAACCGTATATAATATAAATATCTGAACAGACGCGGTTTCCGCGCCTGTATCAAGGACAAAATTTCATGACAGAAAGGGGAGATTGTTCTATGAATACGATCATTACCATCGGTCGGCAGTTCGGCTCGGGCGGCCGCGAGATCGGACAGAAGGTAGCCGACTATTTCGGCATTAAATTTTACGATAAAGAGCTCCTGTCGAGGGCGGCGAAGGAGAGCGGTTTCTGCGAGGAGATGATTCAGAACCACGACGAGCGTCCCACCAACTCCTTCCTCTATAATCTGGTGATGGACACCTATTCCTTCGGCTATAATTCCTCCTCCTTCGTGGATATGCCGATCAGCCACAAGGTGTTTCTGGCGCAGTTCGACACGATCAAGAAGATCGCGAACGAGGGGCCTTGCGTGATCGTCGGCAGATGCGCGGACTATGCGCTGCACGATTACCAGAACTGCCTGCACCTCTTCATCCATGCGGATCAGAAGAGCAAGATCAAACGCGTCATGGAGCGCTACGACGACATTACCACGGAGCAGAAGGCCATCGACATGATGACCAAAAAGGATAAGTCCAGACAGAGCTATTACAACTATTATTCCTCCAAGAAGTGGGGGAGGGCAGACAGCTACGATCTGTCCATCAACAGCGGCGTACTCGGCATCGACGGCTCCGTCAAGCTGATCGCACAGTTCGTCGAGGACTTCGAGAATCGGTAGACTTATATTCGTCAGAAAAACAGACATTCCAGGCAGGAGAGCGTTTGTTGGGAGAAAGTACCAACGGACGCTTTTCTGCATTGAAAAGCAAAAGACAGACAGGGGCGATGAAAAAGCGTTTATGTAATTGAAAGCAAGCAGCGTTTTTGATATACTCAAAAAGAAGAATCGGCGGCTGACTTGATCAGAATCCCCAAAACTGCGACCTTAAAAATATATCGCGGCAGAGAGGAGGCGGCAGAATGGATTTCGTAAAGGAACTTCAGGATCTGAGATATTTGGATTGGACAGATACAAAAATGTCCCCGGGAACTCCCGGATGTTTTCTGAAAGCTTACGACGAGAAAGACGGAGAGCGATACTATTATAAACTTTCAAATTATGACAGTTACAGAGGTGTTTTTGGGCATGAGTGCGTGAATGAACTCATTGTCTCCCGCCTGCTGGATATTCTGAAAGTGGAGCATTTGCAGTATCGGTTGATTCATGCAATGATCTCTGTTGACGGGCAAAAGATAGAGACTTACGTCAACGGATCTGCCAATTTTCGGAAAGAAAAGGAACATAAGCAGCCCTTTGATGTCTATTATGAATTGAACAGGAAAAAGGATGAGAAACCTCTTGATTTTGCGCGTCGTATGGGCTGGAGAGACTATTTTGACAGGATGATGGCCGTGGACTATCTGATTTGTAATCGGGACCGGCATGGCGCAAATATTGAGATCCTTATAGACGAGAATGATGCCGCGAGACCCGCGCCTCTTTTTGACCACGGAGTTTCACTGTTATTTTCCTGCTATTATGATATAACGGAGGTTCAGAAGTTTGATATATTTGCGGACATGCCGGTTCAGAGTTTTATCGGTTCGAAATCTTTAGAGTATAATCTGCGTTTTCTTCCGAGAGATCAAAAAATATTTGACGGTGTTCTGCGGGAGGCCGACAGAGAAAAACTGCTTGGGGATTTAGATATGACTCTTCCGAAAGAACATTTGAACAAAATATGGGAAATGATTTGGGGACGGTGGGAACGGTATGTACAAATTTGCAATCAAGAATAAAGCTTATCAAGATAAAACCGTCGGGTATCTGTACTATGATGAAACCGAAAAAACATACAGGATCGAGATCCCGGCCGATGTGAAGAGTGCGGAGGCGCCAATGATTCTTTCTGATTTTATCAGGAAAGGCCAAAGGGAGATTGACAGCCGATGGAGCCTGCGCTGGGTGCAGGAGCGTGTGACGCCGCCGGAGCGCCAGAATATCGGGCAGATACTGAAAAACAACGGCATGAAGTTTTACAGTGAATTTCCGCTCCTGCTGAAAAATCAGGGGCGGAGCTGCCAGGATGAGTGCTATATTGAGCAGATAGGGTAATATATGCAGAAACTGTACCGATTTTTGATTTTAGCGCTTGCGAAACATAAAAGAATTTGTTACAATAGGAACGAGAACATATGTTCTTGTTCCTATTGTATTGCAGGATAATCATGAATAGGAAAGTTGACACGATAAAAACACTGACACACGAAAGGAATCGCGTTTTATGAAAAAAGAAGAACTCTATGCGCCGATCAGAGAAAAATATGCTGACCTGAAAAGGGCTTTAACCGGAACAGACGAGACGGAAATGAAAGAATTGGCCCTGGAAGTGCATGCCATGGTACATCCGGCTGAAATATCCGGCAGGACGGAAAAAACGATCGCGGACTATGTTCTGGAGTATATGTTATCGGGGAATCAGAATGCGGTGGTGCCAAGAGAAGATCATGATGTGGATTTGCATTATGCGGGAACGAATAAAGTGCCCCTGTGCTGGCAGCTTTGGCACACATACCGCATTGAAGATTTGGTAAGCAATATTTTGATGGCCAATCAAAATCAAATTTTTAACGCAGAATGGCAGCAAAAAATCGGTTCTCCCATTACGGACACCGGAAACGCGCTGACATTTGAGGAGGCAGTAGAGTTTGGCAAAAAGCTGAATGTCTTCGCGCTCCGCGATTATATGATCGTGGTAGGGAGAAATACGCGCCGCATATTAGAATCTTTGACGCTGGAGGAGATACAGTCCATGGTTCCGGAAAAATGGGTGATGCGGATATTGGAGGAGGGCGGTGTGACTACCGATTTTCGTTCTGTGTGGCTCCTGGTATTTTGGGGAAGACTGACGAGGGGCGGCATGATCTTAACGCCCATGACCAATCATCATATGATGCATTTGCCTCCCTGTCTGAATCATTTGCCGATATTGGATGAGTAATCATTTCATAGCAAGAAAAGCGGAGACACTAATGATTCGTGGATCAGTTATAGATGATTCCAAAAAATCCTTATCTCCGGTGAGAAACAAATCTGCATGAGCATTTAAGGCGGCTCGAAGAATCGGACGGTCTTTGGGATCCCTGATCGCATTGTGGTATTATGTTAGTGAAACAAATCGGAATTTTTAGGAGATAAGATAAAAATGAACGAAATTATATTTTTAAGATGTGATGGGAATAACAAAGACTTTATAGAAAATTGCAGGCTGCTTGACGAGGACTTAGATTTGCGAGTTGGAAAAATAATTAAACGAGATAAGTACGCCCAATACAATCTAATTGATAAAATAAATGAAGCGATAGTTGTTTATCGAGGCAATCATCCAATTGGTGGTGGTTCGATACGTCATTATGATGAAAATACGGTAGAGCTAAAAAGAGTGTTTGTCATTCCAACTGAACAAGGAAAGGGCGTAGGAACAGAATTGGTTTCCAAACTAATAGAGTGGGCGAAGGAACTGGGATATAAAAAAATAATTTTGGAAACAGGAGAACTTTTGGCGGAATCATGTCATGTATATTCAAAATTAGGATTTAAGAAAATTCCTAATTATGGTGCGTATGTAGATATGCCGGAATCTCTCTGTATGGGAAAAGAATTGTAAATAATTTTTTAAGGGATGTTATAATAGTCACAAAAAGGGGCTGTTTTTATTGGAGCGAATATCAGACCTGCATACTGTCTTATATGAAAAAAACTGGCCGCAGGAGGCAAAAATCATCCGCAGCGCCGTCTTTGAGAAAGAACAGGGTTTCGTGGACGAGTTCGACGGGACGGACGATATTGCCACACATTTCGTCGTATTTGACGGCAAGACGCCCGTCGCGACCTGCCGTGTCTTCCCACAGGCCGCAAATGACGAACATTCCGGCGTATATCTGCTCGGCAGATTCGCCGTGCTGCGCGAATACCGCATGCAACATGTTGGTGCGCTGATGCTCAAAGAAACCGAAAAATATGTCAAAGAAATCGGCGGTCGATCCATGCGTCTGCATGCACAGTTTCAGGCCGTCGGTTTCTATGAAAAACAAGGTTATGTGCGGATCTCCGATATTGATGAGGAACAAGGCTGTCCGCATGTATGGTTGGAAAAATGTATGTAACATCTATAATTTCTGACAAGCACTTGAAATACAGAAAAAATTAGTGAGAAAGAGTGTGAAGTCCCGCCATATAACTATTCGCAAAACTCATGTTTAACGAACAGTCGGCTCATTCTTTGCCTGGTCCGGTCAAACCCGTCTATATACCAGGAAAAACTTTGGTATATAGGCGTGTTTTCCCTCATTCCCGTAAAACTAGTCTGCTATACAAGATATACAAGTTTGTGCTAAAGAACAGCCCAAACCTGTACCGTTCGCATTCCAGAGGCATGCTCACTTATCTTGCCAAGGGGCAAGCCCCTCTGGACTCCCCGCACATCCGTCCGCGCATTTAAGCCGTATAAAAGGAAGAATGTATGGTTTCGGCTCATCAGCATTATCGGATCCCTTTCATGCCTTCAAAGCCCTTCCTGTAAGCCTGCCCCTACATTCTTCTTTTACTCAGCTTACCCCCTTCAGGTTGTCTCAGCCTTCAGGTTAAGCCGTTCCCTTTGCGCGCGGACAAAATGTGCTCATTACGCCGACTGTTACGCTTAACTCTGGCGCGGCTCTGCGCCGCTTGTTTCGTCTGCTCGTTAAACAGATCATTTCGCGCACAGTCAATAGCTAAAAGGGCGGGAATGAATCACCGCCCTTTTATTGACTCTATTCGGTCTTTAAGGGGCAAATCATTGATGGAGAATAGCATTTCTGAATCAAAAACGCCCTTACAGGACGTTTTAGGGAGATTGTTCATGCTATTCTGTTTTCTGGCTGATTTGCCCCTTATTCGCCCTCATAACGTCCCTCAAAACGTTCACTGAACGTTTTATCGGGAGTGCGCGAAACGGGGTAGTTTAACGAACAGTCGGCTCATTCTTTGCCAAGTCCGGTCAAACCCGTCTATATACCAAGAAAAACTTTGGTATTTTTCTTGTTGAATTAGGGGATGTTTCTTAATAAATTTCAATGCATCATTGTAAATTTTACAAAGTTGGATATAAAACAAGTCGTAAGTATTGATAGACTCTATAATATCTCTCATCCGTAACAGAAATCAGTGTACTTACATACTTCATATATTAACCTCTCTGATTATAATTTTCTTGCTTTAAAGCATACCGAAATTGGTATCATTTTTGCTTTTCGTGTCTTATCGCTTGTATCTCCGGTACTTTCCATTGTTTCTCTATCATTCTGCTCAATCATCTGCTCAATTACAAAACCAGCTTTTGCAAGTGCATTAACATATGTTGATATTTTACGATTACACAATATAACCTCACTGTCATGAACCGGCATTTTATAATATGACTCGTCAAAATAACTTTTACTAAAAACAAGTTCTCCATTTTCTATCACATTTTTTCCTTCTTCACGCGAAAATGCAACACAATGATGCAGAGTATGATTCCAACTAAAAATGAAAATGCCATCTTTTTTTAGGCAAGAAGCAATTTTGTCAAAAGTTCCTTGTAAATCTGTAGTCCATCCAATTCCATATATAGAATAGACATAATCGAAGTAATTAGATGGAACATTCATTTCTTCCATAGGTGTACATATTAACTTTGCACTATACCCATTTTCTGAAAGGAATTTCTCAGCATTAGCAAGCTGATTTTTTGACAAATCAATTCCCCACAGTTCTCCTGCCTTTCTATCTGCATGATATTTTAATGAATGACCACTCCCACAGCAAATCTCTAACATTCTCTTTCCGGACACATCGCCAAATAAGTGCAATTCGTCCTCCGTTTGAAATTTGACTCCATACTGCGGAAGTGCAGTTGTACCAAACCACAAATCCGCATATGCATCCCAATAAGACTTATTACTATCCACAATAGTATTATTGTCCATACAGAACACCTCCGCTTTTAAAATATAGC
>CANRPO010000008.1 GCA_947632515.1 uncultured Lachnospiraceae bacterium
ATGTAAACCTTCCGTTTTCTTTTATCTTATCAGAAAAACAGATAGTTTACAATTAATTTATTCATGCGTTTGTCGTGCGCCGCGGCCAGCCTTTTTATGGCCGAAAAAAAAATAAGACCGCCCCCGGCTGTGCCGGAGGAGTGGTCTTATCTTTACAGCCGCGAAAATGCCCGCGGTATTTTACTTGTAGTTCACGATCTTGCCGAAATCCGCCTTCAGGGACGCGCCGCCTACCAGACCGCCGTCGATGTCGGGCTGTGTGAACAGTTCAGCCGCGTTGCCCGCGTTGACAGAACCGCCGTACTGGATACGGACCGCGTCGGCGGTAGCCGCATCGTACACCTCGGCGATACAGTCGCGGATGCCCTTGCAGACTTCCTGCGCCTGCTCGGTGGTGGCCGTCTTGCCCGTGCCGATCGCCCAGATCGGCTCGTATGCGATCACCATGCTCTTGACCTGATCCGCCGTAACGCCCGTCAGGTCGGATTTGATCTGCAGTCTGATCCAGTCCATGGTGACGCCCATCTCTCTCTGCTCCAGAGACTCGCCGCAGCACAGGATCGGGGTAAGGCCGGACTCGAAGGCTTTCTTTACCTTCTTATTCAGCAGAACGTCGTCCTCCTTGAAGTAGTCACGTCTCTCGGAGTGGCCGATGATCACATACTTCGCGCCCGCGTCCTTGATCATTGCCGCCGAGATCTCGCCCGTGTAAGCGCCCTTCTCCTCGAAGTACATATTCTCCGCGCCAACTTCTACGTTCGTGCCCTTCACGGCGTTCACGACAGGTACGATGTCGATGGCGGGCACGCAGTATACCACGTCCACGTCATTGGATTTTACCAGATCTTTCAGTTCGTCACACAGCTTGACCGCCTCACTGGGAGTCATATTCATCTTCCAGTTGCCGGCTACGATTTTCTTTCTTGCCATTTTCTTGCCCTCTCTTAATTTACTATGATTCATGATTGACAGACAGATGTTTCCTCTATTCCGTAAGCAGTCGCACGGCCTGTCGTCACATTGTAAGCTGCGACTCGCTGTAACAATGTTTGAGACCCTTTGCGAACGCCGGCACTTATGCCTTGTTTTGTAAGGCATTAGTACCGCTGCGTTTGCAACGGAGCGAAAGTGCGTCGAAAACATGTTACAGAGAGATGCAGCGCATTTTGTTAATCCAATTCCTCGCTCTGCTTATCTCATCTGTCGTCCGCCGCAACTACACCCGGCAGCTCCTTGCCTTCCAGGAACTCCAGAGATGCGCCGCCGCCCGTGGAGATGTGGCTCATCTTATCCGCAAAGCCGAGCTGGTTGACAGCCGCCGCGGAATCGCCGCCGCCGATGATGGTCGTAGCGGAAGTCTCCGCCAGCGCCTTCGCCACCGCGATCGTGCCTTTCGCGAGGATCGGGTTCTCGAACACGCCCATGGGGCCGTTCCAGACAACCGTCTTCGCGGATTTTACGGCGTCAGCGTACAGTTCCATGGTCTTCGTGCCGATGTCAAGCCCCTCTTTGTCCGCAGGAATCTTGTCCGCATCCACTACCTCCACGTCGATCTTGGCGTCGATCGGGTTCGGGAAACCGTCTGCAACCGTCGTGTCCACAGGCAGGAGCAGTTTCTTGCCGAGTTTCTCCGCCTTATCCATCATCTCTTTGCAGTAGTCGAGTTTCTCATCGTCCACCAGAGAGTTGCCGATCTCATAGCCCTGCGCTTTCAGGAAAGTGAACGCCATACCGCCGCCGATGATCAGCGTGTCGCACTTCTCCAGCAGATTGTTGATCACGTTCAGCTTGTCGGCTACCTTCGCGCCGCCGAGGATCGCCACGAAAGGTCTTACCGGATTCTCCACCGCATTGCCGAGGAAGTCGATCTCCTTCTGCATCAGATAACCTACCGCGCACTCGCCGCCCTTGGCGCGCACCACATCCGTCACGCCCGCGACGGAGGCATGGGCCCTGTGGGAAGAACCGAACGCGTCGCACACATAGACGTCGCACAGATCCGCCAGCTCTTTGCTGAACTGCTCGCCGTTCTTCGTCTCCTCCGCGCCGCGGAAACGGGTATTCTGCAGCAGGACGACGTCTCCCTCCTTCATAGCGTCCACCGCAGCGGTCGCCGCCTCGCCCGTCACATTGTAATCGGAAACGAAATTGACGGGCTTACCAAGTTTCTCGGACAGTCTCTTTGCGACCGGGGCAAGGGATTCTCCCTCGTTGGGGCCGTTCTTTACCTTGCCCAGATGGGAGCAGAGGATGACCTTGCCGCCGTCCGCGATCAGCTTGTTGATCGTCGGGAGCGCCGCCACGATACGGGTCTCGTCCGTGATCTGGCCCTCTTTCAGGGGAACGTTGAAATCGCATCTCACCAGTACGCGTTTCCCCTTCACATTAATATCATCTACGGATTTTTTGTTTAATGACATGTGTATGCCCTCCTAGTTTATTATTTTTGGGGGTTGCCCCCATACCGTTCATAACCGCGCATAAAACAGAGACCCGGCCCAACGGCCGAGCCTCTGCAAAATACATTTTATGATACTTTTTCCGTGTTCGCAAGACAAATTCCGCAAGCGAATCTGCTCGTCCTGCCGCGTCCGCGCGAGCGAACCTCGAAACGAGCTGCGCCCGTTTTGTTATGCCAGCTCGGAGAAGTATTTGATGGTGCGGACCATCTGGGAGGTGTAGCTGTTCTCGTTGTCGTACCAGGAAACGACCTGTACCAGATTGTCAGCGCCGACCATGGTCTGTGTCGCGTCGAAGATGGAACCGTATGTGCTGCCGACAATATCGGAAGATACGATCTCGTCCTCGTTGTAGCCGAAGGACTCGTTGGACGCCGCCTTCATCGCCGCGTTGATCTCCTCCTTGGTCACGGACTTCTCAACGGTCGCTACCAGGATCGTCGTGGAGCCTGTCGGGGTGGGAACACGCTGTGCGGAACCGATCAGCTTGCCGTTCAGCTCAGGGATAACCAGACCGATGGCCTTAGCCGCGCCCGTGCTGTTGGGAACGATATTGACCGCGCCCGCGCGGGATCTTCTCAGGTCGCCCTTTCTCTGAGGACCGTCAAGGATCATCTGATCGCCTGTGTAAGCGTGGATCGTGCTCATGATACCGGACTTGATCGTTGCCAGGTCGTTCAAGGCTTTCGCCATAGGAGCCAGGCAGTTCGTCGTGCAGGAAGCTGCGGAGATGATCGTGTCCGTAGGTTTCAGCGTCGTGTGATTTACATTGTATACGATAGTAGGAAGGTCATTGCCTGCGGGAGCGGAGATGACAACTTTCCTAGCGCCCGCGTTGATGTGCGCCTGAGCCTTCTCCTTGCTTGTGTAGAAACCGGAGCACTCCAATACAACGTCAACCTTAAGCTCACCCCAAGGGCAGTTGTTTGCGTCGGGCTCTTTGTAGATCTTCAGCGTCTTGCCGTCAACCGTGATCGTATCCTCGCCTGCAGATACCGTATCCGCCAGAGCATACTTGCCCTGTGAGGAATCATACTTTAACAGATGTGCCAGCATCTTAGGGCTTGTCAGATCGTTGATCGCCACTACCTCATATCCTTCTGCGCCAAACATCTGTCTGAATGCGAGACGGCCGATACGGCCGAAACCATTGATTGCTACTCTTACTGCCATTTTTTAGTCCCTCCTAAAAATTTGTTAAATTGGATAAGATTGACAAAATTTTGTCAACACGATTATTGTACCTAATCTGTCCCGAAAATTCAAGATGTAAATCAAAAATATTTCGGGAAATATTTCAGCGCGCATCCGCCCCAAAACGTCCCGCCCCGTCTTTTCGCCGCGCGGCTCATATTGCATTTCCCTTGTCTATCCGCTATACTGAAAATCGCAGCGCAAAAAAACGCGGGCAACGAGCCAAATGGGCGTGCAGGCACGTCCGCTTGGCTGATTGCTCGCAAAAATAAACATATGACAAGGAGGCTGACATGCCGATCACAGCGGACTTTCACTTACACTCTTCCTTCTCGGGGGATTCCGACACCCCCATGGAGGAGATGATCTTACGGGGGATCGAACTGGGACTGACGCAGATGTGCTTTACGGAGCACAACGATCTCGACTACCCTGCGGGGGAGGACGGACCCTCAGACATCTTTGAGCTGAACGCGGACGCCTATCTGTACGAACTTCTGAAACTGCGGGAAAAATACGCGGACAGGATCGAGATACTGTTTGGCGTTGAATTGGGCTTACAGCCTCATCTGACAAGGCAGAACGCCGCTTTTGTGAAGGAGCACGACTACGATTTCGTCATCGCCTCCTCCCACGTCTGCCACGGTCAGGATCCCTACTATCCCTCCTTCTACGAAGGGCGCGCACAGGAGGCGGCGTACCGGGAATATTTTGAATCCATTTTGGAAAATCTGCGCTCATACAGCAACTTCGACGTATACGGACACTTAGACTATGTGGTGCGCTACGGCCCCGACAGGGACGAAGGCTATTCCTATGAGGTTTACCGCGACATTTTTGACAAGATCCTGCATCGACTCATCGACATAGAAAAAGGCATCGAACTCAACACGGCGGGGCTGGCGAAGGGCCTGCGCGAACCCAATCCCTGTATCGGCGTGTTAAAGCGCTACCGCGAGCTGGGCGGAGAGATCGTCACGATTGGCTCCGACGCCCACAGACCCGCGCAGATCGCTTACGCTTTCGACCGCGCTGCGGAAATATTAAAGGACTGCGGTTTCCGGTACTATGCGACCTTTGCAAAACGCAGCCCCTCGTTTCATAAGCTGTAATTCTTCTATTGAAAAATAACGTCCACAGAAAATGCCGCATGAGATTCTATCCATGCGGCATACTGTCATGTACTCATCACCTGATGAAGTTCGTCCACTCGGAAGGTTCTCTCTCCGGCAGGCCGTATGCGTCTTTCCCCAAGGCGATACTCTTCATGAGGAAGGTCATATTTCTCGCGAGGGTCCTCATGCCCTGCATCCCCTCCGCATCCTGCGCCGCCTCCCCCGCGGCCCTGCCGTGGACGCTGTTCCAGTACTGTCCCGACGCCACGGGCATCCCGGAGATGGTGAAAAATTTGTTCAGCTCGTCGAAAGTCGAAGACAGACCGCCCCTTCTCGCCGCCACCACGCACGCGCCTACCTTCATCGTCTTGTCGAAGTGCGTGCTGTAAAAAAGTCTGGTCAGAAAAGCCACCAGCGTCGCGTTGGCGGAGGCATAGTACACGGGACTGCCCACCACCAGACCGTCGCAGGCCTCGAACTTCGCCGCCGTCTCGTTCACAATGTCGTCAAACACGCATCTGCCCTTTTCGGCGCACGCGCCGCAGGCGATACAGCTCCTGACAGCCTGATTGCCGATGTGCAGAAGTTCCGTCTCGACGCCCTCCTGCCCGAAGATCCTCTGCATCTCGCAGAGCGCCGTATAGGTGTTGCCGTCCGCGTGAGGACTGCCGTTTAGCATCAATACTTTCATGTCATGACCTCTTTTCCGTTTTTTATATCCGCAAATGCTGTGATCCCCGGCTCAGAGCGCCGGTTCTGAGACTATTGTATCACAGGAGCTTTCATCCGCGCAAGGACGGCGTACTTCTTCCGCTCCGGCCATTCATTCCGCTCTGTTCCCGCCGCAGGCCGTCCCTCTGTCACGGACGGTTCACGCCACTCGAAACATCGATCGCGGGACTTTCGACGCTGCACTCCCTGTCCCCAAAGGAATCTCCTAAGTTCAGAGAAAACGTGACCGCGGGAAGGCCGTCTCGCCATTCCGTGATCTTGCCGCCCTGTTCGATCACAAGGCTCACCGCGGTCGTGACTAAAACGGAGTCTGTCTTATCGTCCCATCTATATCCGAGCGCCGAGTCCGGATCTATAAATGCGTCTTTTACGGAATAAGGCGTCGCATCGGCGTCCGTCACGGGAAGTTTCGACGCGTCGATAACGCCCGCCGCCGTTTCGTCTTCATAGAGAATCGTCACTTTCTTACCGTCCCCGTCCACGCGGCAGGATGTCTTCTCTTTGATCTGTCCGGCTATCTCTTCCGCATCCACGCGGCTAAGTTCGATATGCCCCGTATCATAGCGGTCGCACACATACAGCTCATAGATCTCTTTCTCATAATTCCTATATGCCTCTTCCGTGCCCGGCATAAGCTGTCTGAACAGGAAGGTTCGGGGCAGCCCGTCCGGCGTCTCCTCCCCCGGGGCCGTCTCCATGGCGTACACCCGGCTTATCCCGAGAAGGTTCCACGGGATATCGAAGTTCGAGGAGTCCTTGTCTGCACCCGCGCCGACCCAAAACTTGACGCCGCGGAATCCAAACTGCGCCGTATATAGCCCATACACGGAAATCTCCGCATCTTCCGCCGGCATATCGACTGTTCCGACAGGATATTCCTCCTGCGGCGTGTCTGCGTCCCACTGCGCCAGCAGATACAGCCCTTCCGTCATCGACTCTGTTCCTTTCTCGCCGTATTCCGTCCACATCGAAGGCGCTGTTCTGATCATCGGCATCGGAAGTTCATGCAGCTCCCCATCCTGCAGGGCCAACAGATATTCGTCGCAGGCGCTCAGCCTGGCGACGATCATTTCCGATTTCAGGGATTCCATGGATTCCATCGCCCCCATTCCCGCCTTGATCTCCGTTTCCCGCTTCGACACTATCCTCAGTTCGGCCCGCAACTGTGCCTCCTTCCCGGCCAGCGCCTCCAGTGTCTGCTCCTGCTCCCGCACAGGCTCCTGCCGCTGCATAAGCTCCCGCTGCGCAGCCACTGTCTCCAACTCTGCCTGCAGCCGCGCCTTCATCTCAGCCAGCGTCTCCAGTGTCTGCTCTTTCTCTCGCACAAGCTCCTGCCGCTCAGCCTTCTCTGTCTCCAACGCCGCCCGCGCCTGCGCCTCCGACTCAGCCAACGCTTTCACCCGCTCTTCTTCGACCCGCATTTCGGCCGCGTCCGCCTCCTGCTCTGCGGCAGACGGCGTCTGCGCCTTTTCCTGTTTTTCTTCCGTATCTGTAAAGGCGGCGATCCCTGCGGTCACAGCCAGCACAGCCGCAGCGATGACCGCCGGAACCACGGTTTTCGGTTTCCTCGCGATCCTGTCTATCCGTTCCTTCATCCGCCTGCCGCTGCTGCCCATAGTAAGCGCCAGCCCGATAACGGACTTTACGGACGCCTTCTCACTGACCAGCGCAAGCAGCGTCCTGCCGTAAGCGATCCTCTCCGTCTCTCCCAGCAGTCTGATCGCCGCCTCGTCGCAGGCAAGTTCGCTGTCCTGCCTGGACGCGTAGGCCGCAGCCCACACGAGCGGGTCAAACCAGTAGACGGACACGAGCAGCCACCGCAGGATCGCCCAGAACTGGTCCCCCTGCCTGTGATGCCCCAGCTCATGAGCCAGAACATGTCCGCGCCGTCTCTCATCCCCCGCAGTCTCAGCATCCAGATAGACGCACCGCCCCATAAGGCAGGGCGACGGCAGATCAGACACCGCATATACCCGCAGACCGTGATACGTCTCCACATCCGCAACCCGTTCGCGCCTGCCTTTCAGATGTCTTGCCAATGTGATCTGATAATAACCCATCGAGCCGAGCATAGCCGCCGCGCCGACGAGCCAGACGACGAGCAGCCCGCGCCTGATAAGCGGCGCATAAGAGCGCAGCGCCCCGGCGGACAGATCTCCTTCCGTGCCGCCATTCGCCTTATCCTCTTCTCCATATACATCCGTCAGTCCCGCTCCTGCGCGCACAGCGTCAGCGCCCTCTTCCCTACCAGCCGCCGTCCGCCCATACGGCGCGTATATATCTTCGGAACCATCCTGCGGGTCGAACAGGGGGCTCTGCCGCAGAACGCCGTCCGCAGAAGGCGCAGCCGCAACAGCCGTATCCCCGTCAGCCGCCCCATTCCCCTGAAAAGGCGCTATGCCGAATATGCTGAGCGGGCTGTTTCCCACCGTCCCCGGGACCATCAATCGCAGCGCCACAAGAAACCACAGCGCATAGCGCGATCCTGCCCGTATCTTATCCCCCACAAGCGCCCTGATCGCCAGGATCGCAAGGATCAGAATCGACGAAGACAACAGCGTTTCTCTCATTTCAACCCCTCCTCCGCTCTGCGCAGTATCTCATGCAGTTCCTCGATCTCTTCTCCCGAGAGCGACTTGGACTCCACCATCGTGTTGAGCATCAGTCCCAGTCTGCCCCCAAACACCTTGTTCAAGAAGTCCTCCGTCTCCTGCAGCGCCGCCTCTTCCCGCTGAATATCCGGATAATACTGTTTCGCTCTGCCGCCCTCTTCGTAATGTACCGCGCCCTTCTCCTCCATGCGGCGCAAGAACGTCATCACCGTATGTTTCGTCCAGCCCGTCTCCTCCTGAAAGCGATGGGTGAGCTGCATGATCGTCTGGGGAGATTCCTCCCAAAGCGCGCTGATCACCTTCCACTCGGATTCCGAAAGTTTTATCATGGTGTTCTCCTCCCGCTCTTCTTATCGTGCTCTATTCTTTCCGCCACTTCCTGTTCCCGCGCAGATTTCTGTGCAAAAGAAAAGGTTGACGTTTGACTACCATAAGCATAGCATTTCGGTAGTCGCTTGTCAACCTATTTCAGTCAGATAACCACAAATCCTTTCCTCGCAGCCGCCCGGCTCACCGCCTGTGCTGCCCGATGATGCAGCCGCCGCCCAGCACGACCCCGTCCTCATAGAACACCACAGCCTGTCCCGGCGTGATGGCGCGGACGGGTCTGTGAAAGGTACATCTGATCACATCCTCCTCCACCTTCTCAATGGTGCACTGCTCGCCCGCGTGGGCGTAGCGTATCTTCGCCGTGACTTCTCTGCGCGCCGGCAGATCCGCCATCCCCATATAATTGATATGGTCGCAGTACAGCGTGTCGCCGAACACGTCCTCCGCCCCGCCGATCACCACCTCGTTGGTGTCGGGTCTGATCTCGGTGACGAACGCGGGACGCCCCAGGGCAAGATGCAGCCCTTTGCGCTGTCCTACGGTGTAGTGGGTGAGGCCGAGATGTCTTCCCAGCACCTCGCCGTCCTTCGTGACGAAATTCCCCGCAGGCGGGACTCGCTCTCCCGCCGCCCGGTCGATATAGGCCGCATAGTCGTGATCGGGGATAAAACAGATCTCCTGGCTGTCGGGCTTGTGTGCCACGGGGAGTCCCGCCTGCTCCGCGATCCTGCGGATCTCGTCCTTCGTGTACTCCCCCACGGGCATCAGCGTGTGCGCCAGCTGCTCCTGCGTCAGATTGTACAGCGCATAGGTCTGATCTTTCTTTGCCGTCGCGGAGGTCCGCACGGCGTATCTGCCCTCCGCCGTCCGCGCGATCCGCGCATAGTGTCCCGTGGCGATATAGTCCGCCCCGATCTCCAGGCTACGCCTGAGCATAGATTCCCACTTTACATACCGATTACAGGCGATACAGGGGTTGGGCGTCCGCCCCGCCAGATACTCCTCCACGAAGTAATCCATGACTCTGCACTTGAATTCTTCCCTGAAATTCATGACATAGTGCGGAATGTCCAGCACCCCGGCTACCCTTCGGGCATCCTCCACCGCGCTGTATCCGCAGCAGCCGCCGTTCTCCTCCGCCATCCCGCGCTCTTCGTCCTGCCAGATCTGCATGGTCGCGCCGATCACATCGTAGCCCTGCTCCTTCAGAAGATAGGCCGCCACGGAGGAATCCACTCCCCCGGACATCCCCACCACTACTTTTTTTCTTCCCATATACCTCTATCTCTCCGTTCTGACGCGTTCACGGCGGATGCGAAATCTTCCGGCAGATTTCTTTGTGCAAGTTGTGCGTCTTTTGTTCTTGTCACACGGACCCGCGCATACATTGAAACGATACCTGACAAACGCAGGTGACTTATGAATCTCAAGCAATGGAAAAACCCTCTGGTGTCAGGGACCGTCATTCTGACGCTGACGGGGCTGCTCAGCCGTTTTATCGGCTTTTTCTACCGGATCTTCCTCTCCAATGTGTTCGGCGCGGAAGGCATGGGGATCTACCAGCTGATCTCCCCCGTACTGGCGCTCACCTTCGCCCTGACCGTCTCCGGCATCCAGACGGCCATCTCCAAGTATGTGGCCGCGGAGACGAGCACCCGCGACTATAAGACGTCCTTTCGCACGCTGTGGGCCGGTTTTCTCCTGGCCATGGCCCTGTCTGCCATCTGTGCTCTCTACATCTATCTGTGCGCAGACCACATCGCCGTGACCTTCCTGCTGGAGCGGCGTACCGCGCCCCTGCTGCGCATCATCGCGCTCTCCATTCCCATGGCCACCGTGCACTCCTGTATCAACGGCTATTTCTACGGCATCCGCAAAGCCGCGATCCCCGCGGCGTCGCAGCTGGCGGAACAGATCTGCCGCGTGGGGAGCGTCTACCTGATCTACCACATTTGCCTGCGGCACAACATGACGCCCACCATCAGTTTCGCGGTAGTCGGTCTGGTGATCGGCGAAAGCGCGTCCATGATCGTGTCCGTGGTCGCCATCCTCGTCCGCGCTCACCATGTATTTCCCGCCGGCGTCACCCGCTCCTGCACCTACAGAGATTCCGTCGTTTCGATCTACCGTCGCATTATGGCGCAGCTGCTGCGCCTTGCCGTGCCGCTCTCCGCCAACCGTCTGGTGCTCAATCTGCTGCAGAGCGTGGAGGCCGTCTACATACCGAACCGTCTTATGGCCTACGGCTTAAGCAACGCGGACGCGCTGGGCGTCTACGGCGTGCTGACCGGCATGAGCCTGCCGCTCATCCTGTTTCCCTCCGCCATCACAAATTCCATATCCGTACTGCTCTTGCCGATCGTCGCCGAAGCGGATGAAAACGGCAATGACCGTGCCGTGAGGCGCGCCATCATGACCTCCATACGCTACTGCCTGCTCCTCGGTTTCGGATGTACCGCCATGTTTCTTCTGCTCGGCCGTGCCGCCGGGCGGCTGTTGTTCCACTCGGAGCTGGCGGGCAGTTTTATCCTGACGCTCAGTTTTATCTGTCCTTTCATGTACATTGCCGGCACGCTGAACAGCATCTTAAACGGCCTCGGCCGGACGGCGCAGACTTTCCTCTACAGCGTCGCAAGCCTCCTGTTTCGCCTGCTGTTCGTCTTCGCCGCGATCCCGCTCTACGGCATCCGCGGCTATCTCTGGGGTATGCTGGCCAGCCAGATGCTCCAGACCCTCCTGTGCACCGTGTCGGCGCTGCGCATATCGCGCAAGGCGCGTTAAAACCACACTTGCGATTATAAACTCAATATACTATAATATAGGTGTTTTTGCCATAGGAAACAAAAAATACACACAGAGAAGAGGCTCCCCGCCTCGGATTGGAGAAAATATGTCATTCAATTATGTAGCAAAACTGCCGACGCCGCAGGAGATCCGCGAGCAGTTCCCGATGCCCGAACATCTCCGCGCGCTGAAAGAGTCGCGCGACGCCGAGATCCGCGACGTCATCACGGGAAAGAGCCATAAATTTCTGGTGATCGTCGGTCCCTGTTCCGCCGACAACGAGGAGGCGGTATGTGATTATGTAAACCGTCTTGCCCGCGTCAACGATCAGGTAAAGGACAAGCTGATCCTGATCCCCAGGATCTACACCAACAAGCCCCGCACCACCGGAGAGGGCTACAAGGGCATCGTCAGCCAGCCCGATCCGGAGAAGAAACCCGACTTTACAAGCGGGCTGATCGCCATGCGCAAAATGCACATCCGCGCCATCGAGGAGTCCGGGCTGACCGCCGCCGACGAGATGCTCTATCCGGACAACTGGGGCTATGTGGAGGACATTCTCTCCTACGTCGCCATCGGCGCGCGCTCCGTGGAGGATCAGCAGCACCGCATGACGGTCAGCGGTTTCGACGTCCCCGCCGGCATGAAAAATCCGACCAGCGGCACGCTCTCCGTCATGCTCAATTCCATCTATGCTGCGCAGCACCCCCACTCCTTTATCTACAGAGGATTCGAGGTGAGCACGGGCGGCAACCCGCTGGCCCACGCCGTACTGCGGGGTTCCGTGAACAAGCACGGCAGAAGTCTCCCCAACTACCACTACGAGGATCTGGCCATGCTCCACTCTCTCTATCAGGAGTTCGATCTGGTAAACCCCGCCTGCATCATCGACGCGAACCACAACAACTCCAACAAGGAATACGAGCAGCAGATCCGCATCGTCAAGGAAGTCATGCACAGCAGGAAACTGAACAGCGATATTCACAACATGGTAAAGGGTGTGATGATAGAGAGTTATATCGAGGAGGGCTGCCAGAAGATCGGCGAGGGCGTCTACGGCAAATCCATCACCGATCCCTGTCTGGGCTGGGAGGATTCCGAGAGACTGCTCTACGACATCGCGGAATACGAGTAAGCCGCCCTCTTATCTTATCGTTCTGACATACCTATCCGCGCGGGTGCGCCTTGGCGTACACCTCGCGGATGTGATTGTGATTCAGATTCGCATAGATCTGCGTGGTGGAAATATCGGAATGCCCCAGCATCTCCTGCACGCTCCTGAGATCGGCGCCGTTCTCCACCAGATGCGCCGCGAAAGAGTGACGGAGCGTGTGCGGCGTGATATCCGCCTTGATGTCCGCCTTCTTCGCGTAGTACTTGATCAGTTTCCAGAATCCCTGTCTGCTCATGGGCTGCCCCGAACAGTTGGCAAACAGCACGTCGGACGCCTTGTTCTCCAGCATCTCATCCCGCGTGCCGTCCAGGTATCTTGTCAGGGCGCTCTTCGCCGCCGTCCCGAAGGGAATGATCCTCTCCTTGTTGCGGTCCCGGCACAGGATAAAATTCATGGACATATTGACATCGGAAAGTCTGAGCGTAATCAGCTCCGTCACCCGGATTCCCGTCGCATAGAGCAGTTCCAGCATCGCCTTGTCCCGTATCTCCTTGGGGGAATTGCCCGAGGGCTGCTCCAAAAGCCTGACCACTTCGTCAGGCGACATGATCTCCGGGATCTTCTTCTCGATCTTCGGCGCCTTAAGCGTTTCGGACAGATCCTCCGACACCATACCTTCCTGCACCAGATAATGATAGAAAGCCTTCAGGGATGCGATATTTCTGGACACCGTGGCCGCGGCGAAATGATTGTCTTCCAAATATTTCACATAGTCGGCAAGATCCTGCTTTGACACGGCTGCCGTCTCACGGATCCCGCGGGACTCCATGAAATGTTTCACCTTCTCCAAGTCGCGCTTGTAGGACATCTCTGTGTTGGAGGACGTACCTTTGACATTATGTAAATATGTGATGAATGCACTGATCTCTTTTTCCATGCAATCGGAAACCCTTCCCTGCGCGACCCCTCTTATGTAAATCAATTTATCGCCTGACTAACATTATAATCAGAATTTCCGAGAAAAGCAAATGGATTTTTTGTTGATTTTATGGGCTTTTCAGCCACTTTCCACGAAAAGCACAACATATCGTCAGAGTTGGAATTTATGTCTACTATATGTGGGTAAAATCGTATGAAATAATTTTTTAAAAGATTTTAAGGATAAAATGCAGCAACTTCGGATTGACATAACTTTCCAGAAGACTTCCCATTATGACAACTGTCAGTATTCCTGCCATCTGCAATCCTTTTTTGACATAAAGCTGCTTACTGTAGCGCATATAATGCTCTTTGTACGGATTGCGGGAATACAGCATCCTGTTGACCCCCACCGCCCACACGAACAGCGCTGCGTATGCCGGGATCAGCAGAACGCCCTGGGGTAATATTCCCGCCGCCATCAATAGAAGTCCCCGGACGCCGTAGCGGATCACCGCCACGGACATAAGACATCCCGCCGCGAGTCCGCTGTAACAAATATAACCGCACACCGTCGGCAGTCCGATGATCGTGGTCGAGAGGAGTCCCAGCATACAGACTGTCGTCAGCCTGTGCTTTACGATGTAGGGGAACAGACCGCCGCCGTCCGGCATGCTGTCCTTCAAGCGCAATATCATGTCCGCGCTAAGCAGCGAGCCGTTCCCGATCCACGCGTCATACCCCAGATTGACGATCAGGATCCCCAGGAACAGGCCGACCGCAAAAAGATAGATCACATAGTAAAAATTTTTGATTGCCGGCTGCTGCACTTTGCGCTCTCCTTTCCCGACGATTCTCTCGTCCCGTTCTTCGTCTTCCTATTATATGACGCGGATGTACGCCGCATGACTGTTTCGGGCGCGAATCATGTCCCGCCCGCCGTATGCCCTGTCCCGTCAAAAAGAGCGTCCTGCCGTCGGCCTTCCCGACTCCGCAGCACGCTCTGTTGTGTGACGCTGTGATACGCTGTCCCGGACGCGGTTTCTCACTTCGCCCGGTACTTGTTATAGTAGGCCAGAATGGCCGCGACTGTCTTACCGTCCTGAATCCTGCAGTCGTAGATCATCTTCACAAGTTCCTCCACGTCATAGCTCTCCACATCCAGAAATTCATCCTCGTCCAGATGCTGGTGACTTCTCGTTAAGCCCGTGGCCACATAGACGTCTATTTTCTCGTCGCAGAACGCCACCGTCGTGCGGATCGACAGAAGCAGTTCCAGCTTGCCGGCGGTGTAACCCGCCTCCTCCTCCAGCTCTCTCGCCGCCGCAACGTCTGTCGGCTCATCCGCACCGTTTAAGCCGCCCGCCGGGATCTCCAGCGTCTCCCTGTCCAGCGCGTTCCGAAACTGTCTTACCATCAAAAGCCTGCCGTCGTCCTTCACGGCGACCACCGCCGCCGCGCCCTTATGCTTGATGTAGTCCCACTTGGCGATATTGCCGTTGGGGATTTTGACCGTGTCCTGATAGTAGTCTATGATAGCGCCTTTATGTATCAGTTCTCTGCCGATACGCTCATACTTTTCCATATCCGTCGCCTTTCTTCAATGTCTCTGACCTTCCAACAGTTTCTCCACGCTCACCAGTTTCACGCACAGCACGAACAGATCGGAGGCCTCCGCCATCTCCTCCGCCGTAGGATAGGTGGGCGCGATACGGATATTGCTGTCCTTAGGATCCTTGCCGTAAGGGAACGTAGCCCCCGCGCCCGTCAGCACCATGCCGGCCTCCCTGCACTTCGCCACGATCGCCTTGGCGCAGCCCTCCATGGCGTCAAAGGAGATAAAGTAGCCGCCGTTCGGCTTAGTCCACTCTCCGATACCCAGTCCGCCCAGCTCCTTATCTAACACTGCCAGGACAGCCTCAAACTTCGGTCGGATAATATCTGCGTGTCTGCGCATATGCGCCCTGATCCCTTCCAGATTCTTGAAGTACCGCGCATGGCGCAACTGGTTGACCTTGTCGTGACCGATAATCTGTATCGTCATGGAGCGTTTCGCCTCCTCGATATTGGCCTTGGAGGACGCAAACGCCGCGATGCCCGCGCCGGAGAAACTGATCTTGGACGTGGAGGCGAACTCGTAGACCAGATCGGGGTTGCCCGCCTTCTCGCACTCGCTCAATATCTCCAGAATCTCGTCTCTCCTGTCCTCGTACAGATCATGCACCGCATAGGCGTTGTCCCAATAGATCCTGAAATCTTTAGCTGCCGGTTTCAGAGCGGCGAACCGCCTTACCGTCTCGTCGGAGTAGGAATAGCCCTGAGGGTTGGAGTATTTCGGCACACACCAGATCCCTTTTACCGTCTCGTCCTCAGAGACATATTTCTCGACCAGATCCATGTCCGGGCCTTCGGGGGTCATCGGGATCGTGATCATCTCGATGCCAAAGTGCTGCGTGATCGCAAAATGTCTGTCATAGCCTGGCGCGGGGCACAGGAATTTTACTTTTTCCAGCTTACACCACGGGGTGCTGCCCAACACGCCGTGGGTCATCGCGCGGGAGACCGTATCGTACATGATGGACAGGCTGGCGTTGCCGTACACGATCACATTCTCTGCCGGAACGCCGCCCATGACGTCCGCCATCAGATGCTTCGCCTCGGGGATCCCGTCCATCGCCCCGTAATTTCTCGTGTCCAGACCGTTCTCCGACTTCATGTCGGACTCGGAGGTCAGCGCGTCCATAAGTCCCATCCCCATGTCAAGCTGCGCAGGAGTCGGCTTTCCCCGGGACATATCCAGTTTCAGCCCTTTCCCTTTCGCGTCCTCAAACTGTCTGTCAAGTTCCGCCTTTAACGCCAGAAGTTCTTCTCTGCTCATCTCACTGTACGGTTTCATCTCTGTGTCGATACTCCTTTCAAGGGCGCCATGCTTTCAGATCACAGGCAGCCGTCTCTGTATTGGATAATTGTATACAATCATACACCGCAAATTATTCTACTACATATCCTGCCATTTCACAAGTATTCAGATAGGACAATTTTCAATCCAAAAAGGAGGCTGTTTCTGGTGATTGTGTACATAACGGCGCTTATGCGCACAAAAATGATGACCCCGCAGATTACTCTGCGGGGTCACGCATACTATTTTGCATAGTCGACGACACGGCTCTCCCTGATCACGTTGACCTTGATCTGTCCGGGATATTCCAGCTCCGCCTCGATCTGCTTGGAGATATTTCTGGCGAGCAACACCATGTCGGAATCGCTGATCTGTTCTGGAACTACCATAACACGAATCTCTCTACCTGCCTGAATAGCAAAAGATTTATCTACACCTTTGAAATTGTTTGTGATGTCTTCTAATTGTTTTAATCTTGTTGTATATGTTTCTAATGTCTCTCTTCTCGCACCCGGTCTCGCCGCAGAGATCGTATCGGCTGCCTGCACAAGACAGGCGATCAACGTCTGAGGCTCTACATCGCCGTGATGAGATTCCACCGCATTGATAACGGTCGGGGATTCCTTGTATTTTCTACAAAGTTCAACGCCCAGTTGGATATGCGAACCTTCCATTTCATGGTCTACGGCCTTGCCGATGTCGTGCAAAAGTCCCGCACGTTTCGCCATTCTGACGTCCAGTCCCATCTCCGCCGCAAGCAAGCCTGACAGCTGTGCGACCTCGATCGAATGTTTCAAGGCGTTCTGACCATAGCTGGTTCTGAATTTCATCTTACCGAGTAATCTTACGAGTTCGGGGTGAATACCGTGTACGCCGACTTCCAGCGTTGCGGCCTCACCTTCCTCCTTGATCATGACTTCAACTTCGCGCTGCGCTTTCTCAACCATCTCCTCGATCCTGGCGGGATGGATACGTCCGTCCACGATCAGTTTCTCAAGCGCGATCCTCGCGACCTCCCTGCGGATCGGGTCGAACCCTGACAGAATGACTGCCTCCGGCGTATCGTCTATGATCAGATCGACACCCGTCATCGTCTCGAGAGTTCTGATATTTCGTCCCTCTCTGCCGATGATCCTACCCTTCATCTCGTCGTTGGGAAGCTGTACGACGGATATGGTCGTCTCGGAGACATGGTCGGCGGCGCATTTCTGGATCGCCGTGACAACATATTCCTTCGCCTTCTTATCCGCCTCTTCCTTGGCCCTGCTCTCCATCTCTTTGATCATGACAGCAGTTTCATGTTTCACTTCATCTTCAACAATTTTCAACAGATAATCTTTTGCCTGTTCGGAGGTTAAACCTGAGATTCGTTCCAGTTCCTGTAATCTCTGCTCGTTCAGCTTAGAAATTTCCTCGCGCTGCTTAGCCAAAGTTTCTTCTCTTCGGACTAAGCTCGCCTCCTTTTTCTCGATCGCATCAGCTTTCTTATCGATGTTCTCTTCCTTCTGCTGTACGCGCCGTTCATAGCGCTGCGCCTCCGCGCGGCGTTCCTTGATCTCCTTGTCGAGTTCGTTCTTCGTGCGAATGGACTCTTCCTTGATCTCAAGAAGTGACTCGCGTTTCTTCGCCTCAGCAGTCTTGAGAGCCTCATCGATGATCTCTCTGGCCTTCTCGTCCGCATTGCCGATTTTCGTCTCCACAACCTTCTTGCGGTAATTGATCGCGGAAATTGCGGATACCGGCACGGCGATAACCAGTGTGATGAATACTGCTATCACGACTTGCCACATTACAGGAGCACCTCCTTATTAAATTTTCATTGTACATGATCTATTCTAGAATGTTCAAGCTGTGTGCCTTAGCGTGTAACAACATTCTATAATTAGCAAAATTACAACACTTCAATTTTATAATGAATTTAAAGTTATGTCAAGCAAAAAAACTTTTCCATGTTTCTATCGGCAGTATCCGCTTTTTATAACTGACAGCATCGTGACCTGCAGCCTATTCCCCGATATGAAAAGGCGGCACAGCCCGCAGACTGTGCCGCCTTTTGATTTCCAATTCTTGATCCTTAGCCGGGCTGTTTGCCGATGTATGCCAGAATACCGCCGTCCACATACAGGATATGGCCGTTGACCGCATCGGATGCGTCGGAGGCAAGGAACACCGCGGGTCCCTGCAGTTCCTCCGGCTTGAGCCATCTGTTGGCAGGCGTCTTCGCGCAGATAAACTGGTCGAAGGGATGTCTGCTGCCGTCCGCCTGACGCTCTCTGAGGGGCGCCGTCTGCGGCGTCTCGATGTAGCCGGGTCCGATACCGTTACACTGGATGTTGTACTGGCCGTACTCGGAGCAGATATTTCTGGTGAGCATCTTCAGACCGCCCTTGGCCGCCGCGTAAGCGGACACCGTCTCACGGCCCAGCTCCGACATCATGGAGCAGATGTTGATGATCTTGCCGTGGCCCTTCTTGATCATGCCGGGGATCACCGCCTTGGACACGATGAAAGGTGCGTTCAGGTCAACGTCGATGACCTGTCTGAACTCCGCCGCCGTCATCTCGAGCATGGGAATACGCTTGATGATACCCGCGTTGTTTACGAGAATATCGATCACGCCGACTTCCTTCTCGATCTGTGCGACCAGCGCGTTCACAGCCTCCTCGTTGGTCACGTCGCACACATAGCCGTGCGCCTCAATGCCTTTCTCCTTGTAAGCGGCGAGACCCTTGTCCACCAGCTCCTGCTTGATGTCGTTGAACACGATCGTCGCGCCCGCCTCCGCGTAAGCCGTGGCGATCGCGAAACCGATACCGTAGGATGCGCCCGTCACCAGGGCGATCTTGCCTTCCAGTGAAAAATTATTTGTAAAGCTCATGATAAAATCCTCCGTTATTCTTGAATGAAGTTGCGCTGCGGACCCCCGAAAAGACCCCGCGCGCCCGTCCTATCTCAGATCCTGATTTCTCACGCCGTCCATGTCGTCGAAAGCCTGATTCTCGCCGACCATACCCCAGATGAAGGTATAGTTCCTGCTGCCGCTGCCCGCGTGGATCGACCAGCTGGGGGAGATCACAGCCTCCTCGTTGTGCATGATGATATGTCTCGTCTGCGTCGGCTCGCCCATGTAGTGTACGACGAAGGCGTCCTCCGGGATCTCGAAGTAGAGATATACTTCCATGCGGCGGTCATGCGTATGGCAGGGCATGGTGTTCCACACGCTGCCGGGCTTTAAAGCCGTCATACCCATCACGAGCTGGCAGCTCTCCACCTGACCGGGCAGGATATACTTGTTGATGACTCTGTGGTTGGACTCTTCCAGACTGCCCAGCTCCACCTTGTTCTCAGCCTTGATGATGACCACGTCGTCACTGTCCGCCGTGCCCTCCAGCTTGATCAGCTTGGTGGGGTACGCCTTGTGCGCGGGCGCGCTGTTCAAATAGAATTTCGCGGGCTTGGACGCGTCCTTTGACTCAAAGACGATGTCCTTGGAACCCATGCCGATGTACATGCCGTCCTTGTGGCCCACCTCGTAGCGCTTGCCGTCCACGCTGACCACGCCCGGCTCGCCGATGTTGATGAGTCCCAGCTCTCTTCTCTCGCAGAAATACTGTGCGCGCAGCTCGTCTCCCGCCGTCAGTCTGATCGGCGCTGTGGGTACCGCCGCCCCTGTGATGATGCGGTCGATATGGCTGTACACCAGTTTGATCTCTCCCGGCACGAACAGATTCTGGATCAGGAACTCCTCTCTGAGTCTCTCTGTGTCATAAGTTTTCACGTCACGCGGCGATGCCGCTGTTCTTAACTCCATCTTCCTCAAACTCCTTCCCTGAATACGGCGCAGGCTCTGCGGCCCGCGCCCGATTGATGTCCCGGCGTCTTCGCCCTATCTCTGTACCCGTCCAGAGCCGTCTCCTCCGGCCAGCTTGGTCACCTCGTCCACGCTCACCTGGTTGAAGTCGCCCTCGATGGTGTGCTTTAAGCAGCTTGCCGCCACCGCGAACTCGATGGTCGCCTGCGGATCGTAATCCATCATGGACGCATAGATCAGGCCGCCGCCGAAGGAATCGCCGCCGCCCACACGGTCCACGATCCTGACCGCATACTTCTTGGAGAAGTAATACTGTCCTCCCGTGTAGAGCATAGCCGCCCAGTTGTTGTCGTTGGCGGAGATGGACTCGCGCAGCGTGATCGCTACGGCCTTGAAACCGAAACGGTCGGCCAGCTGTTTCGCCACGTCCTTATATCCCTCATGGTTTACCTCGCCCTTGGTGACGTCGGTGTTGGCAGCCTTGATGCCGAACACGTCTCCCGCGTCCTCCTCGTTGGCGATGCAGACGTCCACATACTTGCACAGCTCGCCCATTACCTGTCCGGCCTTCTCCTTGGACCAGAGCTTGTTCCTGTAGTTCAGATCGCAGCTCACCGTAATGCCTTTTTCCTTCGCCTTCTTACATGCCTCCACGCAGATCGCGGCCACGTTGTCGCCCAGCGCCGGGGTGATGCCTGTGAAATGGAACCACTCTGCGCCCTCAAAGATCTCGTCCCAGTTGAAGTCCGCCGTGGTAGCCGTCGCGATGGAGGAACCCGCTCTGTCGTAGATGACCTTGGAAGGTCTCTGCGACGCGCCTTTCTCCAGGAAATAAATGCCTACGCGGTCGCCGCCGCGCACGATCTTGGAGGTGTCCACGCCGAACTGACGCAGCGCGTTCACGCCCGCCTGCCCGATCTCATGTTTCGGAAGTTTGGTGACAAAGGATGCGTCCATCCCGTAATTTGCCAGCGAGATGGCCACATTCGCCTCGCCGCCGCCGTAAGTCGCACCGTAGCTCGCCGCCTGCACGAAACGGTAGTACCCTTCCGGCGCGAGGCGCAGCATGATCTCTCCAAATGTAACTACTTTTTTGCTCATTTTCTTCCTCCTTATATGCGCAATTATTTTTGTACAAGATGAACGGCAAACCCGCCGATCTCATCCTGCAGATACACTGCCTTGATCTTACCCTTCTCATCTTTCTTGGCGGTGCTCATGTCGAACTTCACGCCCTGCTTTTCCAGATGATAGATCGCGCGGTCCATATAGTTCGTACCGATCGCGATATGACCGTTCTTGCCCAGATACGGTTTCTTCATGGCCTCGATAGCCGTGCCCGCGAATACGGAGCTGCCGCCCACCTTCTTCGTGAAACCGAACATGGACTCAAAGCTGTCCGCGATAGCCCCGGCCTCGTCCTCGTTCTGCGCGTTGATGCCGATATGGCGCAGCTCGAAACCGAGCATCTTGACAACGGCCTCTCTCGTGAGCGCCTCGATCTCGTCGAACTTGCCCGCCGCGATCAGATCCTTCTTCACCATCCAGGTGCCGCCGCAGGCGATGATCTTCGGGAAGTCCAGGTACTCTTTCAGATTGCCCGCATTGACGCCGCCCGTCGGCATAAAGCGCACCTTCGTGTAGGGAGCGCTCATGGCCTTGATCATCTCGATGCCGCCCGCCGCCTCTGCGGGGAAGAACTTCACAACTTCCAGTCCCAGTTCCAGCGCCATCTCCACATCGGACGGATTGGACGTGCCGGGAACCACCGGGATATTCTTGTCCACACAATACTTCACAACGTTCGGGTTCAGACCGGGGCTGACGATAAACTTTGCGCCCGCCGCCACAGCCCTGTCCACCTGCCCGGTGGTCAGCACGGTACCCGCGCCCACGAGCATCTCTGGAAACTTCTGCGACATGATCCTGATGGACTCCTCCGCCGCGTCGGTACGGAAGGTCACTTCCGCACAGGGCAGCCCGCCGTTGCACAGGGCTCTTGCCAACGGCTCGGCGTCCTTCGCGTCGTCAAGCGCGATTACAGGAACAATACCGATTCCATAGATTTCGTCTATAACGTTCATTTTCTTCCTTTCTGCCGACGTCCTCGGCTCCCACAAAATGATCCTCCTGTTGGGAGCAGGCATAATATGTGCTGCCTGCGGCACATTTTAACTTATTTTATACTGCTTCGTAGCGTTGCTCGATGAACTCTCTCGCCCGCACCGCGTTCTCCGGTTTCGTGTTCTCCAGCGTCGCGTGGATATAGGGCTTGTGCTCCTTGGCATAGCGCAGGATCGCGTCATAGTCCATCATGCCGTCTCCGGCGGCGCAGGCGACCAGCTTGCCGTCCTCCACCGTGAAATCCTTCAGATGGATCATAGCGATCTCATCCCCGAAAGTCTCGATGGCCTCCGCGAAGATCTCCTCGCGGTTCTCATAGTTGGAGACGTCGAGCAAGTTCACCGGATCGAAGATGATGCGCAGATTCGGCGAGTCGATCGCGTCGAGCACTTTTCTGGTCTGTTTCGGGTTCCACATGATATGCTTGTACACAGGCTCCAGCGCGAAGATCACGCCGGCGCGCTCCGCGCTCTGCACGACGGGGCGCAGATTCGTGATAAAGGTCTGCAGCGCCGTCTCTGTGTGGCACGCCTCCTCGAAACGATATTCCGTGTTGGGCGCGCCCGTCTCCGTGCCGACGACGCCGCAGCCAAGCAGCGAGGCAAAGCGGAAATGCGCCTTGTACACTTCCTGCGTCCTGGCCAGCGCGGCCTTATCCGGCGTCGCCAGATTCAGATAGCAGCCCAGCACCGCAATATCCACGTCCTCCTTCGCGAACACCTTCCTCAAATACATCGCCCAGCCGGGCGTCAGCTCCGGCAGCGTCATCCTGTAATCGCACAGTTTCGACAGGGCGATATGCGCGCAGGCAAATCCCTGCTCATTCGCCGTGTGCGCCCGCTGTTCTATCGTTCCGGCAGCCACGTCGTGTAATCGAATCCCTACCTGCATTGACCCTATTTCCTCCTATACATGCAACAGCTTATGCGCTTTCTCAGACATCGGTTTCCCCAGATAATCCGCATACAGTTTCTTGATCTCGGGATTCTCGTGGGAGAACCGCACCGTTCTTCTCTTGTCCAGATCGTAGAGTTTCGGCGCGCGCACGGACGCCATCTCCACGCCGTCCACAATGGGCTGTCCGCCGCCGCCCACGCAGCCTCCCGGACACGCCATGACTTCCACGAAATCATAGGAGACTCTGCGGTTGCGCACATCCTCCATCAGCTTTCTGGCATTGCCGAGCCCGCTTACCGTGCAGGTCCTGATCGGCACACCGTTGATGTGGTAGGTCACTTCCCTTCTGCCCGCCTCGCCCCGCACGTCGCTGAACGTCTCCGGGTTCGGGTTGGAGCCCTCGATCACCGCCACCGCCGTGCGAAGAGCCGCCTCCATGACGCCTCCCGTCACGCCGAAGATCACGCCTGCCCCGGAACTCTCCCCCAACGGCGAGTCGAAGGTGTCTTCCCCGAGCAGCTTCGGGATGATGTGCTCCGCTTTCAGAAGACGCACCAGCTCCCTCGTGGTCAGCACAATATCCACATCGGGGCCGTACCCCGTCACATCCATCTCGGGCAGCGCCGCCTCCCCCTTCTTGGCAATACAGGGCATCACGGAGATACAGCAGATCTTATCCGGCGTCACGCCGATCTTCTCCGCGAAGTAGGTCTTCGCCACCGCGCCAAACATCTGCTGCGGCGACTTGGCGCTGGACAGCCTCGACCGGTAATCCGGATACTGAGATTTCATAAACCGCACCCATGCCGGACAGCAGGAGGTGAACATCGGCACGCCCGACGCCTTCACTTCCTCCAGTCTCTCGAGGAATTCGTGCGCCTCCTCCATGATCGTCAGATCCGCCGAGAAATTCGTGTCGAAAATATAGTCGAAACCCACCTGTCTGAGCGCGGCGACCATCCTTCCCTCCGTCGCCAGCTCCTCCGGCAGATCCATCTGTTCCGCCCAGGCTGCCCGCACCGCCGGAGCCACCTGCACCACCGTGATCTTCTCTGGGTCGGCTAACGCCTTGAAGATCTCCGGCACATCGTTTCTCTCCCGCAGGGCGCCCGTCGGGCAGTGGGTCACGCACTGTCCGCAGTTGGAACAGTCGGACTCCTCGATGCACTTGTTCATCGACACGTCCACCGTGGTGCGGGAACCCGTATTCTGTACGTCCCAGATATGCAGATCCTGCACTTTATCGCAGATCTGCACGCACCGCATACACTTGATGCACTTCCCCGCGTCCTTGATAAAGGGATAGCTGTGATCCCAAGGCGCGGTGGGGACTTCCTTCTTGTAGGGGATCTCGATGATACCCAGATCGTTGGCGATCTTCTGCAGGTTACAGTTGCCGCTCCGCACGCACATAGCGCAGGTGCAGTCATGCTGCGACAGGATCAGCTCCACGTTCGTCCTGCGCACCCGTCTCACCTTCGGAGAGTTGGTGTAGAGCACCATGCCCTCCTCCACGGGATTGTTGCAGGAAGTGATCAGCTTGGTCTTGCCCTGCATCTCCACCACGCACACCTTGCACGCGCCGATCTCATTGATCCCCTCCAGATAGCACAGATGCGGGATCATGATGCCGACTGAGGCGGCGGCTCTCATAATGGTAGTTCCCTCCGGCACGCTGACCGGCCTGTTATCGATCGTAAGATTTACCATATCGCAGCCCTGCCCCCTTTCAGATTGCCGTAGCCGAAGTGATCGCAGCGCAAGCATCTGCCCGCCTCCTGCGCGGCCTCCTGTCTCGTCATGGAATACTCTATCGCATCGAAATCATTTCTTCTCTCACACGCCTCGCGCTCGCACAGATTGATCCTGCCGCAGGGCAGCTTGTCACCGTAAGTCACCTGCGGGATCTCCACATCGCAGGAGATCGTGTGGTGATACCCCAGATACTCGTCTATGTTCGCCGCGGCGACTTTGCCAGCCGCGATCGCCCGGATCACGGTGGCCAGCCCGGTCACACAGTCGCCTCCCGCGAAGACGCCCGGCACATCCCTGACGCCGCTCTCGCTCATGGCGTCCAGCATGCCCCGCTTGATCGGGATGCCCGACTCCTCGAAGTGGCGCGACTCGATGCCCTGTCCGATGGCCACCACCACAATATCGCAAGGGATCCGCACAAGCTCCACATCCGCCTTCACGGGTTTCGCCCTGCCCCACGCGTCGATGGGACCGATGATCTGCGGTTCCACCCAGATCGCTGCAACTCTGCCGTTCTCGTCCGCCTCGATCCTGTGGGGCGCTTTCAGGCTGTACAACTCCGCGCCCTCCGCTATCGCGCCTTCCACTTCCTCCGGCAGGGCGGTCATATCCTCCTGCCTTCTGCGGTACGCGATGCCGACAGACTTCGCGCCCAGACGGATCGCCGAGCGGGTGCAGTCCATCGCCACGTTGCCGCCGCCTACCACGATTACTCTCTTATCCTTGAAATCCGGCGGGTTGTCGTCCCCGATGCCCCGCAGCATCTCTACCGCAGAGATGACGCCCTCGGAATCCTCGCCGTCGATACCGATCTTCTTGTCCGTGTGCGCGCCGATCGCGATATACACCGCATCGTAGTCCTTGCGCAGCTGCTCGAAGGAGACGGTGTCCTCCTCGTTGCCTACCGTGACCGAGGTGTGTACCTCCACACCCGTGGACAGGATCGCCTCGATGTCCTCCTCCAGCCGCTCACGCGGAAAACGGTAGTTGGGGATGCCGTAGCGCAGCATACCGCCCAGCTTGCTCTTGCTCTCGAACACCACCGCGTGATGTCCCATCAGTTCCAGATAGTAGGCCGCCGACAGCCCGCCCGGGCCGCCGCCCACGATGGCGATCTTCTTGCCTGTGCTCTCCGCCTTCTGCGGTACGGGGACGGTGTTTGCCCGCGCGTTGTCCACCGCCATCTTCTTGAGCCCTCTGATGTTGACGGAACTGTCGATCATGTTCCTGCGGCATCTGGCCTCACAGGGATGCTCGCAGATCAGCGCGCAGGCCGTGGGGAAAGGATTGTCCTTGCGGATCAGTCTCACCGCGTCCGCGTACCGCTCCTCGCCCACCAGCGCGATATAGCCCGGAATATCCACCCCCGCGGGGCATAACGCCACACAGGGCACCGGCTGCGTGATGGAATAGGAACATTTTCCGTGTTCTATATGATACAGATAATCGTCCCGAAATCCGTCCAACCCCGCCAGGACCATGTGCGCCGCCTCATACCCGATGGCGCAGTCTGCGGAGTCCGTGATATTGTTCGCCGTCTCCTCTATCAGATCAAGCGTGCGCATATCCGCCCGATTTTCCAGCACATCTTCCAGAAGATGGGAAAGCTGAAGGATCCCGACTCTGCAGGGTACGCATTTGCCACAAGTCTGCGCGTGGCAGGTCTTTAAGAAAGACAGCTGCAGATCGATCGGACACAGTCCCGGAGGACTTGCAATGATGTGACGTTCCAGATCTTTGTATAACCGTTCTACCGTAAGCTGCGCCTGATTCGGCGTGCTGATTTTCAGTCTGCTCATATGATACCCTCTCTACACATCTTTCGTTCCGCTTTTATTTCGACCCCTTATGTGCTATGATAACAACAAAAAGGAGGTCTGAAACCAATGCTTACATTGACTGTTGCCCCAAACGGCGGCTCTGCCGCTCCCAATACATTCTCCACGATCACTGAGGCGATCGCCCATATCCCCGGAGACAATCAGGATCCCGTCACCATTGCGGTGCAGCCCGGCGTCTATGAGGAAAAGATCACCCTCGACCGCTCCAACGTGCGCCTGATCGGTTCTTCCGCCGACGAGTGCGTCATCACCTACGGCGACTACGCCAGAGATCTCATGCCCGACGGGTCGAAGAGAGGAACCTTCCGCTCCTACACCTTCCTGCTCGACGCCGACCATGTGACACTGGAAAATCTGACGATCCGCAACAGCGCTTTCCCCCGCTCTAAGGCGGGACAGGCAGTTGCCCTGTACGCCGACGGCGACAATCTGTGCATCCGTTCCTGCCGTCTGGAAAGCTATCAGGATACGCTGTTCACCGGACCTCTGCCTCCTGCCCCCATGCAGATCGGCGGTTTCACCGGCCCGAAAGAATTTGCCGAGCGGCGCGTCGGACACCACTACTATAAGGACTGTTACATCTGCGGCGACGTCGATTTCATCTTTGGCAGCGCCATCGCCTACTTTGAGAACTGCGAGATTGCCTCGGTCTTCTCCGAAGAACTGCCCGCAGAACCCGATGGCAGCGCCCCTGTCTACGGCTATGCCACCGCCGCCTCCACCCCGGAGGGCAGCCCTTACGGCTACGTCTTCGACCGCTGCCGTTTCACCTCCACCTGCCCGAAAGCAAGCGTCTATCTGGGAAGACCGTGGCGCGACTACGCGCAGACGGTTCTCATCAACTGTGAACTGGGAGCGCACATCCGCCCCGAAGGGTTCCACGACTGGAACAAACCGAAGGCCGGAGAGACCGTCTTCTATGCCGAGTACGGCAGCACAGGCCCCGGCGCGACAGACCCGTCAAGGCGCGCCGATTTCGTCCGCGCTCTGTCCGATGAAGAACGATCCCGCTACACGAGAGACAGGGTCCTTCCGAACTTTCATTACTAAGTTACAATATGAGCGGAAACGTCAATTCCGCTCGATCTCATCTACGCCGGCAGTGATAATCGGGTCGCCTTCCGCCCCCGTCACCTCAACGTTCTCGAGATACAGTCTCTTGACGTTGCTGGCGTAGATCCCCTTGAGGGAGCAGGCCTCCACGCCCGCCGACATGGAAGGCACGTCGCGCTTGGGATCTTTCGCGTAGGAGACGCGGATGTTTTTCATCCTGATCTCCTCGATCTTCTGCTCCGGCAGCCCGTCGAAGTAAGCCGCCGCCACGTGACAGTTCTTCGCCTCAATATCCTCGAAGCACAGCCTCTTGATATAAGGCGTCCTGTGGTCTACGGGAAGTTTCTCCCTGCTCTGCACATACTCCGTCTTGCCGTCGGGATCGCAGAAGTAGAAACAGTTCACGACGAAAGGCGTCATCACCTGATCCATATCGATCCTGCGGAAAGTGATCTTGTCGAGCACAGCGTCCTCGCCGCGTCCCCGTCTGGTCTTAATCCGCAGTCCTCTGTCCGTGTTGGAGAAGAGACATTCCTCCACGGTCAGATTCTTCACGCCGCCCGCCATCTCGCTGCCGATCGTGACCGCGCCGTGCCCGTCCTGCATATGGCACTGATAAATATGTATGTTCTCGGAGGGAGTCTTATGTTTCCTGCCCATGTAGATCTTGCCGGATTTCACCGCGATACAGTCGTCCCCGAGACTGAACCGTATGCCGGCGATCTCCACATCCTTGCAGGACTCCGGATCCAGCCCGTCCGTGTTGGGCGATATGCTCGGATTCTCGATCTTCAGATCGTAGAATCCCAATTTATTGCTGAAGAAAGGGTGCAGCGTCCAGGAGGGACTATTGCAGAATTTCAGCCCCTGCAGCACGATATTCTCACAGTGGTTGATAAAGAACATTCTGGGCCGGAAAGCGATGTTCATCACCTTCGGATCCTTCCACCAGTTGTCCGTCGAGGCGTTTCCGTTGACGCAGCCCTCGCCGTACAGAACCACGTCCTCCACGCCGATCCCCGTGATGATGGCCGCGAACATCGGCAGAGGATTGCCCTCCCAAGTGCCCAGATAGTATTCGTCCGTCTCGTCATAGCTCTCGATCAGCGCGGGGAATTTCGGAAATTCATGTCTGTCCGTGATCGCCAAAAGCTCCGCGCCCTTCGCCAGCTCGATCTTCACATGGCTCTTCAAGAAAAGACTGGTGATCCTGTAAGTGCCCGCCGGAACGAGTACGCGGCTGTCCTTCGGGCAGGCGGCGATCGCCGCCTGAATATACTTGGTATCGTCGCTTATCCCGTCGCCCTTGGCGCCGAAGTCCTTCACATTCAGCGTGACGAACTCATAGTCCGTGCGGAAAGAAAACTTTCCCATCTCCCCGCCCTGTCTTGTCGTCACCGTGAGCGCATACTCGGTGTCGGGTTTCAGGCCGAAGAGAGAAGTCACCACCGTGTCCGTCTCCTGCATCTGCTCTCCGTTCAGAGTCAGCAGATACGGCTCCTTCGTATTGTAAATGCCGCCGTCCGCGAACTTGAGCGTCGCACTTCTTGCAGTCTTAGTCAACAATTCTATTTCCATATGGCTCCTCCATACTGCGATAAAATGTGTTTTTCCCTTCCTACTGCTCCCTTTTGGCCTCCAGATACTGCGCGTAAGCCATCATGAAAGGCCCTACGCCCTTGGAATCGTCCGCCACGACAGGCTCCGAGAGATAGTATTCCACGCTGCCGTCCCTCTTCGGGTTGCCGGCAGGACCCAAGCCTGCGACAGAGCAGATCCCCGTGAGCTGCAGTCTGCCGTCCACTTCCTGCAGCTTGTTGTTGATCAGGCTCTCCACGATCTCCATGCCGATGGACTGATATTTTTCCTTCTGCAGGACGCCCATACGGCAAGCCTTTAAAATGGAGTAACCGACCATGGCACTGCCGGAAGTCTCCAGATAGTTGCCGTCCACGTCCGCTCTGTCGATGACCTGATAGAACAGCTTGGAATCCTTGTCCTGATACTGCAGGATCCCTTTCAGCATCAGCTTGTAAATGTCCTCCAGTTCGCGGTACTGCTCATAGATCTCAATGCTCATCTTGTCCATTACGTCCACGAGCGCCATCAGGTACCAGCCCATACTTCTGAGCCAGAAATTCGGCGAGCATCCCGTCTCCTTATTCGCCCAGAACTGCTCCTTCGCCTCGTCGTACGCGTGATAGCAGAGCCCTTTGTCCTTGTCATACAGATACTTCTGCACGTTCTCAAACTGGGAGATAATGTCATTGTACTTTTCTTTCTTATCAAATTTTGTCTCGTACTCCATGTAGAACGGCTGCGCCATGTACAGACCGTCCAGCCAGATCTGGTTCGGGTAGATCTCCTTGTGGAAGAAATTGCCGGTGGAGCATCTGGGGTGCATGCGGAGCCTGTTCATGACGAACTCGATCGCCTTGCGGTACTTCTCCTCGCCCGTCACATCGTACATGAAAAAGAGGATCTTGCCGCTGTTGATGCTGTCGATGTTGAACTTCTCCAGCTCATAGTGGGCGATCGTGCCGTCCTCCATGACGAAGTGTTTCAGATAATTCTCGATGAAGGTGAAATATTTCTGATCCCCCGTCACATCGTACAGATACTTCGCGCCAAGCAGCACGCAGCCGTCCTCATAGTTCCAGTATTCCTTATATCTCTTGTACCCTTTCAGATACTCGTCGATAAAAAGAGTTACCTTTTCTTCCATTCCCATACTACTCTTCTCCCTCCATAAATATTTACATGATCTGTATGTCCGCCGCGCGCCTTACAGTGTGACGCCCTGTTTGAAGATCGCCATATCGTGGAATCCCGCCTTCTCGCTGCACACTTTCCTGCCGGACGCCGTCTCCAGCACAAGCTGAAAGAGTTCTTCCGCCGTCTCGTCCATCTTGCCGCCCTCCACCAACGTGCCCGCGTTGAAGTCGATCCAGTTCGCCTTCCTGCCCGCCAAGCCGGAGTTGCTTGCGATCTTCATTGTGGGAACGGGAGACGCAAAGGGCGTTCCCCTTCCCGTGGTAAAAAGAACAATATGAGCGCCGCTGGCGGCAAGGGCCGTCGCCGCAACCAGATCGTTGCCCGGCGCGCTCAAGAGATTCAAGCCCGCATTCTGCACCCGCTCGCCGTAATGCAGCACACCCGTCACCGCAGCGTTTCCGGACTTCTGCGTACAGCCGAGGGACTTATCCTCCAGCGTGGAGATGCCACCCTTCTTGTTGCCCGGCGAAGGATTCTCATAGATCGTCTGGTTGTTGCTCTTGAAATAATTCTTGAAGTCGTTGATCAGCGTCACCGTCTTGTCGAAGAGCTCCTCGTTCGCACAGCGGTTCATCAAGATCGTCTCCGCGCCGAACATCTCCGGCACCTCCGTCAGGATCGTCGTGCCGCCCGCGCCGATCAGCAGATCGGAGAACCGCCCCACCAGCGGGTTCGCCGTGATGCCGGAGAACCCGTCGCTGCCGCCGCACTTCAAGCCGACGATCAGCTTGGAGGCGCTGATCTTCGTCCGTTTCAGCGCCGACGCGCGCTCGATCAGTTCCTTCACGATCTCCACGCCGTCCGCGATCTCATCCGCGCTCTCCTGACACACGAGAAACTTCACCCTGTCGGCGTCGTACTCGCCTATGTATTCCTTCAGCACATCGATGTTGCTGTTCTCGCAGCCGAGGCCGAGAACGAGAACCCCGCCCGCGTTGGGATGGTGGATCAGATCGGCTAAGATCGTCCGCGTGTGCTCCTGATCGTCCCCCATCTGGGAGCAGCCGTAGGGGTGGGGAAAGGCGATGACCTCCTCCACGCTCCCCTTCACATAGGCGTTCGCCTGTTTCGCGATGGCGCCCGCCACGTTGTTCACGCAGCCCACCGTGGGGATGACCCAGATCTCGTTGCGCACGCCCACCGTCCCGTCGTTTCTCTCAAAGCCCTCGAAATAAGCCTCTCTGGCGGGAAGTTCTCTGCGCTCCGTGGGCTCGTAGGTGTAGGTCAGCAGATCGCCCAGCCCGGTCTTCAGGTTATGGGTGTGGATCCACTCGCCCTTTTTCACCGCCTCCTTCGTGTGGCCGATGGGATAGCCGTACTTGACGACGGCCTCCCCCTTTTTCAGATCGCGCAGAGCCATCTTATGCCCCGCCGGGATCTCCATGGCAGCGGTAATCGTCTCGTCCCCGACGGGCACCTGCGCGCCCTCGGGTATCGTCTCTATCGCAACGGCGACGTTGTCGCCCTCGTTGATCTTCAATATTGTCATGAGAAATGCTCCTCCATCGTCTTGCGCATGCCTTTTGCGTTGATCTCGTCAAGGAAGCCCGCGACCGCATCCGCCAGTCCCTTCGTCTTTCCGAGCTCATCCCCGAAGAACTCCTCGTTGTTCAAAAAGTCCGCGACAAACTTTCCTGTATCTTTGCCGGTATGCTCCGCGAAGAACTGCAGCACCGCCGCGTCGTCCATGATCTGATACTCTTTGCCGTCCCTGTGCCCGATCAGCGCCTTGTCGCGCAGCTCGGTGCCCTGATAGAACGCCATCAGCGCGGCGATGGAGAAGGTCAGATGCGCCGGCAGCTTGCCGTACTTCTCCACATATCCCAGGAAACTCGGCATACATCTCGCGCGCCACTTGGAGACGGAGTTTAGGGAGATGGAGAGCAGCGCATGTTTTACATAAGGATTGTTGAATCTGGTGATCACCGCGTTCGCAAAGTCTTCCAGCTCCTGTTTCGGCAGCGTCAGCGTGGGGATGACCTCGTCGAAGATCGTCTCCTTCATAAACTTGAAGATCAGGTCGTCCTTCATGGACTCCAGCACGATGTCGTTGCCCGCCAGGTAGGATGCGAGCACGAAGGATGTGTGCGCGCCGTTCAGGATGCGGACTTTCCTCTGCTTGTAGGGTTTCTGGTTGTCCGTAAAGATCACGTTCATGCCGGACATCCCCTCTAACGCCTTGTCAAGCGGCAGCTCGCCGCTGATGTCCTTGGCGCTCTCGATCACCCAGAGGGCGAAAGGCTCCCCGGTCACGATCAGCTCGTCCCTGTAGCCCCACTCTTCCCAGAGTTTCTCTTCCTCGTCCTTCGGATAACCCGTGATGATCCGGTCGACCAGCGTGGAGGTGAAGACGCACGCCTCGTCCAGCCACTTCTTGAAATCTTCCTCCAGCCCCCAGTTGTCCGCCTGTTTCAAGACGCATTCCCGCAGATGGATGCCGTTGTCGTCGATCAGCTCCACCGGCAGCATCACAAGGCCCTTGTCCGCCGCGCCGTTAAAATGTTTATATCTCTCATAGAGGAACTTCGCCAATTTTGCAGGAAAACTCTTGGGCGGATTCATCTCCAGCTTATCGCTCTCGTCGTACACGATGCCCGCCTCGGTGGTGTTGGACACGATATAGCGCAGGGTGTCAAGTTTCGCGTAGCTGCTGTACTTCTCGTACTCCTCGTGAGCAGCGACCGCGTCCGCCACACTGGTGATGACCCGGTTCAACACGGTCGCCTCGCCGTCCACGATGCCGCGCAGGGAAACCGTATACTGGCACTCCTGGTTGCGAAAACGATCCAGCGTGCCGTACTCGATCGGTTTCACCAGAACGATGTCCCCGTCAAACAGCCCCTTCTCGTTTGCAATGTCGATCATGTAGTCCACAAATCCGCGAAGGAAGTTTCCCTCTCCGAACTGCAATACCTTGACCGGTCTTTCCTTTTTACCTGTTCTGCTTCTCTGCAATAATTCCATCTTGTCCTCCATTCTGAGATCGATACCATTCTCTATGTATTTCATAAGCCCGGACACCTATGATCAGCCGCCGATGAAACCCACAATTTGTGTAAGGGCTTACAAATTAAATTTTACAACCAACACAAGTATAAGTCAACAGCGTTTTCATTTATTTTAACCGTTGATTTTCTCGGTATTTCCGACGCATTTTCCCGTTCTATTTTTTCGGGAAAAAATATTGTAAATCCCTTTTGCCTATTGTATAATAAATTTGTTTATCATGTAAACGTTTTCATAACCCCAAACACAACGGAAAGCATTGCTGGATAAAGGAGTCGCACTCATTGAATATTTACGATATTTCCAAGCAGGCGGGCGTGTCCATCGCGACCGTATCCCGCGTCCTGAACGGCAGTCACAATGTAAAACCGGCAACGCGCAAGAAGGTCATGGACATCATCGACCAGTACGGCTACACCCCCAACGCGTTCGCCCGCGGGCTCGGCCTGGATACGATGAACTCCATCGGTATCATATGCGCCGACAGCTCCGACCTCTATCTGGCCAAGGCCGTCTACTATATTGAGGGCAATCTCAGAAAAAACGGCTATAACTCCGTACTGATGTGCTCCGGCTACGAACATGACAGCAAGGAGAACGCCCTGTCGCTCTTGATCAACCAGCGGGTGGACGCCGTCATCATGGTGGGCTCAAACTACATTGAGGCGGAGGACGAGAACAACCGCTACATTGTGAACGCGGCGACGCAGACGCCCATTTTTCTGCTCAACGCGAATCTGGACTGCCCCAACGTATTCTGCACCATGTGCGACGACTTCAGGGCGACGCAGGAGGCCGCCCTTCTGCTGCTCGACAGCGGGATCACGGACATCCTGTATCTCTACAACTCCCGCTCCTACAGCGGCATGCAGAAACTCTCCGGCTACCGGTCGGCCTACGACATGCGCGAGATTCCCTGCAACAGGGAGCTGATACAGTTTTTTGAAGGTTCCCGCGAGGACATCGACGGCGTGCGCCATTTTCTCTGCGGTCTGCGGGAGCAGGGGCTTACGTTCCACGCGGTTCTTGCGTCTGAGGATATGCTCGCCGCCGGCGCGGTCAAGTACGCCAAGATCAACAATATCGCCATACCGGACGAGCTGTCCGTTATCGGCTATAACAACTCTCTGCTCACCGTGTGCAGCGATCCCGAAATCTCTTCTGTGGACAATCATCTCGAGACGCTGTGTTCCCGGCTTGTGAAGACCTGTATCGGCGTCTTGAACGGCGAGGAGATGCCGCCGAAAGTCATCTATTCCGGCGAGCTGGTCCGCAAGGCTACGACCAATCTTTAACAGTTTAAAATTTAATTATCATTTAACCCAAAGGAGGTATGTATTCTATGAAAGCATTTATGGACGAGAACTTTCTTTTGTCCACCCCAACCGCGCAGAAACTCTTCCACGACTATGCGGAGAAGACGCCCGTGCTGGACTACCACTGCCACATCAACCCGAAGGAGATCGCGCAGGATCGGAAGTTTGACAACATCACGCAGGTCTGGCTGGGCGGCGACCATTACAAGTGGCGCTTTATGCGCTCCTGCGGCGTCGACGAACGCTTTATCACCGGCGACGCGTCCGACAAGGAGAAATTCTTCAAGTGGGCCGAGGTGCTCGGCAAAGCCATCGGCAATCCGCTCTACCACTGGAGCCACCTGGAACTGCAGCGCTATTTCGGCTATCACGGCACGCTGAACAAAAACACCGCCGAGGAAGTGTGGAATCTGTGCAACGCCAAACTGGCTGAGCCTTCCATGAGCGTGCGCAACCTGATCAGACAGTCCAACGTGACCCTGATCTGCACCACCGACGATCCCGTAGACTCCCTGGAATGGCACGACGCCATCGCGGCGGACGACTCTTTCGACGTGCAGGTACTTCCCGCATGGCGCCCTGACAAGGCGATGAACATCGAAAAGCCCGAGTATACGGACTACCTCAAATCGCTCTCCGGCGTGAGCGGCGTGTCCATAGCCACTTTCGAGGATCTGAAGAAAGCCCTGAAAGTCAGAATGGATTTCTTCGCCTCCAAGAAGTGCAGCGTCTCCGACCACGCTTTGGAGTATGTGATGTACGCCCCCGCCACGGACGCTGAGATCGAGGGCATCTTTGCGAAACGTATGGCAGGCAATGCGGTCAGCCGCGAGGAAGAGCTGCAGTTTAAGACAGCCTTTATGCTTTTTGTGGGCCGCGAGTACAGCAGACGCGGCTGGGTGATGCAGCTCCACTACGGCTGCAAGCGCGACAACAACCGCCCGATGTATGACAAACTGGGCCCCGACACAGGATACGACTGCATCAACAACTACGCGCCGTCCGCCCAGATGGCAGACTTCCTGAATGCGCTCATCGAGACGAACGAGCTGCCCAAGACCATCCTCTACAGTCTGAATCCCAACGACAACGAGGCCATCGGCACGATCCTCGGCTGTTTCCAGGATTCCACGGCAGTGGCCAAGATCCAGCAGGGAAGCGCTTGGTGGTTCAACGATCACAAGATCGGCATGAAGAACCAGATGCTCTCTCTCGCGAACCTGGGCAATCTGTCCGGATTCGTGGGTATGCTGACAGACTCCAGAAGTTTCCTGTCCTACACGAGACACGAGTACTTCCGCCGTATCCTCTGCGATCTGATCGGCGATCTGGTAGAGAACGGGGAATTCCCCTGCGATGAGGAAATCCTCTCCGAGATCGTCAAAGACATCTCCTACTACAACGCGGTACGGTATTTTGGCTTTAATCTATAAGTCGTTGTCTGCGGGCAAATAAGAGCACAAGAGAGCGGGGTCTGCGCGATCCCGCTCTCTTTATGTTTATCCGTCTCTTATTTTGTTTTATTCCGTCTTTGGTTTCTGCTTGATCCGCTCCTTTTTCCAGTAGCCCGTCAGATAGACCAGATACAGGAGGACTGCCGATATTCCGTTGCTTACGACGACGGAATACCAGATACTCCGCACGCCCATATGGAGCAGGCTCTCACACACGTACAGCGTGGCGAAACGAAATACCCACAGTCTCGACACGTCCACGAGCATCGTCACTTCCGTGTGCCCGCTGCCCTGAAAGAGTCCCATCGTCGAGTTGTAGACGCCGTTGGTGAACACCCAGAACGCCATGATGCTCAGGAACTCCGCCGCCATGGCGACCACCGCCTCATCCTCCGAGAAGATGCGCACGATCGCCGTGGAGATCGGCGTCCAGGACAGGATCATACCGCCCACAAGCAGAAAGACGATGATCATTTTCATGGAGAGCTTATAGCCTTCTCTCGCCCGCTCCGGCTGTCCGGCTCCCACATTCTGGCCCACGATGGTGGCCACCGCCGAGCCGATACCGTTGGAAGGAAGGGAAATCAGACCGTTCACCTTGTTGCCGATCCCGTACGCCGCCATCGCCTGCGTGCCGTACTTGAATACGCTCTTACTCATGAGCAGAAAACCGAACTGCATTGTGCTGCCGCCGATGGCTGTGGGCAGACCGATCACAAGGATGCTCTTCAGTTTCTCTTTCTCAAATTTCAGTTTTCTCAGCGCCAGCCCGATGGCTGCCGTGCCGCTGTGCAGCAGAAGAAAGGCGATCGCCGCGGGGATCGCTTTCGCCGTGACCGTGGCAAGCGCCGCGCCCGCCACGCCCCAACGAAACCCTACCATGAACAGCGGATCGAGGATCATATTGACCGTGATGCCTAACAGATTCAGGAGCATCGGCCGCACCGTGTCCCCCTGCGCCTGATGGATCGCCGCATAGATATTGACCGTATACAGAAAAGGCATATCCAAAATGACGAGCTGCATATAGATCCTGCTGTATGTCCATGTATTTCCTTCCGCGCCCAGCCATGTGACGATGGCGGGCGTCGTGAGATTGCACAGGATCGCGCAGAAGACCGCGAACAGGATGGCGCAGGCAAAAATCTGGTTTGCCATGGATTTTGCGTCGTCTTTTTTGCCCGCCCCTATGTACTGTGCGATCAGCACGGACCCCGCCACCGTGATCCCCGAGCCGAAGTTGACGACGATATTCTGCACCGGCGTGATCAGATTGATCGCCGCCAGCTCTTCCGTTCCCAGCGTGCCGAGCCAGTAGGTGTCCGTCAGATTGTACATCGTCTGCAGGAAACTGTTGATGATGACCGGGATAGCCAACGCGAGGATCGCCTTCGTCATATTGCCGTTTAGGATCTGTTCTCTGTTCTGTTCGCTGTTTTTTCGCTTATCCAGCTTTGCTATACCATTCGTCAGTCTGCTCATCACAACACCTTATACGCAAAATCTTCAAATTCCACCGACAACTCGTTTTCACCCGCATATGCATACATGCCGACCATCGCCCCGGTGAAACGCTTGCCCATGGAGACGCCCTCGTCGCACAGATAGTAGACGTCTGCAAGCGTCCCGCTCTCATATCGGAAGTCTCCCGCCGCCGCATAGAACTGCCTTTCCAGACCTTTGGTTCTGACGCCCAGCTCCATGCGTCCGGCGCAGTCCGCCCCCTGCTCTCCGTACGTCCCGTCAAGATACTTTTTCTCATGGAGAGTCGTCTGTTTCCCGACGCGCTCCTTCATCTGCAGGAACATTCCGTTTTCGTCCGTTCCCACGGAAAAGCTCACCCAGCTGTTCTCGTCGTAATAGCAGATGATCCCGGCCTCCTGTCCGGCCACAAGCTTCGGCATATGCATGGTCACCTCAGCCGCAAAGTTGAAGTCCGACTGTCTGCGCAGGCACAGATTCCTGGCCGCCACATCGGAAAGCGGCGCTCTGCTCCCCTTGAGGATAAACCGACCGCCCTCGATTCTCACACCGTCTGCGTCCGGCTCTCTGGGGCTGACCCACTGCATCTCCGGCGCCTCCTTCGGCGTATAGAGCGGAAGATCCGGCCTCTTCTGCAGGACGCTGGGGCCGTTCAATTCATTCACGACAGGCCAGCCGTCTTCCGTCCACCGGATCGGATCGAGCGCCGTCTCCCGGCCAAGCATACTGCATATGGCCGGTCCTTCCCCGCTGTCGCGCCACAACTTCCTGCCGCACAGATAGACCATATACCAGTCCCCCGCCGCCGTCTGTACAGGCTTGCCGTGCCCGCAGCGCCAGATCCCCGCTCCTTCGTCCTCCTGCCGCATGATCGGATTGTAGGGGCAGGGTTCATAATCGCCCATAAGCGTCCTGCTCCTTGCCACGGTGATACGGTGTCCCACGCCCGTACCACCCTCCGCCAGAAAGAGATAATACCAGCCGTCCTTATGCAAAAGGTGCGGTCCCTCCGGCGCGCGTTTCTGATCCCCATAATACAGGAGCCTCGCCTCGGAGATCTGCCGTTTGCAGTCTGCGGACAGTTCAAAGATACGCGCCCCTCTGTTCAGCAGCATATAATGTCTTCCGTCCCCGTCATGGAAGATGGACGGGTCGATGCCGTCCTCCTCGATATAGGCCGGCTCACTGTAAGGCCCCTCCGGTTTGTCGGAGGAGACGACGATCTGCCTGCGGTAGACCGTGCCCGTGTCGTTCAGCCGATAGGTCGCCGTGATATAAAACGTCCCCTTGTCGTAGGAGATGTCAGGCGCCCAATAGCCTCTGCCGCCTTCCAGATCTCCCAGCTTCGCCCACGCAGGATTCGTGATCGCGTGGCCGATGATCTCCCAATGTACCAGATCCTTAGAGTGCGAGATCGGAATACAGGGGAAGAAGATAAAACTGGAGTTGACCATGTAATAGTCCTCCCCCACACGGACGATGGAGGGGTCCGGGAACATGCCCCGCCTGATGGGATTGTGGTACATCTCCTCGTAGGGAGCGCCCACCCTCTCTTCAAAATAGGCGAGAAGTTCTCTATGTTTTCCCTCATAGGCGATCTGATAGGGCGTCACCAGATCCCGATCGCCGCTCAGAATATCCATGCCGACCTTTTCCACCAGATAACGGCAGAGCGATGTGTTTCCCGACATCGCCCCGTAGTGAAGAATATTCCTGTTCGCGCCGTCCACCGCGTTCATGCTGGCTCTGGAATATTCCACGATATATTTTACCAGCTCCGGATTCCCGCCCGCCGCGGCGAGAAAAGGGACGGCGATCCCGCGCTCGTCCTTCTCGTCTATCGCGGACGGGTTCTCGGTCAGGATTCTTCTGACCTCGTCAATGTTCTGCTCTTTTACCGCATCCTGAATCGTCATACGCGCTGTACCCTCCTACAGACTCTCCACATGGATATAGTCAAAATCTGCGTAGCCGCTCTGCTCTCTGCCCGAGACAACCCCGGCAAACAGACCGATCTTCGCGCCCACCCACGTGTGGTCCGTGGGGAAGAAGGACGTTTCTACTTTCACATAATTCGTCCCATCCACTGAGAACTCCATCGTGAAACTGTCTTCCGTCAGGCTTTCCCGGAACCGGACCTCGGTGACATCGTCTTTCACTTCCAGCTCTCTCACTTCCTCCTCCATGCCTTTCGCGCCGTCGAAACTCTGCGCGTAGACAAGTTTCCTCCTGCCGCCTGTCACGCGGACTGCGAGATAGGCGTAGTGTCCGCCCATCATGACAAGACCCGCCTGCCCGTTCTCCTTTAACCCGTCAAGACGGATTTTCGTCTCCGCGAGGAAGCAGGGGCACACCAATTTCTGGGTCAGCACATTGGCATTCTCCCACAGGATCGGCGCGTCGCCGCCCGAGGGATTGAGCGCGAACAGGCGCAGATGGCCGGGATTCTCCGACAGGGAGAAGAAATCTTCTCCGGCGTTGCCGAGCCACTGCCACTGTAAGCCGAGTTCCGTGCCCTCAAAATCATCCGACGCCGCGAGATAGGTCATCTCGTTGTCTTTGCCCATATCGGGTTTTTCATGCACAAGACACGGCCTGCCGCAGCCCTCCGCGTCCTGATCCACGCCGATCACCGGCCAATCGTTCTCCCAGTGGACAGGCTGCAGATGCACGATCCTCCCGTACAGCCCCCTGTCCTGAAAATGCAGAAACCACTCCTGCCCCGAGAGGGTGTCCACCAGACCGCCCTGGTGCGGGCCGTTCACCTCCGTGTCCCCCTGTTTCATGACGATCTTCTCCTCGTAGGGGCCATAGATGCTCCGGGAGCGCAGCGCCGTCTGCCATCCCGTCCGAACGCCCCCCGCAGGAGCTAGGATATAGTAGAAACCATTTCGCTTGTATACCTTCGGCCCCTCGATGGTGGGCTGGGTCTCCACGCCGTTGAACAGAATGTGATCCGGCGCGGCGGCTTTCGTTCCATCTGCCGTCATAGGAAAAATACCCAGACAGCTCTTGAAACCGATACGGCTCTTCGCGTAGCCGTGCACGATGTAGGCCTTGCCGTCCTCCTCCCAGTAGGGGCAGGGATCGATCAGCCCTTTTCCCTCCAGGACAAGCACAGGCGCCTCCCAGTCTCCCAGCGGATCCTTCGTCTTCACCATAAAGATCCCCTCGTCCGGCATCCCGTAGTAAATATAAAACTCTCCGGCATGATAGCGGATGGCAGGCGCCCAGATTCCCTTGGCATGCTGCGGCGTGTCGTACGCCTCATAGTCGATGCGCTCCTTTACGGCATAGTTTTCCAGTTTCCAGTTCACCAGATCCTTCGATGTGAGGATCGGCAGACCGGGGATATAGTTAAAACTGGACGCCGTCATATAAAAGGTGTCGCCCACCCTGATCACATCCGGATCTGAATAATCCGCATACAGGATCGGGTTACGGTAGGTTCCGTCCCCCAAATCCGATTTCCATAAACGCTCCATAGAAACTCCTCTCCACAGCAAAACCGCGCGTCGTCAAGCGCGGTTTCTGCTGCCCCATATATTTTTACATTCCACAAAAGATATGTTACATTCCATAAAAGGGTTTCTCAAACAGATCCTCCAACAGGAGATCCGCGTAGATGCCGCCCAGCTCTTTCAGCCCTCTGGCGATACAGCCCGCATAGATCACCGCGCCCTCGTAGCGCAGATGGGTGTTGTCCGTGTCAAGTCCCTCCGGGTGGTACGGATAGATGCCCGCGGGTATGTGCATATACCAGGTCAGCGTATTCTCAGGCCCGACCTTCTCCAGTTTCTCTCTGCTCATGGTGAACAGATCGATCAGCGGCACGTCCAGCTCCTTCGCCGTCTCCTTCATCGCCTGCACGTAGGGAAGATGCAGACTCTCCTCCAGATGGCCGTCCTCCTTGAAGTTCCTTCTCTCCAACGGTGTGATGAGAACCGGATGCGCCTTCTTATCCCGCGCCACATTGACGAACTTGCCGAGATTTGTGCGATACTCCGTCTCCGGGTCGGTGTAGCGCGCCGGATCCGCCTCCTTCTCGTCGTTGTGGCCGAACTGGATAAAGAGGAAATCTCCCTCCGAGATGCGGTCGTAGATCGGCACAAGCCGTGACTCGTCGATAAAACTCTTTGTGCTGCGCCCGTTCTTCGCGTGATTTTCCACTCTGATCTCCGGTTTCAGGTACATCGGCAGCACCTGCCCAAGCCCTGTCTGGGGAAAGGTCAGGATCCCGTTGAACTGTACTGTGGAATCCCCCGCCCAATATATTGTACTCATATGCTCCTCCAATCGAATTTATTATTTGGGTGTGCGGACGAATGTGTGGGAGGTGGTTTTGGAGAGAGGCAAAAGGGTCTGCCGCCTGCGGCGGCATAGACAGCCTGCGCAAAAATCGTCGGGCAAGCTAGCTTGCCCATGCGATTTCTTGTGCAGGCTACTCACATCGCTTTGCGATGTGAGCCCTTTTGCCCCACCCCACACCAATCGCCTACACCCTTTTTCACAAAATTGGTGCAGGAGAAAATTCCTCCTGCACCAACCAAAACCATATTTCAGTTAAGAGCAATTACTCTTTAACAGCTCCGATGTTGACACCCTTAACGAAGTATTTCTGCAGGAAAGGATACAGGATCATGAACGGGATGATAACGATAATGATCGCCGCATTCTTGACCGTGTTCTCCGTCGCGTTGCTGCCTGCCGTAGGCGGCAGATCGCTGCCCATAACCATTCCGCGCAGTTTCATCTGGAAGTTGTACCACTTGGAGTCTGTGATGTACAGTTTGTAGTGCGTGTAATCGTTCCAGTACGTTACCGCGAACATCAGGCCGATGGATGCCAGCGCCGCCTTGGACATCGGCAGCACGATGCGGATAAAGGTCTGCATCGGCGAGCAGCCGTCCAGCGTCGCGGACTCAAACAAGCTCTGCGGGATCCCCTCGAAGAAGTTTCTCATCAGCACCAGATTGTACACGTTCAATGCCGGGAACAGGATAACAACCCAGATCGTGTTCGTCAGGTGCAGTCCTCTCAATACCAGGTAGGTAGGGATCATACCGCCGTTGAAGATCATGGTAAACAGCAGCATGTTCGCGAAGAAGTTTCTGCCCGGCATATCCCACTGGATCAATACATACGCGCCCAGCGTTGACAGCGTCAGCGCAATCAGTGTGCCGACGATCGTGGTGATAAAGGAGATGATCAGCGGTCGCAGCAGCGTCGGGTTCGAGAAGACGTTCTTATAACCGTCCAGACCGAAAGCCTCCGGCCACAGTTTCATACCGTATGCCGTATGTAAGTCGAAGGAGTCAACGATGACCTTCCACATGGGAACCAGGATAACAAACGCCAGTATAATAAACACCAGACCATTGATGATCTGAAAAGCTGAAATTTTCTTTTTCTTCTTCATGCCATTCCCTCCTTACACGATTCCGCGGCCTTCGCGTACTTTCTTACTCCACTGGTTGCAGACAAGAACGAGCACGCAGCCCACCAGAGACTTGAACAGACCGACCGCCGTGGTGTAGCCGTAGTTCGGAATAGCGCCGCTGTTAAAGCTCTGATAGTAGATGTAGGTCTCAAGTACGTTGGCTACGTTCAGCACCGCGTCGTTCTGCAGTACGAAAGCGGACTCGAACAGATTCATGACCTTGGCAAGGTTTAGGATGATGACCGTCAGGATCGTATTGCGCAGCTGCGGGAAGGTGATGTACCACATCTTACCCCATCTGCCGGCGCCGTCGATAGCCGCCGCCTCATAGAGGTCCGTATTGATGCCGGCCAGCGTCGCCATGAAGATGACGGTCTGCCAACCGGTCTCTTTCCAAAGGTTGATGATATAATAAGCAGGACGCCACCACTTCGAATTTCCCAGGAAGTAGATCATGCTGCCGGAATCCAGCACGCCCAGATTTACGAGGAGCGTGTTCACGAGACCGCTGCTCGAAGGCGACAGGATCAAGGAGAAAATCGATGCCGTCACAACCCATGACATGAAGTGCGGCAGGTAGATGATCGTCTGCACTACTTTCTTAAACAAAAGGTTGGCAATCTCATTCAGCAGGATCGACACGATGACCGCGAACGCCGTCGTGAGCAACAGCTTGATGATACTGATCTGAATGGTGTTCCAGAACGCCGACCAGAAATTCTGCATCGAGAACATTCTCTGGAAGTTCTCTAACCCTCTAAACGCAGGTTCTCTTATGCCGTTATAGTTGGTAAACGCGTAGCGGATGCCGAGCATCGGCGCATAAAAGAAGATGATGGCAAATACAAATACCGGAAGGAACATCAGATAAAATCCCCTATACTTGTAAATTTTGGCCATAGTCTTATTTTTTTTCTTTTCTTTCATATCCGTCCTTCCTCTCCCACATAATTGAAGAAATACCGCTCTGATACTGCGTCGCGGAAACGGTGAGCGGCCGTCTCCCCTGATAGATTAGGCGGAGTAAAAATGCCGCTCCGCCTAATACTAATCACTGAATCATTGCTTACTGTGCGTTCAGGGAGTCAACGATCTGCTGAGACATGTCAGCATAACCGCCGGACTCATACTCCGCATACGCCTCGTCAACAGTCATCTCACCGAGAGCAACCTTCGTTACGAGAGACTGCTTCTCTGTCATCAGATCGCCGTTGTACTGGTTCATAGCGTCCGTAGCAGGAACAATAAATGCTCCTACTGAATTCTCATTGAACATCTCCTGTGCCGCCAAAGCTTCCGGTGCAACCGTCGTCTCACGAGGGTCGTTCGCCAGCGTCGTCAGAGCGAGCATGGGATCGATGTGAGCCTTGGTGTACTGGGAACCGGGCGTCTCCAAGTTGTCAAGCATGTGGAACTCGCCCTCAGCGTAAGTCTTGGGCTCATCCGTATCCGCGTACAGCGTCTCAGCCGCCGTAGACCAGTGCGTACCCTCTACGCCGTAGGTCCACAGGAACTGAACGTCGCCGCCGTCCTGCATCGCCTCGATGAAGTATTTGTATACGCCCTCAGGGTTCTCGCAGGCCGTGGTGATGCACCAAGCCGGAGATACGCGGTCGATGTACTGGCCAACCTCTGCGATAGGCTCCAGAGCTACCAACTCGCCGTCAAGGCCGTTGTTCTCAAGGTTGTTCTTGATGTTGCTCGCCCATGTGCCTGCCCAGTAGGTGAATACGCCCAAGCTGTCGTCATAGAATTTGTTGCGGACGTCGCTGGTCGCATAGCTGGTGGACTCGGGATCGAGAACACCATCCTTAACGCCCTGTGCAAATCTCTCCATAGCCGCCTTCATAGAATCCTCAGCGAAACCGTCAGCCCATGTGCCGTCTTCCTTCTGATAGAAACTCGGCCATGCATCCTGATAGAACTCCGGGAAGTAGTTGATGTAAGGCGCCTCAGCGTTCAGGAAACCGGATGCCGCTACTACATAGTCAACACCCTCAGCCTCTTTCAGCTTGAGCAGCATGTCATAGTACTCGTCGAAGTTGGTGGGCAGCGTCGTGATACCCGCGTCGTCAAGCCATTTCTGCTTAACGTAGGTAACGCAGCCGTTACCGTGCGTAGCAGGCATGCCGTAGAGGTGGCCGTCGATGAACATGGACTCAACGACCTCAGCGCCGTTGTTCTCCTCCTGACGCGCCTGCAGATCGGAACCTTCCCAAGCGTCAGCCATATCCCAGAGAACGCCCTCGGAACCATAGCTGGATAACTCTGCGGAAGAAAGAATCAGTACGTCCGGCCAGTCCCCGGATGCGATCTGCTGACCTACTACGTCATAGTATGCGTCGTGGTCGGGCTGGATCACATTGTACTTGATGCCTGTCAGCTCCTCGAGCTTAGCGAAGAACTGATCACGGCCGTTCTCCTCCGTGAATACGGTACCGTCACACATAACGGTGATCTCTTCCGGTTTCTCAACCTCTGCCTCTGCAGCCGCATCGGTGTCAGCCGCCGCTGTGTCCGTGTCAGAAGCTGCCGCGTCTGTGCTCGTGTCAGAAGCCGCTGTGTCCGTGCTCGTGTCAGAAGCCGCTGTGTCTGTGGTAGAAGAATCGCTCCCCCCTCCACAGCCTACTAATGAAACAACCATGGTTGTTGCCAAAAGCAGGGAAACTACTTTCTTTTTCATAGTAAACCTCCTTTGATTGTTGTGCTTTGTACATTTTGCCTTTCGTAAGGAAAGCATATGTAAGCACTTTCATACTACCAGATAAGCATATCACAATACAACTTGACTTGTAAAGTATAATTTATGAAAATATGCCAAATAATTTAATATTTTTATTAAAACTATAACATATCGCCCAAAGTTTTCCACGCGCTGTACGTTTGTAAGCCCTTACAAACAGTGCAGATTTTATAGCCGCGCGCCCTTTCTCTTCGGCACTATGCCCAAAAGCGCGCCGCATGGACCGCCGCGCGGCCTTCCGCGTATGATCCGCGCATGATCGTTTGTATCGCTTGTATATTTGACGGCAACTTGTTAAAATAGAAATACACGTTTATCGGTACATCCGTATGACCGATCATAGATGCAGGAGGACCATAGCGATATGCTTACGATTGAACGCGCTTTTCCCGAACAGACAGGCATTCCCTCAGAATGTATCATGCGCATGATGGAACGCCTGGAACGAAAACAGATTCCCATGCACAGTCTTCTGCTGTTTCACGGGAATAAACTGATCTGCGAGAGCTACTATGCGCCCTGCGTTTCCGACACGCTCCACCGCATGTTCTCGATCACCAAGAGCTTTACCGCCGTGGCGGTCGGTCTGCTGGCGGACGAGGGCAAATTATCTTTGGACGACAGGATCATCGACTATTTCCCCGAGAAAGTGCCCGCAAATGTGCACCCCTATATCGCTGACATGACGATCCGCAACATGCTCATGATGCGCACCTGCCATGAAAAGACGACCTACAAGCCGGATATGCAGAGAGACTGGGTGGAGAGTTTCTTCACCACGCCGCCGACCCACCCCGCCGGAACGGTTTTCCACTATGACACTTCCTCCGCGCACACCCTGTGCGCCCTGGCGGAAAAGCTGAGCGGTATGGATATGCTCGACTATATCAAAGAGAAACTGGCGCCCGTGGGATTCTCCAAGGAGTCCTATCTGCTGAAAGACCCCTTCGGCGTCTCCGTAGGGGGCAGCGGTCTCGTCGCCACCTCCATGGATATATTAAAATTCGGCCTTTTCCTATATCGTGAGGGAAACATCGACGGCGAACAGCTTATATCCGCCTCCTTCATCAGAGAGGCCACATCCTGTCTCACCGCCACGGCGGTGACCGCGCCCGTGCCTGGCGAAGGCTGCGGCTACGGCATGCAGATCTGGCGCACGGAGCGAAACGGCTATGTGTGCTACGGCATGGGCGGTCAGCTTGTCATCGTGCTGCCGGACTACGACCTGATCTGCGTGACGACTGCGGACACGCAGGGCATCGGCGGCGGCAACCAGCAGATCTACGACGCGCTGTACGAGGAAGTGCTGCCCTGTATTGACAACGATGCCCATTTCAAAAACGCGGCGCGCGGGTATGCTCCCGCCCCCGACGGCGGCCTCACCGAGGAGGAAAGAGCGGCCCGCTACAGCCGTTTCGTCTCTTCCCGCACGCTCCATGTCCCCGCCGGCGCAGCATACTGCCCCCTAGAGAAACAGATTGCGGGAAAGCGTTTCCTGATCCAAAACAGCGGCGATTTCTCCTTTATGCAGCTTGACTTCCTGTATGCCGACGACCGCTCCGGGGCGGACGGCTGTATAACCTTCGGCTATCGGGGGAAAGAGTATCGGATCGATTTCGGAATGGGGTACCCCAAGACAGGCGTGCTGCCGCTCTACGCTCTGCGTTTCGCCGCAAGCGGCGTCTGGCTTGCGGACAGTACGCTCTATGTAAAAGTAAATGTGATAGACTCCTGCGTCGGCAGCATCCACTTCCAATTCTCCTTTCAGGGAGACCGCATGACGCTGTTTATGCGCAAACAGGAAGAGAGTCTTCTGGAAGAGTTTACCGGGCATCTGGTCGGCATTGTCAGGAGAGAGCCTTCATGACCGTCTCCTGCGAGAATCCTTTGCGGCACAGATACCCGTACATTCTCTGTTTCTCCTGTGGAGCGGCTGTGTCCGCACAGTATTTTTTCTTCTCTAAGAGCGCGCGGATCATCTCGCTCTCATCCTGCTCTACGCCCATACTGCCCAGCTCCGCAAAAGTTTCCCGGATCAAATCTTTCGCGATCCCCCGGCGCATCAGATCCGCCTCGATGCGCCGTCTGCTTTTGAATTGTATCTGATACCCGATAAAGTCTCTCGCGTATCTTCTGTCATCGATATACCCATAGGATTCCACGTAGGCGAGTGCCTCCTCGATGCAGACCTGAGGATAATCGCCCTGTTTCAATTTGTCTTCCAGTTGTTTTCTCGTGTAATCCCTGGACTGCAGCAGACTCATACTGCGCAGTTTCGCCCGTTTCGGCAGGATCTGCGTCATAATGCGGCGATAACTCTCCTCGGAGAGCTCCTGCCCCTCCTCAATATGAAACTGATCAAGCTCGCCCCTGTACAGGACGAAGGCGAACTGCCCGTCCAAATAAATCCGTCGGCGCGCTTTCGATGACGTTTCGGCAATCTGTGTTACAAGCATTTCCACTCTCCGCATCCCTATGGTTCAGATATGGTTATCTCTCCCCGGCCGCCTTTGAGGATGTCTCCGGCGCCGTCTCCTCCCCGTCCGCCTGCGCTGTGTTCAGATTGAACAGCTCCCTCACTTTGCGCTCCACCTCCGCGCACACCGCGGGATTATCTTTTAGATACTGTTTGGCGTTCTCCCTGCCCTGTCCGATCTTATTGCCCTCGTAAGCGTACCACGCGCCGCTCTTGTTGATGATGTTATTCTCGGCGGCGAGATCCAGAATATCGCCCACAATGGAAATACCCTCTCCGAACATAATATCGAACTCCGCCTCCTTAAACGGCGGCGCGATCTTGTTCTTGACGACTTTGACTCTGGTGCGGTTGCCGATCACCTCTCCGCCCTGTTTCAGCGACTCGATCCGCCTGACGTCCAGACGGACGGAGGAGTAGAATTTCAGCGCGCGGCCGCCCGTCGTCGTCTCCGGATTGCCGAACATGATACCCACCTTCTCGCGGAGCTGATTGATAAATACGACGGTACAGTTTGACTTGCTGATCACCGCCGTCAGCTTGCGCAGCGCCTGGGACATCAGGCGCGCCTGCAGACCCACATGGCTGTCGCCCATATCGCCGTCGATCTCCGCCTTCGGCACCAGCGCCGCGACCGAGTCCACCACAATGATGTCCACCGCCCCGGAGCGGACCATCGTCTCCGTGATCTCCAGCGCCTGTTCGCCGCAGTCCGGCTGCGATATATACAGATTATCAATATCCACGCCGATATTCTTCGCATAGATCGGATCAAGCGCATGTTCCGCGTCAATAAAGCCCGCGATACCGCCCCTCTTCTGCACCTCCGCGATCATATGTAAGGTCACGGTCGTTTTGCCGCTGGACTCCGGGCCGTAAATCTCCACGATCCTTCCCTTGGGGATGCCTCCCAGACCGAGCGCCAGATCAAGGCTCAAAGATCCCGTCGGAATCGTCTCCACATTCATCTGCGCGGCGGGATCTCCCAGTTTCATGACGGCGCCTTTGCCAAACTGTCTCTCTATCTGCCCCAAAGCCGCGTCTAACGCTTTTAATTTTTCTTCTCTTTCCATTACGCTGTTCTCCTTTTCTCGTAGAACATCTGTTCTGTTATAAGAATAAAACAAATGTTCGGTTTTGTCAATCTGCTTTTTGTAAACGGTAACTTGAATAGCAGCAGACACGCCAAACGGTTACTGTAAAACCCATTTTAGCATGTCCTATGTCCCATAAACGACACTTCATCCTCCTTTCCTGTCAGTTGAAATCATGGAAATCGCGGCGAAATGCCTGATGTGCATAACAGAATTCCATTCCTTCAGATGAGATAAGTGTATCAAAAAAACGAACGCCGCGCAACTGCTTTTTGCGCGACGTCCGCAAGTTTCTACATGCCGTGGCTTATGCGTTCCCGTTCTGCAGTCTGATCTGTTCTTCTTCGATCAGCGGATACCTGACCAGTTTCTCCCCGTCCAGATCCTCCCTGTGCAGATCCACCGCCGTGATCTGGTGATTGTCGTAGGTCGTGTAGTAGTAGATCCCCTTATCCGCGTTGCAGCAGGAAGTGTAGAGCGTGATCTCATACTTGCCGTCATCCAGCTCGCAGCAGCCTCTCTGCTGGTCCACCGAGTTAAGGATATGGAAAAACTGGCTGACGCTCTCTTTCTCGCCGTCGCCGGACACGGAGTTCATCTTCGTGAAGGCGACCCGCACAAACCTGGACTGTGACGAGAGATCGCCCGGCAGTCCAATGGCTCCCATCCCACGGCTGTAGCGCTGCAGCTCCAGCCCCTTGGCAAAAGTATTCTCAGGAGATTTGGGGGACAGATGCATATAGTTGTTCAGCGCAAACATCTGCCTGTCAAAGGTGGGATTGTTCGTCAGCACACCTACCGGGTTGTCATAGATCCTGATCCCCTCCGGAACCGCCTCCACCACAATGCACTCCTGCCGGTCCGCAATGATCCAGTGCAGCTGAGAGAGCGGAAGGTTGTCGCTGAACGGAACGTTGAGGAGATTCATTTTTTCCACAAGGCCGCGCGCCTCCTTCACCGTACCGCACTGTCCGAGGATCCACGGAATGAACTCAAACTGCGCGATGTTGTCCTTGCCCTCTTTTCTGTCCCAGCAGGCCGCGTTTCCCACAAAATTCAGCCCGGCCATGCCAAGTCCCCGCTCATTGACCGCATCATAGTACAGCGGATAGTCCTGCAGTACATACGCCATGCCGATGATCGCGTGGTGAGCCGCCATGTCGCCCATCTGTCTGAAATGAAACGGGTAATTGCGGGGCGTCACAGTCACCTCATCCCCATAGGAAAATTCATAGTCCAACGTTCTTCCAAAATAAAAATCCTTCGTCTTATAGGTCGCTGCCGTGCACATGCCATTCTCCTCCTTCTCTGCAAAAACCCCCTCGGATGAAACCCGAGGGGGCCGCTCTGCTCTTATTGTCTTTACGCCTATTATATCTTGAATTTATGGATGTTATTCATCAACGCGTTCATCTTCTCTTCCAGTTCCTCCACGATAGAGTTGGAATCGTCTACGACTCTGGACAGTTCTGAGGACATAGCGGAAGTCTCCTCCGCCACCGACGCGTTATCCTGCGCGAGCCTGTTGAGCACTGTCAGGGAATCGATCACGTTGCTCCTCTGCTGCTCCACTTCCGTGGTAAGACCGTCGATGGACTGTACGGAGGCCACACAGTTCCCCAGTTCCTTGTGCAGATCCATGAAGATCTTCTGCGTCTCGGTCAGGGAATCCACCTGTTTCTCCATGGAGCTGTTGATCTCCTTCATGCCCTCCACAGACTTGGTCGCATTGGTCTGCAGTTCATCCACCACCCTGTTGATCTCTTCAACGGAATGGGAGGACTGGTTCGCCAGCTTGGCGATCTCGTCCGCGACTACCGCGAAACCGCGTCCCGCCTCTCCGGCTCTCGCCGCCTCGATGCTCGCGTTCAGCGCCAGCAGGCTGGTCTGATCCGCGATCTCGTTGATCAGGTTAGCCGCCATGTGGATCTGCTGTACGGACTCATGCGTATAGTTGATCTGCTCCGCCACGCCGGAAATGCTCTTTCTCGTCGCGTCATTGACCTGGATCAGCTGTTTCAGCGTTCCCATGGACTGCTCGCTGATCTGGTTCATCTCTCTCGCATTCTGGTCAAGAGCCTCCACCTCGGACTCGGTCTGTCTGATCTTGTCGGCCATAACGCTCACGTCGCCGTTGGCCGTATCCGTGGAACCGGCCTGCTGGCTCACGTTCTCCGCGATGGAGTTCACCGCGTCGCTCACCTGGCCGATAGATTCTCTCATATTGTTAAACGCGGTCTCAAACTGGTGCAGCACATCGTCAACGCCTTCCGCCACATCCGTGATACCCTGCAGAAGTTCACGCATATTGCCCTGCGCTACCCGCAGCGCGTCCGAAGTCTGTCCGATCTCGTTCTTCTGTTTGACTTCCACATCCGTGGTCAGATCGCCCTCAGAGATATGTCCCGCAAATTCCTGGATCTTTCTGAGAGGCGCCGTGATGACTCTCGCAACCATGAACGCGATCACCAGCGCGATCAGGATCGCTACCACGAACATCACATCCACGCGCAGAAGCATGGAATTGTACTGCCCATCCAGATCCTTCTGCGTATCTTCCTTGGCCAGCGTAATATCGTCCACATAGTTGCCTGTGGAGACGATCCATCCCCACGGCTCGAAGATCTGGGAGTATGCGATCTTGGGCGCTACGGTCACGCCGTCCGCCTTGGTAAAATAGAACTCGTTGAAACCGCCGCCTTCAGGCGACTGGCATGTCTTCACGATCGACTGCACGATCATGACGCCGTTGGGATCTTCCAGATCGTATCGGTTATTCCCCTCATTCTCCACGAGAATAGGATGCATCACAAGTATGTAATCCGTGTCGTCGATCCAAAAATAGCCGCTCTGGTCATCTCTGTACCGCATCGCGCGGATGGTTTCCTTGGCGTCGTACTTAGCCTCCTCCTCGGTCTTCTCCCCCGCCATATACTTGTCGTACTCAGCCTGCATGATGGCCATGGTGCTCTGCACCTGAGATTTGATCTCCGTCTTGTAGCCCTCGTCCATTGCCGTCTCATAAGTCGAATATGCCGACGTCGACATGGATCTCAATGACAAAACCGCATTGCCGCCAATGATACAGGCAGTCAATACAACGATGACCGCGCTCATGATCATAACGGAGACGATCAGACTTTTCTTCTTCTTCATTAGATGTATCCCCCTTGCCATATCGTTTTTTCATTACGTATACTTTGCTTTTCTTATTTTATTCTCTCGCGGCGATTTTTGCAAGCACAAATAACCTATGCGCCCCGCAAATCATTAGAACACTTTCAGGTACCGCTCATAGTCTTTGTAGGTGACGGTTACCCAGCCCGCATCGTAGTTGAATCCGATCTCCATGCCAAGCGGCGTGTAGAACGCGATAATATCGTCGGATTCAAAGTAACTCGTGATCTCCTGATCGGTCATGGAAGTCAGATAAGCGATCTCTCCGTTCTGCTCATCGCTCCTCTGTCTGAAATCCACGGAGAAATCATCGTTCACATTGATAAGGCTCCGATTGTCCAGCACAACGCCGTTTTCCATATCAATGTTCAGACTGAAAAGATAGTAATCTGCGACCTGACCGCCGTTGTCATAATCCAGATACACTCTCTCCTCAAAGACAACGCTCATCTTCTCCTCGTCCATGTAGGTCACATACGCCGTTCCGTCCACGGTGATATTTAAGTCCTCGTCCGCATCGTCGGCCACGCTCTTCAGGAAATCGACCTCCTCCATGATCGTCCCGTTCAGGTTATCCAAATTCGGCACATCGTCCCCGGCGATCACGGGATAGGTGATGTAGACCGATTTGCCGCCCGCCTGTTCCCCACCGTAGGCGTACTCGTCGAAATCCACGATGTAGGACAGATCCCGGCGCAGATCGTCATGCAGATCGTAATATTCGCCGCTGTGGTCTTCGCCGTAATAATCGTCATCATACCCGTAGCCGTCGTAGGGATCGCCGTCTTCTCCATAGCCGCCGCCATAGGGGAAGTCGCTTTCGCCGTAATCGCCGTCATCATAGGAGCCGTCGTCATGATGCGCGCCCCAGCCGTCGTCGTCATAGTCGAAATCATACTCTTCCCGGTCGATATGCCTGCTGTCCCTGCTCTCCGCGACATACTGCGTCAGCTTGTATACCAACGCAACGGAGGCGCAGAGGAAGAGGACTATGACCACGATAACGATGCCGATGATCAGGCCGTTCTTATTCTTCTTAGGCGGCGTCGCATAGGGGCTGTACGGACTGTTGCAGGTATTTCCGCCGGAGCCGCTGCCGTAAGCGTTGTTCCAATAGGGATTCCTGTTGTATGCGCCGTTGTTGTATACGCCGCTGTTGTAAGGCCCGTTATTGTACCGGCCGCCGTAAGGATCTCCCTGACTGCCGCTTGGCGGAACCTGCCCGCCGTAAGGGGCGCCTCCGCCGTACGGAGAATTGTTGTTGTACGGTTCGCTGTTACTGCTGCCGCCATATGGAGCGTTACCGCCGTATGCATTGTTGCCGCCGTACTGATTGAAATACGGCCCGCCGCCCGGCGGCGTCTGTCCGCCGTAAGAGCCATCCCCATACTGCCCCCTATACGGATTGTTGTACGGTGCGGGGGTACGCTCCGCAGCGTTTTGCGCCGATGCGCTCTCAACGATGACGTCCTCCGCCGAAACCTTCTCTGCGGCCGTCTCCTCCGCATGCGCATTCTCCGATGAAACCGGGTAAACGTCAGGTGTGTTGTAGATTTCCCCGCTGTTCTCCGACACATAGCCGCCGGAGGAATCGTCCGCCCCTTTATCGCCGTCATGATTGTCAAACTGATCCCACTGACTCATCTCTTACACCTTATCCTTCTCTCATCTGCATAATCGGTATCTATTTTTCCTTGCCGCCGAAGGTCACTTCACTGTAATACTGCAGGATGCACTCCCGAAGCATGGTCAGCGCTGCGGAGACTGTGTTCTCTCTGATCTTGGCGCGGCCGCCGCTGAAATGATATTCCCTGACTGAGATATTGCCGCGGACGTCGCAGGCGATATACACAAGCCCTACAGGTTTCTGCGCCGTGCCTCCGTCGGGTCCTGCGATCCCCGTAATGCCGACCGTAACGTCGGCCTTGGAGACAAGCGCCGCTCCCTTGGCCATCTCCCGCGCAGTCTCCTCGCTCACCGCGCCGTGCTTGGCGAGCAGGCTCTTCTTGACGCCCAGCAGACGGCGTTTCGCCTTGTTGGAGTAGGTGACGAATCCACCCTTGAACACGTCGGACACCCCCGACACGTTGACAAGTCTCGCCGCCAGCATGCCGCCGGTGCAGGATTCCGCGGTCACAAGAGACAGTTTGTTTGCCAGCAGCAGATCGACCACCGCCTTCTCCAGCGTCACTTCATCGTCCGTCGTGTACACATGACTGCCGAACCGCCCTTTCAATTCCTTGACCATGGGTTTGACCAGTTTCTTTGCGGCCTTCTCATTCTCAGCCCCGGCAGTCACCCGCAAGTGCACCTCGCCCGTCTTGGCGTAGGTCGCTATGGTGGGATTGGTCTGTCCGTCGATCAGATCCTTCACCATCGTCTCCGCCTTGCTCTCTCCGACGCCGCATATCTTCACGGTCTGCGAATAGATCACGCTGTCCTGCAGCTTGGCGAGATAGGGGATGATGGACGTCTCAAACATCGGGATCAGCTCGTTTGGCGGCCCCGGCATCAGCACGACATGCTTGCCGTTCTCAGCCATAATGATCCCGGGCGCCGTACCGTTCGGGTTGTTCACCACGATGCAGTCCTCCGGCACCATCGCCTGTTTCCAGTTGTTGTCGGTGATCTCCAGTCCTCTCTTTTCAAAAAAAGTGCGGATCGCAGTTTTGCTCTCCTCGTGGAGATACAGGCTCTTCCCCATCACCTTCGCGGCCACTTCCTTCGTCAGATCGTCCTGCGTCGGCCCCAAGCCCCCGGAGATGAGCAGAATATCGGCTCTGGACAACGCCGTCCTGATCGTCTCGTACAGTCTCCCTTCATTGTCGCCGACCACATCCTGATAGTAGCACGCAAGCCCAAGCCCCGCGCATTTCTCGGATAAGTACGCCGCGTTCGTGTTTACGATATTGCCGAGCAAAATCTCTGTTCCGACCGAAATCAATTCTACAACCATATTCTCACCATCCTGCGTCATCTATGCTGTTGTTTTGCTCTTCCTACTTTGTGTCCTTCATGACGTCCCTGTTTTTCACAAGATAATCCGCCAGCGATACCACCGTCAGCACCAGCGCCGCCCACATCACGACGTCCGTGAGCAGGGAAAGCGCCGCAATATCCGCGATCATCAGACAGATCATGACCATCTGAAAAGTGGTCTTGAACTTGCCCCAATAGCTGGCGGCGATGACCACCCCGTTGTCCGACGCGATCAGGCGGAACCCGCTGATGATAAACTCTCTGGCAATGATCACGATAACGATCCACGCGGGGATGCGCCCCAGCGCCACCAGACAGATGAGCGCGGAGCACACCAGCAGCTTATCCGCAAGCGGGTCCATAAATTTCCCGAAGTTCGTCACCAGACCGTACTTGCGCGCGATCTTGCCGTCCAGCAGATCCGTCAGACTGGCAATGATAAAAATCGCCAGCGCGATCCACTTGTCGTATGGTGTTATGTCAACCAATAAGAACGCCACAAAAAAAGGAATCAGTATCACACGAAACATTGTCAGTTTATTCGGCAGATTCATCTTCCAACTCTCCAATCAGATCGTATTCGTAGGACGAGGTGATCCTCACGCTGACGAAATCGCCCGTCATCAGGTTCCTGTCCGTATTGATAAACAAAAATCCGTCCACATTCGGCGCGTCCTTGTAGGTGCGCGCCACATAGGCGTCCTCGTCGGCCACTTTGCCCTCGACCATAGCCGTCACGATCTTTCCGGCCATTTTCCCGGCAGCCTCAAAGGCGATCTCCTGCTGCAGCTCCATGATCTGCGCCCGGCGCTCCTCCTTGACCTTTTCCGGGATCTGCCCCGGCATATCCGCCGCAGGCGTCCCTTCCTCCTGCGAGTAGGGGAACACGCCCAGCCTGTCAAATTCCATCTGACCGACGAAGTCCAACAGCTCCCCGTGATCTTCCTCCGTCTCCCCGGGAAAACCCGTGATCAGCGTCGTCCGCAGGCAGATGTCAGGTATCTCACGCCGCAACTTCTCTATGATATGCTGCAGTTGGTTCCTGTCTGTCCTGCGCCCCATCTTCCGCAAGATTCCGTCGGCCGCGTGCTGGATTGGCAGATCAAGATAGCGGCAGATCTTCTCCTCGGCACGCATCGTTTCGATCAGTTCGTCGTCGATCTCTTCGGGATAACAGTACAGGAGCCTGATCCACCGAATGCCTTCTATCCTGCACAGGGCCCGCAGCAGCTCGGGCAGCGCCTTATGCCCGTAGAGATCTTTGCCGTAAACCGTCGTCTCCTGCGCCACGAGGATCAGCTCTTTCACGCCCTGCCCCGCCAGCTCCCGCGCCTCGCGCAGAAGATCTTCCATCGGCACGCTGCGGTAGCCTCCGCGCACCTTCGGAATGATGCAGTAGGTACAGCGCTTGTCGCAGCCCTCCGCGATCTTCAGATAAGCGAAATGCCCGCCCGTCGTCACGATGCGCCGCACGCCGGTCAGAGGTCTTTCCTCCAGACTCTTGTAGTGGTTCCTGCTGTCGCCGCGCGCCGTTTCCTCCAGAACCCTGACCACCTCGTCGATGGCCGTGGTCCCCAGAATGGCGTCCACCTCCGGGATCTCCTTCTGAATCTCCTCGCGGTAACGTTCGGCCAGACACCCCGCCACGATCAGCGCCTCAACAGCGCCGCTCTTTCTAAGTTCCGCCATCTCCAGGATGGTATTGATACTCTCCTCCTTGGCGTCCCCGATAAAGCAGCAGGTGTTGACGACCACGACGTCGGCCTCCCGCTCATCGTCCGTAAATTCGTATCCGCTCTCCCGCAGCATGCCGAGCATCATCTCGGAATCCACCAGGTTCTTGTCGCAGCCCAGCGATACGAACAAAATCTTTTTTGTCATTGATTAGAATACTCCACCAGCTTGTTAAGCGTCTCCATGGCCTTGCCGGAGTCGATCGTCTCCGCGGCGAGTTTCATCCCCTCCCCGATGGATGCGGCGATCTTGCCCGCATACAGGGCCGCGCCCGCGTTGAGAAGGACAATGTCTCGTTTCGGTCCTCTGTCCGCGCCGCTTAAAATATCTTTCGTGATGCGCGCGTTCGTCTCGCCGTCGCCCCCTGTGATGTCCTCCGCTGTGGCGCGCTTTAAGCCGAACTGCTCAGGCGTGATCGTGTAGACCGTGACCACGTCGTCCTTGATCTCCGCTATGGTCGTCTCGCTGACCGTGGAGATCTCATCCATACCGTTTGCGCCCGAAACCACCATGCCGCTCTCCACGCCAAGGTGCATCAGAGCCGTGGCGATAGGCTCGCACAGCGCCTGATCGTACACGCCGATCAGCATACACTTCGCGCCCGAAGGGTTCGCCATAGGCCCCAATATATTGAAAATAGAACGAATGCCCATCTCACTTCTCGCCTGCCCCACATACTTCATAGACCGGTTAAAGGCGGGCGCGAACATGAACCCGATACCCACTTCCTCCACACATTTCTCCACCACGTCAATATTCGGCGTAATGTTGACGCCCAGCGCCTCCAGCACGTCCCCCGCGCCGGACTTGGAAGAGATCGCGCGGTTGCCGTGTTTTGCCACCGGAAGTCCCGCAGCCGCGACGACAAAAGCGGAGGTCGTCGAAATATTGAAAGTGTAGGCATAGTCGCCGCCCGTTCCGACGAAATCAATATACATCGGCAGATTGGGGTGTATATGCGCCGCCTTCTCCTTCAACACGCTGGCGCTGCCGATGATCTCATCGATGGTCTCCCCCTTCATGCGCAGCGCGGTCAGATAGGCGCCGATCTGCGCCTGCGTCGCCTCACCGCTCAGCATGAGCTCCATAACGCGCGCCGCCTCCTCGACGGACAGATTCTTTCTCTCGCTTACAGCCTTAATCGCACTTTTCATCTTCCTCTTCCTCTTCTTCGCTCAATATTTTTACCTTGCCCTGATACAGCTCCTCCACCGCGACGGAGAGCGGTTTCTTGCCTCTGCATTCCACCAGTTCCTCGTCCCCGGCGATGATCTGTCTGGCCCGCTTGGACGTGGCCATCACGATGGAGTATCTGCTGTTTACCACAGGATCCTCCCCTTCCTCCACGCCGCTGTTTACCACATTGATCAGGTCTGCATAAGATGGATGTAACATTATTTTTCTCCTTCCAATTCCGTTCTGATATTTTCGATAAACTCCCGGTTCCTTGCGGGAGTGTTATGCGCTGCCTTGATGATCTCATGGAGCTGCCTTGTACACGTCTCCAGATCGTCGTTGACTACGATATAATCGTAGTTTTCAATTCCTTCCGCCTCTTTCACGGCGCGGCGCATCCGCTTTTGAATGACCTCCTCCGTCTCCGTGCCTCTGCCCTCCAGCCTGCGGCGAAGTTCTCCTGCGCTCGGCGGCATCACAAAGAGGAGCAGCGCGTCGCCGTACTGTTTCTTGATCTTGAGCGCGCCCTGGATCTCGATCTCCAGGATCACGTCCTTACCCTCCGCGAGCTGACGTTCCACATACTCTCTCGGCGTGCCGTAATAGTTGTCGCAGTAGCAGGCGTACTCGATCAGGCCGTCCTCCGCGATCTTCTGCTCGAACTGTTCCTTTTGCAGGAAAAAGTATTCCCTGCCGTCCTCCTCGCCCGGTCTGGGCGCTCTGGTGGTGGCCGATACGGACAGCACGTAGCCGTCGTAGTCCTCCAGCAGTTTGTTTACCAAAGTCCCTTTGCCCGCTCCCGAAAACCCGGAAACCACTATCAAAATCCCTCTACGTCTCATCTGTATCTCCGCCTTCCGTCTGCGCTCTGCCCGAGATCGTCTCCGGCAACAGCGCCGACAACACGATCTGGCTGTTCTCCATCACCAACACCGCCTTCGTCTTGCGCCCCTGCGTGGCGTCGATCGCCATGCCCGTCTCCTTCGCCTTCTGCACCATGCGTTTCACGGGTGCGGAGTCGGGACTCACGATGGCGATGATCTTGCCCGTGTTCACCACATTGCCAAATCCTATATGGATCAGTTTTCCCATGCGACCGCCTCTCTTTCGTGACGGCATCTATGCCCTCTACTCGATATTCTGGATCTGCTCGCGCACCTTCTCGATCTCCGTCTTCAGCTCGATGGCGCGGTTCGAGATCTCCAGATCGTTGGCTTTCGACAGGATCGTATTCGCCTCGCGGTTCATCTCCTGCGCGATAAAATCCAGCTTGCGCCCGATGCTGCCTCCCTGAACGAGATTCTCTCTGGTCGTCTCGATATGGCTGCGCAGGCGCACCAGCTCCTCATCCACGCACACCTTGTCCGCAAAGATCGTGACCTCCATCAGCAGACGGCTCTCGTCCACCTTCACGTCGTCGATCAGTTCCTTTACCTTTTCTTCCAGCTTCTGCCTGTACTCTGCGATGATCTGCGGGGAACGCTCCGCGATATAATCGACGTGCGCCAGCATACCGTCCAGCTTGCCGATCAGATCGTCCCTGAGGTTCTCGCCCTCCTTGATCCTCGTCTTCACAAACTTCTCCGCCGCATCCCTGATCGCCTCGTCCAAGAGCAGCCACAACTCTTCCTCGTCCGTGGTCTGCTCCTCCATGCTGAACACCTCGGGATAACGCGACAGCGTGGACACGCGAATATCGTTGTCAAGCGCAAAATCTTCCGCCATCTGTGCGAGATACCTCATGTACTCGGCCGCCAGCTCTCTGTTGTACTTCAAGCACACATTGGACTCCGTGAGATCCTCGTAGGTGATAAAGATGTCCACCTTTCCTCTCTGGATATAATTTTTCAACTCGTTTCTGATCGCCGCCTCGAAGAAATTCAGTTTCTTCGGCATCTTGATGTTGACGTCAAGGTATCTGTGGTTGACGGATTTCATCTCCACGGTGATCTTCCGTTCCCCTTTTGCGATCTCCGATCTGCCAAAACCGGTCATGCTCTTTATCATAATCGTATTCTCGCCTTTCCTGTGTGGCACCTCACATGCGGCATCATGCCTGTGCGTACAGATTTTATTATAGAATAATTGTATAGAGTAGTCAAGAAAGTTGCAAGTTAAGTATGGGTGATGTAAGATAATAAATATCTTTTGGAAAGGATATGACCGACCATGGCATTCGACGGCATCACCATCGCAAACATCACAAGAGAACTCCACGACGCTCTCCTCGGCGGGCGGATCTATAAGATCGCGCAGCCGGAGAGCGACGAGCTGCTGCTCACGGTCAAGAACAACGGCGCGCAGTACAGACTGCTGTTATCTGCGGACGCGTCGCTCCCCCTCGTCTATCTGACGGAGGCGAACAAGCCGAGTCCCCAGACCGCTCCCGGTTTCTGTATGCTCCTGCGCAAGCATCTGCAGAATGCCAGAATCGTCGGCATCGCGCAGCCCGGCTTAGAGCGCGTCATACATCTGGAGCTGGAACATCTCAATGAGCTGGGCGACGTCTGCCGCAAGAAACTGATCGTGGAAATCATGGGAAAACACAGCAACATCATCTTCTGCGACGATCAGGACAGGATCATCGACAGCATCAAGCACATCTCGGGAATGGTCAGCTCCGTCCGCGAGGTGCTGCCGGGCAGGGATTACTTTATTCCACAGACGCAGGATAAGGAGAACCCCCTGCGTTTCTGCGGGCAGTATGTCAGTCTGCCATCCTGTCCAACCGGCGCTGCGGCTGACGGCGAGATGTGTGCCCCCGACGTCGCGGACGTCTTTCTCAAAGATGCCCGCGACGATACTGTGATAAGTTATGTAAACTTTACGGAATCTATGCAGAAAAAGCCCATGCCCGCGTACAAGGCGCTCTACACTGCTTACACGGGACTTTCCCCCATCATTGCACAGGAACTCTGCCACCGCGCGGACATCGACGGCGACAGGCCCGCCAATGCCCTGGACGACTCCTCTCTGCAGGCCCTGTACGCCGCGCTGCAAGGCATGATGAGCCAAGTCGTAAGCGGCGCTTTTACACCGACCGTCATCTACGACGGCAGAGAGCCCATTGAGTTTGCGGCCCTGCCCCTGACGCTCTACGCGGACAAGACCGCTCGGACGTTCGATTCGATCAGCGCCCTTCTGGAACAGTATTACGCACAGCGAAACGTCCTGACACGCATCCGCCAGAAGTCCGCGGATCTGAGAAGGATCGTGCAGACCGCTCTGGAGCGCAATGTCAAGAAATACGACTTGCAGCTAAGGCAGATGAAAGACACGGAAAAACGGGACAAATATAAAGTCTACGGCGAACTGCTGAACGCCTACGGCTACAACTTGGAACCGGGCGCCAAGTCTCTTGAGGCAACCGATTATTATACCAGCGAGACAGTCACGATCCCGCTGGACAATACCCTGACGCCGCAGGAGAACGCCAAAAAATATTTTGACAAGTATGCAAAATTGAAAAGGACCCATGAGGCTCTCTCCGAGTTGACCGTTCAGGTCAAGGAAGAGATCGGGCACTTGGAATCCGTGCTTACCTCCCTCGACATCGCCATGCAGGAGGAAGATCTGGTACAGATCAAGGAGGAGTTGATCGAGAACGGTTACATCCGCAGAAAGGGCGGCGCGAAGAAGGTCAAGGTCACGAGCAGGCCTTTTCACTATATCAGCAGCGACGGCTTTCACATGTATGTGGGAAAGAACAACTATCAGAACGACGAGCTGACTTTCAAGTTTGCAAACGGCGGCGACTGGTGGTTTCACGCAAAAAAGATTCCCGGCTCCCACGTGATCGTGAAGACCGAGGGCAAAGAGCTGCCCGACCGCACCTTCGAGGAGGCCGCGCGCCTCGCCGCCTACTACTCCCGGGGACGGGAGCAGGAGAAGGTGGAGATCGACTATCTGCAGCGCAAGAACGTCAAGAAACCAAACGGCGCGAAACCCGGTTTCGTCGTCTACTACACCAACTACTCGCTGGCCATCGACTCGGACATCTCTGGGATCGAGCAGATAGAATGAACGCTGACGTCTCAACCGCTGATGACTAAAAGCCGCTCCTTACTAAGCTAACTTACAGCCCGTTTAAACCATCATTCGGTTAATGCGCGTCATTTTTTGCGAAACGCCTAACACCAGTCACAAACTGGTTAAAACTTTCCGATGAGTTGTGTTCAATATCCATATGCGGTGCAACTCTTTCGGCTCCCTCAATCTGCTGATGCTCCGGAATAATGGAATATAACTCTTCTTTTGGCGATGAAATACTGTCGGGAATACGGTATTTTCTTTTTGCGATAAAGATCTGAGTTTGGGATTGTTATATGCGATCGCAAGAGCGCTGACATCTCCAAAATACCAAGATTCCATTTCCTGACAGGCAATTCTCACCAAAACCCGTTTTCCTGTACTTTCGCACAGAGATAGAAGTTCCTGTTTCAATTTGATACAATCCCGTGCATCCTGATCCTCTAAAATCACAAAACGAATATCGCCGGGTTCGTTCCACCCCCGCAACTTATGAGGTATTGATCTTTGCAAGTCCTGTTTCCCTCTATGGGGAATGGTTTGAAACTCTACGCCATTCGGAAGTATCTTTGGAAGCAGAATATCCAAAAGATGCTTTGAAGAGGGTTCTTCGAGCAAAAAGACCAGTTTCATGTTGAAAAGTCCCCCGCTTTTTTAGCTTCACTCAGCAATAATCCCTGCTGCCAAATCTCCCCAAGCAGATCGCCTTCATGATAAAGAGATGCAACCAGCGGCAGATCCAACGCACGAACAATTTGGGTATAGCCGTCATTCTTAATCAAACAGTACAGCTCTTCCAAGCGAACAGCATCCAAGAAGTCAGGAGAATGAGTTGAAATAAAAACTTGTCCCCCAATATACGAGTAATGTCTGAACTCTTCAGCCAATTGCAGAAGAAGTTCCGGATAGAGTTGATTCTCCGGCTCTTCCACGCAGAGCAGCGCATGAGGATTTGGGTCTCTGAGCAAAACCAGATAAGTAAACATTTTTATAGTCCCATCAGAAACGAATTTAGAAGAAAACGGATTCTTAAACTGCCCGTCTTGAAATCGCAGAATAATGTAGCCGTCTTCTGTAGTCTTCGCCTCAACATTTGTAACACCTGGCACCCGCTCCCGCATCGCCTCTAGAATAGATTCAAAGCGATCTCTGTGGTTCTCATAAAGAAATTTTGCAACTTGTGCCAGATTATTGCCAGTGGTTGAAAGCGATTCACTGTAATTCGCTTCATTGCGGTCACGCGCACTCTCAATGTGAAAATCTGATACATACCAGTTCTCAATCAATCGGCGCAAAGATGCAACCGCAGGAAAGTCTTCAAACTGCCCCAATCCTTTTACGGCCAAAATATCCGGAGCGGAAACCTGTTGCGGTGTGCGTGTTGCCATTTGAACATCCTCGTATGACCGAAGAACACCACCAGCTGCAGCGCCGCGCCCATACGAGAAATCAAGAATCTTCCACGGAGCACCATACTGCCCACGGCGAAGTCTCATGATCTCTTTTTTCACGACTGGCATGGATGACGTGTTCAATCCTATCATGAGTTCATAAGTAATGATAGGTTCATCCGCTGAGGCTCGAAACTTGATCTCAAATTCCATATCCCCGGTTTGATCTCTGGAAATCACCTCATTAAAACCTCCCCGCTTTGCCAGTGCGGATCGGACATTACTATTCAAACAGTCATGCAAAAATCCAAACACGTCAAAAAATGTCGTCTTTCCCGTACCGTTTTGCCCTACAAAAACAGCCATTTGCGGAATATTCTCTACACGTACTTCGCGGAATACACGATAATTATGAATGCGCAAAAATTCAATTTGCATGGCGGGTTTCTCCTTTTAAAGACCAACTTATTACATTATACCCCAAAACTTTATCACAATTCAAGCCATTCAATTCAGAGTCTTAACAAATTCACTCCACGATATTCTGCAGCCAGACGCCCTTCTTCACCAGCACGAAACCGATCGCGCACTTGATGATGTCTCCCACCTGGACAAGCGCAAACACAGTCGTCACGGGCAGCGCGGTGAAACGGCTTAAGGTAAACGCGATCGTCACACTGACGCACCAGATGAACACGCTGTCGAACAGGAAGGTGACGATCGTCCTGCCGCCGGAGCGCAGCGTAAAGTAGGACGCGTGCAAAAAGGCGTTCTGGGGCATGAAAAACGCCGTTATCATAATAAAATACTTTGCCAGCCTGCGCACGTCCTCCTCCGTGTTATAGAGCAGCGGAAAGAACGGCGCGAGGCAAAACATGACGAGGGCGACAAGCGCGCAGCACGCCACCGAAAAGGCGATCAGCCTGTTGTCCGCGTCCCGCGCCTCTTTCATTCTGCCCGCGCCGAGCATCTGTCCCACGATGATGGCCACGGACTCGCCCAGCGCGATGAAGACGATATTGAATACGTTGTTGATGGTGTTGGAGATGTTCTGCGCCGCGATCACGTTGAGGCCGCGCACGGAATAGCACTGCGTCAGCATCGCCATGCCTGCGGCCCACAGCGTCTCGTTCAAGAGGAGCGGCAGCCCCTTCACAATGATCTTGCGGGTCAAGTCAGACGGCACTCTCAGAGTCGAATAGAGCCCTTCCACGAACGGGTTTTTCTCCTTATGTCTGTGCGTATGGACGAGCACGATCGCGGCCTCCGTGTAGCGGGACAGGATCGTGGCGATCGCCGCGCCCTCCACGCCCAGCGCGGGCGCACCGCATTTGCCGTAGATCAGTATGTAATTCAGGATCAGGTTCACAAACACGGCCACGATCCCGGCTTTCATCGGCAGGATGGTCTGCCCGCACTCGCGCAGCGTGCTGGAATAGACCTGGACCATCATAAAAGGCGGCAGGCCAAACAGCATGATCAGAAGATACTGCCTTCCGAAATACAGCGTGGCGGCGGCGCTTTCGGCCGTGCCCTCTCCTCTCAGATACAGAGAGATCAGGTCGGCGCCCGCCGTCAACAAAAGCGCGGCGGTGATCAGCGTGATCACGGCCACGATCCACAGTTTCAGGCGCACCGTGCGGCGGATCCCCTCATCGTTCTTCTGCCCGAAATACTGTGCGGTAAAAATACCCGCCCCGGACACGCCGCCAAACAGACAGAGATTGTACACAAAAAGCAGTTGATTGACGATAGCCACGCCGGACATGGGCTCCGTGCCGATGCGTCCGATCATGATATTGTCGAGGAGCCCCACGAAATTTGTGATGCCGTTCTGTATCATGATGGGGACAGAGATCGCAAGAACCATCTTATAGAAAGCCCTGTCACCGATAAATTTATGTAGGAATCCCGCTTTGGAATCCGCTGTATTTCCCATATCCGTCTACTCTCCCTCTGCGCCGGGCCGACAGGCGCGTATGCTTATCTTATAATAAAGCAGACAAAAATACAAGCGCCTCCCGCCGCTTGAAACGCAAAAGACGCCCCGCGCCGCGCGGGACGTCTTTTTGAGCCGCATAGGGATTCCCATACGGCCGGGCGATCTTCGCCTTACAGCGTACTTGAGGAGAACAGAGATTTCACATGGTCGATCTCCGCCTGCGTCGCTTTTGCCGCGGGCACATAGTAAGATTTCTCCCGCGCAATCTGATACAGCTCCTCCTGAGACTGCTCGCAGGCGTTTCTGAACTGTTTCAGCGTCTGCTTTAACTCCTTGTTTTCCGTCTGGGCGATCATCTCGCCGAAACGCACCAGCTCTCCGTTGATCCCGGTGAGCGTATCCGCTACCATTGTCTTTTCTTCCATCTGCATAATATCCAACTCCTTTTCTCACTGATCCATGATTGACTGTTGCCGTGGCTTTTACAGTAACGCCAGTTACTGTAAATACTCCATGAGCTGCTGCTTGTTCTGCATCGCGGACTGCGCGCCTTTCTCGAAGAACTGTTTTACCTTCGCGTCGGTCGCGCACTCTGCGTACTCCTTCATCTTGCAGTGCGTCACGTCGTAGCCGCCCATGAGGTGGCGGAGATTTTGCAGATCCAGTTCTGATAAGTTTGCCATTTGTCTACCTCCTAAAAAAATAATTGTCCTAAACAGTATTTGTTTTCGGACAATTATTTATGCGGAGCCTGTATGATTTTTCTCTTTTTCTTTGGTTGGTTTTTCGTCATGCAAGAGATGTAGTTTCTTCGCGCACCGCACCAGAAGCGCCCCTTTCGGAAAGGCCAGAAGTTCCTGCTCGTTCACGCCGCCGACTAACAGGATCATCAGGAAGTAGATCGCTACGCCGACGCCTATCGCTATGAGCAGCGCCACCCGGCTGACCGGAAGAATCATGTACACGCTCTCATACGTGCCGAACGCTGCGGCTCCCATCACAAGGGAGGCGAGAAACGGCTTGAGGAAAGTCCGCACGATCTCCTGTCTGTACCCCAGACGCCGTCTGACGGAAATCTGATTCAGAACGCACATGACCAGCGAGTAGATGATATTCGCCCCCACAAGCGCGTACAGATTGAGGTCTGTGTACAAAAGTAATGCGATCAACCCCGCCACCTGCACCGCCAACGCTATCACGGAGTGGATCACCGGCGTGTTGACCCGGCCGATTCCCTGCAGCACGGCGTTGGTCAGGGTAGACAGCCCGTACAGCACCACCGTGACCGACAGCGCCGCCAGCAGACCCGACGCCTGCTCCAACGAATCCTTCTGCGGAAAGATAAAGTGCATGATCGGTTTCGCAAGGAGAAACATTCCCATCGCCGCGGGTATGGACACCAGCATCGTCATGCGGATCGCCTTCGCCACCAGCGCTCTCGTCACCCCGTGCTCTCCCTTCGCGTAGGATGCGGCCACGCCGGGGATCGTCGCCGAGGACATAGCCGAGGCAAGAGCGATGGGGATGTTGACCATGGCAACCGCCTGCGTCGCGAAGATTCCGTAATCGATGGCGACCGCTATCTCATTTCCTCCTTTGTAATCGATCAGAACGCGCTCATAGATCTTCATATTCACCACAGTGGAGCAGTTATAGATGAACGTGCTTAAGATAAACGGCGTAACCACTGTCAGGATGATCTTGAAGATCTCGCCGTAGCTGTCCGTTTTTCCTGTCTTGTCGTGTTCGGAGCGCCGCAGCAGCATCTTACGGTTGAGCATATACATGCCAAACATGAACAGGAGTGCCGACACAACGCCCGCCCCCGTGCCGATCGCACTCCCCGCCGAGCCGTAGATCGCCTGCGTCGTCTCACTGCTGCCGGACACCATATCCATAAGCAGATAAGCCGCCAAAATGCTGACCGCGGCATTGAAGATCTGCTCCAGTATCTGGGACAGCGACGTGTGCAGCATGGAGCCGTGCGCCTGAAAATACCCTCTGAGCACGCCCAGAAATCCCGAAAAAAAGATCGTCGGCGCCAATACGCGCAGCGCCACGACCGAATTGTCGATCACAAGGTAGGGCGCCGCCGCAAAGGTAAACACAGACGCGATCCCGCCCACCACAAGCACATAGAGCAGCGCGCACCGAAAGACGCGCTGCGCGTTGCGGTACTCTTTGAATGCCAGCTTTTGTGCAATCACCTTAGAGATTGCCGAAGGAATACTATAAGAAGAGATCAACAGAATGATCGTATAGAGATTCATAGCAACGGAGTAATATCCGTTGCCTTCCAGACCGATGATACTCCGAAGGGGGCTGCGGTAGATCAGGCTGATCACCTTGACGATCATTCCCGACGCCGCAAGGATCCCCGCCTGGAGTACAAAATTATTCTTTTTTTTCTGTTCGTTCATAGATTTCTTACTGATTTCCGTCACTGCCGGCTAACCGATCAGCCAGTCATACATCTCCTGATACTTCTTGGCGGATACATGCCATGAGAAATCAACCGCCATCGCCCTGTCCACGATCTTGTTCCACTCGCGTTTCTTGTCATAGAAAATATGCTCCGCGTAGCGGATCGTGCCGAGCATCTCATGCGCGTTGTAATTCGTAAAGCTGAAACCGGTGCCTGTTCCCTCATACTCATTGTAGGGCTGTACGGTATCTTTCAGCCCGCCCGTCTCGCGCACGATGGGGATCGTGCCGTAGCGCAGGGAAATCAGCTGGCTTAAGCCGCACGGCTCAAACAGCGACGGCATGAGGAACGCGTCGCTGGCCCCGTAGATCTTGTGGGAAAGCGCGTCGGAGTAGTAGATATTGGCCGATACCTTCCCGTGGTATTTCCAGTCAAAATGGCGGAACATGTTTTCATACTGCTCTTCGCCCGTTCCGAGGACAACGATCTGCACATTGTCCTGACAGAGCTCATCCATGACATAGGCGATCAGGTCGAAACCTTTCTGTCCCGTCAGGCGGGAGACGATGCCGATCATCATCGCCTTGTCGTCCTGATTCAATCCCAGCTCAGCCTGCAGGGCGCGCTTGTTCTTGACCTTCTCCTTGCGGAAGTTCACGGCATTGTAATGACTCTCGAGATAGCGGTCCGTCTCCGGATTGAACTCGTCGTAGTCGATACCGTTGACGATGCCGCGCAGATCCCTCGATCTCGCGCACATAAGCCCGTTGAGCCCTTCGCCGTAAAACGCCGTCTTAATCTCCTCCGCATATGTATCGCTGACCGTGGTGATCGCGTCCGCATAGACCAGACCACCTTTCAGGAGATTCGCGTCCTTGTATGCCTCCAGCTTGTCGGAAGTGAAAAAGTAATCCGGCAGACCCGTGATCTCCTTGACTTCCTTGACGCTCCACTTCCCCTGGAATTTCAGGTTGTGGATCGTCATAACGGTCTTGATCCCCCTGTAGAAGTCGCCCCCTTGGAACCTCTCTTTCAAGTACACCGGGATCAGACCTGTCTGCCAGTCATGACAGTGAATCAGATCCGGTCTGAAATCGATCACCGGCAGAATAGACAGGGCCGCCTTACAGAAAAAGGCGTACTTCTCAATCTCAAACAGCGCATTGTCGCCGTACGGCCTGAAACCTCCGAAGAAACCCTCGTTGTCGATAAAGTAGTACTTTACGCCGTCTACCTCCGACTCCAAAACCCCCACGTACTCTTCTTTCCAATGGAAATCCATGTAAAAGTGCGTCCGGTAAGCGAGCTTATCTTTCATTTCCTGCTTCATACAAGTATATTTCGGAAGAATCACCCTAATGTCAAAATATTCTTTGTCAATGCACTTCGGCAGAGAACCGACAACGTCAGCCAGACCGCCGGTTTTGATAAAAGGGACACCTTCCGATGCCACAAACAAAATATTTTTCATGCTAACCCTCCAATATCTATTGTCCTGTCAAAACTCTTATGCTTTATTATACAGCATTTTGACTGTCAATAAAAGGATTATTTTGAAAAATAAGCCGATGGGAAAAGCCGGTGGTCAGCTGCGGTACTGCAGTCTGATCTTGTCTGCGATCAGTGCGATAAATTCCGAGTTCGTGGGCTTTCCCTTGCCCGTGTTGATGGTGTAACCGAACAGCGCGTCCAGCGTCTCCATCCTGCCTCTGGACCAGGCGACCTCGATCGCATGCCTGATCGCGCGCTCCACACGGCTGGGCGTCGTCTGATATTTCTTTGCGATCGTCGGATACAGCACCTTCGTGATGGAGCCAAGCATTTCCACGTCCTGCACGGACATCATGATCGCCTCCCGCAGATATTGATAGCCCTTGATATGCGCCGGCACCCCGATCTCGTGGATCATGTCTGTCACGTCCTTCTCCAGATCGCGGGGCGCGCCCGTCTGAAGGATCGGATCTGCCGGATGCGTCTCCTCCTCTTTCGTTCCCGAGGGAACCGTGATCATGATCTGAAATTCCTTGTTCGTGCTGATAAGATTGTTTAGGATGCGGTAGAACTGCTCCTGATCTCTTGTGGCTGTCACATTTAATGTTTCCATAGTACTCCTCCATATTCCCTTATTACGCCGTCCTGTCCGCCTGTTGACGACTTTTGACATAATCTATTATAAACAATGGACTTCCGCTATGGAATAGTAAGGCATCGCACTAATGACCCAGCATCTCCTCTATAAAAATCCCGTAACCTTTGGTGGAATCCTGTACGAGCACGTGCGTGACGGCGCCGACCAGCTTGCCGTTCTGTATGATCGGACTGCCGCTCATGCCCTGAATGATGCCTCCCGTGAGCGTCAGAAGTTTCTCGTCCGATACCTGTATGACGATCCCCCTGTTGACGTTGTCATGCTCCAAATTCACTTCGACGATCTCCACGTCGTAAAACTCCGGCTCCCCGGTCACGGAACAGATGATCTGTGCCGGTCCCAGTTCTATCTCCTGTTTTAGGGCGATGGAAATAGGCTCGCTGAAAGCCGCCTCCGACGTATCGATGCCGCACATACCGAAAATTCCCTCCGCCGTGTTCTCTGTGATCTCGCCGATCACATTGTCGCTGTCATACTCGATGTAGCCCGTCAGCTCTCCGGGCGAACCGTTGCTCCCCCGCGTGATACCCACGATCTGTGTCCTGTACAGCGTCCCCTCGTCCAGATCCATCAGCGCTGAGGTGTCCACATCATTGATGCCGTGTCCCAGCGCTCCGAATGTCTGATCTGTGTCCTGATAGGTCATGGTGCCGATCCCCTGGGCGTTATCCCTTATCCAAATACCGAGTTTCCGCTCTTTGTTCGGATTTTGCTCGGGCTTGACCATGACATCTGTCACCTCATCGTTTCTCTTGATCGTGAGCACCATGCTCTCCGCCTCGGATTCCTCGATCAGTCTGACAAGCTGTTTTTTGTTCTCGATTTCCTCCCCGTCCGCCTTCAGAATATAATCTCCCTTTTGCAGCGCGTACTTCGCGGGGGACACCTTCTTGCCTTCCTCGTTCTCAAACTCCCCGATGCCGACCACCAGCACGCCCTCCGTCTTTACATAGATGCCGATGGGAATGCCCGACGGGATCAGCATTTTGTCTTGAATAACCTCAATGTCCACACTTTTATAAGGAAGAACGCCAAACAGTTTCAGATTCATCTGATAAGTATCGATCTCGCTGGCCCTGACTTTCACCGTATGTGTAAAATCTACATGAATGCTCTGCACACTGTCGGAAAGGCTCTCCGCAGCCTGCTCCGTCCCCGCGTCCGGCATGGCCGACACCTGCGCGGCCCTCTCCCCGACACGGTAGATCTCTCCGGACGCGGGAACCCGAAAGTCCAGTTCCTGCTCCACACCCGCGCGGATCTTGATCGTGGACGGTATCTTATCCCAGTACGCGAAGTAGATCACAGCCGCGAGCGCGGCCGCCGACGCCGCAAGGAGCGCGTACAAAAAAATACGGTATGTTCTTTTTTGTTGTCTTGTCATATAGATCGTTCTGTCCAATTTATCACTTCCTCGCCTTTCGGTATCGCAGCTTTTCCTTGCGTCGAAACGGCATAGGAAAAGGACACACATGGCGCGTGTCCTTTCTAGTATGTGATAAATTTTCGGATTTCATTTAGTATTGTTTTGTATTTGTTGCCAAATCTTTCATTTCTTTTGCATTGTTGCGCACGTTCTCCGTGATGCTCGCCCCGCCGAGCATCCTCGCCAGCTCCTCGACGCTCTCCTTCTCGTCAAGTCTCTTTATCTCCGTGACGGAACGCTCGTTCTCCACGCGTTTTGCAATGCAGAAATGGGTGTCCGCCATCGCCGCGATCTGCGCCAGATGGGTGATACAGATCAGCTGATGTTCCCTGCCGAGAATGCCCATCTTCTCAGACACCTTCCAGGCTGTCTTGCCGCTGATACCCGTGTCGATCTCGTCAAAGATAAGCGTCTCGATCTCGTCCTTGTCCGCAAGCACCGTCTTCAGCGCCAGCATGATGCGCGACAGCTCGCCGCCGCTGGCTACCTGCGACAGCTCCCGCAGCTCCTCGCCCGCATTGGTGCAAATCAGAAAAGCCACCCTGTCATATCCGTTTCCGCTCATCGTCTCTTCGGATGACAAGAGCCGTATCTCAAACCGCACATTCTCAAAATTCAGATCCAACAGCGCCCGCCTCATCTCCTCCGCCAGCACGGACGCGCATCTTCCGCGGATCTCAGATATTTTGCCGCACAGATCAAGCGCCTCCTCTTTCAGAGTATTCGCCCGCCGCGTCAACTCCATTCGGTAAGCGTCGTAATCCCTGTATTTCTCTACCAGTTGCTCCGCCCTGTCCCGATAGGCCAGAATTTCTTCAATCGTATTGCCATATTTTGACTTTAAATGATTCAGGAGATTCAGGCGTCTCTCCGTGCGGTCGAACAGCTCCCCGTCAAACGCAAGCTCCTCCAGATAGTCCGCTATCGCCCTGTTACAGTCATTCAAGAGATTGTCAACGTCCAGAAGCTGCCTCTCAAAATCGCCCAATCTCTCATCGTAGGCAGCCACCGACCTCAATTCCCTCAGGGCGCGCCCGAGATTCCCGCCGACGCCGCCCTCCTCATAGCCGCACAGCGCGTGCGCCGTCTGCACCGCTTCCCTGATCTTCTGCCCATTGACAAGCCTGCGGTATGTGTCCTCGGCCTCGTCGTCCTCACCCGGCACAAGCTGCGCCTCCTCGATCTCCTGACACTCGAACTGAGCCAGCGCGGTCTCCTTTCGCCTCGTCTCCTCGTCCGTCTCGCTCTCCGCAAGCTCCGCCGTCGCCTGACGGTAGCGCGCGTACACGTTCTCAAGCGCCCGCTTGTGCACGGCAAGCTCATCGCCCGCATAGGCGTCCAATATCTCCAACTGCTTACCGCTCTGCAGCAAAGACTGGTGCTCGTGCTGCCCGTGAATGTCGATCAGAATATCCCCAAGCTGTTTGAGCTGTTTTGCCGTCACAGTCTCCCCGCACACTTTACAGACGCTGCGCCCCGGCAGGATCCGCCGCTGGAGAATCACCTGTCCGTCCTCCACGGGCATCTCCAATGCCCGTATCGCCGCAAGCTGCTCCGGGCGGTCCGGTGTGAAGACCAGCTCCACCAGCGCATACTCCGCCCCCGTCCGAATCATATCCTTGTCCGCTTTGGCGCCCAGCGCAAGATTGATGGAGCCGATGATGATGGATTTGCCGGCGCCCGTCTCCCCGGTGAGAATATTCAATCCCTTTGCAAACGTCACCTCGATCTCGTCGATCAACGCCAGATTCTTCACATGTAAACTTTCTAACATCTTTTCACCTCTTATGTATTCTCTCCGGGCATATCCTGCGTCCTTCTGCGCGGTCTATGCAAATACATAATGCTCAGTGCTCTATCATCCTGCCGATTCTGTCCATGACTGCGGCGGCCGCCTCCGAGCTCTTCGTCGCCATCATGATCGTGTTGTCCCCCGCGATACAGCCGACGATCTCCTCGATCCTCAGAGCGTCCACCGCCGCCGCCACGGCCATCGCCATGCCGGACACCGTCTTCATAACGAGAAGATTCTGCGCCGGCGCCATGGACACATACCCTTCCTTCAACACTCTGATGTACTTATCTCCCAGATGCTCTTCATCCTGCGCGAAGGCAACATACTTCTGTCTGCCTCTGCCGATCGGGACCTTGGATAGCTTTAACTCCCGAATGTCTCTGGAGACGGTGGCCTGCGTAACTTGAAAACCCGCCGCACACAACCTGTCGGCCAGCTCCTCCTGCGTCTCGATCTCATGCAGGCGGATCAGTTCTACGATTTTCTCATGTCTCTTTTTCTTGATATTACAGTTCATATTCCCCCGATACGAGCGCTACTCGCCCATTTTTTTGTGAAGCACCGTCAGAAAGCTTTCGGTGTTCAATTTTAGGATCCCCGTTGTTCTGGCTGCCTTGCGCACGACGATGCTGTCCCCCGTCTCCAGCCCGATCTTGTGGCTGCCGTCAAAATTCGCCTCCACCGCCTGCAGCCGCCCGTCCCTGCCCCGGGGTATCTCTATCCTGATCTCGTCCTCCGGCGCAAGCACGATACTCCTTGTGCTCAGCGTATGGGGACAGATCGGCGTCAACAGCAGAAGACTCGCTGACGGCTCCACAACAGGCCCGCCCGCCGACATATTATACCCCGTAGAGCCCGTAGGCGTGGCGACGATCATGCCGTCCGCGCTAAAACGATTCAGGAACTGACCATTGACATAGATGTGGAGCGTCAAGATCTGCAGGGAACCGCAGCGGGATATAACAATATCGTTCAGCGCCACGTTCTCCTCCCCGCTCTCCCGTTTCCGCACATGCCCTTCCAGCATCATGCGCTCCTCACGCGTATAACTTCCCTGCAACAGCTTATCGAGAGCCGGCTCGATCGCACCGATCTCCACCTCCGCAAGATAGCCCAGCGTGCCCAGATTGACGCCCAAAAGCGGAATATCCCTGTCCATCATATTGCGGGCCGCGCGCAGCAGCGTCCCGTCGCCGCCCAGCACCAGCGCGCACTCCGGGGCCACGGCGTCGCGTCCGCCCTCGGCGCTGTTTCTCAAAAAATCTTCATGATCCACGCATGTCACCTCCGCGCCATGCGCCTCGAGATATTTCGTTATCCGTCTCGTGTAGATCTCCTGAGGGTCCTTCACCTCGTTGGCGATCAGATAAAAATGTTTCATTCCCCTGTCTTCCCCTCGCTAAACGCGCTGTGCGCCTCTTTCACCGTACGGCCGATCAGCTCTTCCATATCGCTGTCATGGGATCTGCCGTTCCCGCATGCGATCAGCCTGCGCAGCGCGCTCTCCGCCTCCTGTTCCGTCATGTCGGTCACACTCTCCGCGATCTCCGCTCTCTTCTCTATAAAAAGCAGATACTCTATGTTCCCTTCCGGCCCTTTGATCGGAGAGTAAGTGAGCCCCTTCACGTCGAACCCGATCATGTGGGCGTAATCGACGATCTTATGCACCACTTCTTCGTGCACCTTCGGATCTCTGACGACCCCCTTTTTCCCTACTTTCTCCCGCCCCGCCTCAAACTGCGGTTTGATCAGGCAGACCATCCGCCCCGCATCTTTCAGCAGATTTCTTGCAGGCGGGAGGATCTTAGTCAGAGAGATAAAGGAGACGTCCACGGAGGCAAAATCGATCTGCTCCCCGATGTCCTCCGGCGTCACATAGCGGAAATTGGTCCTCTCCATACAGACCACCCGCCCGTCGTTTCGCAGTTTCCAAGCGAGCTGGCCGTGCCCCACGTCCACGGCATATACCTTGTCCGCACCGTTTTGCAGCATACAGTCCGTAAAGCCGCCCGTGGAGGCGCCAATATCCATGCAGACCGCGCGCTCCAAAGAGATGGGGAATTCTCCCACCGCCTTCTCCAGTTTCAGCCCGCCTCTGCTCACATATTTTAGCTGACTGCCTTTTACTTCTATATGGATCCTGTTCTCATCAAACGTCGTCCCGGCCTTGTCCTCCCGCTGTCCGTCCACAAAGACGTTCCCCGCCATGAGGATTGCCTTCGCCTTCTCCCGCGAAGGCGCAAATCCCTGTTTCACCAGGATCACATCAAGTCTTTCCTTCAAAGGAATGCCCCCATACTTCCGCCCGGTTAATTTTCTCTTTCCCTCTTGATCTTACACGCCTCGCATCGCGCCGTGATCTTTTCGACGATGGTGTCCGCGTCAATACCGATCTCCCGTTTCAACAGCTCCACGTTGCCGTGCTCCACATACTCGTCCGGAATGGCGATATTCAAAACCCGCACAGGAGCCTCGATACTGTCCACGAACGCTCTGACCTTCTCGCCGTATCCGCCGCTCAGCACATTCTCCTCCATCGTCACGAGCAGTCTGTGTTTTGTGCACGCCTCGCTGACCGCCTGTTCATCGATGGGTTTTACGAACCGGGCGTTGGTGAGCGAACACGCATAGCCCATCTCTTTCAGCCGGTCGCGCACAGAGAGCGCCACCTTGACCATGCTCCCCACCGCAAACAGCATGACGTCCTGCTCCTCGTAGATTGCCTCGCTCTTTCCGTACTCGACCGGCGCGCGATACTCCTTAAGCCCGTCAAAAGCCTCCCCTCTCGGGTAACGGAGGGCGATGGGCATACCGGACGCCACCGCAAATTTCATCATATCGGAGAGTTCCCATTTATTCTTGGGCGCCATAATGTGCATGTTCGGTATGGATGACAGATAGGAGAGATCGAAGATGCCCTGATGCGTCTCCCCGTCGCTGCCCACCAATCCTGCGCGGTCGATGGCAAAGACCACCGGGAGATTCTGGAGACACACGTCATGCAGGATCTGGTCGTAGGCCCTCTGCAGGAAGGAAGAGTAGATCGCAACGATGGGTTTCAGACCGCCCGCCGCCAGACCCGCGGCGAACGTCACCGCGTGTTCCTCAGCGATCCCCACATCGAAAAATCTGTCCGGATACATATTTCGAAAGCGTTTCAGTCCGGTGCCGTCCGGCATGGCGGCCGTGATCGCCACCACCTGTTCCTCGCGCTGCCCCAGCTTACACATGACCGTAGAGAAAATGTCCGTGTAGTTGGCCTTATTGTGCTGTTTGCTCGGTATGCCCGTCTCGATGTCAAAAGGCTCCGCGCCATGGAATCTGGCGGGATGCCGCTCCGCCGGCGCATACCCCTTACCTTTCTGCGTAATGACATGCACAAGCACCGCCCCGCGTATTTTCTTCGCCTCACCGAACATGCGGACCATCGCCTGAATGTCGTGGCCGTCCACAGGGCCTAAGTAGGTGATCCCCATATCCTCGAAGAACATCCCCGGCACGACGAGATGCTTGAAACTGCTCTTGGCGCGCCTGATCTGCGAAACGACTTTGTCGCCGTACTTAGACTTGCCGTGCAGAGAGTTATAGACCCCTTCCTTCAACCCTAAATACATGTCCGCCGTCCTGATATTGTTCAGGTACTTGGAGACGCCGCCCACATTCTCGGAGATGGACATATTGTTGTCGTTGAGTACAATGATAAAGTTCGTCTCCAGGCGGGAGGCATTGTTGAGCGCCTCGTACGCCATGCCGCCCGTCAGGGAGCCATCGCCGATCACCGACACGATGGTGTTTTTCCCGCCCTGAATATCTCTGGCCTTCACCATGCCAAGGCCTGCGGAGATGGAGGTGGAACTGTGTCCCGTATCAAAACAGTCACACTCGCTCTCCTTGCGTTTCGGAAATCCGCTCATGCCGCCAAATTTACGAAGATTCGCGAAACCCTCTCTCCTTCCCGTCAGGATCTTGTGCGTGTAGGACTGGTGCCCCACATCCCAGATCAATTTGTCTTCCGGCAGATTGAGAAACAGATGCAGCGCCATTGTCAGCTCCACCGCTCCCAGATTAGAGCCGAGGTGACCGCCGGTCTCACTGATGGAACGGATCAGAAACTCCCTGATCTCCTCCGCCAGCGCGTTGTAGTCCGACGGCGCAAGCTTCTTAATATCGTTCGCCTTTTCAATCTTCTCTAAAAACATTGTAATCCTCCACGCCTGCGCGGCTTATGAAAAATTATTTCTCTCTGTAAATGAGCTGTCTGACCAGCTCCTCCAAAAAGGGATTGCGCCTCGGGAATGCGCTTAAGATCCCGACCGCCTCCTCAGACATGCGCCCCACCTCCCGCCGGGACTCATCCAATCCATGTATGGCGACATAGGTTGATTTATGGTTTTTCTCATCGCTGCCGACCGGCTTGCCAAGCACCTCCAAACTGCCCGTCACATCCAATATATCATCCTGTATCTGAAACGCGACCCCGATATTGTATGCGCATTTTTCAAGACGCGCGATCTCTCCGCCTGACGCTCCGGCCAGCGTAGCGCCGATGGTCATGGCCGCTTGGATCAGCGCCGCCGTCTTATGCGCATGGATAAAGAGGAGCGTCTCATCAGTCATGACATGCTCTTTCTCCTCCGCCTCCAAGTCTGCGCACTGTCCGCCGATCATACCGTATATGCCGGATTTTGCGCCTAATATCTGCAATGCGCCTGCCATCCGCCTGTAATCCTCCAGTGTCTTGGCGCCGTCGAAAGCCTTCGCCGCCGTCTCAAAAGCATAGTTCAACAACCCGTCGCCCGCCAGCACCGCCATGCCTTCCCCATATACCACATGCGTCGTCTTGCGCCCTCTGCGGTACTCGTCGTTGTCCATGGCCGGCAGATCGTCATGCACCAGAGAGTAGTTGTGTATCATCTCCAGCGCCGCCATATAATACGGCAAAGCTTTGAGATCCGCCGTATCGCAAAAAAGAGCCGCGCTCTCCTCCATCAATAGGGGGCGCAGCCTCTTGCCTCCCGCCGTGACGGAGTAGTTCATCGCCTCGATCACAGTCTTCCCGGATCCCTCTTCCCTCGGCAGGAACCCTGACAGCACTCCCTCGATCCGTTCGGTCTTTTGCTTCAATTCATCCTTAAAATTCATCTAATCCACCGTCTTCGTTAATTTTGAGTACCTTTTTCTCCACTCTGTCGATCTTCTCATTACAGTAATGTAACAGTTTCATGCCCTTGTTATACTCTTGAAAAGACTGTTCCAGCGTGATCTCCTCATCCTCCAGCCGGGCCAGCACCTCCTCGATCCGCTCAAAAGCCTCCTCGAGAGAGAGCTCCTGCTCCTCTGACGACGTCTGCTCTTCCTTCGATTCCTGTTCTTTCTTCTTCATATTTCCCCGCCTTCGCTCCCGCTCGCTCCATAATCTTTCTCACATTTTGCTGTGACCGTCGCGTCCAGACTGCCGTCCTTCACATAGACTGTCACAAGATCGCCCTCAGACACCTGCCGAATGGACGTCAGCGTCGCGCCCTTCCTGTCCGCAGCGTAAGCATAACCCTGATTCAGCTTATCCAGCGGCGACAAGCCTTTCATCTGCTCCACATACAGCGCCAATCTGTGTCTGCTGTCCCTCAGGCGGCTCTCCATGGCGCTCTGCAAATGCTCCTCCAAAGATAACGCCTGTGTTCTTTTCATTCTGATCCGATTGACGGGACTCAGGTATCTCACTCTGACGCCATACTGCTCCACCCGCTGTCGATAATGCCCCACCGTCCTGCGGAGCATGTGCTGCATCGTGTAGGCATATTCAGACAGCTTGTCCTGCAAATGCTCCATATCGTAAACCGCCAGCTCAGCCGCCGCCGAAGGCGTGGGCGCGCGAAGATCCGCGACAAAATCCGCGATCGTCGTGTCCGTCTCATGTCCCACCGCTGAGATGATCGGTATCGGACAGTCAAAAATCGCCTGTGCGACGATCTCCTCATTGAATGCCCACAGATCTTCTATGGAACCGCCGCCCCTGCCCACAATGATCACATCCACACCCAGCTTCTCCAGCGCGCGGATCCCATTGACGATACTGAGAGCCGCCGCCTCCCCCTGCACAATAGCCGGATACAATATGATCTGCACATAGGGATTCCTTCTGCCCGAGATATTGATAATGTCCCTGACCGCCGCCCCCGTCTCGGCCGTCACGACGCCCAGCGTCCTGATATATTTCGGGATCGGCTGCTTGTACTCCGGGGCAAACATCCCGCGCTCCTCCAGTTCCCTCTTCAACTGCTCGTAGCGCTCAAAAAGTTCTCCCGCGCCGTCCGGACGGATCTCCCGCGCATAGAGCTGATATTTACCGTCCCGCTCGTAGACGTCCACGCTGCCGCCCACCACGACTTGCTGCCCTTCCTCCAGCCGGAAACGCAGTCCTGTCCGGTTCCGGGCAAACATAACGCATGCTATTGTTTCTCTCGCGTCCTTTAATGTAAAATAAATATGTCCAGAGGAATGATATTTGCAGTTGCTGACCTCGCCTTTGACCATGATCGACCGCAACATATAATCCTGCGTGAACATATTTTTGATATAAGAATTCACCTGTGTAACTGTATAGACATTCGGTCCTGACATAACGACACCACCCGCCTAGGCAAACTTCGCCAGGATACCGTTGACAAATCCGGGCGACGCGTCCTGTCCGAATTTCTTGGCGATCTCCACCGCCTCGTTGATCGCGACTCCCGTGGGTACGGAGTCATCGTAGTGGATCTCATAGACCGCCAGCCGCAGGATCGTCAGATCGACCTTACTCATCCTGTCCGTGTTCCATCCTTCCGTCTTCTCATTCAGCTGCCTGTCTATCTCGGGGAGTTTCTGCCGTATCTTGTGATATTTGTCCGATATGTAAGCGGCGTCTTTGCCCTCCGCGGCGTCCTCGTCCTCGAAAAACAATGTCTCCTGCTCGGACATATCCTCCGGGCTGTTGAATTCCACGCGGAACAGCAGCTTAAAAATCTGCTCCCGCAACTCTCTTCTGCTCATAGTGGCTCCTGTTTTGTTCCTCTCGCTTAGCTTTTCTGCCTCAGTGGGTCATATGAATGCCCGATATACGGATATTGACATCCGTCACTTCCAGCCCGGTCATGTTCTCGATCGCGCTCTTCACTTTGTTCTGCACGCGCTGGCATGTGGCCGGAATATGAAATCCGTACTCCATGGTGATCGCCAGCTCCACCTTAACCTTCTTATTAAATATATCCACCCTGACGCCTTTGGCGAGCCCTTTGACTCCCACCTTGCTCAGGATCTCGTTGGCCACATTGCCATTCATGGCGGTCACGCCGTCCACCTCCATGGCCGCAAGCGCGGCGATCATCGCCACAACATCGTCCGCGATCTTCACCGTACCGAACGTATCGTCCTCCTGAGTCAAATGGATCGTCTTGTCTGGTTCCTGTTCCATCATAATCTTCCACGCCTTTCTTTTATTCCCGCAGGCAACGAGCCAAGCGGACGTGCCTGCCGCAGGATATTTGACTTGGGATAAGTATATCAAAATTTATGTTTTTTGCATAGCCCCATTCCAACTAAAGCCAAAAGCTCATCGTATATTGCACCTCGTCGTCCGAGTAGGACACGAGCCCGTCCGGGCAGTTTAAGTATCTGAATATTTCCTGGTTCTCGATAAGCGCCTCGTACATTTTGCTGTACACGTCATAGCTATCGCATTTCAGCGTCACATAGGCGCTCCCTCTCTCATATCCTTCCTGAAAAATGCGCTCGATCTGCTCCTGATCCCACTCCGTGAAGTAGAATCCTTCTCTCACATAGTAGTTGTCCTTCATGGAGACGCACTCCGGCAGTTCCACCACATTGTCGATCTCGTGCGTCAGATTCATCTGCTGCGTGGGGACGCACAGATAGTCGTAGTTGATTGTCGGAATCTGCTCCCCCGGATAACTGCCGCCCACCGCCTGATAGGACGCGTCTCCCCATGTGGTATCTACATAGTAATACTCTCCGTCGATCCGCACAAGATTCCACGCGTGCCCTTCGCCGCCGATCACTCGCCCCAGCACGAGGGTGGAGAAGATGCCGGCCTTGTCCAGAAGATACTGCGTCGCCTTGGCATAACCCTGACAGACGGATCTGCCCTCGATGAACACAGAACAGATATTTTGATTGTCTTTCGCCGCGGCGTCATATTCCGTGTGATGAATCAAATACTCATAGATATACTTTACCTTTGTGTAGTCGTCCGCATCCTCAGGCATGTCCGACAGACATTGGTTTACATAATTATCGATCTGCTGTTGTTTCTGCAGCATCTCTTCTTGGCTGAATCTGTAGGTTCCCGTAAAGGTGATCTTCTTGAGGATGTCTCCCAGCGTGTACTCCGTGTAAGTGTAACCGTCCACGTAAAAGATCTCCGGGTGATCGTTCAGCACACACTGAAAAGCATGGGCGATCTCGTCCTTGTCATAGCTGGACAGTCTGACGTCCTCCGCATAATCCACAAGAGCGTCGCGGATCTCCAGATAGAGCGTCTGCTCCTCCTCGGAGAGCATGCCGTAAGCGTAACCGTCCTCCGACGCGCGCCTGACCACCTGTTCCGTCTGTCCGGCGTCCTCCTGCTTAGCTCCAACATCCTCCTGCACATACAGCTCACTCTGTCTGTGGGGCAGGGTCTGCCATGCATAGGCAAGACAGCCTGTCATGATCAACATACCTGTCAACAGTAATCCGGTCCTCTTCATACGCGCTCACCCTCATCACCGCAGATGCCTCACAGCCTGTCCGTCAGTTTCTTCCGAATTCGGACAGAATCAACCCTTCGTTCCGTTCCACCGTCATGCCAATGCTCCACTGATTGACAAACAAAAGGAGCGGATTGCCCTTTAAGTCTTGGATCTTCTTCATATCGGAAGTTCCTGTCAACTTGTTCAGATCGATTTCCCTGTTCTCAATCCAACGTATGTGTTCATAGGGCAGATTCTCCAGCCTGATCTCCACATTGTACTCGTTTTCCAGGCGGTACTTCAGCACATCGAACTGCAGTACGCCGACCACGCCGACAATGATCTCCTCCATACCCGTGTTGAATTCCTGAAAGATCTGAATCGCACCTTCCTGCGCGATCTGCGTGATTCCTTTCACAAATTGTTTTCTTTTCATGGTGTCGACCTGTTTCACTCTGGCGAAATGCTCCGGCGCAAAAGTGGGTATGCCCTCGTACGCAAACTGCTCCTTCGGCATACAGATCGTATCCCCGATAGAGAAGATCCCCGGATCGAACACGCCGATAATATCTCCCGCATACGCCTCGTCCAAAATCTTCCGCTCGTCCGCCATGATCTGCTGCGGCTGAGAGAGGCGCATCACCTTGCCTCCCTGCACATGCTTCACCTCTGCGGAGGCGTCGAATCTGCCGGAGCAGATACGCATAAACGCCACTCTGTCGCGGTGCGCCTTGTTCATATTCGCCTGTATCTTAAAGACAAATGCCGAGAAGTCATGCTCCACCGGATCGATCATGCCGATGTCCGCCCTGCGCGGAAGGGGCGTCGTCGTCATTTTCAGAAAGTGTCTCAAAAATATCTCCACCCCGAAATTCGTGAGCGCCGACCCGAAGAATACCGGCGTCAGATCGCCCGCCCGGATCCGGCCCAGATCATACTCCGCGCTTGCGCCGTCCAAAAGCTCTATCTCCTCGCCAAGCTGCTCCCTGAATGTCTCCCCGATATGCTCCGTCAGGAGCGCCTCGTCGTCGATGGGGATCCTGGTGGCATGTCCTTCCTTTGTACCCTTCTCTGTGTCGGAATACGTGATCACACATCTGCTCTCCCGCTCATAGACGCCCTTGAAATTCTTCCCCGAACCGATGGGCCAGTTGATCGGACATGTGGCGATCCCCAACTCCTTCTCGATCTCGTCCAAAAGCTCGAAAGTATCGTTTGCGTCCCTGTCCATCTTGTTGATAAACGTAAAAATCGGTATGCGCCGCATGACGCACACCTTGAACAGCTTGCGCGTCTGCGCCTCCACGCCCTTGGACGCGTCGATCACCATGACGGCGGAATCCGCCGCCATCAGCGTCCGGTAGGTATCTTCCGAGAAGTCCTGATGCCCCGGCGTATCCAAAATATTGATACAGTAACCGTCATACTCAAACTGGAGCACCGAGGACGTGACGGAGATTCCTCTCTCCTTCTCGATCTCCATCCAGTCGGACACGGCATGTCTCGCCGTAGCCTTGCCTTTCACACTTCCCGCCAGATTGATGGCTCCGCCATAGAGCAGGAACTTCTCGGTCAGTGTGGTCTTACCCGCATCCGGATGCGATATGATCGCAAACGTTCTTCTTCTGTTTATCTCCTCTGCGTAATTACCCAAGATCTTATCCTCCATACTTCCTGTTTCAGAACATAGACGTCCCGCCAAACTCAGGCTTGATGCCAAAATAGTCGAGCACCGTCGCGCCGATGTCCGCAAAAGTGTCCCTCGTGCCAAGATTGGCGGGGCTCACCGCTCTGCCGTACATGAGAAACGGCGTGTGCTCTCTGGAGTGATCGGTGGATACCGTGTACCCCGGATCGCATCCATGATCCGCCGTGAGCATCAGAATATCCTCGTCCCTCAGCCCGGCAAGCAGCTCCGGCAATCTCCTGTCAAAATAGGTAAGCGCCGCGGCATAGCCGTCAACGTCATTGCGATGCCCGTACAGCATATCATAGTCCACCAGATTGACGAAACACAATCCGTCAAACTCTTTATCCATATACTCCAGTGTTCTCCCAATCCCTTCTTCGTTGCCTTTCGTATATACATACTCCGTGATACCGCGCCCCGCAAAAATGTCCTTGATCTTTCCCACGGAGATCACGTCATGTCCCGCCGCCTTCAGTTGATCCAACATGGTGACCGCAGGCGGTTCCAGCGAGAAATCGTGTCTTCCGGCCGTCCTGACATAGCTGCCGCTTGTACCCACAAAGGGTCTTGCGATCACACGCCCAACGCTGTGTTCTCCCTGCAGGATCCGCCTTGCCTGCCGACAGTACTCGTACAGCGTCTCCACCGGTACAACATCCTCGTGCGCCGCAATCTGGAACACACTGTCCGCCGACGTGTAGACGATCAGCTTGCCGCTCCTCACATGCTCGTCGCCGTAATCCCTGATCACCTCCGTGCCGGAGTACGGTCTGTTGCACAGCACGCCTCTTCCCGTGGCCGCGCTGAAAGCATCCAGCACCTCCTTCGGGAAACCGTCAGGGTAAGTGGGCAGCGGTTTCTCTGACACGATTCCCGCGATCTCCCAATGTCCGATAGTAGTATCTTTGCCTTTGGACGCCTCCTTCATACGGGCGATCCGCGCTAAAGGCGCCGAAACCCCGTCTCTGCATTCCACTCCGTCGATATTAAAAAGGCCAAGCGCGCCCATATTCGGCATATCAAACGCAGGGCTGGAAGCGACGGACCGCAGTGTGTTCGTGCCCCGATCGCCGTAGTCGGCCGCATCCTCCATCTCCCCGATCCCAAAACTGTCCAAAACGATCAAAAAAACTCTTTTCATTCTCAGCCTCCGTATCTAAGCGCCTCCGCCGGACGCATGCTCTTCGCGGTCCGTGCGCATACTCTTGTCTAGTATAGCATATAAATCTCAAATATGCACTTTGTTTAATCAGGATCGACTGTACTGATAATGACCGATTCCGCGCTGACGCCTGTTTTGCGTATGACAATATCTTCGATCTGCGCGCGCTGCGCCTCCGTCAATTCCTCTGTATTTACGACCACATCCACGCTGTCGCCGTCTATGCTGACGATCGCGTCGTCGAATCCCTTCGCGTCCAGAAGGATCTCAGCGGCAGTCTCCTTCTCAGCCACATCCGTCATGGAGATCATGCTGTTTACCGCCTCCTGTTTCTGCGTCTCGCTGATGTTGGCGTTATTGATGATCTCAAGCAGCGTCTCCTTGTTCTGCGCGCGCGTCTGCTCTTTCTGCAGCTTAGCGCCTGACAGCTCGGACACCGTACCCGACGACGTGAAGACAGCTTCCCCCGGCACGTCCTCCATCTGCTCTTCCGCCAAGGCCTCCGCAAGTTCCTCGTCCACGCCTCCGTTCTCCGACATCGTCACATCCATATCCAGACTCTCAATATCGCCGGACGCCTGCTCCAGATCTTCCTCCGACAAATCCGCAAAGGTCGCCTGATCCGAATCGTCTTCTAACGCAAGGTCGCCAACGTCATTCGCGGTGACCTCGCCATTGACGGACATGATCTCCTCGTCCGTCACTTTGGTGCCCGCAAAATTCAGATAGCCCGCTACGGCGATCATAATGGCAAGCGCCGTGATCATCATTTGATTCTTTTTAATCATATTTTTCAATTCTTTCTCCCCTTCACTGATTATTTTTCATCTTTACTATTTTTATCTTATTCGCGTCTATATCAAATAATACCTGAATTGCCCCGATAATATTATCCTGTACCTTGCGCGTCTGCGCCCCCTGTGCGATCACCACCACGCCCTCAACCGCGGGGGCGACCGTCTTGATGACGTACGGCACGTTACGCCCGTTTGCATCCTCCGTATAGATCGTACTCTTCTCCGTCCTGCTCTCCCCGACCCTGCGGTTTCCTCCCGCCGCGTCCTGTTCCTCCGTGTCGGCGTATTCCTCGGAACCGTCCTTCTCCACAATCCTGTGCTCCGATTCCTTCAGATTGATCAACACCTTAACCTTGCCGGCGCCATCCACATACTGCAGTGCTTCCTCCAGCCTCGTCTCCCAATACGCCGCGTACTCGTCAGCCGTGTCGCCGGGTTCCCGATACACGCTGCCCGAAGGGTCTGGCTTCTGTTCCTCCACAGTATCATGTATGGTGTTCGATATATCGGACTTTGCATCATTCTGACGGGTCGGGAATGCGACGATACACAACAGGATACCTGCCAGCACGATGATCAGGCATTGGTCCTTACCCAGTTTCATTTTGCCCGTTATTTTTTCGAGCAGCCTTTTATCCTCCTCCAAGCTCTGTCACCTCCACTCTGTCTTCGGTTATTCCCAAAGACTGCGCAAATGCGGTTCGATATGCCCGTATCCGCGCATCTTGCTCCACGCCGCCGGATTCCTTCTGTCCGTCCGCATCGTTTCCCACGCGGATCGGATCGATACGGATCGGCTCTGCCGCCGATCCTTCCGCAGGCTCCTCTCTGCCCTGCTCCACCGTCACTTCCACGCGCCGGAAAACCCAGTCCCGCACCTTGCCGTCCTCATCCTTGCCCGTCTCCTCCAAAGCGATCGATACGTGCGTAACTCGGCCGCCGTCATCGGCGATCGCATCGTTGAGCCGTGTTTTCACTTCCTCCTCGATCTGTCGCAAAGCGGCGGTTTCCAGCGTGCCCGCCGTCCCGGTCGTCTCCCCGTACAGATCCCTCTGCTCTCTCATCTGCTGTTCTAACCGGCCCATCTGCTCCTCCCAATCCACGATCTGCACCCCCGACGAAGACGCCGGCGGTCCGATAAACATCGCCAATACAATAATGCCTGTTATTACCTTCATGTACTTCTCATACCGGCTGCCCGCCGCAAAATGGATCACTGTCTGCGCCACGATCATAAACATGCCGATACGCCTGATATTGTCGACCATCTTCCCCTCCCGGACGCGTCATCCGGCCACGCCTGTCGTGTATGTGATGATCGCGATCTGAATGACAAACATGCCCATCGCTGACAGCGCGATCTTCAAGAGCATGACATTGCCGTCCCCCACTCTATTGGCGCAGTTCGTCATGCGCTTGTCGCTGACGATAGCGACAAGCGCCGCGCCTGCCTTGACCGCCGCAGCGTACAGCAACAATTTTGCAAGCGGTATACAGCACAGCAGGATCAGCACAAGCGTAATGTACAGACCGATGCCGTTTTTGATCAGCACAGCCGAGCCGAGCACCATATCCAGCATCCCTTCCGTCAATCCTCCGATGCCCGGAATCGCGGACATGGCTTTCTTGAAAGCAGATGCCTGCAGAGAATCTATCACAGGCGATACCATTGCCTGCAGCAGGCTGAAACCGGTGATAATGCCAAGCGTGATCTTGACGCTCACCCCAATCGCCTTGTGCAGCAGATCCAACAGAAGGGCCAGCTTTTCTTCCATCCAGATCCCGTTGATGACCGTCAGCAGAATATAGGTATACACAACGGGCAGCAGGACGGACAGATACACGCACTCGATCAGGTATACGATCAGCAGCAGGATCTGATAGTACACGGTGGCTGACGCGGCTCCCGAGGCTGTTCCGACCGCCACCATATAGGTGGGTATGTATAGCTGCATGAACGTCGTCACCGTACCGAGTATCTCCCGCACAACCGAAACCGCGTCCGCAAACGCATGGAGCAGCACCGTAATCATGATCAGATAGACAAAGTAGAAGGCGATGTCGGAAACCTGATGATCGTGAAAGAGGTCCGCAAAATTGACAAAGAGCGCCGCCACGATGCCAAGCACCAGGATCGCCGCAAAAAGCGCCTTGATCTCCCCCGTTTGCGCATGAAATACGCCTGTTATTCCACTCCCCAGTTCCTTGACTGCCTCCCAGATTTTCCCCTGTAAGATAAAACTCATCACAGACTTACCGTCAAATGTGTAATCGGGGAAGAGCCTGCTGAAATCCAGCGCCGCCGCATCCATCCCCATCTCTTCCCAGATCACACCGCCGTTTTCGATCTCCAAATGTTATCCCTCCCGGCCTCTGTATCCGCTTATCCCGCGATCGACTGTATGCTTTCGAGCAGCGCGATCAAAACCGGCATGCCCGTCAGCAGGATATAGAGCTTTCCAATGATCTCAACTTGTCCGGCTATACCGCTGTACCCCGCATCCTTGCATACTCCCGCGCAGAATTCGCAGGCGTAGGTAGCTCCCACCGCCTTCAGCAGGATCGTCACATAACTATAGTTATCTTTTAGATAAGCGCGCAGCTGCTCCATCGCTGACAGCAGTCCTGACAGATACCGGACAGCATATCCCAATATCACCAGACACACGGCGATTCCTATGTAGACGCCGTACTCCGCCTTATAGCTTTTCAGCGGGACGGCGAGCAGGACCCCGACAATGCCCACCAATCCGATCTTGACCATTTCCACAGCTTGTTCTCCTATAAACCGTCAGAGTGTGAACAGATCCTGAATCATCACAAAGAGATCGTATATATACGGGATGATCCATGTTAAAACAAGAATTAATCCTGCTAGGCTGATTAAAAAGGCTTGTTCTTCTCTTCCGCTATGTTTTAAAACCTGATTTAATATTGTTACCAAGATGCCGACCGCCGCGATCCTGAATATAAGACTTACCCCCATGCGTCCTCCCATGTATTCCCGCTATAACAGCAGGATCGTCAAGAATACTCCTGTCAGCACACTCACGCTGAATATCATCTTTGCCTTGTTCTCGTATGCCTCCTCTGCCTTCCTGCAATTACGGGCTAAGAGCTCCTCGCATCTGCCGACGCTCTTAGCCTGCAGCTTTTCCTCCTGCATGCCGAGATCCTGCGGCAGATCTTGGAGAATTTTTTTTTCTTCCTGCGAGAGCGGCGCCTCCCGCTGGCACTGCCCGATCTGCTCTGCCCAGATACGGGCCACGGATATTCCGTCGCCGCGCCCGGCCTGTTCACAGATCTGCCGAAACGCCGTCCGGTACGGCATTTTGCTGCACTCCGCCAAGATCATGCAGATCTCCGGCAGCGTATGCTTGCCGTAGCTGATCTCGTCCTGAATCCGCCTGACAATAGAAAGCAGCTCCTTCAGGTGCGCGATCCTGCTCCGCTCTCTCTCGACACGATTCGCTCCATATCCCACGCAGCCCGCCAAAATGCAGATGACGCCCACAGCCTTAAACATACGCACCGTCCCCGTCGTAAATGCCTTCCACCTCGCAGCGGCCGTTTTTTTTCGTAAGCACCAGATAGCGCTCGAACAGGCTGCCGGAGATAAAATCACTTACGCTATTTTTCTTTTTTACTTCCTCCAGAGAATCTCCGTGCAGGGTTGCCAACAGCTTACATCCGCAGCCGCTGGCTGTCTGTAACGCCCGCAGATCATCCCTGCCGCCCAGTTCGTCCACAGCCAGCACCTGAGGCGCCATGGCGCGTATGAGCATCATCATGCCCTCCCGCTTGGGACAGCCATCCAACACGTCGGTGCGAAGGCCCACGTCATTCTGCGCCATGCCAAGATAACTGCCCGCGATCTCCGAGCGCTCATCTACCACGCTGACATTCACGCCGGGCCCGTATGCGTTGCCGTCTGACAGATTCCTGACCAGGTCCCGCAGCATGGTCGTCTTGCCGCACCCCGGAGGAGCGATCAACAGGGTGCTGTGAAATCTCCCCGCCCGGTCATACAAACGCGGAAGAAACGCATCCGACACCCCTTTGATCTCATGGGCGATGCGAATATTTAAATAACGTATGTATTTAATATTGCGTATTGTGTGGTCGTCTTCCAGAACGACCTGTCCCGCCAGACCGACCCGATGGCCTCCCTGTATCGTCAGAAAGCCTTGGCGGATCTCATCGGCGAAAGCATAGAGCGAATACTGACACAGATGCTTGAGCACGGCATCCAGGTCCTCTGTCGTACTCGCCGCCCGAAACGGCGGCATGTCCGTCAGATTCCCGCCTGTATCCACAAATCGCTCCCGGCCGTCGATCATCACCGCCGCCGGTCTTCCGGCCCGCATCCTGATCTCCTGCAGGCTTTCCGCGCACTCTGCAACCCTTTCCCATCTGTCGCGCATATGTTCCGGGAACATATGCAGCAGTTCCTCCTTTTTCGTCTCCCTCGCCCCCTTACCTCAATATATGAAAAGTTGTCCGAGTTATGACTGATTTCTTTTTCAGACAAAAAAGGACGCGCGGCTCAATCGCCGTGCGTCCTTTTCCATTCTATGATCTCTTCCAATCGCTTTTTTACTTCGGCCTCCTCGCCCTGTCCCGTGGGCTCATAATACCGGCAGCCCCTCTTGGACTCCGGCATACATTCCATCGTCGTCAACTTGTCCGCCGTATCGTGCGCATATTGGTACCCCGCGCCATAGTCCAACTCTTTCATCAGCCCGGTGGGCGCGTTCCTAAGCTGCAAGGGAACAGGCTCCGCGTTCTCCGTCCGCAGATCCCTCTTACACTTCTCACAGGCGCTGTACAGAGCGTTGGATTTGGGAGCCATCGCCAGATAGGTCACCGCATGGGTCAAATGTACGTCGCATTCCGGCATCCCCAGGAAATGACAAGCCTGATAGGCCGCCACCGCCAAGGGCAGCGCATGGCTGTCCGCCATCCCCACATCCTCGCTGGCAAAGCGGATCAGGCGTCTTGCGATATACAGGGGGTTCTCACCGCCCTCCAGCATCCTGAGCATCCAGTAAACCGCCGCGTCCGGGTCGCTGTTTCGCATAGACTTGTGCAGTGCGGAGATCAGATTATAGTGTTCCTCCCCCGCCTTGTCATACAGCAGGGATTTGCGGTTGATACACTGGGAAAGCCCTTCGTCCGTCACGACAATGGTTCCCTCCGGCGTGATGTCTCCGTTTAGGATCGCCATCTCGAGCGTGTTTAACGCCATCCTGGCATCCCCGTTGGCAAAGACGGCGATCGCCTGCAGCTGGCGGTCGCTCATCTCGATCTTCTGTCCCGGAAATCCCTCCGAACTGTGCAGCGCGTTCGACAGAAGCCGCACAAGATCCCTCTCCTCCAGCGCTTTCAGCACAAAAACTCTGCATCTGGACAGCAGAGCGGCGTTCACCTCGAAGGACGGATTCTCGGTGGTCGCACCGATCAGCACGATGCTGCCCTTCTCCACAAAGGGCAGAAAGGCGTCTTGCTGCGCCTTGTTAAAACGATGGATCTCATCTACAAACAGGACGGTCTTCTCGCCCATCTGACGGCTGAGCTCCGCCTGACGCATGACTTCCTTGATCTCTTTGATACCGCTTGTCACAGCGCTGAAATTGATGAAATTTGCCTTGGTCCTGCCGGCGATGATACTCGCCAGCGTTGTCTTGCCGACGCCCGGCGGTCCCCAGAATATCATGGAAGAGATCTGGTCCTTCTCGATGATCTGTCGGAGCATTTTCCCCGGTCCGAGCAGATGCTCCTGCCCCACGAAATCCTCCAGCCTTTTCGGCCTTAAACGGCTCGCCAAAGGAACGGTCTCCTCGTGTCTGTCAAACAATGAGATTTGTTCCATAGATTTTCCTTTTCTACTCTGACAGCAGTATCCTGTCCACATCCAGCTGTCTGCCGGCCTGATCCCTGAACTTCTGCAGCAGGGCGTCCACCGTCATATTTTCGCGTTCCTCGCCCTGAATATCCAGCACAATATTGCCGCCGTCCATCATCAGCGTGCGGTTTCCAAGCTCCAAAGCCTGGTGCATGTTGTGCGTCACCATAAGGCATGTGATCCTGCGCTCGGCAACGATCCTGCGCGTCAGCGCCAGCACCTTCTCCGCCGTGGCCGGATCCAGCGCGGCCGTGTGCTCGTCAAGCAAGAGGATCCTAGGCGTCACCATCGTCGCCATCAAGAGGGTCAGCGCCTGTCTCTGCCCGCCGGACAGAAGGCCCACCGGCTGTTTCATGCGGTCTTCCAAGCCCATGTTGAGGAGCGCCAGCTGCTCTCTGAACATCTGTTTCTCCCTGCCGTTTATCCTGCTGAAATAGGCATGGGCAGCCGTCGAGGCGCGCAGATAGGCAAGCGCCATATTCTCCTCGATGGTCATGTGGGGCGCGGTGCCCTTTAACGGATCCTGAAAAAGATGCCCGATCACCTTGCTCCTGACATGCTCCTTCACGTATGTGATATTCTCTCCCGCCAGAATGATCTGCCCCTCGTCCACATAAAAAGCGCCCGTTATTGCATTGAACAGCGTGGACTTGCCCGCTCCGTTGCTGCCGACGATGGTGGCGAAATCACCGTCCGCCAGCTCCAAGCTCACCCGGTCCAGCGCCTTTTTCTCATTCACCGTGCCCGGATTGAATGTTTTCGATATTTTCTTTAATGTCAGCATTCGTCGTCACCATCCCCTCCGCCGATTCCCGCCGGCATCCTGCGCGCCCTGTAGAATGACGCCTTACCTTTCAGATAAGGGAAAGAGATCGCAAACGCCACGATCAGCGCGGAGACCAGTTTGAGACATTCCGCCGGAACACTCATGCGCAGCGCCACGGCTACGATGAAACGGTACAGGCAGCTGCCGAGGATCACGCCGACCACCCGCTTGAACATCCCGCCTTTGCCGATGATCGTCTCTCCGATGATCAGACTTGCCAGCGCGATCGTCACCATGCCCGTTCCCAGATTGATATCGCAGGATTTCTGATACTGGGCCAGAATAGCCCCCGACAGCGCCGTCAGCGCATTGGCCACACACAGTCCCACCGTGATGGTAAAAACCGGATTGATGCTGGAGGCCCGTACCATGTATTCGTTGTCTCCTGTAGCGCGAATGGAAAGTCCAAGCCTCGTGTTGAGGAACCAGGATAAAATAACACCAATGATCAATACAATTGCCGCCACGATCACGATCTTATACCAGCCGCCATACCACGCCGCGCCGGAAAGATCCTTCGCCAGGCCAAACAGCGTGTCGCAGCCAAACAGATTGACGCTGGAAGAAAAACCCATGACCGCAATATTGACAGTATACAGACCCGTGTTGACGATAATGCCGGCAAGAATGGACGGAACGCCCATTCTTGTCTGCAAAAAAGCGGTGATGAAACCCGAACAGACCCCCGCCGCCATAGCCGCCGGAAACGCCAGAAAGGGATGTCCCGCAATCGTCACGACCGCGCCCACGGAACAGCCCAATGTAAAACAGCCGTCCGTGGAAAGATCCGCAATATTTAAAATACTGAATGAAATAAACAGTGCAAGCGCCACCAGCGAATAGATGCAGCCCAGCTCCAGAGCGCTCTGCAAGATCGAAAATGTAAAAATAGATCCCATGAAAACCTCTTTCTGTCCGTCCTGTTACTCAAACTCCTTGGCCGTCGTGATCTCTCTCAGCTCCTCGCACATATCGGCAAACATACTGTAATCCAAGCCGATCGCCTCAGCCGTCTCCGTGTTCACTGTGGCGATACCATTGTCCAGCGTCACAACCGGAGTCGCCGCCGGGTCAGCGCCATTTACGAGAATATCCGCCACTATATCCGCGGTAGCCGTGCCAAGCTCTTCATAGTTTACGCCATAGCCCAGGAACGCGCCGTTTAATGCGAAGGAATCCGCGCCGCAGTAGTGCGGGATGCCCGCCTCGATAAATTTCTCATAGATCGCCAGTTCCACCGTCATGACCGTGTTGTCCGTAGGGGTAAAGATGGCGTCGCAGCCGTCCGCAATCAGCGCGTCCGCCGCAAGAGAGATCTCATCGTTGGTGGTTCCCGTCTTCTCCTCCACGATCACGCCCTTATCCGCGCAGTATGCGTTCGCATCCTTTACCGGCTGTGTGGAAGAATCCTCGCTCTTGCTGTAGAGAAGACCTACCTTCTTGATCTCCGGGTTCGCCGCAAACATCAGATCCATGATCGACTCGGTGTCCAACGCATCAGAAGTGCCCGTAATGTTGGAACCGGGCGCCTCCATGCTCTCCACAAGTCCCGCGCCCACAGGATCCGATACCGCCGAGAACACAACGGGAATCTGATTGTCCGCCGTGGCGTTCTGCATGATCATCGCCACCGGCGTGGCGATGGGCACGATCACATCTACCTCGGAGGCGATAAGCTCCGTGGCGATCTGATTTAGAACAGTGGCATCCGCCTGCCCGTTATACACATAGTCCGCATAGTCGAAGTTGACGCCCAGCTCCGCCGCCTTCGCATCCAGTTCCGCCTCGATGGCCGCCTCGATCTGATTCAGGGATGCGTCGTCCACATACTGCACGATCCCGACCTTGTAGGTCTCACCCCCGGCGACGTCCTCCGGCTGCGCCGCGTCACTCTCCTTAGCCGCATCTGCGTCCTCCTCCTGCGCCGCATCTGCACTCTCTGTCTGTGCGCCGCTCTCCTGCGCCGCGCCGTTCTCCTCCGTCTGCCCTGCGCTGCCGCATCCGGCGAGCGCCGCCGCAGTCATAACGGCTGTCATGAATAATGCTGCTGTCTTCTTTTTCATAATGTTCCTCCTTTTGGAGCCTGCCGCTCCGCATGATATGATTTTTGAAAGCGCGGTAAATTTCCCGCACATAAAAACCGCCCCAGATCCTATCTGAGACGGTAATAAACAATAGTTATTATCGCGGTGCCACTCAACTTGACGCATCCTGAGATGCCGTCCACCTCGTTTCATATACTGTCATATATGCCGCATGGATAACGGGCGCGGTTCCCGCCGACTCCTACTGTCATTTCAGGTCAGCCTCGAAAGTCCATTCAAAACGGCCGCTGCACCGCTTTCCACCAACCGCGGCTCTCTGTGCCAAGCTCTCCGTTCCTACTACTCTTTCTCACAGGTTTGGATAAAATTTATTTTCTATACAATAATCCATCCGATGGGAATTGTCAATATATAAATTATGCAAAATTCTTCCAATGTTTCCGAAATGATCCGTTCCTTCCGTCAGCTCCCTGTCATTTTTCTCGAAAAATCTCTGAAAACCTATGGCAATTTCCGCTCAAAAAGGTTAAAATACATTTGAGTGTGTCCGCTCGCGATTCATACGGGCGTCAACGCCTCGCATCAAAAATCAGGAGATGGTCTGCCACATGAAACTGGATATGCATTGTCATACAAGAGAGGGTTCGCCGGACGGAAAGATCGGTCTGTTGGAAAACATAGAGATCCTAAAACAGAAAGGCTTTCACGGTATGCTGATCACAGACCACGATTCCTACAAGGCGTACCGCTACTACAAAAAGCTGCCCGAAAAACCCGAAGACTTCATTGTGCTGAAGGGCATTGAGTACGACACCATCGACGCAGGACATATGCTCATCGTGATGCCGACCCACGTCAGACTCCCTATACTGGAGCTGAGAGGTCTTCCCGTCATGCTGTTAATCGAAATTGTTCACCACTACGGCGGCATCATCGGCCCCGCCCATCCGTGCGGCGAGAAATTCTTGAGCATCCGCAACACGCTGCGCGAGAAAAAGGCCGGAAATATCTACAAAAAATTTGATTTTATAGAAGGCTACAACGCCTGTGAAGACGCCGACTCCAATCTGCGCGCCATGCGGATCGCCGAGGAGTATCATCTGCCCTGTCTCGGCGGCAGCGACTCCCACAAGGCTGACTGCGCCGGTTTCGGCTATACCCTCTTACAGGAGAATATCTGCAGCGAGACGGACCTGATCGACTATATTCACGCAGGCAAGCCTACGCTGGCGGGCGGCGTCCACTACGAACACACAACCAAAGCAAAACTCGGCAGAGCGAACAAGATCCTCGTATACTCCTTCTGGTTCTACAACAAGGCGACCGCTCTCATTCGCCGGAAAGCGAGAAATTTTGAACTGATGGAGAATCGGTTTCTCGACTTGCTGGAGCCCCTGCGCGCGGGCAGCCGGGTGAACTGATCACCCTCTCTTGCTGTCCGCGATGTTTTTCAGCTCATTGAGCGCATCTCTGAACCTGCCCGACACCATCGTCGGATTGTTGCGGATCATATCGCGCTTATAGAAATCCAACATGCCTCTGTAACTGTTCTGCGGATCCGAATAACTGCTGAATTTCCCGCGCAGTTCCGCGATCTCTTCTCTTGCCGCCTCGCCGTATTCCGAGGGTTTGAGGCGTATCGTCTCCTTCAGACCCGCAAAACGCTGCCTGATTTCTGCGCTCAATTCCGCCAGACTGAGTTCCCTCTCCAGTTTCTTCTGTTCCTTCTCCTCGGCGTTGAACGCGATCAGAACGTCAAGCCTGCGCTGCATGCGCATCATCTCTTCCCTGGCTCCCTGAATCTTCACCAAAATATCCCGGATGTCCAGCGCCGCCTTGAACGCCAGCGTGAAATCCATCACGATGTAGATCGTCAGAACGACTGTAATATAACTGAGAATCTGCTCCGGCACACTGCGCGTGAACCGATCGATCGGATAGTGCAGCACCCGCGTCATCAGCACTGTAAAAAATCCCCATGTGAGCGTAGAGCCGAGACAGATCTGCCCCTGAAAATTAAAGGGTTTACTTGAATAATCCCAATAGCGCACTTTGAACAGCGCCTCCATCGTAACGCCTGTTACATATTCCAGCGCCGTTGCGCCGATACACCCCGCCACATAGGTGAGAACAATATTGTCCGAAAAGGGCATCGAGACGACGAGCATCATGACCGCGCCGCTGCCGTACAGAGGCAGAAACGGCCCTCTCATAAATCCCCTGTTGATCCACTTTTTGGACTTGAGAGACACATAAGCCGATTCAAAACACCAGCCCAGAAAGCAGTAGGTATAAAAGATAAAGAGCCACTGCACAGCCTCGTAATGAAACATATCTTTACTCTCCAATCTCCTCTATCTGTATATTTCCACGCCGACGCGCGCCTTGCCCTTGCGCGTCTCACCCCGCTCTCCCGTGTAGACAAATCCGCCATACTTTTCTCTCGCCCACTTTCCCTGAACGCGGTGACCGGGAAAACTATCTCTAGGTAAAACTGATCACCGTCTCCCTGGGCGCTTTCGTCTTCTCTACGCTCACCGCGTGAAGAACAGGGCCTTCTCCCTGATAATCCGCAAAATACTCCTTCGCGACCTTCGCCTTTACCTTCACCCACTGCTGCTCCGCCAGAGCGTCCGCCCCGTCATACTCGCAGGCAAACCCCAGAAACGCCATATCCTCCGCGCAGCACGTCATCGCCATTCTGCCCGGCACGAAGTATCCTTTCGGATATTCCTTCGGTTTCAGCACCATAGCCGTAAACCTCACGGTCTTGCCGTCGTAGCGCTCCAAGTGATCCAAGGAGTCCAAATACCAGATGCCGTAACCGTTGTCGTCCAATTCAATAACATCTGCTTTTAAATCGTAGGGAAGATCCTCCTCCATGATCTCGTTGATCTCGCCGTTGGCATCCTCGAACACGATCTCCGCCTTCCGGTTGATCGCCTTGACGTTGCGCTTATAACTGCTCAGGTCCGAAATGCCGTCGCATCTGTTGAAGATGATCAGCTCCGAGGCGCGTATCTGCTCCGCCAACAGGGATTTCATATTCGTGTAGTACATCGGGAACGTGGAGGCGTCGATCGTGGTGATCTGCTGCTCGATCTTCCAGTGCCACGGCAGTTTCATCTCCTTGTAGTTCCACATGCCGTTGTACTCGATGATGATGCGCTCCGGCTTATGCTTTTTCTCCAGCTCGATCAGTTTCGCCGGCTGAAAATCCGCCTCCTCCTCGATCAACTCAAGCACCGTTCTGCTCGCCTTCAACAATTTTTCGTCATATTCATTCTCACCCTCCTCGCACAGAACAAGCAGCGTCCTGCCGCCGATCTGAAAGTAGGGCTGCGCCAATGTATAGGTGATAAACTCGGTTTTGCCGCTCTCCAAAAATCCGTTGATCACATAGACCGGTTTCATAATCTATCCACACCTTTCCGTAACGTCTTATTCCCGATTATTTCCGAAACAGCTCCGCCAGCTTATCCTCCTTGAGTTGCGAGCCGATCACGCAGAACTTCCCTGTCACATCCGGCTTGCCGTCCCTGACATTGCTCTCCTCCGGCACATAGTCGAAGTAGATCCAGCCGCCGTCCGCCGCGGGCACCATACCCTTGGCGCGCAGGACAAGCCCGTACGCATCCTCCCTGTCAAGCTCCTTCAGGATGTGTTCGATCTCCTCTTTCGTATAGACGGCCGGCGTCTCCATTCCCCAGCTTGTAAAGATCTCATCCGCGTCATGATGGTGGTGGTGATGTCCGTGTTCATCATGGTCGTGATGATGCTCATGCTCATCGTGGTCATGGTCATGGTGGTGCTCGTGCTCATCATGGTCATGGTCGTGGTGGTGCTCATGCTCATCGTGGTCATGGTCGTGGTGGTGCTCATGCCCCTCATGGTCGTGGCAGCCGCAGGTGCAGTCCGGGCCATGGTCGTGCTCATGCTCGTCATGATGCGCCATCACCTCGCGCATCAGCTCCGCCTCCAGATCCTTCGCCCCTTCGATGGTCTCCAGAATATCCCTGCCTTCCAGCGCATCCCAGGGGGTCGTGATGATCGTGGCCTTCCCGTTGTGCTCGCGGATCATCTCCACGCACATCGATAATTTCTCCTCGCTCAGTTTATCGGTCCTGCTCAACACGATCGTCCCCGCGTGCTCGATCTGATTGACAAAAAACTCTCCGAAATTCTTGAGATACATTTTGCACTTGCAGGCGTCCACAACGGCGACCGCGCTGCTCAACTCCACGTCCCTGTCCGCCATCGCCTCCTGCACCGCCTTCATGACGTCGGACAGCTTGCCTACGCCCGAAGGCTCGATCAGAATGCGCTCCGGCGCGTATGTGTCCAAGACTTCCCTGAGCGAAGTACCGAAATCGCCCACCAGCGAACAGCAGATACAGCCGGAATTCATCTCCTTGATCTCGATCCCGGCCTCCTTGAGAAAACCGCCGTCGATGCCGATCTCGCCGAACTCGTTCTCTATCAGCACTACTTTTGTATCGGCCAAAGCCTCTTTTAACAGTTTCTTGATCAATGTCGTCTTGCCGGCGCCCAAAAAGCCGGAAACAATATCAATCTTTGTCATTTCAAAACACCAGCCTTTCTTAAATCCACACGGGCCATAACCCGCCCGCACATCTTATTATTCTCTCCCTTTTATGCCGATCTGTCAAGGCGTAAGGAGCACACAGCACGACAAACGCATGAATGCTCTTATCCCCCAAATTATTCAGTCTATATCTTTTAAAAAGATAATACTTCTTCCAG